>NZ_DASWPE010000051.1:0-7143 GCF_036404135.1 Rhodopseudomonas sp. | reverse complement strand
CAGCTTGCTCTGCCTCGCGTAGGTTCTGCACTCTTCTGCGGTGATCATGCGACCTGCCTCAAGAAGAAGGCGGGGAGCAAAGACGCTCTCCAGTCACCGAAAAATGCCCAGGGCGAGCGATGATTCGTTCACACTAGGCTCGCGACATCTCAAAGGCGAGTAAATATTTCTGCCACAACTACGAGTGCACTCGTATCCTCGTTGAGGCGTCCTGACTATGCGGACGGTTCATAGACGCTTGCAACGGTGGCGCGACATACCGGCCCGATCCGACGTCGAACAGGAAACCGGCCAACGCGCCGAGATCGTTGGAGAGCAGGTTGCGGTATTGAGCGTTGATGCGCAGCATGCCGAGCCGCATCGCCAAATAGTCCGGCCATCTTCCCAGCTTGACCTTGGCGCCGGTCACCGCGTTGTAGCCCTTCACGATGGCGGTGTTGAAGGGCGGCGCGATCGTCGGATGCAGGAAGTAGAGCAGGTTGGCGGCCGCAGGGCCCAGTCCCTTGATCCGGCAGCGGTCCAACGCGGCGATCGCGTCAAGCATCTGGCTCTCGGTGGTGCAGCAGGCGCAGCTATCGAGAAAGCGGCCTAAGGCGCGCTGGTTTTCCGGGCTTTCGTAGATGTCGGGAATGCGCAGCTTCGGCTTCCACAGGAAGGCATGGTCGGCCCCCTTGAAGATCTGGCGCTGCTCGGCGACCGACTTCACGGCGACTTCCAGCGACGACCCCTTGTAGAGATTTCCGAAGCTGCCGGCGGCGATTTGTTCGACGACGAGGGTGAGACCGCGTCGGATCGAGCGGAAGTTCTTCAGCCGTTCTTCCCACAGAAACCAGCTACGGTAGGTGGCGCTCGGATCGTCGCGCCAGGTCTCGATCAGCCGTTTCAACGGCTCGGCATCTGATTTCTGTGCATCCATCGGCCGTTTGCCCAACGGTAAAAGAAGCTTCGCCATCGCCGCGAAAGCTTCCCATTCCGCTCAGCATCGCCGACGCAAGTCAACGCGCCAAATTACCAACGACCTGGGGCCTAACCGCGCCGCGACGCGCCAAGCCGATCGTTATCCCCCTGCGCGAGCGGCTCCGCGGTCAGCGCTTCGCTGATCCGCCACAGCCGGCGGTTGGCGCCGGCGTCCAGCGCCTGGGCAGGGGCGGCAATGGTCTTGCGGTTGCCGAAATACTGCCCGCTCGTCTCCGCCAGGGCGGGCGCGTTGGCGAGATACAGCACGCGGCGCGCCGCCCGCTCGGGGGAGGGGATCGCCCAGCCGAGCAGCCGGGCGAACAGCTTCAGAAACACGCCCTGGGCGCCGTCGGTGCCGCCCAGATTGGATTTGAAGACGCCGGGAAACACGCAATTGACCGTCACGCCGCTGCCTTGCAGCCGGCGCGCCAGCTCAAAGGTGAAATGCAGATTGCCGAGCTTGGATTGGCCATAGGCCTGCAACATCCGGTAAGGGCGCCGCTCCCAGTTCAAATCTTCGAAATCCAGCGCCGTGGTGATGCGGGTGCCGACATTGACGATCCGCGCCGGCGCGCTGGCCTTGAGCAGATCCAGCAGCAGCGTGGTGAGTAGAAACGGGCCGAGGTGATTGACCGCCAGCGCGCACTCGATCCCCTGCGGGCTGAGCCGCCGCTCCGGGAAAGCGGTGCCGGCATTGTTCACCAGGAGATGCAGGCGTTCGAAGCGCTGCTGCACCGCCCGCGCCACGGCGCGGATCGCGGTTTGGTCGGCGAGATCGGCAACGAACAGATGGAGATCGTCGCTGCCCGAGGAGGCGCGGATGTCCTGCAGGGCCGCTTCGCCGCGCGCGCGGTCGCGGACCAAGAGGCCGACGCGGGTGCCATCGGCCGCCAACGCCGCGGCGATGGCCTTGCCCAGGCCCGAATTGGCGCCCGTCACCAGGGCGGTTGTTTTCCTCTCGCTGCCTGTGCTCATCGGTGGCTCCCTTTCACTCGATACAGGTTGCCCCGATTGACGCCCGGTTCAAGGCCTTGCGGGCCGCACCGACATCGTGCGCCGAAAGCTGCTACAGTCGCGGGCGACGGCGGATGGGTGATGAGCGGATCAAAGATGCAGAAACTGGTTGTGGGCGGCACCGGGATTGTCGGCGGCTATATTGTCGAGCATCTGGTGCGGGCCGGGGAGCGCCCGGTGGTGTTGTCGCGCGCCGCGCATCGCAACCCGACCGTCGATTGGGTGCAAGGCGATCTGACCGCCGCCGCGGCGCTCGATCTGCCGCCAATCGAAACGCTGTTCTGCACCGCGGAGATCGGGCTGCTCGCCGATGCGCTTCCGGCGATCCATCAGCCGACGCTGCGCCGCGTGGTGGCGTTTACCTCGACCAGCATCGTCACCAAGCTGCAATCCGAAATCCCCGAAGAGCGCGCCCTGCTGCAGCGCCTCGCGGACGGCGAGCAGCGCTTGATCGACGCCTGCGAGCAGCGCGGCATCGGCTGGACGATTTTGCGGCCGACCATCATCTATGCCGAAGGCCGCGATGGCAATGTGACGCGGCTGGCGCGGCTGATCCAGCGCTATGGCGTGTTGCCGTTGGTGGGCAAGGCCGCCGGCCTGCGTCAACCTGTGCATGCCGAGGATCTGGCGGTCGGCGCCATTCAGGCGGCGGCGAGCGCAACTGCGGTCAACAAGATTTACCCGCTGCCGGGCGGCGAAACCATCAGCTACCGGGAAATGGTCGAACGCATTTTTGATTCGCTCGGAAGACCCAGGCGCATTCTGTCGATGCCGCCGCTGCTGTGGCGGGCCGCCTTCCTGTTGGCGAAGCCGTTGCTGCCGAACGCCAATGTCGCGATGGGATTGCGGATGGCGAAGGACATGGTGTTCGATCCGACGCCGGCGCGGCAGGATTTCGGCTGGAATCCGCGGAAATTCAATCCGCGATTCCGGTAACGCAAATCCCGTAACGCGATGCCCGTCGCGGTCCGGCCTGCCGTGACAAGCGGGTTTTCATTGCCACCCGGCGGGCCTAAGAATGCCGACTGATGTCGATGTTTCTGAGGTCTTGCTTGTCGGGAGTTGCTGGCCGTTGTCGTCTTCCATAAAAGTCCTCATCCTGCTCGCGACCAGGAACGGAGGGCGCTTTCTTTCCGAGCAGCTGGCCTCCTACCGGGCGCAGACCCACGCCAACTGGGAGCTGTTGGTGTCCGATGACGGATCGACCGACGGCACCGTGCCGTTGCTGCAGGACTTTGCTAGCAGCGTGCAACAGCGCGTGGTGATTTGTCAGGGACCGCAACTCGGGTTCTGGCAGAACTTCGTCTCGCTGGTTCGCGGCGGGGATCGCGACGCGGAGCTGTTTGCGTTTAGCGATCAGGACGATATCTGGCATCCGCAGAAACTCGAACGCGCGGTGGCGTGGTTTGCAACGGTTGCCGGCGATACGCCGGCTCTGTACTTCACCCGCACGGAACTGATCAAGGAGGACGGCAGTCCGACCGGCTTCTCCCCGCTGTTCCGGCAGCCGCCGGGATTCCAGAACGCGCTGGTGCAGAATATCGGCGGCGGCAACACCATGGTGTTCAATCGTGCGGCGCGCGCGCTGCTGATCGCGACGCCGGACGACGCCAGCATCGTGTCGCACGATTGGTGGGCCTATCAGGTGATCTCGGGCTGCGGCGGCGCGACCCATTACGATCCTTGGCCGAGCGTGCAATATCGCCAGCACCAGGCGAATTTGGTCGGCTCCAATGTCGGTTGGCGCGCCCGGCTGTTGCGGTTGTCGGCTTTCGCCAATGGACGCGTCGTCGGATGGAACAACGTCAATTTGGCGGTGCTGGCGCAATTGCGCCATCTGCTGACGCCGGCGAACGCCAAGGCGCTCGACAGTTTCGCCGCGGCGCGCGCGGCGGCGCTGCCGCGACGATTGTGGCTGGTCTGGAAATCAGGGGCCTACCGACAAAGCGCGATCGAAAATGTCGGATTGTTTCTGGGGGCGTTGTTCGGCCGGCTGTGAGGCGTCGCCGATCATCCGCCGTGGTGCGGGCTCGCGTCGCTGTCGGCAGGAGCTATTTCGGTTCTGATGGATTCTGTGACGCGTTGTCTTCACGCGAACCGGGATCCACTTCGCTCGAAAATGCTATAGCTGCGCTGAGCGCAGGTGCTTCTCTATCAGGCCGATGTCGTAATCGCTGGCGCCGGCAATGATCGCCGGCCATTGCTCGACGAAGGGAATGCCGGCGGGATTCTTGCTAAGCAGGTCCTTCTTAATGAACGGACAGCCGAAATCGGTGATCAGCACGTCCCAGAAATATTGCATCGGATTGACCGGCTGATCGCCCACGATCCTCGCCACGAACCGCCTGATGTTCGGCTGCGCGGTGGCCTCCTCGTGCAGATCCGCGAGTTTCGATTTCATCGCGGCATGGACCGACCAATAGGGTGCCAGCACCGCCGGCCGCAGTCCGGCTTGCTGCAAGGTCTGTGACAGGCCCACCTCGCCATTCAGCACCACCCACCATTTGTTGTCGACGTAAGGCAGCTCTGCCCAGAATTGCGTGAACGCCGCAGATTGCAGCGCGCCGGGGAAGAACAGCATGAAGAACGTCTGCAGGTGATGGCGATGCTCCCAGCTATCGGCGATCCCCCAGAAATCCGTGCTCGTGCGGTCGATCGCGGCGACCATGTCGCGAATATCGCAAAACGGCCCGTAGACGCTGTCGTTCATCAGCAAAAGCGCGTCGAGGCTGCCGAGCGGCGCGATCGACGCGATCCCGTCCTTGTAGGCGCCGAAGTCATGGCCGACATTGTGGCGCCAGATCAGCTGCTTGCAGAACGGCGACAGCCGCGCGCGCGCGCGCGCGGGAAAGCTCGGGGAGTTCGAGACGAAGGTGATGCGGAATCCGGCGGCGACGAGCTGTTGCAGCTGATGGATGACATAATCGTGGACGATGCCGTTCTTGTCGAAACTGACGTAGACCGCGGCCTGGTTCGACTGCGCGCAGGGATCGCTGCCGACGAAGCTCTCTTTCACATAACTGCCGCGCCGCAGCAGCCTGGCCTTGGCGCGCAGCAGGCCGTGGTGAAACCGCACCAGCGGCGCCTTCAGGCGTCGCCCGGCTCGTCCGAGTTGCAACGCGATGGTCTGAGCGCGAGAAATCCTCATGGTCGGCAAAGCCTGTCGCCGTTGCGCCGGGCCAACGGAGCGCTGGTCTACGTCACGCGGCGGGAGCGGCGGACGCGGCGTAGGCGTCGATGATTTCGTCGATCGGGCCGGCCGCCTTGATCTGGCCCTGGTCCATCCAGATCGCCTGGTTGCAGAACCGCCGGCAGGTTTCGAGGCTGTGCGACGCCAGCACCAGCACGCTGGCCTTCGATACGAAGGACTGCACCCGCGACTGCGCCTTGGCCAGGAAGCTGGCGTCGCCGGCCATGATCCACTCGTCCATCAGCAATATTTCCGGGGCGAAGCAGGTGGCGACCGCGAAGGTGAGCCGCGTCATCATGCCCGACGAGTAGGTTCGAACCGGAACGTCGAGATAATCGCCGAGCTCGGTGAACTCCACGATATCCGGCATGCGTTCTTCGATTTCGTCGCTGGACAAGCCCAGGATCATGCCGCGAAGCCGGATATTGTCATAGCCGCTGATTTCGCTGTCGATGCCGAGCGCAATGTCGAACATCGGAGAAACCCGACCTTTGGTGGTCACCGTGCCGATCACCGGCTCGTAGATGCCGGCCATCACTCGTAACAGCGTGGTCTTGCCGGCGCCGTTGGAGCCCACCAGGGCCACGCGGTCGCCCGCCTGCAACCGCAACGATACGTCCTGCAGCGCCTGGACCACAATGCGCTGGTTGGCGTCGGTCGCCATGTGGCCACCGGATCCGCGAAACAGCAGGCTTTTTTTCAGTGATCGCGATCCGCCGTGATAGATCGGGAACACGACGCTGACGTGGTTCAGCGTGAGCTCGACATCGGCTGGCCGCAACACGTTGTCTTTCATCTCGGCTAAACCCAGTAGGCGATGCGGGAACGGAACCGGACAAACAGCAGGCCGGTGATGAGCAGATTCACCATCGTGATGAGTGCGACAGCCCAATAGTTCAGCGCGGTGGGAAACACGCCGAGCAACGGCGCGCGAATGATTTCGACGAGATGAAAGAACGGGTTGACGTCGGCGATGTAGGGTCGGCTCTTGAGCAGTTCGGGCTTCCAGAAAATCGGCGTGACGAAGAACACGATCTGAACGACCGAGGACACGACCTGCGGGACGTCGCGGAATCGCGCCGAGACGATGCCGATCGACAGATTCGCCAGCGCGCCGTTGAATAGCAGAATCAGCAGCCCGGGAATGGCGAGCAGCCCGATGGTGCCCGGCCAGATCCAGAAATACAGCAGCACGCCGAAATAGATCAGGAAGTTGTGCAGGAAGATGACCAGCTTGCTCCAGGCCGAGCGATAGACGTAGACCGAATAAGGCAGCCTGATCTGCTTGATGTAGGATTCCGAGCCGGTGAACAGCGTCCCGCCCTCGGTCAGAAAGCTGGCGAGCAGATTCCACACCAGCAATCCGATACAAAGAAACGGCAACAGGTCATTGATCGGGGTGCTGAACAGCTCGGCGTAAAGCACCCCGAGCATGATCACCATGATGGCCATGCTGGCGGTCAGCCAGAACGGCCCCAGAATGGAACGACGATAACGTTGCAGAATGTCGTTCCAGCCGAGCCGGGTCCACAGCCGCCACAGCGACAGACCTTCCATCACGTCGGAAAGTGCCACCGCGAACGGGCTTCTGGGGCCGGGGACGGCAATGGCCTGATTATCGATATCGAGGCTCGTCTTCACGAAGGGCAACCGCCTGTTTTTGCTGCAGCGTCGTGCTGCGGCCGAGATCCAAAAGAGTGTTCAGCATTTTAGCACAGGAACACCCGATGTCGCCGCTGATGTCAACGGCGATCGCGGCGCGCGTTGAGTAGCTTAGCAGTCAATTGTCACACGATGACGTGTGCGCCGAGGCTTGGCGGCAGGTTTTGAAAGTGCTTGCCGGCTCAGCTTTTCGGGGCAGGTGTTGCGGGCTGGCTGGGGGGCAGGGTGTAGGGTTTGTCGCAATCGAGTTCATGATTATACCAGCGGCTGCCGGCGTTCAAGGCGGGGTGGCCGAGCAGCAGGCTGGAGCGATCGAGCGG
>NZ_DASWPE010000050.1:0-15880 GCF_036404135.1 Rhodopseudomonas sp. | reverse complement strand
AGCGCCTGATCAGCGCTGGTAAGCCCAAAATGGTCGCCCTGATCGCCGTCGCCCGAAAGCTCCTCACCACCCTCAACGCAATCCTGCGGGACAATCAGCCATGGCAAAACGCTTGACAACCAAGACAGTCGCTGAGGCGCTTGCCCGCAGCGCGTCGCGCTGTAGGCAAGCCTCGAAGGATGACGCCGCGCGGATAGTGGTCTGTCGAACGGCGCGCCGGCGGCCCATCCTTCGAGGCCCTCGCTGCGCTCGGGCGCCTCAGGATGACGCCGCGTGCGGGGATGCGGCTCAGTGCACCCTCAGCTCGCCGCTTGCTGCTTCAGAATGAAATCCACCGCGGCGGCGAAGCCCTCGTCCTCGTTGGAGGCGGTGACGTGGCGGGCCTGGCGCTGCACGTCGGGAGTGGCGTTGCCCATTGCGATCGGCAGTCCGCTGCAACGGAACATCGGCAGATCGTTCTGCATGTCGCCGATGGTGGCGATCAGCTCGGTGGTGATGCCGAGCCGTTTCGCCATCGCGCGCACGAAACTGCCCTTGTCCTGGCCGGGCGGGGTGACGTCGAGATAATAGCTCTGCGAGCGCACCGCCAAGGCCTGTCCGCCGAGCGCCTGTTGTAGGGCTTGTTCGCAGCGCTCCAGCAAAGCGGCGTCGGTGCTGGCGCCGACGATCTTGCAGGCCTGCTCGAGATAGGGCGAGAAGTCCTCGAGCAGCGTCGGGTCGGACTGGATGGTGTCTTGTTCATGCGCGACGTAGGCGCCGTCGAGCTTGCGGACGAACCAGTGGTCGGTGGTGAACAGCCAGGCGTCGATGGCAAAATCGGCCAGCACCTTGAGGCTGATCGCGGCGGCCTTGGCCGGAATCCGGTGCTGCTCCAGCACGACGAATTGCGGATCGACGATCGAGGAACCGTTGAACGGCCCGATCGGCAAATCGAGGTCGAGCGGGTCGACCAGCATCCGCATCCCGACCGGCGGCCGGCTGCTGGTGACGGTGAAGCCGATGCCGGCGCCGCGCAGCCGTGCCACGGCCTGTTGCGCGGGCCTGGTCAATCGCTTGTCCTTGGTCACCAGGGTGCCGTCGACGTCGGAGATGACAAGAGCAATGCGGTTCATTCAACTGACTTCCTTTTCGCTGCACGGCAGCTTGCGTAAAATCGCCTCGACGATCGCCTCGACCGGGCGGTCGATCGCAACCGTGATCGGCTGCTCGTCGGCGAGCGGCACTTGCAGCGTGGCGAACTGGCTGTCCAACAATCCCGGCGGCATGAAGTGATCCTGCCGCGCCGCGAGCCGCGCTGCGATCAGTTGCCGATCGCCGTCGAGATAGACCAGCCGGACGTCGCCGCGGCCGTGCCGCAGAACATCGCGATAGCTGCGCTTCAGCGCCGAACAGGCGATCACCGCGTGATCCTTGGCGGCGGCGATGCGGTCGATCTCATCAGCGATGGCTTGCAGCCAGGGCGCGCGGTCGGCGTCGGTCAAAGGCTGGCCGGCCCGCATCTTGGCGACATTGCCGGGCGGATGAAAGCGGTCGGCATCCTCGTAGACCCAGCCCAGCCGCTGCGCCAGCGCTTCGGCGATCGTGCTCTTGCCGGAGCCGGAGACCCCCATCACGATCAGCACGCTCGGCCACGCCCGCGGCTCATCCGGCATCGACATCCTCCGGCAGCGCGGCGCGGTCGATCAGCCACACCGTTTCGTTCAGGGAATGCGCCCGCGTCGCCGGCAGGTCCTCGCCGGCCAGCACCCGCGACAGCACGGCGCGCTTCTCGGCGCCGCCGACCAGAAACAACATCTCGCGACACGACGCCAGCGTCGGCAGCGTCAGCGTCACCCGCGGCACGAACGGGGCGACATGCGCGGTCTCGACGCCGACCACCCAGCGCAATTCCTCGGCGAGCGCCGGCGCGTCGGGAAACAGCGACGCGGTGTGGCCGTCGGGGCCGAGCCCCATCAGCACCAGGTCGAACAGCGGCCGCGCCGGGTTGAGCCGGTCTGCGCCGTAGCACGCCTGCAAGTCGCGCTGATAGGTCAAAGCGGCGTCGTCCAGCGTCGCCATCGCGGTCGGAATCGGGTGGATGGTTTCGGCCGGCGCGCGGCCGTCGAGCAGCATCCGCTGCGCCGTGCCCATATTGCTCAACGCGTCATCGAGCGGCACGAAACGCTCGTCGCCGATGAACCAGTGCACCCGCGGCCACGGAATCCGGCTGGCGAATTCGCCGGCCAGCAGTTCGAACATCCGCTTTGGGCCGGAGCCGCCGGTGAGGCAGATCGCGACGCGGCCGGGCTGCGCCTCGATCCGCGCCAACAGCCGCTCGGCCGCGGTTCGAGCCAGCGCCTCGGCATCGGCGACGATATCGCGACGAGCGGCCACGCTAACCCGGCTCGCGCCAGTTGCGGCCGTCGCGGGTCAAGAGCGTCTCGGCGCTGTCCGGGCCGGTGCTGCCGGCGCGATAGACCTGCAGGCCCTTGCCGCCGGCCTTCGCCCAGGCGTCGAGAAACGGCTGCACCACCGCCCAGCCGGCCTCGATGGCATCGGCGCGCTGGAACAGGATGTTGTCGCCGATCATGCAGTCGTGGATCAGCGTCTCGTAGCCGGTCGACGGCGCGACCTTGAAGTAGTCCTTGTATTCGAAGGTCATCTCGACGCCGTCGATGGCGATGGTGGGGCCGGGGATCTTGGAGTTGAACTCCAGCGAGATGCCCTCGACCGGCTCGATGCCGATCACCAGATAGTTCTGCGACAATTCCTGCACCGGGGTACAGCGGAACATGGCGAACGGCGCCTGCTTGAACTTGATCGCCACCTCGGTGCGCTTGGCGCCGAGCGCCTTGCCGGTGCGCAGATAGAACGGCACCCCGGCCCAGCGCCAATTGTCGATGGTGAGCTTCAGCGCGGCGTAAGTCTCGGTGGTGCTGTCCGGCTTGACGTCCTTGACGCTGCGATAGTCGATCACCTCGACGTCGCCGACATGGCCGGAGACGTATTGCCCGCGCACCGAATTCTTCAGCGCGTCGGCTTCGTTCTGGATCTGGATCGCCGCCAGCACGTCGGCCTTGGCCGAGCGCACCGCGTGGGCGTTGAAATGCGCCGGCGGCTCCATCGCCACCAGCGACAACAACTGGAACAGATGGTTCGGCACCATGTCGCGCAACGCGCCGGTGGCGTCGTAGAAACTGCCGCGATGCGCGACTCCGAGCTTTTCCTCGACGGTGATCTGCACGTGTTCGATGTGATCCCGGTTCCAGATAGGCTCGAACATGCCGTTGGCAAAGCGCAGCACCAGGATGTTCTGCACCGTCTCCTTGCCGAGATAATGATCGATCCGGTACAGCTCGTGCTCCGGCACGATCTTCAACAATTCGGCGTTCAGCGCCTTGGCGCTTTTCAGATCGGTGCCGAACGGCTTTTCCACCACCAGCCGGCGCCAGGCGCCGCCGGGGTCTTCGTGCAGCAGCCCGGTGCGGCCGAGTTCGCGGCTGATCGGGGCGAAGGCGTCGGGCGGCGTCGCCAGATAGAACAGCCGGTTGCCGCCGGTGTTGCGGTCGGCTTCGAGCTTGACCAGCCGGTCGCGCAGTTTGTCGAATGAGGCGGGATCACCGGGATCGGCGCTGATCGCGGTGACGCAATACAACAGCCGCTCGGCGACGGTCTGGTCGACCTCGCGCGTCGCAAATTCATGCAGGCCCTTCATCAGGCTGGCGCGCAGATCGTCGCTCGACATCTCCTTGCGGGTGATGCCGACCACGCAGAATTTTTCCGGCAACAGGTTGGCTTCGGCGAGATTGTACAGCGCCGGAATCACCAGCCGGTGGGTGAGGTCGCCGGTGACGCCGAAGATCACGAAGGCGCAGCCCTCGGGCATGGTGGGATCGGTTTGTGTGGTCACGAGCGCTCGGCCTCCGACTTCAGGATCTTGGGGCCCGACTGCCGCACCGGGTCGGGGTGCTGCTGCGGCTCCTTGTGGCCGCCGAAGCCGGCGCGCATCGCCGAGAGAATCTTTTCGGAGAACGTGTGCTCCTTGCGCGAGCGGAATCGCGCGAACAAGGCCGCGGTCAGCACCTCGGCCGGCACCGCCTCGTCGATCGCGGCGTTGACGGTCCAGCGGCCTTCGCCGGAATCCTCAACGAAGCCCGAGTAATTATCCAGCGTGTGGTTGTCGGCCAGCGCCGAGGCGGTGAGGTCGAGCAGCCAGGACGGGATCACGCTGCCGCGCCGCCAGACTTCGGCGATGTCGGCGATGTCGAGATCGAAGCGATGCTCGCTCGGCAGCGCCTCGCCGTTGGCGTTCTTCAGAATATCGAAGCCCTCGGCATAGGCCTGCATCAAGCCGTATTCGATGCCGTTGTGGATCATCTTGACGAAATGCCCGGCGCCGACCGGGCCGGTGTGCATGTAGCCCTGTTCGACGCGGGGGTCGCGGCCGTCGCGGCCGGGCGTGCGGTCGATGTCGCCGATGCCGGGCGCCAGCGTCTTGAAGATCGGATCGAGCCGCTCGACCACCGGCTTGTCGCCGCCGATCATCATGCAATAGCCGCGGTCGATGCCCCAGACGCCGCCGCTGGTGCCGACGTCGACATAGTGGATCTGGCGTTCGCGCAGCGCCTTGGCGCGGCGGATATCGTCCTGCCAGAACGTATTGCCGCCGTCGATCACGACGTCGTCGGGCTCCAGCAGCTTATGCAGCGCCTCGATGGTGATTTCGGTGATGTGGCCGGCCGGCAGCATCACCCAGACCGCGCGCGGCTTGTCGAGTTTGCCGACCAGCTCTTCGAGCGAGGCGGCGCCGGCCGCGCCTTCGCCGACCAGCGCCGCGACGGCGCTGGGGTCCTTGTCGTAGACCACGGCATGATGCCCGTTATTCATGAGGCGGCGAACGATATTGCCGCCCATCCGCCCCAGGCCGATCATGCCAAGCTGCATCAGGTCCTCGTTTCTAGTTGATGGCGTCTTGAATGGCCCGGTCGAGCATCTTCAGACCGGAGGCAAGATCGCCCTTGAGATGCACGCGCAAGGCGCGCCGCCGACGCTCGGTCAGCACGTTGAAGTCGCCTCGCGCCTGCGCCGCCTTGATCACGCCGAAGCTCGCCTTCTGGCCCGGCACCGCCAGATCCTGGGCGTCGTCGGCGGTGATCTGCAGGAACACGCCCGAGTCCGGCCCGCCCTTGTAGGCCTGGCCGGTGGAATGCAGGAAGCGCGGGCCGAATTCCGCGCAGGTCGCGACATGGCGGCGATCGCGCACCGCGAGCCGGATCTGTTGCAGCGTGGCGATGTGATCGGCGTTGCGGCCGATATAGGCCAATAGCGCCACATAGTCGCCGGCGCCGGCGCGGGCGAAATGCGCCTTCAGCCAGGAGGCGAGATCGCCGTCGGCGCCGGCCTTGCGCAGCGTCGCGGCGTTCTTGTCGTCGGTGTAGAGATCGGCGCCGGCGGTGGAGATCGCCGGCTGCTCGGCCGGCAGCGCGCCGGCTTTCTCGAACGCCGCGATCAGTTCGCGGGTCTTGATCTTGGCGGCTTCGACGTCGGGCTGGTTGAACGGGTTGATGCCGAGCACGGCGCCGGCGACCGCGGTGGCGAGTTCGAAGCGGAAGAACTCCTGGCCGAGCTGATCGGCGGATTTCAACACGATGCGCGCCACCGGATGGCCGGCCTGTTCGAGCGCCGCGAGCTTGGCGTCGTGGGCGGCGTCGGCTTCGGCCGCGGTGCGCAGATCGATGAAGAAGCGATCGTTGCCATAGGCGGCGACATCGCCCAGCGTCTCGCCGTCGATCGGGATCAGGCCCTTGCCGTCCTTGCCGGTGGATTCGGCGATCAATTGTTCGGCCCAGGCGCCGAAATCGGCGACCGCCTTCGACGATAGGATGGTGACCTTGTCGCGGCCGGCAAGGCCCGCGAGGCCGAGCGCGAGGCCGAGCTGCACGCCGGGATTGTGCTGCGGCGGCACGTCGGCGCCGCAGGAGCGCACCATCGCCAATGCTGAATCGAGGAATTTGCCGAGGTCGATGCCCGCGGCCGCCGCCGGCACCAGGCCGAACGGCGACAGCACCGAGTAGCGCCCGCCGATCGCCGGATCGCCGTGGAAGATTCTTGCGAAGCCTTGCTCTTTGGCAAGCTTGTCCAGCGACGAGCCCGGATCTGTCACGGCGACGAAATGCGAGGCGGCCTTGGCGGCGCCGAGCATGTCGCTGACCTGCGCGAAGAAGTACGCCTTCATCACGTTGGGTTCGGTGGTGCCGCCGGATTTGCTGGAGACGATGAACAGCGTGGACACCAGGTTGACCGCGTCGCGGGTGGCACGGACCTGCGCCGGGTCGGTGGAGTCGAGTACGTGCAGTTTCGGAAAGCCCGCTACCTGGCCGAAGGTTTCCGCGAGCACCTCGGGGCCGAGGCTGGAGCCGCCCATGCCGAGCACCACCGCGTCGGTGAAGCCCTGCGCCTTCACCCATTGCGCGAACTCCTGATAGTCGGCGAGCTTGGCCTTTTCGGCGGCGGCGCTGTGCAGCCAGCCCAGCCACTGGGCCTCGTCGGTGTTGCTCCACACCGCGGCGTCGCCGTCCCACAGCCTGCGGATCTTGCCGCTGGCGCGCCAATCCTCGGTGCTGTCGGCGACCGCCTTCGCCAGCGTGGCGCCGAGCGCCAGCGTCTGCGCATCGATGCCGTGCGACAGCACGGTCTCGCGCTTATCGGCCACCGCGCCGAGCAGCTTGTCGGCGGCGTCGGCGAACAGCTGCACGCCGTCCTTGACCAGTTGCTTGGCGATGGCGTCGAGCGAGATCCCGGCGGCGTCGAGATCGGCGAGCACCTGTTTGGCGTCGTCGAGGTTTTCTTCCAGGCTGTTGCGCGGCACGCCGTGATCGCGGAACGCATCCAGCGTCGCCGGCGGCACGGTGTTGACGGTGTTCGGCCCGATAAGTTCTTCGACGTAGATCACGTCGCGATAGGCCTTGTTCTTGGTGCCGGTGGAGGCCCACAACAGCCGCTGCGGCTTGGCGCCGGCGGCCTTCAGCTTGTCCCAGCGCGGCCCTGCGAACAGCCGCTGGTAATGCTGGTACGCCAGCTTGGCGTTGGCGATCGCGACCTTGCCCTTCAGCGCCGCGAGCCGCGCCTTCTCGGTCGGGTCGTTGGCCTTGGCGATCTTGTCGTCGAGTTCTTTGTCGACCGCGGTGTCGATCCGGCTGACGAAGAAACTGGCGACGCTGCCGATATGCGACGGGTTGCCGCCGCCGGCGACATAGGCTTCCAGCCCTTCGAGATAGGCTTCGGCGACGTCGACATAGACCGACTGCGCGAACAGCAGCGTGACGTTGATGCTGATGCCCTTGGCGATCAGCTGCTTGATCGCCGGGATGCCCTCCGGCGTCGCCGGCACCTTGACCATCAAATTCTTGCGGCCGACCTGTTTCCACAGCCGCTCGGCTTCGGCGACGGTGCCCTCGGTGTCGCGCGCCAGATAGGGCGAGACTTCGAGGCTGACATAGCCGTCATTGCCGTCATATTTGTCATAGACCGGGCGCAGCACGTCGGCGGCGTGCTGGATATCTTCCACCGCCAGCGCCTCATAGAGGTCGATCACCGGGCGGTCGCCGCCCTGCAGCGCGCTGCCGATCGCGCCGTCATATTCATCCGAACTGCCGATCGCCTTTTCGAAGATCGACGGATTCGAGGTGACACCTTTCACCCCGTCGACGTCGATCAGCTTCTTGAGGTCGCCTTTGGCGATAAAGCCGCGGGCAAGGAAATCCAGCCAGACAGCTTGGCCGTGTTGTTCGAGCGCTTTGACGGGGTTCATGATGCCTTGATTCTGTTCGGTTTTTGCGGGGGACGCTGGGGTTCCTTTTCTGGCGCGAAGCCGAGCTTTGTCAATCAAACGTTCGGCAGCCAATCGTACCGCCCCCACTTTACGTCCAAAGCGGCGATCGGTTCCAGCGGGGCAGCTATCCGTATCGCGCGATCTTGATCACCGGCATGACAGCGGCGGACGAACCGCGCGCGGCGTCAACGTTACCGGCCAGATCCGCTTGGCCGGATCGCACGATGGGTACGATCAGTTCGGAGGCGGTGGCGCGAACGGCATCATCAAACCGGCGGCTGCGCGCGGTCGCTCTTCGCGAGGTCGTCGATCGCCTTGACCACCGCGTCGCGAACTCCCGGGTCGTACAGCGAATGACCGGCGGCCTCGACGACGCGAATTTCGGCCTGCGGCCATCTGGCCGCCAGCGCATGCGAGGAGGCCGGCGGGCACAACAAATCGTAGCGGCCCTGCACGATGATGCCGGGAATTCCGGCCAGCCGTGGCGCCTCGTCGAGCAACTGGTTCGGCCGCAGAAAGCAGTCGTTGCTGAAATAATGCGCTTCCAGGAACGGCGTGGTCGGCAGCGGTCGGGTGCCGCTCAGCGCGGCGAGATCGAGCCGCGAGCGGCCGGGGCTGTGCTCGGACAGGATGCGTTCGGTGTCGTGCCAGGCGCGGGCGGCCGGTCCGTGGAGCGCCGGATCGGGATCGAGGATGCGGCGCCAATAGGCGGCGAGCGGCTGGTCGCGCTCCTGTTCACTCAGCAGGCTGAGGAAGTCCTCGTGGAGGCCGGGATAGAGCCGCGGCAGGGTTTCCAGAAACGCGGCGTCGAGTTCGGCGCGGCTGCCGAGGAAGGTGGCGCGCAGCACCAGCGCGCTGACCCGCTGCGGATGGGCCTGCGCATAGGCCAAAGCCAGCGTCGCGCCCCAGGAGCCGCCGACCACCATCCAGCGCGCAAAACCGAAGCGGTCGCGGATCATCTCCATGTCGGCGATCAGATCGGCGAGGCTGTTGGCGTCGCGGCCCGCTTTCGGCCGGCTGCGGCCGGCGCCGCGCTGGTCGAACAGCACCGCGTGGAACCGTTCGGCATCGAACAGCCGGCGGTGATCCGGCTGGCAGCCGCCGCCCGGGCCGCCATGCAGATAGACCGCGGCGATGCCGCCTTCGCGGCCGACCGACTCCACATAGATCTCGTGGCCATGGTCCACGGGCCACCATTGCGCCGACAACGGCGCCGGGCGATCGCTGGGTTTGACGGGTTGCGCTTCCGCTTCCATCCGCTTTGGTTACAGGCAAAGCCGATGCATTGCGAGCCGCGTTTCAGCCGGAGGCGTGTGCCGCGCCGAGGGTTGCGGATCGCGGTTGGAATTCTCACTTGGAAGATAGACCAACTGGAACCCGCCCATGCCGCGCTATTATTTCAATACCCGCATCGGAAACGAACTGATCCTCGATCCGGAAGGCGAGACGCTGCGCAATCCCGATCAGGCCTGGGAAGTCGCGCGCACCACGATCCGCCAGATCCTGAAATCCGAGGGCAGCCAGCCCAGCCTGTTGCAGGCAAGCCTTGAAGTCACCGATGAGGAGGGCGAAATCGTGCTCGAATTTCCGTTCAGCGAGGCGATTCTCGATATCCATCAGGCGCCGCCGACAACCCATTGATGCGGCGCCGGCTCGGCGTCGGTGCCGTCCGCGGAAAATTCTGTTGGGCGATAGCCGGGCGGCTGCCATAGTCGGCGGCACCCGGGAGCGGAGAGATCTTTTGATGCAGGATATCTGGCGACTGTCGGCGGCCGATCTGGCCGCGTCGATCCGGTCGCGCCAGCTCTCGGCGAAACAGGCCGCGGAAGCCGCGCTGGCGCGGCTCGATGCGGTCAATCCGGCGCTCAACGCCGTAGTCGATCATCGTCCCGACGAAGTGCTGCAACAGGCTGACGCGATCGACGCCGCCTTTGCCGCCGGCAACGATCCGGGGCCGCTCGCCGGCGTGCCGATCACCGTCAAGGTCAACGTTGATCAAGCCGGCTTCGCCACCACCAACGGCGTGACGTTGCAGCGCGACCTGATCGCCACCTCGAACAATCCGGTGGTCGACAATCTGCGCCGCGCCGGCGCGGTGATCCTCGGCCGCACCAACACCCCGGCGTTTTCCTATCGCTGGTTCACCAGCAATCTCATCCACGGCGCCACCAAGAATCCGCGCGACCCGGGGCTCACGCCCGGCGGCTCGTCCGGCGGCGCGGCCTCCGCGGTCGCCGCTGGCATCGGCCACATCGCCCACGGCACCGACATTGCCGGCTCGATCCGCTATCCGGCCTATGCCTGCGGCGTGCATGGCTTGCGTCCAACCATTGGGCGAGTTCCGGCCTGGAACGCGTCGTCGCCGGAGCGCTCGATCGGGCCGCAGATCACCGCGGTATCCGGGCCGCTGGCGCGCAGCATTGGCGATCTCAGGCTCGCGCTGACGGCGATGGCGCAGCCCGACCCGCGCGATCCGTGGTATGTGCCGGCGCCGCTCGAAGGGCCTGCGGTCGAAAAGCGCGCGCTGCTGTGGCTGCGCCCCGATGGCCTGGAGATCGCGCCGGAGATCGAGGCCGCGTTGCGCGACGCCGCTGAACGGCTGCGGCGCGCCGGTTGGCAGGTCGAAGAGCGCGACACGCTGCCGCCGCTGCGCGAGGCGGCCGAGTTGCAGATCAAGATGTGGCTCGCCGACGGTTACGACGCGATGCTGGCTCTGGCCGAGCGCGAGGGCGATCCGGGTGCGCTGGCCTGCCTGCGCGGCAACCGCGATCAAGCGCAGGGCATCGACCTTGCGGCGTTCTCCGGTCTGTTGACGCGGCGCGCCACGCTGACCCGGCAATGGCAGAGGGTGTTCGCCGAGACCGCCGTGGTGCTGATGCCGGTGTCCGGCGAATTGCCGTTTGCCGATCAGCTCGACCTGCGCGACGACGCCTCGTTCAATCGGGTGTGGCGGGCGCAGATGCCGCAGATTGCGATCCCGTTCATGGGGTTGCCGGCGCTGGCGGTGTCAACCGGGCTGGTCGGCCGCTGTCCGGTCGGCGTGCAGCTGGTCGCCGGACGCCATCGCGAGGATCTGCTGCTTGCCGCCGGAGAGGCGATCGAGGCCGGCGGAGTGCCGGCATCGCCGATCGATCCTGTTGCCTGAATCACCCCGACGCCGGATAAGCCCGCCATGACCTCCGTCTATGATTTTTCCGCCAGAACGCTGCAAGGTCAGGAGCTGCCGTTGAAGCAGTTCGCGGGCAAGGTGCTGTTGATCGTCAACACCGCCAGCGCCTGCGGCTTCACCCCGCAATACAAGGGGCTGGAAGAGCTGCAGCAGGCCTACGGCGCGCGCGGGCTTGTGGTGCTGGGCTTTCCCTGCAATCAGTTCGGCCATCAGGAGCCTGGCGATGCGGCTGCGATCGGGCAATTCTGCCAGAAGAATTACGGCGTCAGCTTTCCGATGTTCGACAAGGTCGAGGTCAACGGCGCCGACGCGCATCCGTTGTTTCAATATCTGAAGGCCGCAAAATCCGGCCTGCTGGGCGCCGCGATCAAATGGAATTTCACCAAATTCCTGGTCGATCGCTCGGGCCAGGTGGTGGCGCGCCACGCGCCGACCACGACGCCGCAATCGCTGACCAAGGAAATCGAGGCCCTGCTGTGATGACGAAAGACCCGACCATGATCGAACTGCCCGACCGGCTCTCCAACGATCCGAAGAGCCCGTTCTACAACGAAGCCATTCTCGCGCTCGACGTCGGCATCCGCTTCAAGGGCGCCGAGAAGACCAACGTCGCGGAGTATTGCGTCAGCGAGGGCTGGATCCGCGTCACCGCCGGCACGGCCAAGGACCGCTTCGGCAATCTCCTGACCATCAAGGTCAGCGGTCCGGTGGAGCCGTATCTGCGCGGCAAGGTCGATTAGGGCGGCGCTTGAGCTAAGCTTGGCTCGCGGATCGGCGTCTCAACGCGTCATGCGAGGAGCGGTTGCGACGAAGCAATCCAGGGCTCGGCGTGCAGCCCCTGGAGCTTCGCTTTTACTCGGCGCTGCGCGCCGCCTTCGGCTCGCGATGACGTCGCCGGGGCGGTTAACGTTTCGAGGGCGCCGACGCGCCAGGGCCGATCGTGACGCACGCCGCGAAGCCCGCATCTTGTGGCGAGCCGCCGCGCACCTTGCGCGATCTAGCGGTGAACACGCCGAACAACGCGATTCGGCCGATTCGGGCGCGTTTCGTTCCGCCGGCGTTCCAAAGCTTAACGAGCCTTGCCGAAAGCGTCGCATTTCGGGACGGTGCGATGAGCCCGTCTTGATCCCGATCAATCGCCGACTGATATCCGAGACGATCGTGCATAACGCGCGCGCCCCGCGACGCTTTGTCCGGCGCGTTAACCGGCGCGTAGTTGTCCGGCGGCGCGGTGCAGCGCGCCGGCGATCGAGCTCTCCAGATATTGTGCCGAGCGGTGCTGCGCGTTTCGTCATCTAGCCGTGAACGCGAGGCAGCTTGCTGATTCGGCCGATTCGGACGCGTTTCGTTCCGCCGTCGTTCCAAAGCTTAACAATGCCGGGCGAGGGCGTCGCATTCCGGGACAACGCGGGCTGCGTCAGCGGCGCGGCAATCGCCAGCCGACCACGGTGGCTTCGACCACGCTGTCGGATTGCGCGTTGCGCCATTCGCCGTCGATCATCCGGCATGCAAACGGCAACTGATAGGTGCCGCTGTGGTCTTCGCACAGCACCTCGACCAGTTGATCCGGACCGGGGTCGCCATTGCCGTTGAACTCGGCCAGCCGTTTTTCGCGCGTCGCCATTCTTAACTATCCCTTACCACACCGCTGCTACCGACACGCTTGGTTGGCAGGGCGGCGGCGCTCAGACCGCGGTTAGTTCAGCGCCGGAATGAGGTTTTTGAATGTTGCTAACAGCCGCCTGCGCCAGCCGCTTGCGGAAGCCGCGGTCGCGCTTCAGATGCCACTCGCGGCTCATCGCCTCGCTTCGCGAGGCGTAGCGCTCGCTATGCAGCAGCACCCAGCTGCGGCCGCGGGTCGAGCGCGCACCGCTGCCGGCATTGTGCTGGGCAAGCCGGCGGTCGAGATCGAGCGTCCATCCGACATAGGTCAGATAGCGGCCGCCGCTGCAACAGCCGAGCACATAGACGAAGCAGTCTTCCATCGCCGGAGTCTTTCACGAATTGCCGCGGCCGGCAATTGGCGGGCGCTGATAAGCGTTGACAGCGGCGCGCCGGCGCCGCTTGCTGCGGCGATGGATAGCTCAGCCTGGGACGTCGCGATGGTTCGGATCGGTGCAATGCTCGGATTGCTGACGCTGGCGCTCGGCGCCGGCGTGGCGCATGCGCAGGACGTGCCGGCGATCGAGATCTGCACGGTGGAAAAAACCATGGAGCGCCGCACCAGCTGCCTGCAGAGCAACGTCGATTTCCTGGTGAAGACGATTGACAAGCTCGGCCGCGATCAGCAGCAGAAGCTCGACGCCGCCACCCGGCAGATCGACGCGCTGAAGGCCGGTATCACAGTCTTGCAGAACACGGTGAACGAGTTGAAGGCAGCGCAGACCAAGCCGCCGAAACCGGCCCCGCCGGAGCCCGCCAAGGATCAGCCGGCGAAAGACGCCGGCAAGTAGCTGCCACAGCTTTGCCGCAACATTTCGCGGCGGCGAATTGACCGCCGCGAGCGGCCGAAATCAGGCCGAGGCGACCCGGCGCGGGGCGTAGCGCGGCGCCTGATCCGGCCCGGCCATTGCCGGCAACGGCCTGACTGCGCTGGCGATTTCCGCGGGCTCGGTGAACAGCACATAATCCGGCAGTTCGATCAGACTGCTGCACGCCATCGCCATATGGACGGTGTGATCGCAGTCAGAACAGCTCCAGGAGTACAGCTCATAGACGCCGTCAATTTGTTCGACGTCCAGCGTTGTGGTTGCGTGGCCGCATCGCGTGCAATTTGCCATCGTGCTCGTCCTTTGTCGTGGAACCGGCCTCACCAGGTGCGATTCCCTGAAAACGAGCCCTCTTGCAGGTGGTTTGGCTCCCTGGATTTCTGTGACACTGGTTTAACAGCAGATAGGTGCGCTGCACCATTTCGCAATGCGCCAGATCAATCTCTCCGTCAGTTATAGGTAACATTTGGTGGAAAATCTGGGCGGACGGCCGCAATGGAGCGGCGATGAAGGGCTCGGCGCACCGGGGCGGGCCCGTGAGCAGGTGGAATTTGCCCGTTGTCGCGGGTTAAGTCATTTAAATTGCGGGATATTCTCTGAAGCCGCGGGTCCGTGGCATTGGAACCGCGACTGACGGATCGGGCCGTACTGCATGCCGCAACGCATCCTGACGCGGCTCTGCAATGCAGCAATGCGGCGCGCTGCTGTAGCCGTCAGATTGTTTGGAGGTTTGGGGGCGGGGTTGGCTGGGGAACTAGGATTCGAACCTAGACAAACAGAGTCAGAGTCTGTTGTGCTACCGTTACACCATTCCCCAATGGTTTCCGTGCTTTAGGTTTTTCCGGCGCGGTCAGGAAAAACGCGAAGCGCAAGGTGCGTCCTTCTACCCGCTCGCTTGCGGCCTTGGCAAGCGCAGAACCGGCGCAAAGCCACAGCGATTTGCATGGCGCGGCCGGAGCGGCCTCGGCTGGTGGGCGGCAGGCCGGAATCGCCCGGCAGTTAAGCCTCAATAGGTGGCACGGCCGCCGGAAATGTCGAACACCGCGCCGGTGGAGAATGCGCAGTCCTGCGAGGCCAGCCACGCCACCAGCGCTGCCAGCTCCTCGACCAGCACGAAACGGCCCTTCGGGATCTTCGACAGCATGAAATCGATGTGCTGCTGCGTCATCTGCTCGAAGATCGCGGTCCTGGCCGCCGCCGGGGTCACCGCGTTGACCGCGATGTCGTAGGCCGCCAATTCCTTGCCGAGCGATTTGGTCAGCGCGATGAGACCCGCCTTCGACGCGGAATAATGCGCGGCGTTGGGGTTGCCCTCCTTGCCGGCAATCGAGGCGATGTTGATGATGCGGCCGTATTTGTGCCCGATCATCAACGGCACGATCGCCTTGCAGCAGATGAACGGGCCGTCGAGGTTGATCCGCAGCACCTTGCGCCATTCCGCGAGATCGGTGTCCCACACCGGCTTGTTGATGCCGGCGATGCCGGCATTGTTGACCAGGATGTCGATCTTGCCGAAGGTCTTGAGCGTGGCGTCGCGCGCGGCTTCCACCGCGGCGAGATCCGAGACGTCGACGCCGATCGCGGTGACGGCGTCGCCGATTTCCTTGGCGGTGCGCTCGGCGAAAGCGATGTCGTGGTCCCAGATCGCGACTTTGGCGCCGGAGCCGACGAAGCGTTCGGTGATGGCGCGGCCGAAGCCCTGCGCGCCGCCGGTGACCACGGCGCAGCGGCCGTTGAGATCGATCTGGTTCATTTGTGTTTCCTTGCTCCCTGAATGCCCTCATGGTGAGGAGCGCGCCCTTGCGCGCGTCTCGAACCTTGAAGATCTGTCGCCTCATCCTTCGAGACGCCCGGCCACGCGCTGCGCGCCAGGCCGGGCTCCTCAGGATGACGGTCGTATCCGTCGCGGCGCTGCCTCGGTCACAACGTCCAGCCGCCGTCGATGATATGCGCAACGCCGGTGGTGAAGCTGCTTTCGTCGCTGGCCAGATACACCGCCAGCGCGGCGATTTCGTCCGCGGTGCCGAGCCGTCCCATTGGCTGCCGCGACACGAACAGCTCGCGGCCCTGCGGCCCGGCGGCGGCAGCGCGCTGCAGCATCGACGGCGTCTCGATGGTGCCGGGGCAGATCGCGTTGCAGCGGATGCCCTGGGTGATGAAGTCGGCTGCGACGGCGCGGGTCAGCGCCGCCACCGCGGCCTTGGTGGCGCCGTAGACGTAGCGGTTCGGCGCGGCCTTGAACACGCCGGCGGCCGACGCGATGTTGACGATGCTGCCGCGGCCGGCCTGCAGCATGCCGGGGAGGAACGCGCGAATCGTGCGGTGCATCGACTTGACGTTGAGGTCGAAGGAAAAATCCCAGTCGGCGTCGGAGCAGTCGAGCACGCTGCCGTGATGCACGAAGCCCGCGGC
>NZ_DASWPE010000049.1:0-1511 GCF_036404135.1 Rhodopseudomonas sp. | reverse complement strand
CTGATCGACCTGGATGCGGCGATGCGGCAGGGCGACAATCGCGCGCTCATTTCGCAGTTCACCAGCAGACTGCCGTGCCAGATCGGCGGCGGGTTGCGTTCGGCAGAGGATGCGCAGCGCATGCTCGACCTCGGGGCGAAGCGCGTCATCTTCGGCTCCACTCTCTTCGGCGGCGACAACGCTGCCGACCGCAAGCGGCATCCGGTCATCAATCTCAACTTCGCAACCGAGCTTGCCGGAAAGATCGGCGAGGACAAGCTGGTCTTCTCCGTGGACACGAAGAATGGGCGCGTGGCGGTGAAGGGTTGGAAGGATTCGGTCGACCTGACACCGGAGGAAGCGGTGACGTGGCTGGAGCCCTACTGCGAGGCGTTCCTCTACACGCACGTGGATACCGAGGGCACCATGCAGGGCTTCCCCATCAACGCAGCAGCGATTCTGCGCGCTACGACGGCGCGGCAGTTGATCGTGGCGGGCGGCATCCGCTCGCAGGCTGAGGTGGATGAGTTGGACGCTATGGGCGTGGATGCCGTGGCAGGCATGGCGGTTTATTCGGGCGCGATGGAGGCCTAGGTGCTGCGGTCCTAGCCGGACGGGCGGGAGCGCTTCGCGCAGAAACGGCTCCCGTTGGTCGCAGAGACCGAAGCAGATTCTTCGCTGCGCTCAGAATGACAGATCGAAAATTAAGATGGTAGATCAATCATCGAGATGATGATTTGACGCCGTTGTAGCGGTAGATGCTGCACGCCTCATCGCCGGTGGAGCCGTATTCGCCATCGAGCTGGCTATTGATGATCTGCAGATCCACGATGGCGTCGAGCGAGGACATCGCGACCGGACCGCGCCATAGCTGCTTGAATCCGGCACGGCCTTTGATAGCGGCTTCGCTTTCGTGATTTACGTACAGGATGTCGAGGTCGCCCTTGCGGTCGGCGAACTGCGCCTCGATCGTTCGTAGCAAACGCCGGACGACGGGCGCGCCAAATGGATTGAACATGTAGACGAGGCATGGGCCGGGCGGGAAGACGAGCTCGGTTGCGTCGCCTTCGACCAGGCGCAGCGGCGCGGTGTCTGGGTGCGCGGCCTGCCACAGGCGCAGATTGCGGCGGCAACGGCGGGCGAGTTCGGGGTGCAGTTCCACGCCGACGACTTCGCGAAAGTTAAATTCGGACGCGAGCAGCATGGCGCGGCCTTTGCCGGCGCCGATGTCGATGAAGCTGTAGCTGCTCAGGCGATGCGGCGGCGGCAGCTTGCGCCACTGGGTGACGAACCGGCGAAAGAGCGAGGGCGCGATGCCGTAGTAGGCGGTGTTGTGGCGGTCATTCTCGTGGCCGGTCTTGAGCTCCACGCCGGGGGTGAGGCCGCCGGTGTCGGTGCCATGCTCCACATCAAACGGATGCCTGGGGAAGCGCGCCTTCTTCTTTGCCATCTGGAGTGTCATCAGCGGCCGCTTGAACCGAAGCCTTTGGCGGCACGGGTGGTTTCGCTCAGCTCTTCCACTTCGACGATCG
>NZ_DASWPE010000048.1:0-8630 GCF_036404135.1 Rhodopseudomonas sp. | reverse complement strand
ATCATCGGCCGGCTCGGCGGCTGGGACGGCTATCCATCGTCCAAACCTCCCGGCCCCATCACCTTCAAGCACGGCCTCGAACGCTTCTCCGCCATCGCCGCAGGATGGAGCCTCAGAGATGTGTGCATGCCTTAGTGCGTGTGCAGGGACGACCCGTTGAGATGCAGAGGCTTTCTTTCGATCGCCGTGCGCTCTGCAGACCGACGTCACCCTCCGACCGGCAGCCGGGTTTCGACGATCCGCGCCAGCATGCTGGCGCCGATCGGCAAGAGCTTGTCGTCGAACAGGTAGCCGGGATTGTGCAGCGGCACCGAGCCGTCGTGACCGAGCCAGAAGTAAGCGCCCGGCACCGCGTGCAGCATGTCGGCGAAGTCCTCGCTGCCCATTTTCGGCCGCGACGTGGTCAGCACGTTGGCGGTGCCGACGATGTCGCGCGCCACCCCGGCCACCACCGCGGTCTGCTCCTCCTGATTGACCAGAACGCTGAAGCCGTCGCGGATCTCGACCTTGATCTCGACGTCGAACGCCAGCGCGATGCCGGCGGCGAGCGCGCGCATCCGCTCGCGGATCAAGACGCGGACCTCGTCGGCGAAGGCGCGCACCGTGCCGCAGAGCTTGGCTTCGCCGGGGATTACGTTGTAGGCCGAGCCGGAATGGATCTGGGTGATCGACAGCACCGCGGATTTGAACGGATCGACGTTGCGGCTGACGATGCTCTGCATCGCCTGACCGAGCGTCATCGCGACGATCACCGGATCCTTGGAGCGCTCCGGCATCGCGCCGTGGGCGCCGTAGCCGGTGATGGTGATGTCGAAGAAATCCGCGCCGGCCATCGCCGGGCCGGGAAACACCGCGATCTCGCCGAGCGCCAGATTGGGCGCGTTGTGCAGGCCGTAGATTTCATCGCAGGGAAATTTGTCGAACAGCCCGTCCTTGATCATGGCGCGGGCGCCGCCGAGGCCTTCCTCGGCGGGCTGGAAGATGAAATGCACGGTGCCGGCGAAGTCGCGGGTCTCGGCGAGATAGCGCGCGGTGCCGAGCAACATCGTGGTGTGGCCGTCATGGCCGCAGCCGTGGAAGCGGCCGGGAATCGTCGAGCGCCAGGAAAGGTTGGTGTTCTCCTCCATCGGCAGCGCGTCCATGTCGGCGCGCAGGCCAATGCGTTTGCCGCCGCCGCCCTTGCCCTTCAGTACGCCGATCACTCCGGTGCCACCGAGCCCGCGATGCACCTCGATGCCGTATTGCGTGAGTTTTTCAGCGACGATGCCGGAAGTGCGTACCTCCTCGAAGCCGATCTCCGGATGGGCGTGCAGATCGCGACGGATCGCGGTGAGGTCGTCGGCGAAAGCGTCAATGCGGTCGAGGGTCGGCATGCATGATCCTTGTTGGGGAGTGGGTTGCGAACAGAATTCCAGGACTCATCATGGCGCCGGTCGAGGCACGCTGAACTCGCCAAGAAGTCCAGCGCTGACCTGTGCCGTCACCCTGAGGCGCTCGCCGTATTCGGCGAGCCTCGAAGGGCGACGGCGTGGCAGGCGAGCGTGCAACCCGCATCCTTCGAGGCTCGGGCGGCCTTGCGGTGGAGACGTTTCGCTTGCAGCCAGTCATTCCCGGTTCACGCGCGAGCCTCGCTGCTCGCGCCCCGAGTGACTTTCGATGAGTTGTGAAAGTCATCACATCACCAACGTCGGTTCTGCCGCGACCGGGCGGAAATTGGCAAAATCCCAGCCGCGGCCGGGCGCGGCGTCAAGTAACTGCCGAGTGTAAGCCTCGCGCGGATGCGTCAAAATCTCGCCGGCCGGGCCCTGTTCGACGATGCGGCCGTGCTGCATCACCGCGACGTCGTCGCAGATCTGCGCCGCGACCCGCAGGTCGTGGGTGATGAACAACAGCGCGATGCCGAGCCGTCGCTGGATGTCGGCGAGCAGTTCCAGCACCTGCGCCTGCACCGAGACGTCGAGCGCCGACACTGCTTCATCGGCGACCAGCACCTCGGGATCGAGCGCCAGCGCCCGGGCAATCGCGATGCGCTGGCGTTGGCCGCCGGAGAATTGATGCGGATAGCGCGAGATCGCATCGGCCGGCAGATCGACGAGTTGCAACAGCTCGCGGGCTTTCGCCAGCGCCTGCTTGTGCGGCATGCCGTAATTGATCGGGCCTTCGGCGATGCTCTCGCCGACGCTGATCCGCGGATTGAGCGAGCGATAGGGATCCTGAAACACGATCTGGATCTTCTGCCGGTGCGGCTGCAACAGCCGCCGCGACAGGTCGGAAATCTCGCGACCCACCAAGCGGACGCCGCCGGAGGAGGGATCGATCAGCCGCACGATGCAGCGCGCCACGGTGGATTTGCCGGAGCCCGATTCGCCGACGATGCCGAGCGTGCGGCCCTTGCGCAGCGTCAGCCAGACGTCTTGCGCGGCCACGACTTCGCGGGCGCGGCCGAACATCGCCCGCTCGCGATACACTTTGCCGAGTTCGCTGGCCTCCAGCACCACCGGCGCAAAGCTCTCCGGCCGCGGCGGCCGCGGCACCAGGCTCGGCACCGCAGATAATAACTTGCGGGTGTACTCCATCGCGGGGGCGCGCAGCACCTGGTCGAGCGTGCCGGTCTCCACCAGTCGGCCGTGCCGCATCACCGCGACGCGGTCGGCGATCTCGGCGACCACGCCCATGTCGTGGGTGATGAACAGCACCGCGGTGCCATGGTCCTTCTGCAGCTCGCGGATCAGCGTCAGGATCTGCTTCTGCGTGGTGACGTCGAGCGCGGTGGTCGGCTCATCGGCGATCAGCAATTTCGGCTCGAGCACCAGCGCCATCGCGATCATGATGCGCTGGCGCTGGCCGCCGGACAAACGATGCGGAAACGAGCGGAAGATGCGTTCGACCTCGGGCAGCCGCACCTGCTCCATCATCGCGAGGATGCGGTGCTTGCGGGCGCGGGCGTCGAGGTCGGTGTGCGCCCGCAGCACCTCGTCGATCTGGCGGCCGACCGGCACCACCGGATTGAGCGCGGTCATCGGCTCCTGAAAGATCATCGCCATGGTGGTGGCGCGTAGCTGCCGCAGCCGGCGGTCGCTGGCCTGCAGCACATCCTCGCCGACCAGCCGGATGCGGCCGGAATTCGCCACCAGCGCGCCCTTCGGCAACAGCCCCATGGTGGTGAGCGAGGTCACCGATTTGCCGGAGCCAGATTCGCCGACCAGGCACAGCGTCTCGCCGGCGCCGACCCGCAGCGACAGTCCATCGATCACCCGCTCGCCGCCGGGATTGCGGCCGAGTCCGACCACCAGATTTTCGATGTCGAGGATGGGGGCGGTCATGTCGCGGCCCCGCAATCATCCATGGCGCCGTCCGGTCGCATGCGTACCGCAGGGCAATCGCGTCTTAAGCTATTAGCTTCGGATCGCACGGCGGCGATCGAGCGGAGCCCCTCCACGAGTCGTCCCTGCGCACGCAGGGACCCATCACCCCTGGCTTCCAAGATGAAGAAACGGCCTTGGCCCCTCGGGCAAAACGAGGCTCCGCGCCGTATGGGTCCCTGCGTGCGCAGGGACGACGCGTTGAACTGCAGAGGCCAGCTCGCGGCGGAGCTACGCGCAGCAAATTTCCCAAAGCCGCATGCGATCGCGCTGCGGCGCGCGGAGAGAGGTGAGATCACGCGTGGCTGCGCTCTCGTATTCACTTTGCGCCCTCCCGCTGTTTCATCCGCGGGTCGAGCGCGTCGCGGGCGGCGTCGCCGAGTAGGTTGACGCTGAGGATCGCGATCGACAGCAACAGCCCCGGCCAGAAGATCATCGACGGCTTGATCTGGAAGTAGGCGCGGCCCTCGGCCATGATGTTGCCCCAGGTCGGGGTCTCCGGGCTGATGCCGGCGCCGAGGAACGACAGGATCGCCTCGGTGAGGATCGCCGAGGCGCAGACGTAGGTGCCCTGCACGATCAACGGCGCCACGGTGTTGGGCAACAGATGCCGCGCCATGATCTTCGGCAGGCTGGAGCCGAGCGAGATCGCGGCTTCGACATAAGGCTCCTCGCGCGCCGACAGTACGGTCGAACGCACCAGCCGGGCGACGCGGGGAATTTCCGGGATGGTGATGGCGATCAGCACGGTGGTGAGGCTGGCGCCCGACAGCGACACCACGGCGATCGCGAGCAGAATGCTCGGGATCGCCATCAACCCGTCCATCACCCGCATCATCACCGCGTCGACCCATTTGAAGAACCCGGACACCAGGCCGATCGCCAGGCCGATCGCGATCGAGACCATCGCGGCGCCGACGCCGATCAACAGCGAGATCCGCCCGCCATAGAGAATCCGCGACAGGATATCGCGGCCATAGGCGTCGGTGCCGAGCAGGAACTGGGCGCTGGCGGGCTTCAGCCGCTGCGCCGGCGCCAGCAGCAACGGATCGTGCGGCGCCAGCCATGGCGCGAACACCGCGGAGGCGACGATCAGCGCCAGGCAGATCGAGGCCAGCGTGATGATCGGACTGCCGACCAGAGACGACAGCGCCGAGCCGGCGCGGACACGGACGGAAAGCGCGGGACCGGGCAGGGTATCGATCGCCATCAAGAGCGCCTCAATATCGAATGCGGGGGTCGAGCAGCGTGTAGGCGACGTCGATCATGAGATTGACCGCGACGTAGATGCCGGAAGTCAGCAGGATCATCGCCTGGATCACCGGATAGTCGCGCGCCAGCACGGCGTCGACGGTGAGCCGGCCGACGCCGGGCAGGTTGAACACGCTTTCGGTGACCACCACGCCGGAGATCAGCAGCGCAAATCCGGTGCCGATCACGGTGATCACCGGCACCGCGGCGTTGCGCAGCGCGTGGCGCAACAGCACGCCGGGCTCGGCGATGCCCTTGGCGCGCGCGGTGCGGATATAGTCCTCGCCGAGCACGTCGAGCATCGCCGCGCGGGTCATCCGCGCGATCAGCGCGATATAGATGAACGACAGCGTCAGCGTCGGCAGGATCAGCCGTTCGAAGAACGGCCCGAAGCCGTTATAGATGCTGCGATAGCCCTGCACCGGCAGCCAGCGCAATTCGATCGCGAACGTCTGGATCAGCACATAGCCGATCACGAACACCGGCACCGAGAAGCCGACCACCGACAGCCCCATCACGAAGCGGTCGATGAAGCTGCCGTGCTTCCATGCCGCGATCACGCCGAGCGGCACCGCGACCACGATGGCGAGAATGATGGTGGAGACGGCGATCGCCAGGGTCGGCTCGACGCGCTGGCTGATCATCTTCAACACCGGCACCTGCGAGATCAGCGAGACGCCGAGGTCGCCGTGCAACAGCTTGCCGATCCAGCTAAAGAACTGCGTGTACAGCGGCAGGTTGAGGCCGAGCGACGCCCTGATGCGCTCGAGTTGTTCGGGGCTGGCGTTGTCGCCGGCAAGGATCGCCGCGGGATCGCCCGGCGTCAGCCGCAGCAGCAGGAACACCACCAGCGCGACCACGCCCATCACGGGAATGGCGGCGAGCACACGGCGCAGCAGATATAACAGCATCGCTTCCTTTCGTTGCCCCGGCTAAAAGTTAGCAATTCCTATGCCACCGAACACGGCGTTGCCGTTCCTGATCCGCTGCTACTGCAAGGTCGCGAGCAGTCCGGCCATCAAACGCCCGCGTTCGGCGAGGCTGTCGACTTCGATATGCTCATTCAAGGTGTGCGGATCGGCGCCGCGCACGCCGAGCCCGTCGAGCGTCGCGATGCCCATCGCGCCGGTGAAGTTGCCGTCGGAGCCGCCGCCGGCGCTGCCATGCGTCAGCGCGACGCCGAGTTGTTCGGCAACGCCGCGCGCCTGCTCATACAAAGCCAGCGTCGCGTCGTTGGGTTCCCACACCGGGCGGGTGACGCCGCGCGTCACGGTGAAATTCACGTCCGGCGAACTGCCACTGAGCGCCAGCATCCGCGCCACGCCGCGGTCGAGATCGGCCTGCCGCTTCGCCATGCTGAGCGCTTCGCCGCGGCAGGTCGAGGCCACGCAATTCACCCATTGTCCGCCATGCACGATGCCGACGCTGAAGGTGCAGTCGTCGTCGGTCATGGCGTCGATGGTGAGGATCTGCCGCGCCATTTCGCGGATCGCCGAACGCCCCGACGACAGCGTCGCGCCGGCGTGGCTCGGTTTGCCGCGGGCTTCGAGGTTGAACCGGGCGATGGCGTAGCGTCCAGTCACGACGCCGTTATTCGGCTTGCCGGGTTCCGGCACCAGCACGTATTTGTTGCGCGCGGCTTCGGCTTCGATCACGTCGCGGGTCGACGGGGTGCCGACCTCCTCGTCGGGCGTGAACAGCACGGTGATCGGCAGCGGGGTGGTGAAGGCGGCGCGTGCCAATTGCCGGATCGCCTCCAGCGACAGATAGTTGCCGCCCTTCATGTCGTAGATCCCGGGGCCGAAGCATTTGTTGCCGTCGCGGCGAAACGGCAGATCGCGCAGCGTGCCGATCGGGTGCACGGTGTCGAGATGGCCGGCGATCAAGATGCCGGGCTCGCCTTGTCTGGGGTGCGGAAATTTGGCGCGGACGCAATCGGCGAAACCCTGGCGCCCCGCGATGCGTTCGATGTGGGCGCCCATGATCGCCATCTCGCGCGCCGCGAGATCCAGCATCCGGTTCACCGCGCCGGTGTCGAAGGTCGGGCTCTCGCATTCGACCCAGGCGCGCAGCCCTTGCAGCATCGCCTCGGAATCGAACGGCAGGTTCGCTGGATTCATTCGGGTTCCTCCTGGTCGTCACGTCGTTGGCTTCAGTGCGGACGTTTGTAACGAGTCGTTGCTGAGGCGTGACGTCTTACGGCGTTGACGCGGCGTTCGCTCTGCGCGCGGCGATCGGGCGTCGGCGAACGGGGGGCATCAAACATGGTGTCGAAGTTATCAGCAAGCGGTTTGCGCGTGCAACGCTCTGCGATTTTGCGCACAGCCGTTGCGCGATCACCATGCGTGAAAACGCGATTGACGCGTCATCGACGCGATGCAAGTCTCGCGCGCCGAGCTAACACCAGGTGTTAGTAGGTTGCTCCGCCTAAGAATGTATCGCCCTGCACATCTAATCATCTGCGGTTGATCAGTTTCAAGCCAGGAGAACTCAATGTCTGAAAGTCTGCGCCGGCTGCGTTCGTCATCGCTGCCGAAATGGAGATTACGCGGCGTTATCGCCGCGATGGCGTTGGCGTTATCGCTGCCCGCCTCGGCAAAGACGCTGACCGCGGTGATGCATTCCGATCTGCGCGTGATCGATCCGGGGCTCACCACCGCCTACATCACCCGCGACCACGGCTATATGGTGTACGACACGCTGCTGGCGATGGACGCCAACTTCAAGGTGCAGCCGCAGATGGCGGACTGGAAGGTGTCCGACGACAAGCTGACCTACACCTTCACCTTGCGCGACGGCTTGAAATGGCACGACGGCGCGCCGGTCACCGCGGAGGATTGCGTGGCGTCGTTGCGGCGCTGGGGTTCGGCCGACGGCATGGGCCAGAAGCTGATGGACTTCACCGCGTCGCTGGAGGCCACCGACGCCAAGACCATTACGCTGAAACTGAAGGAGCCCTACGGGCTGGTGCTGGAATCGATCGGCAAGCCGTCGTCGCTGGTGCCCTTCATGATGCCGAAGCGGATCGCCGAGACGCCGGCGGGCAAGGCGATCTCCGAGCAGATCGGCTCCGGGCCGTTCAAATTCGTCGCCGCGGAATTCCAGCCCGGCGTCAAGGCGGTCTATGTGAAGAACACCGACTACGTGCCGCGAGCCGAGCCGCCGAGCTGGACCTCGGGCGGCAAGGTGGTGAAGGTGGATCGCGTCGAATGGATCACGATGCCCGACGCGCAGACCGCGGCCAACGCGCTCCAGTCCGGAGATATCGACCTGCTGGAACGGCCGTCATTCGATCTGGTGCCGGTATTGCAGGCCGACAAGGATCTGACATCGGGTGTCCTGAACGGCCTCGGTTTCCAGACCATGGGGCGGATGAACTTCCTCTATCCGCCCTTCGATAACGTCAAGATTCGCCACGCCGCGTTGATCGCCATGAACCAGAAGGACGTGCTCGACGCGCTGGTTGGAAATCCGCAGTTCTACAAGATATGCGGGGCCTTTTTCGGCTGCGGCACGCCGCTGGCGACCGACATCGGGGCGGACACCCTGCTCAAGGGCGGCGACCTCGCGGAGGCCAAGAAATTGCTGGCCGAAGCCGGCTATGACGGCACGCCTGTCGTGATCCTGGCGCCGACCGATGTGGTCTCGCTGAAGCCGCAACCGATCGTCGCGGCGCAACTGCTGCGCCAGGCGGGATTCCAGGTCACCGTGCAATCCATGGACTGGCAGACCGAGAATGCCGTGTTCGCAAGCCAGAAGCCGCCAAAGGACGGCGGCTGGAATCTGTTCTTCACCAATTGGGGCATCGCCGACATCATGAATCCGATCGCGAGCGTTCCCCTGAACGGCAAGGGCCGCAAGGGCGGCTGGGCCGGCTGGCCGGAGGATGCGCAGATGGAAACGTTGCGCGATGCCTTCGCACGGGCCGGCTCATCCGACGAGCAGAAGAAAATTGCGGCCCAGATTCAGCTGCGCGCCTTCGATCAGACGACCTATATTCCGCTCGGCCAGTTTTTC
>NZ_DASWPE010000047.1:0-23638 GCF_036404135.1 Rhodopseudomonas sp. | reverse complement strand
CGCGATGCCAAGACGCGGTTGCAGGAATGGGCGCAGGGGAGGGGTTTCCCGACGCCCGTCTATCGTGAGATCATGCGGAGCGGGCCGGATCACCAGCCGGTTTTCGTGATCGCCGCCGAAATCGCGGGTCTGTTGCCGGCGGAGGGCGAGGGGTCCTCGAAGCGGCTGGCCGAACAGGAGGCCGCCCGTGTATTCCTGCGGCGGGAGGGACTCGACCATGACTGACGCGCCTTTACCACAAGCCACCCGCTGCGGCTTCGTCGCGCTGATCGGCGCGCCGAACGTCGGCAAATCGACGCTGGTCAACGCGCTGGTCGGCTCCAAGGTCACCATCGTGTCGCGCAAGGTGCAGACCACGCGGGCGCTGATCCGCGGCATCGTGATCGAGGACCACGCCCAGATCATTCTGGTCGATACCCCGGGCATCTTTCTGCCGAAACGCAGGCTCGACCGCGCCATGGTCAAGACCGCCTGGAGCGGGGCGCACGATGCCGATCTGGTGTGCGTATTGCTCGACGCCCGCGAGGGCATCGACGAGGAGGCCGACGCGATCCTCAGCAAAGTTTCCCAAGTCGATCATCCGAAAATCCTGGTGATCAACAAGGTGGACATCGTCTCCAAGGAAAAGCTGCTGAAGCTGGCGCAGGACGCCAATGCGCGGCTGACATTCGACGAGACGTTTATGGTTTCTGCACTCTCCGGCGACGGCGTCGAGGACTTGCGGCGCACGCTGGCGTCGATGGTGCCGGCGGGCCCCTATCACTATCCGGAAGACCAGATGTCGGATGCGCCGATGCGGCATCTGGCGGCGGAAATCACCCGCGAGAAGATCTTCCGGCAGTTGCACCAGGAATTGCCGTATCAGTCCACGGTGGAGACCGACACCTGGACCGAGCGCAAGGACAAATCGGTGCGGATCGAGCAGACGATCTTCGTCGAGCGCGAAAGCCAGCGCAAGATCGTGCTCGGCAAGGGCGGCGCCACCATCAAGTCGATCGGCGCGGATTCCCGCAAGGAGATCGCCGAGATCCTGGGCCAGCCGGTGCACCTGTTCCTGTTCGTCAAGGTGCGCGAGAACTGGGGCGACGATCCCAATCGCTATCACGAGATGGGCCTCGAGTTTCCGAAGGACTGACGCGGATCATGGCGACGCCCAGGAATGTTCAATTGTTCGAGGCGCTGCTGTATGCCTCGCTCGGGCTCGATGCTTTGTCGGTGGCGTTCCAGGACCGCACCCCGTCGGCCGAGATCGGCGACGGCGTGATCATGGCGGCGAATCTGATCGCGGCCGGCTTGATCATCACGCTGGTGTATCTGGTCTGGCTCGCGGCGCAGCAGCGCAAGAATTGGCCGCGCTGGGTGCTGGTCGGCTCGCTGGCGCTGTCGACGGTGTGGCTGGCGCAGATCATCGGCGATTCCGGCCTACAGCTCGATAGCTGGATCGAGATCGTCTCCACGCTGCTCACCGCGGCGGGCCTCTATCTGTCGTTCACCGGCGACGCCAAGGACTGGTTCAACCAGTAGCGGCTGCGAAGACCGTGCGAAGCCTGTATAGTTGGTCGCATGGAATGGACCGACGACGGCATCGTGTTGGGGGTGCGGCGGCATGGCGAGTCTAGCGCCATCGTCGAACTGCTGACCCGCGGCCACGGCCGCCATCTCGGCCTGGTACGCGGCGGCGCCGGCTCCAAGCTGCGGCCGCTGCTGCAGCCCGGCAATAGCGTCGCCGCGGTGTGGCGGGCCAGGCTCGACGAACATCTCGGCTATTACGTGCTGGAGGGCACGCGGATGCGCGCCGCGATGCTGTTGGCGTCGAGCCACGCGGTCTATGGCGTCACCCATCTGGCCTCGCTGGCGCGGCTGTTGCCGGAGCGCGACCCGCAGCCCGAGATCTACGACCGGCTGCAGCGCACGCTCGACGACTTCGACGACGTCGGCGAGGCCGCGGTGCAGGTGATCCGCTTCGAATTGACGATGCTGGCCGAACTCGGCTTCGGGCTCGACCTCGCCAATTGCGCAGCGACCGGCGTCACCACGGACCTGATCTACGTGTCGCCGAAATCCGGCGGCGCGGTGTCGCGCCAGGCCGGCGAGCCGTGGCGCGACAAGCTGCTGCGGCTGCCGCCGTTCCTTCGCGAGGGCGCGGCGCAACGCAACGACTGGTCCGACCAGGATCTGCAGGACGGATTTCTGCTGACCGGCCGGTTCCTGCTGCGCAACGTGCTGGAGCCGCGCGGGCAGGGCCATTCCGACGCCCGCGACGGCTTCATCAATGCGGTGCGCAGGCATCACGCGCGGGTCACCAATCCTTGATTGTCGACAAAATTCTATTGCCTCAATTCTACCTTGGGGTATATTTTTTTATTTTTCACTTATAGATTGCAACGGAGGGCAGTTATGCCGCTTCGCGATTTTTTGACTCCCGAGGAGCCGCTCGGTCCGATTCGCCATGAACGTATTTTGCGCCGCCGCTCCTTTGGCCAGCACGACGAAGACCCCGTCAATCTCCTGATCTATCAGGCCGAACCATTCGACGTGGCGCTACACGATCTTCACCCAATCATATTAGGACGAAGGGGAGCCGGCAAGACCGCGATCGTCGCCGCTATGCTGGCGGGTGCGGCGCGCAACCACTACTTCTATGCGCGTGACGAAGCCATCAACGATCACCACGATATTTATGTATTCATCCAGTCCTGGGATCACTTAGATGAAATCGTCAATCTCGTCGGCATCGATTGCTACCATTCACTCGGGTCGCAGCCGATGTGGGACGATTTGCTGCCGGAAACCGCTGCGCGTTTTTGGGCGCGCCATCTCTGGCAAGCCATATTCAATCAGATCTTTCGCGATGCCTCGTCGGAAACAAATTCCATCGACTATCGCGCCAAGCTGCCGCTGGTCTTCAAATTCATCGAAGGTCGTGATATCATAGACCCGCGCGAATGCATTTCCGACGAAAGTTTGCAAAGGGCGTTCGAACAGACCAGAGACAGCGTGCTGAAGTACCTCGCCGCGTCGGGTCGTCGTTGCTACATCATTATCGATTCGCTTGATCTCTACCCAATAACGTCGCCGCGTTTCTCTCGGATTCTGTCGGGGTTGCTGCGTTGTATCACCAATTTTTCCGATTCATACGATCGCGTGAGGATCTTCTGTTGCGTGCCGGCAGAGGTCGAGCGGCACTTGTTTACGCACGTGGCGAACGAGATTCGCGACATGTCTCCGACGACGAGCTACTCAAGACTGCAATGGCGGCCCATTGATCTCTTGAAGATAGTCGCCGAGCGGTTCCGCGAATTCCTGAGGATTCACCTGCCCGGCTCGCCAAACGACCAGGAGTTCCTGGCGCATATTTCTCGTCTCGATTTTTCCCAGCGCGAGAATTTGCGTTTATTCTACGAGGCGGTGATGCCGAAATACGTCACCAACAGGTTCGGGCAGAGGGAGGATTCGGTCGCTTACCTGGTGCGACATTCGCAGCTTCTGCCGAGGGAGCTGATCTTGCTGTTCGGCCGCGCCATTAGCATTTCTCATCTCGAAACTCGGGTCTGGAATTTGATCACGGCGGAGGCCATCGTCCGGGCCGTCGAGGAGAGTGAATCGGCTCTGGCGAGGCAGATCCTCAAGCCTTATCTTCCGATCTATCGGGAACTAATCGCGGCATGCGAGGACGTGCTCTCGGAGTTGCCGCCGATCTGCACGCTCAGCGATTTGCATTCGATCGGCAGGAGAATGCGCAAGAGCGTTGCGGCGGAAACCGACAATCCCTGGAAGTCTCTCTACGAAATCGGCGTGATCGGATATATCGATGCCGAGCAATCGAACCGCAAGACGCAGTACTACGAGTATGGCTTATTTCACTATAACGCGCCCAATCAGATCAAGTTTGCAAACCACCTCAAATATTGCGTTCATCCGCTGTTCAGTGGGGCTTGGCATCTGAAGCGGACGCCAAACATGAAGTTCATTTATCCCTCCAGAATTGACGAATCGTTTTGGAGCTGAGTGGTTTCGATGACGCGGTCTCAAGCGCTGGCGTTTAGCCTTTTGCTGTTAGCTTACGTAGCAGTGTCGATTGCCGCGGGGCAGTATTTCGGAGACTCGCATTTGGTCAATCGGCTGGGTGCGATTCTGTCCGCCTTGGGTGCCTTGATGATCATTTTTCAAGTCCGTCGAGAGGTCATCTTCGAACGTCGCAACAGAGACGACAAAATTGCCATTGCCGGCGGAAAGTTCGGCACCGCCGATCGAGCGCGGGTCGAAAACGCGAGGTTGCTACGGGCGGGCGAGCGACACGAGCAGCGAATGAGGATCATCGTTTGCATCGCATTGATGGTCTTCTTAGGGGAACTGCTGCACGGATGGGGCGATGTGCTTCTTGCTGGAATGACCGGCACCACCCACGGCGGGGCTGTGGCTGGCGAGCGGGCAGTTGCCCCCGCCCGGGATTGAAGGGTTCCGCCACGGATGCTGCTGGTTCGGCGTTTTCCGTCTGAGCTGCGGTTTGCCTTAGTTTCTTGTTTGATCCTTGCGGAAGATACCGCTTTGATGGCGGGGAATTCGGATCTTGTCCAAACAACCTGTAGCAGTTAACCCCTTCCCATGGGAAAACGATTGATTCCGCCGGAGCCGGCGGAGATTCACGACGTGCAGCTGCGCGAGGCGCTGGAAGAGCGCTACCTTGCCTATGCGCTGTCGACGATCATGCATCGCGCACTGCCGGATGCCCGCGACGGCCTGAAGCCGGTGCATCGCCGCATCCTCTACGGCATGCGGCTCTTGCGGCTCGACCCCGGCACCCCGTTCAAGAAATCCGCCAAAATCGTCGGCGACGTGATGGGCTCGTTCCATCCGCACGGCGACCAGTCGATCTATGACGCGCTGGTGCGCCTGGCGCAGGATTTCTCCTCGCGCTATCCCTTGGTCGACGGCCAGGGCAATTTCGGCAATATCGACGGCGATAACGCCGCCGCCTATCGCTACACCGAAGCGCGGATGACCGACGTCGCACGGCTGCTCCTGGAGGGCATCGACGAGGACGGCGTCGCGTTCCGCGCCAATTACGACGGTCAGTCGAAAGAGCCGATCGTGCTGCCCGGCGGCTTTCCCAACCTGCTCGCCAACGGCGCGCAGGGCATCGCGGTCGGCATGGCCACCGCGATCCCGCCGCACAACGCGGCCGAACTGTGCGACGCAGCGTTGCATCTTATCGAGAAGCCGGACGCCAAATCCAAGGCGCTGTTGAAGTGGGTCAAGGGCCCGGATTTTCCGACCGGCGGCGTGATCATCGATTCCCGCGAAAGCATCGCCGAGGCTTACGCCACCGGACGCGGCTCGTTCCGCACCCGCGCCAAATGGCATCAGGAAGACGGCGCCCGCGGCACCTGGTTGGTGGTGATCACCGAAATTCCCTGGCTGGTGCAGAAGTCGCGGCTGATCGAGAAGATCGCCGAACTGTTGAACGAGAAGAAGCTGCCGCTGGTCGGCGACGTCCGCGACGAATCCGCCGAAGACATCCGCGTGGTGATCGAGCCGAAGTCGCGCGCCGTCGATCCCGAGCTGTTGATGGAATCGCTGTTCCGGCTGACCGAGCTGGAAAGCAAGATCCCGCTCAATCTCAATGTGCTGGTGAAGGGCCGCATCCCCAAGGTGCTCGGCCTGGCCGAAGCCTTGCGCGAATGGCTCGATCACCTGCGCGACGTGTTGCTGCGCCGCTCCAACTATCGCAAGGCGCAGATCGAGCATCGCCTGGAAGTGCTCGGCGGCTATCTGATCGCTTACTTGAACATCGACAAGGTGATCAAGATCATCCGCACCGAGGACGAGCCGAAGCCCGTCTTGATGAAGGCGTTCAACCTCACCGACATCCAGGCCGAAGCCATCCTCAACATGCGGCTGCGGTCGTTGCGCAAGCTCGAAGAATTCGAGATCCGCACCGAGGACAAGAACCTGCGCGCCGAGCTGAAGGGCATCAACGCGATCCTGAAGTCAGAGACCGAGCAATGGGCTAAGGTCGGCGAGCAGGTCCGCAAGGTGCGCGAGATGTTCGGGCCGAAGACCGCGCTCGGCAAGCGCCGCACGCAATTCGCCGACGCGCCTGAGCACGATCTCGCCGCGATCGAGGAAGCCTTCGTCGAGCGCGAGCCGGTCACCGTGGTGATCTCCGACAAGGGCTGGGTGCGCACGCTGAAAGGCCATGTCGAGGATCTGTCGGGACTGAACTTCAAGCAGGACGACAAGCTGGGCCAGGCGTTCTTCGCCGAGACCACCTCGAAGCTGCTGCTGTTTGCTACCAACGGCCGGTTCTATTCGCTCGACGTCGCCAAATTGCCGGGCGGCCGCGGCCATGGCGAGCCGATCCGGATGTTCATCGATCTCGACCAGGACGCCGCGATCGTGGCGCTGTTCGTCAACAGCGGCGGCCGCAAATTCCTGGTGGCGAGCCATGACGGCCAGGGCTTCATCGTCAGCGAGGACGATTGCGTCGGCAACACCCGCAAGGGCAAGCAGATCCTCAACGTCGAGATGCCGAACGAGGCGAGGGCGGTGTGCACGGTCTCCGGCGACAGCGTCGCGGTGATCGGCGAGAACCGCAAATTGCTGATCTTCCCGCTCGATCAGGTGCCGGAAATGGCGCGCGGCCGCGGCGTGCGGCTGCAGAAGTACAAGGACGGCGGGCTGTCCGACATCGCCACCTTCACCGCCAAGGACGGCTTCACTTGGCGGGATTCCGCCGGCCGCGAGTTCAGCGCCTCGATCAAGGACCTCGCGGAATGGCGCGGCAACCGCTCCGACGCCGGCCGGCTGCCGCCGAAGGGATTCCCGAAATCCAACAAGTTCGGCCGCGGCATCGAATAGCGCGTCGCGGCCGTAAAGCCGCGCTGCTCAGTTCTGCGGCGGCGCCGGATGCTGCAGCGACTGCGGTGGCACCAGGCTCTTTTTGTTCGGCTTCAGCGAGCCGGCATAGAACGACGCCCCGCCGATCAGCAGCACGGCGATGAAATACGCCAGATAGGCCTGCGGCGGCGTCATCAACCAGCGCAGGCGTTGTTGGAAAGTGGCGGGTGGGCCGTCGGGTTCGCTCATGGCGCGGTTCTGCGCGAAAAATCCCCCGATGGGAAGCCGGATTTGTGTCGGGCCGACCGCGGTCAGATCGCCAGAGACGGGTGGTCGCCAAAAGCGACGTCGGGCGGCGCGCCGCTGTGACGCCAACGGACGCGATCCACGATGGACCTGCGGCAAGCGGGCTCTATTCTCTTTTTCAGAATGAAGATTGACATATATTCTTACATAAAGAATATATGGCTAGCGCTTTTGCTCATGGAGAATGTTGGTGGATCTTGCATCGCTGGCGGTGTTCCGCACCGTCGCCACCGAGCGGAGCGTGACCCGCGCCGCGGAGTTGCTCGGCCGGGTGCCGTCCAACGTCACCACCCGGATCCAGCAGCTCGAGGCCGAGGTCGGCGTGCCGTTGTTCCAGAGGGACCGCAAGCGCATGGCGCTGACCGAGGCGGGGCGGACCTATCTCGACTATGCCGACCGCATCCTCAACCTGGCCGACGAGGCGCAGCAGGTGGTGCATCCAAGCGCGCCGCGTGGCGTGCTCCGCATCGGCTCGATGGAATCCACCGTGGCCGCGCGCCTGCCGCAGCCTTTGGCGCAGTTCAATGCGACATGGCCCGAGGTCAGGATCGAGCTGTCGACCGGCCCGACCCGGCAACTGGTCGAGGCCCTGCTGGCGCGGCGGATCGACTGCGCCTTCGTCGCGCTTGCCGCGGGCGATCCCTGGCTCGAGCCCGGCGAACTCGAGACCGTGGCCGCGTTCCGGGAAGAGCTGGTGCTGGTGCTTCCGCCCGGCCATCCCGCGGTCGATAACGCCTCCGATATCAAGCCGGGTGCGCTCGCCGCCTTTGCGCCGGGCTGCAGCTACCGAATGCTGGCGGAAGAGTGGATCACCGGCTTCGGCACCCGGCCGGCGCAGATCCGCTTCCAGGAGGTCAGGTCGTATCACGCCATGGTGGCCTGCACCGCGGCGGGCTCCTGCTTTTCGATCCTGCCGCGTAGCGTACTCGATCTCGTTCCTGCGGCCGGACGCTTCACCCTGAAGCCGCTGATGGAGGTCGAGACCTGCCTCGCCAGCCGCCCCGGCTTCAAGACGCCGGCTTTCCTGGAATTTCGCAAGACGCTCGCCGCGTTCGCATAGGACCAAGCCATGTGCGAGACCAATCGGTTTGCGGCCGCCGCCGCCCTGATGCTGGTGGTCGCAATGGGGTTCGGCCGCTTCGCATTTACCGGGCTCTACCCGTTGATGGTCGCCGACCATCAGCTCTCGCTCGACGGCGGCTCCTATGCGGCCTCGGCCAATTATGCGGGCTATCTTGCCGGCGCGCTGTTGGCGGCGGTCGCGACGACCATCGGCAGCCGCAAACTGTGCGCCTGGGCGACCGCGACCACCGTGGTTATGCTGGGCCTGCTCGGCGTGGCGATGCCGGAATGGCTGATCATTGCAGTCCGCGCCGTGGCCGGCGCGGCGAGCGCGCTGGCCATGGTGGCGGCGTCGCATTGGCTGATCCACGATCGCCGCCATGCCCATGGCGCGGCGACATTATTCGCCGGCGTGGGACTGGGCATCCTGGTCTCGGCGGAAATCATTGCGGCGGGGCACGCCGCCGCGCTGTCCAGCCGCGCGATCTGGCTGACGCTGGCGGCGGCCGCGCTGATGGTCGGCGCGATCGCGATCGCGATGCAGCGCCTCCTCGACCGCGCCGCGCCGGCGGCTGCCGAGCCTGCCGCCCTCCACCGCAGCGAGGCGCTTTCATCGCCGTTCGGCGCCACCCGGCTGGTCGCGGTCTATGGGCTTGCCGGCTTCGGCTACATCATCACCGCGACCTATCTGCCGCTCTTGGTGCGTAGCGCGATGGGTTCGATCGATCCGGTCCACGTCTGGGCGATGTTCGGATTCGGCGCGGCGCCGTCGTGCTTCGTCTGGCATGTCCTGCATCACCGCTGCGGCACCCGCCGCAGTCTGATCGGAAATCTGGCGCTGCAGGCGATCGGCGTGGCGCTGCCGATCCTGCACAGCCCGATCGCCTATGTCGCCTCGGCGCTGCTGGTCGGCGGCACCTTCATGGGCACGGTGACCATCGTCATGCCGGCCGCGCGACGCCTGGCGGCGACGGCGCGTGTGAACATGCTCGCGATCCTGACCGCCGCCTATGGCGTGGGTCAGATCGTCGGCCCGCTGATCGCCTCCAACTTTTATGGCAGGACCGGCTCCTTCGACGCCTCGCTCGCCGTCGCCGCCGCCGCTCTTGCGCTGGCCGCGGGCCTTTGCCTCGGCAAGGACGACCCTCGGCCGTCGATGCCGGGCGGGGGCACAGCGGCCGGCACCCCGGCGGAGCCTGTGCGGACGGCATCGCCTGCAAAGTTGGAATGTGCGGCTCCGGCCGAGTGATCGGCGCCCGCCGGCCCCGCGCCTTGACCTCCTCGCATCCTCTGTTGTGTTCTGCCGCCTCGTCCCTAAGGATAAGGCACATCGAAGGAACCGGGTTCCCGATTCTCCGTTGCCTGTGCGGTGCAGCGGGAACCAGGCGATCTGCCGTCTCCGCGGCGCGACTGGGGATCAGTCTTTGCACATGCAAATTAGTTGCATTAAGTTCCTTTTTGGGGCAGGTTTCCAGCATGGACGCTAGGACCCCTAATCCGCTGGAGGTGTCGCCGAGCGTGGAGACGCGACCGATCGCCGATCCGCCGGGCGGCTGGCGCAGCGCCGGCGGCGAGCCGTCGCTGTCCGGCATGTTCGGCTCAATCAAGGTCGCCAAGACCGGCTCGTTCTGGCGCAAGCTGGTGGCCTTCCTCGGCCCCGGCTATCTGGTCGCGGTCGGCTATATGGACCCCGGCAACTGGGCCACCTCGCTCGCCGGCGGCTCGAAATTCGGCTACGCGCTGCTCGCGGTGGCGCTGGTCTCCAACATCATGGCGATCGTGCTGCAATCGCTGTGCGCGCGGCTCGGCGTCGGCGCCGGGCGCGATCTGGCGCAGGCCTGCCGCGACGCCTATCCGCGCTGGGCCTCCTGGCCGCTGTGGATCTCCGCCGAGATCGCCATCACCGCCACGGATCTTGCCGAAGTGATCGGCACCGCGATCGGGCTCAATCTGTTGTTCGGGATTCCGCTCGAGATCGGCGTGATCATCACCGCCGCCGACGTGTTCCTGATCCTGGCGCTGCAGGCGTTCGGCTTTCGCTGGATCGAAGCCTTCGTGGTGGCGCTGCTCGGCGTGATCGCGGCGTGCTTCGCGGTGCAGATCGCGATGGCCGATCCGGACTGGGGCGCGGTGATCCGCGGCTTTGCGCCGACTACCCAGATCCTCACCAATCCGGGCATGCTGTATCTGGCGCTCGGCATTCTCGGCGCCACCGTGATGCCGCACAATCTCTATCTGCATTCCGGCCTGGTGCAGACCCGCGGCTACGGCGACAGCGTGCCGGAAAAGCGCGAGGCGATCCGGCTCGCCACGCTGGATTCCACGCTGGCGCTGTGCCTGGCGCTGACCATCAACGCCTCGATCCTGATTCTGGCGGCGGCGACGTTCCACCATGCCGGCAAGACCGACGTCGCCGAGCTCGATCAGGCCCACGCCTTTCTAGCGCCGCTGCTCGGCTCGGCGCTGGCGCCGACGCTGTTCGGCATCGCGCTGTTGTGCTGCGGCCTGAACTCCACCATCACCGCGACGCTGGCCGGCCAGGTGGTGATGGAAGGATTCATCAATCTGAAGATCGCGCCGTGGCTGCGCCGCATGGTGACGCGGATGATCGCGATCGTGCCGGCGGTGTTCGTCACGATCTGGGCCGGCGAGAAGGCCACCGGGCAATTGCTGATTTTGAGCCAGGTGGTGCTCAGCCTGCAATTGCCGTTCGCGGTGGTGCCGCTGGTGATCTTCACCGCCAGCCGTGCCAAGATGGGCGTGTTCGTGGCACCGCGTTGGCTCACCGCGCTCGCTGCGCTGATCGCGGTGATCATCATCGCGCTGAACGCCAAGCTGGTGTTCGATTACGTGACGGGATGAGGGGGGATAGCGAGTGGCGAATAGCGAATAGAAGGGCGAATGGCGAGTAGCGAATGGCGAATAGAAGTGCGAGTAGCCAATCCCGCTCCTTCTTCCATTCGCTATTCGCCACTCGCCCGCTATTCCTGCGGCTCGACCGCGCTTTCGCCGGAGGCATCGACCCGGATCCAGCCGCTTGGCGCGAGGCGCTGCTGCGGCAGATAGCGGCTCTTGTAGTCCATCTTCTTGGAGCCTTCGATCCAGTAGCCCAGATACACGTAGGGCAGGCCGAGCCGTCGGGCGCGGGCGATGTGGTCGAGGATCATGAAGGTGCCGAGCGAGCGGCTCTCCTCGCTGGGCTCGAAGAACGAATACACCATCGACAGCCCGTCATTGAGGATGTCGGTCAAGGCCACCGCCAGCAGGTCCTCGCCGCGCCCGGTGATGCCGCTGTCGGGGCCGCGGCGGCGATATTCGATGATCCGGGTTTTGACGTGGCTGTCCTCGACCATCATCGCGTAATCCAGCACGGTCATGTCGGCCATGCCGCCGTAGCGATGGCGGCGGTCGAGATAGGCACGGAACACGGAATATTGCTCGGAGGTCGGCACCGCGCTGCGCAATTCGCCGATCACGTCGGCGTTGCGGGTCAGGATCTTGCGCTGGCCGCGCGAGGGGCGGAATTCGTTGGCGACCACCCGCACCGAGATGCAGGCGCGGCACTGGTCGCAGGCCGGCCGGTAGGCAATCGATTGGCTGCGCCGGAAGCCGCCATGGGTCAGCAGGTCGTTGAGCTCGCCGGCCTTGCCGCCGACCAGATGGGTGAACACCTTGCGTTCGTGCCGGCCCGGCAGATAGGGGCAGGGCGACGGCGCCGTCAGGTAGAACTGCGGGGTGTCACGCGAGTGTTGAGTCACGGAATCCGGTCAACCTCCATTGGCCCAGGGTTACGTCCCGCTCATGTTGCATGTCAGCAGCATCGCGCTCCCGGTGGCGATGGTCAATGCGGTTTGCTCGCAATTAGAACGATCGCAACGGCTCAGCGCCTTGGCCGAGCGCCGACCTGTTGATAATCACGGTTCCGAGCACAATGTCGTGCAGCAGCCGGCGGCGGCCGTTGAACAGCCCGACCAAGAGCACGAACGGCGACAGCATGGTGATCGAGACCCAGAACAGGATGGCGTGCACCGCGCCCAGCACGAAATAGCTCGGCTCGCCGTACCAGGTGCGCATTTCCAGGTCCATCAGCCGCATCCCCACCGTCGCCGACGACGGCCCGCCCAGCGAGGCGCCGTAATAGATCAGCGCCCAGATCACCGAGGCCGGCGATACCAGCCAGAACAGCGCCCAGCCGAGCCCCAGGGTGAACACCCCGAACACGCTGATGAACACCACCGCCAGAATGATCGGGATCGTCAGCAGCACCAGGTCGATCAGGAACGCCAGCACCCGGCGGGTCAGCACGCCGCGAAACAATTCTGGCTGCAGCCAGGGATCGAACGCCGGCGCGCGCGGATCGATGCCGCCGCGCCAGGTCGAATTGTCGCTCGCGCCATTGTCAGACATCGTAAGGTGCTCCTTGCCCCGCTCTGCCCAATTCTCGGCCCAGGTCTCGGCCCAGGTTTCGGCCGCTGGATGTCGTGAAACGACATGGAGACGGGCGGGAGCGGTTACAAGCCCTCCCGCGCGTGATACGCCCGCAACCTCGCCGCCGGATCAGCGCGTCAACCGGGCGGTATCGTCTGCCGCCGTTGGGCGAGCCCCATGCCATCGCGCCGCCCCACCGTCCCGCCGTCCCGCCATCCTGCGCGGCCGAGCGGTCGGCCGCGCCGCACAGGGACGCAAGGGCCGCATGGCGCAGCCGTAATGGCTCAGCCGTGCTTCTTCAGCTTCTCGGCCGCGGCCGGCGCGAAATAGGTCAGCACGCCGTCGGCGCCGGCGCGCTTGAAGCCGAGCAGGCTTTCCATCATCGCCCGTTCGCCGTCGATCCAGCCATTGGCGGCGGCGGCGGCGATCATCGCGTATTCGCCGGACACCTGGTAGGCGAAGGTCGGCACCGCGAAGGTCTCCTTCACCCGCCGCACGATGTCGAGATAGGGCATGCCGGGCTTCACCATCACCATGTCGGCGCCTTCGGCAAGATCGAGCTCGACCTCGCGCAGCGCCTCGTCGGTGTTGGCGCTGTCCATCTGGTAGGTGCGTTTGTCGCCGGTCAACGCCTTGGCGGAGCCGATCGCGTCGCGGAACGGGCCGTAGAATGCCGAGGCGTATTTCGCCGCATAGGCCATGATCTGCACGTCGAGGAAGCCGGCATCGTCCAGCGCGCCGCGGATCGCACCGATCCGGCCGTCCATCATGTCGGACGGCGCGATGATGTCGCAGCCGGCCTGCGCCTGCACCAGCGACTGCCGCACCAGCACCTCGACGGTTTCGTCGTTGAGGATCTTGCCGTCGCGGATCAGGCCGTCATGGCCGTGGCTGGTGAACGGATCGAGCGCCACGTCGCACAACACGCCGAGGTCAGGGAATTCCTGCTTCAAGGCGCGCACCGCCTTGCACACCAGGTTGTCGCCATTGGTGGCTTCGGTGCCGAATTCGTCGCGCAGCGACGGCTCGGTGAACGGGAACAGGGCGATGCAGGGGATGTCGAGCTTCACGGCGCGCTCGGCGGCGCGCACCACCTGGTCGACGCTCAGGCGCTCGACGCCGGGCATCGAGCCGACCGGCGCGCGCTTGTTGTCGCCATCGATCACGAACATCGGCCAGATCAGGTCGTCGGTGGTCAGCACGTTCTCGCGCACCAGCCGCCGCGCCCATTCGGATTTGCGGTTGCGGCGCGGGCGGACCACCAGATCGAGTGACGGGGCGGCGGCCTGCTGCCGCGGGGTATCGCGCATCTCGATCGGACGGCCAAATTTGATCGCCATTTTAGCATCACTCCTGGGGATGATTTGACAGACTCTATAGCCTGACAGTTTGGCATTATCTGGTCATACTGCTCTTGATTTGCCGCAACTGCGATTGATTTTGCTCCGCCGAGGCGCCATGACTCACAGCCGCCCGGAGGCCATTCCCGTATGAGCAGCGATCGGCATGTCTGACACATCGAGCCGCGACCAGAGCCGAGACAACGCGATGTCGGTCGCGGCGATCTCCCATGAGCGGCCGCAATCCGACGACAACGTCTGGACCCGGCGGCTGGTGCTGTTCCTGCGGGTGATGGCGGTGCTGGCGGTGGCCAAGGGGCTGTACCATTGGGCGCAGGTCACCGGCTTCGTCGGTGGCGAGGACGATGCCTTCGAATATCAGCCGATGGCCTGGCAGACCGCCACGGTGTATTTCGCGGTGATCGAGCTGGTCGCCGCGGTCGGGCTGTGGCTGGCGACGCCGTGGGGCGCCGTGGTCTGGCTCACCACCGTGGTGTCGATGGCGGTGATCGAACTGATGTTTCCGGCGATCTATGGCGGCAGCCTGCTGGTGGTGGCGATCGAGGCGTTGCTGCTGACGGCCTATCTGGCGCTGGCCTGGATGGCGGCGCGCGAACGCCCGCCATAGCGCCGCCGCATGCCAGCGTGCGACGATTTTTTTTAATCTCATTTCTTCGAATTCATTGCCGATCAAGCGCGGCGATTTTGACCCGCGCATTGCATCACCCGACGCGCCTCCCTCGACAGCGAATTCTCCCACGCCCAATTGGTAAAGCCTGCGACCACGGCGACGGGTGAATTTGTTTTACTGTTTCGCCCCGTAAAGAATTCGCTCACCCTAACAGCGTGGTCATCTGTGTTACGCGAATCTTTCGAATTTGAGCGATGCTGTCTTTGAATGCGACAGCTCGGCAGACGAAGCGTGAACGAAGGCCGCCAAACGTCAACGAACAGTTGCCAGAAGTCCTTGATTTGCGGGCTTAATGCGCGATTCACTGTGTTAAATTCATGATCTCTTTATTGTCTTATTTAAGCGGATCTTCAAACGCCCCGCTTAAGTTGTGGCTATCAGGCGGGACACAAGTTTCGTCGAAAAAGTCGACAAAAAAGACAACAGGGGTATGTCATGATCAAAGCCGTTGCCACGGCGGTGGAAACCGCTTCGGCCGCGCCCGGTGCCGCGCCGGTGCAGCCACTCTATCTCGAAGCGCTGACCTTGGTGGAACGCCTGCATCGCCGCCTGCTCGACGTGATCAAGGATGAGTTCGACCGTCGCGGTCGCTCCGATATCAATTCGGTGCAGGCCCTGTTGCTCTACAACATCGGCGACAAGGAATTGACCGCCGGCGAACTGCGCACCCGCGGCTACTACCTCGGCTCCAACGTCTCCTACAATCTGAAGAAGCTGGTTGAACTCGGCTTCCTCGACCATCAGCGCTCGCGGGTCGATCGACGCTCGGTGCGGATCCGGCTCACCGCGCAGGGCCAGGAAGTCCGCCACATCGTCGACGCGCTGTATCAGAAGCACGTCAAGACGGTGGAGCAGGTCGGCGGCATTTCCAACGACGAGTTCGCCACGCTGAACAAATCGCTGCATCGGCTGGAGCGATTCTGGACCGACCAGATCCTGTACCGGCTTTGAGCGTCTGAGTTTTCCAGGATCGCGCCAAGGATCGCCGGTGGGGTTCTCCAGCCGCCCGGCCTGTCATTAAGGCAGCCACGCGCCATCCTGACTTGCCTCGCGCAGCAGCGGCCTTCCGGTCTCCGGAAGGCCGTTTTGCGTTATGCGGCGAGCGGGCGCTTCAGCAAATAGTTCCCGGCTACGGGAACCTTCCGCCGCACCGCAACTTGTTGACTCGAAGTCACTGGAGTTCGAGCCATGCTGGTTGAGCGCGGCCTGCACGTCATGAATGTCGACGTGATCGGCAAAGCCTACGATATCGCCGCCTTTTATCTGCGTCGCACCGGAGTGATCCCAGACGACGCCGCGACCCACGACGCGCTGCTCGAAACCATCGTCAAGGCGTTCGAGCGCGGCGACACCCATCAATTGAGCCTCGCCAACCGGGCGATCGCCAAATTCGAAGCCGCGCAGCAAGCGCCCACCCCCGGAGCATCATGAAATCCGCGATCGACCGCATCGTCCAGACCTACGGGCTTTTGACCAACCGCGAAGCCGCCGCGGCGGCTCAGGCCCGGGTGGAAAATTACATCCGCACCCTGGTCGCGGGCGGCGAGACCGACGTCGACCGGCTGACGGTGTGCGGCCTGGTCTATCTGCGCGAGCAGGACGGCAGCAACGTCTCGGTGAAGGCCGGCTACACCGGAATGTAACGGGCGCGCTGCCGGCGCTGGCGCGACGTCCTGAAAGGCGTGAGGTGGGCGGCGTTGCCGCTCGCGCGGGTGGCGTCGGGCGATGGTGTGACGGCGAGCGATCTTGCCGTCGCCGCGGCGTTAGGAATTCCATCCAATTTTCACGCTTGCGCCAATCCAATGTTGGCGCGGCTGCCGTTGCGCGATAAGACGTGCGCATTCCGGCAGAGGGTAGTGAGTCATGGATAAGGCGGCGATGCGCGAGGAAGCCGAACGGCTGATACGCGAGGCGATGGAGCGCAAGGCCGTCGTCATCAAGCAGGGCGACACCAGGATCATGGCGACCTGCGGCAGATGTGGCGCCGCCAACAAGATCTCCGCACCCAAGGGCGAGACCCGGGTGACATATGCTTGCAAGGAATGCGGGCACAGCCAGATCGCGATGTAAGGTTCTGGCGAACCCGTCGCGCTCGGCAAGCCGATTTGCTTCAGTGGGACCTCGACGCCTCCGATCAGGTCCAAGGCAGGGCCACGAACGCGGCCTGACGGGCCGTCCGGCGGGCCGCCTGACGGGTTCGGCGCGGAGTGTGCGCCGCCTGGCGTTGGCCTGCCGCACGCTTCGTGCTTATCTGCGCGCCATGAGCCCTCCCGCCACCGCGATCCCGATCGAACAACCGCCGGCCTTTCTTGGGGTCTCGCGCTCGGCGACCGGGCGGGTGTGGCGCGACAGGCTCGATCCGCGCGGCGCCGCAAGGGCGCTGGCGATTGCGCAGCGCTACCAGCTTCCGGAAATGCTGGCGCGGGTGCTGGCCGGCCGCAATGTCGAGATCGACGCGGTCGAGGATTTTCTCGACCCGACGATTCGCCGGCTGCTGCCAGATCCCTACAGCGTGACGCAGATGGAAGCCGCCGCGACGCGGCTCGCCGACGCCGTGCTGAACACCGAGCAGGTCGCGATCTTCGGCGATTACGACGTCGACGGTGCCACCTCGGCGGCGCTCTTGGCCTGGCATCTGCGGCATTGCGGACTCGATCCTTTGATCCACATTCCCGACCGCATCTTCGAGGGCTACGGCCCCAATGTGGAAGCGGTGCGGATGCTGGCCGGGAAGGGCGCCACGCTGCTGGTCACGGTCGATTGCGGCACCACCAGTCTCGCGCCGCTCGCGGAAGCCAAGCGGCTGGGCCTGAGCGTGGTGGTGATCGACCATCACCAATGCGGCGATGAACTGCCGGTGGTCGACGCGATGGTCAATCCGAACCGGCCGGACGATCTTTCCGGGCTCGGCCATCTCGCCGCGGTCGGGCTGGTGTTCGTGACGCTGGTCGCGCTCAACCGCGAACTGCGCGCCCGCGGCTTCTGGACCGCGGAGCGGCCGCAGCCGGATCTGTTGAACATGCTGCATCACGTAGCGCTCGGGACCGTCGCCGACGTGGCACCCTTGATCGGGCTGAACCGCGCCTTCGTCGCCAAGGGGCTGATCGCGATGCGGCGGCGCGATCATGTCGGCCACACCGCGCTGATGGACGTCGCAAGGCTGAACGGCCCGCCCGACGCGTTTCACCTCGGCTTCATGCTGGGGCCGCGGATCAACGCCGGCGGCCGGATCGGCCGCGCCGACCTCGGTGTGCGGCTGCTGCTGGAGAGCGACATTTCCGAAGCTGCCAAGATCGCCGCCGAACTCGACCGGCTCAACGCCGAACGTCGCGTCATCGAGCAGATGGCGGAGGCCCAGGCCGAGGCCGAGGCGCTGGCGGCGCTCGGCTTCGAAGACAAGGGTTCGGTGGTCGTTACCGCCTCAGAGGGCTGGCATCCCGGCGTGGTCGGCCTGGTCGCCTCGCGGCTGAAGGAGAAGTTTTCCCGGCCGGCGTTTGCGATCGCGCTGGAGCCTGGCGGTATCGGCACCGGAAGCGGCCGCTCAATCCCCGGCGTTGATCTGGGCAAAGCGGTGCGCCAGGCGGTCAGCGACGGCCTCTTGTTGAAGGGCGGCGGCCACGCCATGGCCGCCGGCGTTACGCTGCGCAAGGAGAAGCTCGCCGAATTCCGCGCCTATATCGAAGCCGCACTTGCCGCCGACGTCGCCAAATCCCGCCACGCCAATGAGCTCTACATCGACGGCGCGGTGTCGGCGCGTGCGGTGACGCCGGAGCTGGTGGCGACGCTGAATCGCGCCGGGCCGTTCGGCTCCGGCAATCCGGAGCCGGTGCTGGCGCTGCCGTCGCATCAACTGGTCTATGCCGACGAGGTCGGGCAGGCGCATCTGCGGCTGCGCTTCAAATCCGGCGATGGCGCAATCGTCAACGGCATCGCGTTTCGCTCGATCGGCCAGAAGCTCGGCAACGCGCTGCAGGACAACCGCGGCCAGCCGCTGCATGTCGCGGGCTGCCTGACGGTGGACCGCTGGCAGGGCTCGGAGCGGGTGCAGCTGCGCGTCACCGACGTCGCGGTGCCGGATCCGGGGCCAGCGGTGATCCGCTGAAAGCCACGTTCGGGCCGTTCAGCGTCATTGCGATGAGCTCTTGCGACGACGCGATCCAGGGCTCCAGGTGAGGCCCCCGGATTGCTTCGCGGTCGCTCGGCGGTTAGCGCCGAGCTCGGCTTGCAATGACGCGTTTCAAATCCCGAACCGGGCCGGGATCAGCCGGCGCAACTGCCGGCCGGCGAAGGCGCGAAAGCTCGGGCTGTGCAGGCAGAAGCCGCCGAGAAGGCCGACCGCGCAGCCGAGCAGGGTGTCGAAGAATCGCGCCTCGATCACCGCATTGGGGCTGCCTTGGCCGAGCGAGGCGGCGTCGGCGAGAAAGATCGTCAAGGGCGTGATGAAGATCACAGCGAAGCCGTAGTGCCGCACCACGGCGCTCTCGATGACGAAGCTCAGCGCGATCACCAATAGCGCGATGCTCCATTTTTCCAGCGGCAGCGCCAAGAGCACCCAGGCCAGCAGCAGCCCCAGCGCGGTGCCGAGCACGCGATGCAACTGCCTCGTCCACACCGCGCGCAGCGACAGCCCCTGGATCACCGCGAGGCAACTCACCGGCACCCAATAGGGGCGTTCGAGATGTAGGAGCTGCGCCAGCGCCAGCGAGATGCCGACGCAGCCGCCGATCACCACCGAGTCGAACACCACGAAATCGAAGGTCGCCGGCGGCAGCGGCGCCGCCGGCTGCGGCGCGCGCAGCCGCAGCAATACGAGGCTGTAGACGAAGGCGATCAGCGTTGCCAGCAGGCAGCCCATGGTCAACAGCCCAACCTTCAGCGGCACCTGCAGCACCTCGGTCGGCGAATAGGCCGCGATCGAGGCCGCCATCACGAAGAACAGGCTGCCCGGCACGCCGACGCGGTAGAACCGGCACACCATCGACACCAGGATGGCGACGACGCCGAGCACTGGTGTCACCAGCAACGGAACGAAATGCGCGATGATGCCGAAGGCGTAGCAGGCGGTCATGCCTGAGCCGACCGCCATCAGCGACACCATGCGGTGATGCAGCGGGGTCGCCGGCAGATAGATGAAGGCCATGCCGCCCAAGGACGAGATCAGCCCATAATCCAGCCGGTCGAACCAGGCGCCGATCAACAGCGGCACGCCCGACGCCAAGGCCGCTGCGAACGGCATCTGCCAGGGCCGGTCGCTGGCATTGATCGTGGTCAGGTGGTGCCACTCGAGCTTGAGCAGCGCGACGAACTTGTCCCACAGCGAACGTCGCATCAGCGGCCCTGCCGCAGCGCCGCCAGCACCTGCAATCCGCCATAGCCATCGGCCGGCGACAGCCCGATCTTGAGCTGATAGTCGCGGATCGCTTTCATGGTGTCGTTGCCGACCCGGCCGTCGGTGCCGCCGGTGTCGAAGCCGGCGCGGCTGAGCCGGGTCTGCATCTCCTGCACCTCTGCCAGGGTCAGCGCGCGTTCCGAGCCCGGGAACGGCTGCCGGAACGGCGGGCTGCCCAAGATGCGGTCGCCGAGATGGCAGATCGCCAGCGCGTAGTTCATCGACGGATTGTAGCTCTTCACCGCGTAGAAATTCGGTCCCAGCAGGAATTTCGGTCCGCCGTCGACCGGAATCCACATCTGCGCGCTGGCCTGCGGGTCGGGGAAAGGCTCGCCGTCGATCCGTGTCACCCCGGAGCGCGACCACGCCAGATAGCTGCGGCTGCCGCTGAAGGCGCCGCCCGGTCCCTGCACCTCATAGCCCCAATGCTCGCCGCGGTGAACCTTGCCGCGGGTGAGCAGGAACTTGGCGCTGGAGCCGAGCGCATCGTCGGGCCGGCCGAACGGCGACACCTTGCCGTCGCCGTCGTAATCGATCCCGACATTGAGCCAGACCTCGGGCATCCATTGAGTGTGGCCCATCGCGCCGGCCCAGGAGCCGCGCATCTCCTGTGGCGTCGACCAGCCGCGATCGATGATCTTCAAGGCGTTGATCAACTCGGTTTCCCAATAGGCGCGGCGCCGCGGCTGGTTCCAGGCCAGTGCCGCCAGCGAGGGAAACACCGGGCGCATGTGGTTCTGCTGCACCAAAGGATCGCCATAGGCGCTCTCGACGCCCCATAGCGCCAGCAGCGTGCCGCGCTCGACGCCGAAATCCCGCTCGATCCGCGCGAACAATGCTGCGTGCTGCTTAAGCGCCTCGCGACCGTTGATGATGCGCCAGTCCGACACCCGGCGGTTGATGTATTGCCAGAGCTGTTCGTTGAATTCCGGCTGCTTCTGCATCTGCCGGAACACCGTCATGTCCGGTTCGATGGCGCCCATCACCCGCGAATAGGTGGCGTCGGAAATGCCCTTGGCGCTCGCCTTGGCGCGAAAGCCGTCGCGCCACTCGGCGAACCCGGCGGGGGCGGCGAGGGCCGCGGCAGGTAGCGCAGCAAGCGCCGCGCCAAGCAACGCGCGGCGGGTCAGCCCGCGAGGGGAATCGATCTGTACCATAACGGCAGTGTAGCTGCGTTCGGGCCGGCGCGGCAAAGCTTGATGGCCGCGCGGAACCGATCGCCGTCCGTCGCCGCGTTCCGTTCAATCCCCGCCGCCCTCCTGCGGGGCGTCGGGGTCGACCGGGTCCTGCGGCACGGCGCCGGCGAGCGGAGCGACCGCGGGCGGCGCCGGTGCGATCTCGCGGCCGCGCTGGCCGAGCAGCCGCTCATAGGCTGAGATCAGCGTGACGTAAGGGTTCACCCACAGCCAGCCGTCGCGAGTGAACACCTGGACGTCGAAATGCAGATGCGTGGTGGTGCCGCCGAAATAATCCTGATAGTTCGACACCAGCCCGATGGCCTCGCCCTCGTCGACGCGGCGGCCGCTGAGCACGCCGTCCTGATCCATCTGCGGCGGGCTCATATGCATGTAGCGGAAGCGGATGTGCTCGTTGTTGGTATTGATCAGCAGCGTCGCCGCCTGTTGCTTGGGCGCGCGTAGCAGCACGCCGTCGCGCACCGCGACCACCTTGTATTTGTTCGGCTCGCAACGGTCGGCGCCGGCGTTGCGCTGCGTGCAGGCCGGCGGCCGGATGTCCTGGCCCTGATGGCCGAAGCCCGAGGCGCATTGCCCGACGCCGAAGTCGCGGGCCTCGCAGAAATTGTCCTGCCACGGATAGGCGTAGTTTTCGCCAGCGGCTTCGTCGAACAGCAGGGATTTGCTGCTGCCCTTGCAGCGATAGCTGGCGCCCTTGCCGGACGGCGGCGGCACCCGGCCGCGATGGAAACAGTCGCCCCAGTTCAGGAAGGATTGCGAATTGGCGAAAGCCGGCGCCTGCGCCAGCGGAAACCGGATCTGCGAATACACCGTGAAGTCGGGATGGCCGGGCTGGCCGCGATAGCCGCTGCCCTCGATGATCTCGCCGCTTGGCCGATAGCTGAACTCCGGCGACGGCAGCGATGGGCGCTCGGCGAGCTGCGAGGGCAGGTAGCTGCGCGGTCGCGACGGCTCGCCGCCGACGATCCGCAGCGCCTTCAGGAACCGCTCGGCGATCGGCGAAGCCTCGCGGCAGCCCAGCCGCCTGGCGCGCGGCGTGGCGTCGAGGCACTGGATCGCCACCACGTAAGGCACGCCGAACCGGCTGAAAGCGTAGCGGACGTGGCCTTCGCGGATGGTCCGCCGCAGGTCGGGGTATTGCGCGGCGAGCGCCTTCACCGGCTCGCCCTTGCCGGCCAAAGGATCGTTGATGTCGTAGGTCAACAGCGAGCCGGTGATCTGGACTTCGACCGGCTTGGCGAACAGCCGGGCCGGCAGGCCGTCAGTGATCGCAACGGGTAACGAGAACACCGCGTCGTAGCCGGCGGCACCGGCCTCGAACAGGTCGGCGGCGCGAAATCCGGACTGATAATGCGCCGCCGAAAGGCTCTCCGGCGCGCCGGTGGCGCGATCGGTCAGCAACGCCGCGGTGTCGAACGGCAGCAGCACCGGGACCGGGCTGCGGGAGATGCCCGGAAACAGCCGCGAGGTGGCAGCGTTCAATTGCAGCAGCGCCGGCCAGGCGCGCGGATCGGAGCCGCGAAACCGGCGCTGCGGGGTGAAGCTGAAGGCTGCGGCAACCGCCGGCTGTGCGCCGATCTCGGCCTTCAACTGGTCGACCGCGGCACGCCAATCCACCCGCATCGCCGACACCGGGACGGTGCGGAATTCGTCGGCGGCTGCGGCGCTCGCGACCGTGCACAGCACAGACGCGGCCAGCATGAGCTTGACGGCTCGGTCGCAGAAGGGGCCGAGGACCGTCAGACGCAATGGCAGGGCACTCCGGGAAATGCGAGGTCAGTCCTTGGCGCGCTCGACGTAGGAGCCGTCTTCGGTCATCACCACGATTCTTGTGCCGGTGCCGATATGCGGCGGCACCGCGGTGCGCACGCCGTTCGACAGGATCGCCGGCTTGTAGGACGACGACGCGGTCTGGCCCTTGGTCACCGGCTCGGTGTCGACCACTTCCAGCGTGGCGCGCTGCGGCATCGTGATCGCCACCGGGATCACGCCGTGCAGCGACAGCTTCACCGTCATGTTTTCCTGCAGGTAAGGCGCGGCGCTGCCGATCACGTCCTTCGGCACCTGGACCTGGTCGTAATTCTCGGTGTTCATGAAGTGGAAGCCGTCGGCGTCTTCGTACAGATAGTTGAAGTTGTGGTCCTCGATCGTGGCTTTCTCGACCTGATCCGTGGTCTTGTAGCGCTCCGAGATCTTCACACCGTCGCTGATTCGGCGCATTTCGATCTGGCTGACCGGGGTTCCCTTGCCGGGATGGATGTTCTCGGCGGTCAGAACCACGTAAAGCTTGCCGTCTTGCTCAATGACGTTGCCCTTGCGAATAGAACTGGCGATGACTTTCAAAGGACTGTTTCCTAAATTTCGGGCCCGGGACCGATCCGGACAA
>NZ_DASWPE010000046.1:0-6489 GCF_036404135.1 Rhodopseudomonas sp. | reverse complement strand
CGCTGTCGATGTTGCCGGAGATCGACCCGCGCGCCGCGCTGCCGCCGCTGACCGCCTACTCGGTGATGAAGTGCGGCTGCGTTGCGCTGCTGCCGTATTATCGGCCGGGCGATCCCGCGGTCGCCGACGCCATCAAAGGGCTCGCCGGTCGCTACTCATCGGTGCTGCTGGCCAATCACGGCCCGGTGGTTGCCGGCGATCATCTCGAGGCCGCCGCGTTCGCGATCGAGGAGCTGGAGGAGAGCGCGAAACTCTATCTGCTGCTGCGCGGGCTGAACCCGCGGTTGCTCTCGCCGGCGCAAGTGCAGGATCTGGTCGCGACGTTCGGCCTGACGCTGCCGGAGCACGATGCTGAATAGCACAGCGCCGTCATCCTCAGGTGCGAAGCCGCCGTTGCGGCGAGCCTCGAAGGATGACGAGACAAGGACTCGCGGCGCATCCTTCGAGACGCCCGGCTACGCTCTGCGAGCTACGCCGAGCTCCTCAGGATGACGGTGCTGTGCCGGGCAACGCCCGAGACGCCCGCTGCGCGCTACGCCGGGCTCCTCAGGATGACGGCTGCGTGCTGAGCAACGCCCGCGCCTACAGCCCCAAATACGCTTTCCGCACGTCGGGATTGTCCATCAATTCGCCGGCCGAGCCCTGCATCAAGACGCGGCCGGTCTGCAGGATGTAGGCGCGGTCGGCGATCTCCAGGCATTCCGCCATGCGCTGCTCGACGATCAAGACGGTCATGCCGGCGTCGCGGATCTTCTTCACCGCCTGGAAGATCTCGCTGACCAGTTTCGGCATGATGCCCTGCGACGGCTCGTCGAGCATTAAGAGGCGAGGCCGGGTCATCAACGCGCGGCCGATCGCCAGCATCTGCTGCTCGCCGCCGGAAAGCGTCTCGGCGCGTTGCTCGAGCCGCTCAGAGAGCCGCGGAAACAGTTCGAACACCAGCTTGAGCGGGGCGTCGCGATCCGCCTCGTGGCGGAACATGTAGCTGCCGAGCCGCAGGTTATCGTGCACCGACAGCCGCGGAAACAGCCGGCGGTTCTCCGGCACATAGGCGATGCCGCGCGCGGTGATGATATGCTGCTGCAAGCCGTCGATGCGTTGGCCGTCGAACGTCACGGAGCCGGAGCGCGGCCGCTCGGCGCCGGCGATCGATTTCACCAGCGTCGACTTGCCGGCGCCGTTGGCGCCCGCCACCAGCACGATCTCGCCCTTGGCGATCTCGATGGAGACCTCGGAAATTGCGACCAGCCCCTGATAGGCGGTGGTGACCTCATGCACCGACAGCATGACGATCTCCCAAATAGGCGCTGATGACTTTCGGATCGCGAACGATATCGGCCGGCTTGCCTTCGACCAACACCTTGCCGAGATCGAGCACGATGGCGCGATCGACCAGCGGCATTACGATTTCCATGACATGTTCCACCATCAACACGGTGACGCCGGTGTCGCGCGCCCGGCGCACCAGTTCGACGCCGGTCTGCGCTTCGACCGGCGTCAAGCCGGTCAGCACTTCGTCGAGCAACAGCAATTTCGGTTCGGTGGCGAGCGCGCGGGCGACCTCCAGCCGTCGCTTCTCCGAAGGAATAAGCTCGCTGGCCAGCACATTGGCGCGCGCCGCAAGCCCGGCGAATTCCAGCACCTCATAGGCCTTGCGCCGCGCCTCGCGCATCACCGTGGTGCGGATCAAGGCGCCGACGATGACGTTGTCGATCACCGTCATGGTCTCGAAGCTCTTGACCACCTGGAAGGTGCGGCCGATGCCGCGCTGGCAACGCTGCGCCGCCGGCAATCTGGTGACGTCCTCGCCGTTGAACAGGATCGAGCCTTGGGTCGGCGGCAGCACCCCGGCGATCAGGTTGAACAGCGTGGATTTGCCGGCGCCGTTCGGTCCGATCAGCCCGACGATCTCGCCGGGCTCGACCGCGATCGAGATGTCGGAATTGGCGATCAGGCCGCCGAAGCGTTGCCAAACGCCCTTGGTTTCCAGGAGTGCGGTCATCGGCTGGCTCCCTTGCGCTTGCGCGAGAACAATCCGATCAGCCCTTCCGGCCGCGCCAGCGCGATCAGCACGATCAGGCTGCCATAGACGATCAGGTCGACGCCGCGGCCGGAGCCGCCGATGAAGGAGCGGGTCAGTTCGGTGAGCGGGATCAGGATCACCGCGCCGAGCACCGGCCCCCACAGCGTGCCGATGCCGCCCAGCACCGCCGGCAGCGCCATCAACAGCGAGAAGTGGAAGCTCATCACGCTTTCCGGATCGATGTAGGAGACGAACTGGGCGTAGAAGCTGCCGCCGACCGCGGTGAGGAACGCCGACACCGCCGCGGCGCCCATCTTGGAATTGAACACCACCACGCCGAGGCTTTCGGCGGCGTCGGGATTGTCCTTCACCGCGCGCCACCAGTAGCCCCATTTGGAATCCTGCAGCCAGAAGGTGACCAGCCAGGCGACGACGCAGAACCCCAGCGCGAAGTAGAAGTAGGGCAGTTTGCTGCGGGTGAACTGGAAGGTCAGCCAGGAATCCTTGCGCACCGGAATGTCGATGCCGAGCGCGGCGCCGGCCCAGTCCCAGTTCAGGAACAAAAGATAGGCGATCTCGGCGATCACGATGGTGGCGATGACGAAGTAGTGCCCACGCAGCCGGAAGCAGGGATAGCCCAGCGCCATCGCGATCACCGCCGAGATTAGCCCGCCGCCGATCATGCCGAACCACGGCAGCACGCCGAATTTGGAGAACAGCAGCGCGGTGGTGTAGGCGCCGAGCCCGAAATACAGCGCGTGGCCGAGCGAGATCTGGCCGCAATAGCCGCCGAGGATGTTCCAGCTCTGCGACAATGCTGCATACATCAGCGTCAGGATCATGATGTTCTGGACGTAGACGTCCTTGACCAGCAGCGGCACCAGCGCGGCGACCGCGGTGAAACAGGCGGCGAGCAGCAGGTCGCGACGTCGGCGTTGGGCGAAGCTGTTGTCCATCAGATCGATCCGAACAGGCCGCGCGGCCGAATGAACACCACCAGGAGGTACACCGCATAGATGCCGACCGATTTCAGCGACGGCGGCAGGATTAGCGCGGTGGAGGCCTCGACGAGACCGACGATGATGCCGCCGGCGAAGGCGCCGAACACGCTGCCGAAGCCGCCGAGCGCCACCGTGACATAGGCGATCAGCGCGAACGAGGCGCCGACGTCGGGGTAGATGTAGAAGAACATCGCCATGATCGCGCCGGCAAGCCCGACCAGCGCCGCGCCGAGGCCCCAGCCCAGCGCGAACACCCGGTTCTTGTCGATGCCGACCAGCGCCACCGCACCGGCGTCCTCGCGGGTCGCCTCCAGCGCGCGGCCGAAATCGGTCTTCTTGATAAAGAAGAACAGCGCGGTGAAGGCCAGGATCGAGACCAAGGCTCCGACCAGCTGCGGCACCGGCAGGAACACGCCGCCGAACGAGATGGTCTGACCGCCGAGCCAGGAATGCGGAATGCTGCGATAATCCGGCGTGAAGAAGAACTGGGCGAGGCCGCGCATCACGATGGCGAGGCCGAAGGTGGCGAAGATCTGCACCATGCCGATATTGGCTTTGGCGCGCATCGCAAAGCGCACCACCAACAGATAGACCACCGCGCCGAACACGAACAATGCCGCCGCGACCAACGGCGCGGCAAGCAGGGGGTCGATCGCGAAAAACGCGAACAGGAAGAAGGTGACGTACATGGCGATCATCAGGAATTCGCCATGGGCGAAGTTCACCACGTCCATCAGCCCGAAGATCAGCGCGAGACCCGCGGCGATCAGGCCGTAGAGCAGGCCCATCAACAGGCCGCTGGCGAGCGATTGGATGATGGTGGCGGTGGTCAAAGGCTTTGCTCCAGGAAAAACGCCGTCATCCTGAGGTGCGCGCGCTTTCTTGCGCGCCTCGAAGGATGACCGCAACTCGTCTCCGCGCATCCTTCGAGGCTCGCCGCAAGTGCGGCGAGCGCCTCAGGATGACGCGGCGCTGGTCCGCCCCCCGTGGGGCCGATCGGCGGGGATGAGCCGTTCGCTGCAGATTTCAACGTCGACGTTGATCGGAGCGGCGCGGCCTGCGCTCTCTCGCCCCGCTTGCGGGGAGAGGGTGGCGCGACAAGCGCAGCTTGTCGCGCCGGGTGAGGGGGCGCCTCGTTGTGTCGAGGCGCCCCCTCACCCGACCCGGCTCCGCTGGCGCTGCGCCGGGTCGACCTCTCCCCGCAAGCGGGGAGAGGTGAAGTCGGTGCGCGCAGTGAGCGTTCGGCCGCAACTTGTCGCATCAGGTGGTTACTTCATCGGCCAGATGGCTTCGGCCACCGCGGCCTGCGGCGGCGCCACGGTGACGAACTTGCCGCCGTTATATTGCAGCAGCACCGGGTCGGCGAAGTTGTTCTGGCCCATCTCGTCGAATTTGACGCGGCTCCACGGCATGATGGTCTGCTCGCCCGGCATGTCGGTGGCGACCAGCGCGTCGCGGATCTTCTCGCCATCGGTGGATTTGGCGCGGTTGATGGCGTCGGCCATCACGATCAGCCCCATGAACTGCCGCGACGAATAGTCGTTGAAGTCCTTGCCGGAGCGCTGCTTGTACAGCTCGTTGATCGCGCCGACCATCGGCCGCTTGGCGGCCAGATCCAGCGAGAACGAGCCGCGCGAGATCACGCCGGGGATCTTGTCGCCGACCGCGTCGTACAGCGCCTTTTCGGAGAAGCCGGCGTCCTGCGCCACGATGTTCTTGGCCTTGTAGCCGAGCTCGCCCATGGTCTTGATCAAGAGAATGCCGTCGGTGGTGTAGCTCGACGGCATCAGCACGTCGGCGTCGGCGGCCTTGAGCTGCTGCACCTCGGCGGTCAGCGACGGCGAATTGGCGCGATACTTGATGTCGGCGACCACCTTGTAGCCGCGCTCGGCGGCAAGCTTGAGCTGGGCGCTGGCGCTGTCGGTGCCGAAGATGGTGTCCTCGTGGAACAAGGCCAGGGTCTCGATCTTCTGGCCCTTCTTCTTCTGCGCGTCGAAGAAGTCGAACATCGCGGTGGAAAACATCTCGTCGTGCGGGGCGGCGCGGAAGTAGAATTTCAGGCCGCGGCGATGCAGGCTGGGCGAGGAGTTGTCGGCGGAAATGAACGGGATCTGATAGCGCTCGCAGATCTGGCTGACGGTGACGGCGACCGAACTCTGATAGGTGCCGACGATGGCGCAGACCTTCTCCTGGGTGATCAGCCGCTCAGCTTCGGCGCGGCCCTTTTGCGGGTCGGCCTGATGGTCGGCGAACACCAGCCGCACCTTGGCGCCGCCGAGCCCGGGCAGGCCGATGTCGCGGGCCAGCGGCAGATCGAAATCGTGCTTGGTGTTGATCAGGTCGGCGGCGGTCTCGAACGCCTTCTGGGCGTCGACGCCGATCTGCGCCGAGGCGCCCGACAACGGATAGATCACGCCGATCACCACTTCGGGCGTCTGCGCCCGCGCCGCCAGCGGCAGCAAAGCGACGGAGGCGGCGCCTCCCAGCAAGACGTTACGGCGATTGATAATCATGATGTGATCCTTTTTGCCGGCGATAGCGTTGAGATACTTCGAACGAGAGGGAAAGCCTCAAAGAACGGCAAGCTGCTTATTCTTGAGGTCGGTGACAAGCATCAATCCGGGCGAATGGGTGATCGCGAACGGCAGCCGTGCCGCGGCGATTACCGCTTGCGGGGTGACGCCGCAGGCCCAGAATACGGGAATTTCGTCGTCCTTGATCGGCACCGGGTCACCGTAGTCCGGTTTGGCGATGTCTTTGATGCCGATCGACTGCGGCAGCCCGAGATGCACCGGGGCGCCGTGCACCGAGGGAAACCGCGAGGTGATCTGCACCGCGCGGATCGCGTCCTTGGGCGTCAGCGGTCGCATCGACACCACCATGGGACCTGCGAACGGCCCGGCCGGCGCGCAGCCGATGTTGGTGCGATACATCGGCACCCGGACGCCGAGTTCGATGTGGCGGATCGGCAGCTCGTCGGCCATCAAGGCTTCCTCGAAGGAAAACGAGCAGCCGATCACGAAGGCGACCAGATCGTCGCGCCAATGCGCCATGATGTCGGTCGGCTCGTCGACCATTTCGCCGTCGCGCCACACCCGATAGCGCGGTAGGTCGGTGCGGATGTCGAGGTCGAGGCCGAGCGATGGAATTTTCGGGTCGCCGACCTCGGACATGCCGATAATCGGACATGGTTTCGGGTTGAGCTGGCAAAATCGGTGAAACGCCGCGGCCAGCTTTTCCGGTAGGATGGCCAGATTGCCCTGCACGTAACCCGGGGCAAGTCCTGCGGTTTGCTCGGCATTTCCCGCCCGGCAGGCAAGCCGGGCGTCGAGCGATGGCAACGTCGGGGCCGCACCGGGAACACGCGGTGCCGTCAAAACGGTCATGTAACGATCCTGCCTATTATCTCGACAGCAATGGAGCCTAGGCCTACTATAAAGTCTAATCTTCTCTTATGATCAATGT
>NZ_DASWPE010000045.1:0-12676 GCF_036404135.1 Rhodopseudomonas sp. | reverse complement strand
CAATGCCGGCGGCCAGGGCGGCGGCATCGCCTCCAACCTGCAAGGCGCGGCAGCCGGTGCGGCCGGCACGCTCAACGGCATCGGCAACGGTGTCGCGCCGCTGGCGAACGGTCTCGTCGGCAATGCCGGCGGTCAGGGCGGTGGCATCGCCTCCAACCTGCAAGGTGCGGCAGCCGGTGCTGCCGGCACGCTGAATGGCATCGGCAACGGCGTTACGCCGCTGGCGAACGGTCTGCTCGGCAATGCCGGCGGTCAGGGTGGTGGCGTTCCGTTGAGCCTTCAGGGCCTGGTGCCGGCTTTGACCGGCACACCCGACCTCGGCGGCGGGCCGGCGATCGGCAATGGACTGCCGTCGCTCGACAATTTGGGCAACCCGATTTCGGTAAGCAATTTCGGCAATCTCTCCGCGCCGCTAGCAAACACGCCGATCGGACAGTTGCCGCTGCTCGGCAGCACGACCAGTCCAAGCAGCAGCGGGCTGCTGGCGGTGAATTTCCTGCAGACTTCGTTCGCCTCCACAGGACGGTTAGGCACTGTGAACTTGCTGAACACCGTCTCGTCCGGCACGGGAGATGCCGGCCTGCTGGCAGCCAACGTGCTCAATGCGACACCGGGTCCGGTCGGCTCGCTCGGCACCGCCAATATCCTGAATGGCGCAGGGACCGGAGATCCCGGCACCGGCGGCCTGCTGGCGGCTAACGTGCTCAATGCGACACCGGGTCCTATCGGCACGCTCGGCACCGCCAATATCCTGAATGGCGCAGGGACCGGAGATCCCGGTACCGGCGGCCTGCTCGCAGTCAATGTGGCCAACGGTTCGCCTGGGCCGACCGGCCTGCTCGGCACCATCAATATCTTGAACGGGGCCGGCGACGGCGGCGGTATCGGAACTGTGCCGCCGGTCATCCGGGTTGTCACGCCACCCACCGACGGAGCGCCCGGCGGCGGAACTCCGGGTGGTGGATCTTCAGGTGATGGATCCGGAGGCGGCGGAACTGGTAATGGCGGCAACTTAGGCGATGGAACGTCGAGCGGTGGCGATTTCAATGCCAGCGGCAGTGGCGGCGGCGGTGGAGGAGTGACATTCGGCAGCTTTCTCGCGGTCACCGGCAATGATCGCGCGGTCCTGGAAGATTGTACTCGGGCGTTGCAAAAGCCGCAGCAGTACCGTCGTCAATTCGTGGCGGCCTGCCGGCAACTCGCCCGCCAATTCGGCAAGCGAACCACGATCGTTCGCAACGACTGATACCACCGACAACGGAGTCCCGAGGGTCCGCTCAAAAAGCGCGGCCCTCGGCGTTTGTCGGCACCGGCCCCATCGACTGTGGTCGTCGGCCATCCGGCATCAACATGCGCCATCAGTAAGTGATGGTGACGACGATGACGTCCTTATAAACACCGGCGCCCGGCATCGATTGCGGCGGCACCCTGGCATAGATGGTGTAGGGTTGAAGTCCGCCGTTGCCGGTGGCGGAAACGGTGTTAACGCCGATGGTGCTGCCCCAGACCTGGGTTCGCGCCGCGTTGCGATACAGATTATAGCCGATCGTCACCGCCGCCAGCGCCATCTTGCGCCCCGAAGGTCCGGCGGCGGCGTGTCCATCGTCGAGCCCGATATTGTAGTTGGTGCCGACCGTGCAACTCACCATCAATAGTCCGCTGGCATCGACATTGGTGCCGACGGTGCCGTGGGTGCCGAAATCGATGTCGATCGCGTTGACGTTGCAATTGCCGACCACCGTGCCGCTGGCAGAAAATGTCGGATGCGCGTGCTGTGGCGTCACCACGATGTTCGGGCACGGCAGCACACCGAGATAGCCGTAGACGAAATCATTGTCGGCCACGGTGAAATTCGACGTGTAGGTACCGGGGCCGGCGGAGCCCTGGCTGCCGAAAACCCGGCCATAGATCGGCACGTTGACGCTGCCGGTTCCATTCAGCGCCAGGGTCAGGTCGATGGTCGGCGGGGTACCCGGCAGGCCCCAATTGAACGAGCCCCAGATCACCGAGCGGCCGACATCCTGATAGAGCTGGTAGTTCAGCGTGCCGGCACCGGAAGTCATCTGCCGCGCCGCCGCGGTCGCCCCGGCGCTGCCGGCGCCGATGCTCGGACAGATCCGGATCGTGGTCAGCGAGATGCCGGTGCAACTGATCGCCAAAGTGGCGGTGGTGTCGGTGGTCGCCCCCGACAGCGTGTCGACGGTGCCGAACGCCACCCCGGGAATATTGAAGTTGCAACTCTGGGCAAAGCCCGCGGACGGCAGCAGCAGCGCGACAAGCAACAGCAGCAGCCGGATCATTGGCAGACCACGTCCTTGATGACCACGCGCTGCCCGGGCGTCAGGTGGTAATCGAAATTCGCGGTGCACGTCTCGCCCTCCGGCCGTTCCACCACCAACTGATTGGCCTCGTTCAAGCCACGAAGATAGACCTCGCCACCATAACCGACCACGGTGGCCTCGTCCTCGGGCTTCAGGCGCGCGCTCGATCCCGCCGGCATCGCGCGTCCGTCGCGCCCCTTGAGCACCACGACCGCGCTTCGGGAATCCTCCGAAATGCCGAATTTAACCAACGCCGCGCCGCGGTCGGCCGGGACCACCGCCGCCTTGGTGGTGGGAATGTCGGCATCGACCGGCAGGTTCTTGGCGTCGATCGAGATCCAGTTCTTCTGATAGGCGCGTAGATACGGCACCAGCACCAGGCCGCTGGCGCCGGTGGTGGCGACCGGGCGGTTCTCATAGAACACGTCGACATTCGGCGCGCCGGCGTCGACCACCACGAAGGCGTCGTCGATCCGGTTGGCGAGGAAGGTGCTGCCGCCGACATAGGCCACCGCGCCGTCGAACTGTGCGGTCGCCTGGGTGACATGGCCGAACTGCTGCACGCCGACTTCTGCGCGGCCATATTCGGAGCGATAGCTGACGGCGCCGGCTCGCGACGGGCTCGCCCCCTCGAAATCCCGGCCGCGCCACCCCCAGGAGCCCGGCTCCAGCGATTGCGACTTGTTGATTTCGAATCCGCCATTGCCGCCGCCGCCGGTCTTCGACCCCGACGCGGTGGCGGTGATGCCGCCGTTGAACGACATCGTCAGCCCGCAGAAGATGCCGTAGCTGCGACGATCGTCGAAATCCTTGAACGCACTCACGAACAGCGACGCATCGCCGAGCGGCCGGCTATAGGACAATCCCAGGATCTGGTAGCGATTATCCAACGCGTCCTGCATCCGCGTCATGCTGAGCGTCACCGCCGAGGGATCGAAGCCGAGCGGAATGCTCAATGCCAGCTGATCGATGTCGCGCGGCGGCCGCCGTGCCAACAGCGAAACTCCCGGCACCGCGGAATTGGTCGGCGGCAGCGCGGCGAGATCGCGATAGTCGGCGCTGGCGCGCTGGGTGCGGGCATAGACCGTATAGCCGCCGCGGCCGAGTTCGAGCGACGCCGACAACAACCCGCCGGTGATGTTGCCGTCGCCGCGACTGGCCGCCAGCGCCAGCGACGCCACCCCCCAGCGGCCGAGCAGCACGTTGACGCCGGCGCCGCCGTTCAACAGCGTCTCCGCGGCCTCGGCGTGGGTCTCCAGGGTCAGCCAATCGTTCAAGCCGTAGCGCAGGCTGGCGGAGGCCGCCGGCGAACTGTCGTAGCTGTTCGATACCACGCCGAAATCGCGCCGGGTGAAACCGGCCTCGGCGGAGAAATCGAACAGCCCGGGGGCAAGCAGTTTCGACGACGCATAGAACGGCTGATCGATGACGGTCTGGCGTCCGAGCGAGTCCTGCACCACGATGCGTTGGTTGCCGGCGCCGCTCATGATCGGCAGGTTCTGGATCTGAAACGGCCCTGCCGGAATTTCTCCGGAATAGCTGCGAATGCTGTTGACGAAGATGTCGACCGTCGAGGGCAGCGCCGCGCTGCCGCTGAAGCGCGGCATCGGCATCGTCACCAGATCGGGCCGCAGACCGAAATTGCGCTGAATCTGCGCGCCGCCCAGCCGCAGCGAACGGCTCCAGCTCAGCGCGCCGGAGATCACGTCGCCGGCGCGATAGGTGGTCAGCGAGAACGGATCGGAATAGCTCCAGGTCGAATCCAGCCGCAGGCTACTGACTCCTCCTTGGCTGCCGCTGTTGAGAATCCCCGACTGCGAGAACACACCGTAGCTGTTGAAGATGCGCGCGTCGATCCCGGCGGAGAGCGCCGGTCGGTTTTGCAACGCCGAGTAGAATCCATCCTGGCCGCCGTCACTGTTGGCGACCAGCGTATAGTTCATCACAGCGCCGGAGGCCTGCTCGCCGACCGGCGCAGCTTCCGACCGCGGCTTGGTTTCGACCATGAACGGCAAGCGTCCCTGATCGGTGATCTCGATCCGCACCACCTGGCGGGCCTGATCGTAGCGGTAGCTGAGGTCCGGACAGCGATCCAAATAGACCGTCCCGTCGGACTCGATCGGGAATCGCTCCGATCTGATCCGCAGCTCCTCGAGCTCGGTGGTCTTGATCGCGAGCCGCTCCTTCGGGCGTTGGACGAAATTGGCGATCAGCCCGGTCGGCTGACCGTTGATGTAGACCTCAAGATACAATGGCAGATCGGCCGGCGCCGCCTGCGCGTTCGCCAGCGCCGGCCAGGCGCAAATCATCATTGCGCCGAAAGCCAGCCTAGCGCGCCGGCTGAACGACGACCGCGGCATCGATGACTCCGGTCTCACTATCGGCCAGCAATCGCACCGGCCCCCGTCGCGCCGCAGGGAGCGACACGGGTAACGTCCAGCCCGTCGCAGATCTGCCGAGCGCATAGCCCACCAGACCCGGTTGCTTCAGCACGACTTCACCAAGGCCGTCGGTCAGTTTGAGATTGGCGATCCGCACCCGCCGGCCCCCGGCGTTGGTGGCGGTGAGCACCGCGGAGACGCCCTTTTCCTGGATGCTCCATTTGATCTTGGCCGGCTCGGCATTGGCGGCGGCGAAGAACACCGGAATCGAATAGCGCAGCGCGAAGCGGACCGAACTGGCCTGCCCCCGCCCGGCCTCGGGAATCTCGTCGACCAAGATCCGATAGCTCTCCTCGTCGACCACCGGCTGCTTGCTGACCCGGACGACGCGGACGACGTAGTCCGTCCCGGCAGCAAGCGCCGCGGCGGGCGGACTGACGACGACGCTGTCGGTCGGCTCCAGAATCGGGTCGCCTTTGGTTCCGGTCCAACGGAACACCCGGATCTGAACATTGACCCGCTCGGCTCCATCGTTGTGCAGCGTCAGCATGGTCGAAGCACCCGGTGCCGACACGTCGAGCAAAATCGGCGACACCCGCAGCGAACTGGCCTCGGCAACCGACGTCGCCGCCGCAAGCAGGGCGATTGCATAACGAATGACGCGCATGTCCTGCCCTTCTCAAAAAGTGACGGTGACCGTGACCGTATCATTGTAGACACCCGCCGGCGGCGTGGTCTGCGACGGGACGAAACCGTAAACGATGAAAGGCTGGCCGACGCCGAGACCGACGCTGGCGAGCGTATTGGTGGCGATCACATCCCCCCACATCAACAGATGGGTCAAATCAGAGTAAAGTGAATAGGACACCGTGTTGCTGGCGGCGCTGGTCATCAGCCTGGTAGCAAGCGAGGCACCGGCGCCGATGCCCTTGTCGAGGCCGATATTGTAGGGCGCCAGCAGAGTGCAGACCACGGTGATGGTGCTGGTGGCAGAGACGCCGAGCACGCTGATGACGCCGACGGAGCCGAAATTCATCGCGGTCGCCGACGAGATGGTGCAGCCATTGGTGATGGTGATCTGCACGTTGAACGTCGTGGTCGAGGTCGCAGCGTCGGCGTGTTGCGACGCCGGCGCGAACAGGCACAGCCCGGTCACCACAACTCCCGCGATGCTCCGGATCAAATGGCGCATCAGAATTTTCCATTCATCGAAACGAGATAGACGTCGCGGAAGTAGGAGACCGCGCTGACGCCGGTGACCTGCCCACCGCTCGGATCGAACATCACCCGGCGATAGTCGAAACCGAGAATCAGTCGCTCGTACGGCAGGAACTTGATCGACGCCATCGGGCTCAGCGTACGATCGACGCGGTTGCCGGCGCGCTCACCGAGATATTCATCGACCGTGAACGAAGCGCCGCCGCCGACGATCAGATTCGGCAGGATTCGATATTCCAGGCGGCCGCCGACCGACGAACCGATCACGCTGACGCAAGTCGCGCCGCCGGGGATCGCGCAGGTCTCCGAACTCGCTCCGGCGACCCCAGGCGCGATGGCCGCCAGGCTGAGCGCGGCCTCCTTAGCCTCGCGCTTGCCTTCGATGACGCCGCCGAGTTGATCGGTGAAGGCGAAACCCAAAGTGGCGCCATAGGTCCAGCTCGAGACCGTCTGGAAGCTGATGCCGTTATATTGCTGCCCCATATAGCCGGCCCAAGCCTCGCCTCGAAGACGAGCGCCCGGCCCCTGCTCGAACAGCAAGCCGCCGACCAGGCGATAGCCGGTCGAATCGAACGCATCGACCCGCCAATTCCGGATGTTGCCGGCGGCCTCGACGAACAGGCTGGTCTGCGGCATAATCACATAGCCGACCCGACCATTGGCCACCCCGATGCCGCCATCATTGTAACCGAAATCGATGGTGAAGGGGCCGGTCTTGGCATTGGCGTAATCCACCATGACGCCGGCAACGCCGAGCGAACCCCACCAGCGGCCGTTGCGCTTGTTGAGCGCGACCGCCGCGATGCCCTGATCATATTCCACCGGAGCGTTGAAGGTGGTGCTCAGCAGCACGCCGCCCGGGCCGATCGTATCCGACGAGCCGCGTTCAAGATGGGCGCGAATATAGCGGCCGTTGCCGACGACCTGAGTATCGCTGTCGGGCGCCACGGTGAAATTGACCCCCGCGCCGCCGTTGAACTGATCCTCGGAGTCGAATTTCACATTCTTGCGGGATTCGACGAACCCGTCGCTGCCGATCGTGTAGTTCGCGCCTTGAGTGGCCCATGCGAATTCCGGCCGGAGCACGAAGACGACATCCGAGAATCGGCTGCCATGCGAAGCAAACACGTTATCGTCGTAGAACGTGGCCGCGGTGACGCCGGTGTAGAGCACGCCCCCGGCGATAGGAACACCCTGCGCCGCCACCGCCGGGGCCGGCGGAGCGCTAGGCCGCGGCGCCTCGCCGATGCTCGGCGCGCTCGGCATCGCCGTCGGGCGCTGCCGAGGCGACTGCAGCGTCCCGAACTCACCTCGCCCCATGTCGCGACCGCCGTCCACGGCACCGTCAGGAGCAACCTCACCGTAAGCCGATGTCGCTATCAACGAACAGATCAATACCAGCCAAATTCGATCGTCACGCATATTTTTGCTCCTGACTAACGATGACTTCTTACGCGATCGCAGCGATCCCGTCGTGCCGTCGGCCTCTTGTTCGAATCGCTGCGTTCACACCAATTCCGCCACCGCACACTGCATTTCGGTCGACGTGTCGCCAGTGACGACGGTCTGTTCGTCCGCCGCGGCGGCGGTCCTCGTCACATATTCGTTGACGTGCTCGATCGCCTGCCAGACCTTCAGCGCGCCGACGACGTCGCTCGACACGCCGTTCAGGCGAGTATCTGAACACCTTAAGAAAATTGCCTTTGGGGGTGACGATGGTTCCGTACGTCGCGAATTCGATGATCGCCTGTGATTTGGCGCTCGTGCGAGGGCGTCTGCTTGAGTGCGATTGCTGCGGCGGCCAAACATTAGATGTCCCACACCCGAGTTGATCTGCTCGAAATAGATGCTGCACTCGCTCACCGACGGCGACATTCGATCGGCAACCAGAAGCGACGTAGTGTCGTGCTGGACCTCAATAGAATCTCAAAGCACAGTTAAGAATCGCTCGATGATTTTCGCAGCATCAGCTTTGCCGCCATCCGAGAATTGACAACGATTAGATTTGATGAGGCGATAATCACGCGTTATGGTTGGCGATTAGCGCGACGACCATACCACCGTCGCGCCGAGCGGACTGACGCAATTGTTGCCGCGCAACCGATGGGCGGGTTGAGATCGGCGCGATCGAGTTCATCGCCACGTATAACTACGTGGTCTTCATTTACAACAAAAGGGCGCATTCACCAGCGACGTGACACGCAATTGTCAGTATTTCTCGTCAAACTAACTGCCTCGTACTTCTACCAGAGAATGGACCAACGATATAGTTGCGAGATTAAATACGGCGCTATCTATCTGTTGTATTTGAATGATTGAAGTAAACGAAGCAACGATTTGATCGCTCGCTATCGGACACACGCAGCAACCGGCAACGCCATTTGTTGCTGGACCGACGTATCCTTGCTATTTCCCTAGGTTACTGACTCGCAGACTGTTATCGACGCAGTTATCATGCTGAGTGACGCAACAACGCGACTGGCATCGCCCCGTAATTTCGAATGACCTATCAGGAGAGATTCGTGCATAGCCGCCACCGCCACCTCAACGTTCCAATTGAAATTGCACGAACTGTCATCGCGGTCTCCGAGGCCGGTAGTTTTTCCAAGGCCGGCGAGATGCTCAGCCTCAGTCAGCCGGCGGTCAGTTCGCAGATCAAGCGAATTCAAAGCCTACTCGGCGGCTCCCTCTTCACCCGAGGTCCAAGCGGCGCCACCCCAACCCAACTCGGTAAGCTCGTCCTCAACCAGGCGCATCGGATGGTCGAGGCGAACGATCAAATGGTTCGGCTCGGCGGCGCGGTCGGCGGTCCACAGCCAATCCGGCTCGGCATCAACACCCTGTTCGTCCGTGAGTTGCTTCGCAATCAGAGTCTGGAGACGCTCGCCAATGTCGTGATCCATGCCGGAAGTTCCGCGGAAATCTGCGAAGGTCTGCTTGAGCGCTATATCGATATCGGGTGTTTTCTCGGCGAGCACGAGTCCGACGCCGACATTGCAACCTTGGTCGTCAAACAGTGGGAGGAGCAATTCGTCTGGGTCAGGTCCCCCCGCTTCGTGCTCAGCCACGGCCTGCCGATACCACTGCTGACCTGGCCTGGCGAACAGCTGATGGTGGCGGCATTGACCAAAAGCGGCGCGCCCTATCGGATCGCCTTCAACAGTCCCGATCATCACGCGCAATTGGCGGCCGCAGAAGCGGGAATAGGACTGACCGTGATTCCCCGGCGGCTGATCCCGCCCGATCTGGTGGAGGCGAAGGAGTACTATCTTCCACGATTGCCGCCCAGCAAAGCCTATCTGTGCGCCCGAACGGACGCCGGGTCAAACCAAGCGGCGAGCTTTCTTGGTACCCTGTCGCCGCTGTTTTCATCGGCAGCGGTCGCGTGACTACCTCAGTTCGCGATTCCACCGGCGATCACAATTTTCGCTCCGGCACATGAAAGGCCGAGAGGTGCTGCGAATGGATCCGGATCGGCGCTGGTCCCGGAATCTTAATAATTCTCACGGCAGAATTCCTCTATGTCTTTCCGCCCGATGAATTCTACGATTGAAGAACGGGAGCGCCTCAAGGCGCTCGCGGAGTATCACCTCATGGATACACCGCCAGAAGAAGAGTTCGACCGGTTGGCCGGGCTGGCTTCTCGTCTGTTCCAGGTTCCAATCGTTCTGATCTCGCTGTTGGAAGCAGACCGTCAGTTCTTCAAGGCTCACGTCGGCCTTGATGTTTGCGAGACCAGTCGCGACGTCTCGTTTTGTGCCCATGCGATCCTGCAGGATGAAGTCCTGGTCGTATTGGACGCCACCCGCGATTCACGCTTCTCTTCTAATCCGCTGGTGCTTGGGCCGCCCTTCATTCGTTTCTACGCGGGACAGCCGCTGGCAACGCCGGATGGAAAGAAACTCGGCACGGTATGCCTGATCGACAGCGAACCGCGGGACGATTTTAACGCCGAAGACCGAAGGAACCTGGCCGATCTGGCCTTCTTGGTTATGGATCGCATGGAGTTGCGGCGGCTTGATTACGCCCGGACCATCAGTCAGACTCGTTTCGAGCGAATTGCCGCCACTTCGCCGGATGCAATCATTTGTGCCAACGCTGAGGGCGAGATCACGTTCTGGAACCGATCGGCTGAAACGCTGTTCGGCTATTCCAACCAGGAGATATGCGGTCAGTCGACCGAGATCATTGTGCCGGCCAGCTGGCGCCCGGTTTACCAAGCCGAGCGTGCCCGTCTTGCACGTGGCGAACCGATGGAACTTGCGGACAAGACGGTCGAACTGTCTGGCCTGCGCAAGGACGGCAGTGAATTTCCCGCGGAATTTTCTCTCTCAACCTGGGAAGAGGGCAACACCACCAGCGTCGGCGCGATCGTGCGCGACATCACCGAGCGGCGTCAGAACGAAGATCGGTTATTTCGGCTGGCCTCGTTGGACACGCTGACGGAATTGCCTAATCGCGCCGTGTGGCGCGCGCGTCTCGCCGAGGCTCTCGCGGCAGAGCGTCCCGTCAGCGTGCTGTTGCTCGATCTCGACGGGTTCAAGGAGATCAACGACACGCTCGGCCACTCTGCGGGCGACGCGGTGTTAAAGACCGTTGCGGACCGCCTTTCGTCAAACTGCGAAACGGCAATCATGGTCGGCCGCCTCGGCGGCGATGAATTCGTCGCCTTGCTCGCCGGCAACGATGCCCGTGAGGTCGGCCGCGCCGCGGAACATCTGGTTGCCGCCATCGGCGAGCCCTACGAGTTCGTCGGCCAGCGGATCGAGGTCGGCGTCAGCATTGGCGCGGCGCTGGCGCCGCTCCACGGCTCCAACCCAGAGGAACTACTGGGCGCGGCGGATCTGGCGCTCTACAAGGCAAAGTCTGCCGGCAGAGGCCGCTTCGAATTCTTCGTGCCGTCCTTCCGCGAGGTTGCGGTCGCACGTCGCACGTTCGAGAGAGAACTGCGCCTGGCTCATGAAAACCATGAGTTCGAGCTGTTCTATCAGCCGCAAGTGGCGACCCGGACTGGCGAGCTCACCGGCGCCGAAGCGCTGATACGGTGGCATCACCCCGAGCGAGGCCTGTTGTCGCCGGCCGCGTTTATTGATGTCCTCAGTCAAAAGCCGTCGGCGGCAAGCGTCGGCGAATGGGTGCTGCGGACCGCTTGCAAGCAGGCCACCGAATGGCGAACCATGTTTCCCGGCTTTCGAATCGGCGTAAATCTATTCGAGGCGCAATTTCGCTCCGGCCGGCTGCTCACCGTGGTCAAGAGCGCTCTGGCCGATCATGCGCTGCCGCCCACAGCGCTCGAACTCGAACTGGTCGAGAACGTGCTGTTGCGCGATGACAGCAGCACGCTGCGGTTGCTGCTGGATCTTCGCACGCTCGGCGTGGGGCTAGCATTCGATGACTACGGCACCGGCTTCGCGTCTTTGAGCCTGCTGAAGCGTTTTCCGGTCACCCGCCTGAAGATCGACCGCTCTTTCATTCGCGACGTCAATGGCGACCCGGAGGACGCCGCAATTGTGAAGGCTATTGTGTATCTCGGCAACAGCTTTGGGCTCGAAGTGATAGCCGAAGGAGTCGAGACCGAGGCACAGCGGAAGTTCCTGATCCGCAACAAATGTGCGGAATCCCAAGGTTATCTTTTTGGCAAGCCAGTTCCAGCCGCGGAGTTTCGCAACAATTTTTTCAAGAATTCATCTCGATGACGAACAACCGACGTCGATGGCAAATGTAAGGAAACTAAGGGCGTATCTGTTAATACATAGATTACTAGGTTTAGTTAACTTCCGTATAAATAGATCTTAGCAGGAACTCCTTCTTCTTGGTTGTGTGAGCTCTCAAACGGGCAATCCAAACCTAGGAAAAATGCCATGCTACCTGACCTGCGCTCAATCCGATCCGCGCTACTTCTCAGCGCCGCTATGCTAACATATTCGCCCACGACCTGGGCATAAGGGCGTGCAGCTGGGCGGCGTCAGCGTGGGGGTCGGCAGCGTTGGAGTGGGTGTCGGAGGCACCGGCGGCGTCGGCATCGGCGGAGCAGGTCAGCGCCGGCAGCCTTGGTGCAAGTATTGGAAGTGTCGGCGTCGGGAGCGGCGGCGTCAATGCCGGCAGCGTCTCGGTCGGCACCCAAGGTGCAAACGTCAAGCGGCAAACATCGCACAATAGTCCAACCGATCCCCTTGCTATTTTCACTGCAGGGGGATCGCGCGTCAGAAGCTGCCGTTCGCCGATCGCCTATGATCAAGCCATCGGTTCAGAATTCAGTACGACAATGCGAGCCTGCTGGGAGGCACCGTCGACTTCAGCTCACGATTTTCACTACATCGATGCTCTCAGGAAGCCCGCGTAACCTGCGCTCGCAAGAACGGCGTTCGGATTATTAGATGCAGACCGGCGGACGGTACGCGGTGCAGGTCCAGCACCTGCAGCCCCATCCAGCACCTGCAGCCCCGTCACGCCGTGCAATGGAGGCCGGTTAACGTGCTGCAACAATGTCTACGGTAGCGGCACGACGACATGCCGCAGTGCAGCGCGTCTGGCCAACGCGCGGCCGACAGAACGGGATCCACCGTCGACGCTCTTGGTTGTGGCGGTCGTATTTGCTGGCTTCCGCGACATTGTGAGCCTAGTGTGAACGAATCATCGCTCGCCCTGGGCATTTTTCGGTGACTGGAGAGCGTCTTTGCTCCCCGCCTTCTTCTTGAGGCAGGTCGCATGATCACCGCAGAAGAGTGCAGAACCTACGCGAGGCAGAGCAAGCTG
>NZ_DASWPE010000044.1:0-8814 GCF_036404135.1 Rhodopseudomonas sp. | reverse complement strand
GATTCGCATCTCGGCGATTTCATCGAGGACAAGAACGCGATCCTGCCGATCGACGCCGCGATTCAAAGCAACTTGCGCGAGACCACCACGCGCGTCTTGGCGTCGCTGACGCCGCGCGAAGAACGCGTGCTGCGCATGCGGTTCGGAATCGGCATGAACACCGACCATACGCTGGAAGAAGTCGGCCAGCAGTTCTCGGTGACCCGCGAACGCATCCGGCAGATCGAAGCCAAGGCGCTGCGCAAGCTGAAGCATCCGTCGCGGTCGAGGAAACTGCGGAGCTTCCTCGACAACTGAGGCAAGCCTCGTCCGCCGCCGCCGTTTGGCGAAGGCGGATGCGGGCGTATTGGATAACTAAAGATCGTAGATCGTAGGGTGGGCAAAGGCGCAGTTGCGCCGTGCCCACCTTCCACGGGTGATGACGCCGAGGCAGCGCCGATGGCATCAAAGCGGCACCTGATCGAGGTCGACGAGGCGACCGCCACCCGTCTTCGCGAACGCGCCGATGCGCAGGGCATATCCGTCGCCGAATTGGTCGCGGGCCTGACGGCCCTTTCCGAAACCCCTGTCGAGATCTCCGCCGCAGACCTCGCCGAACTCGACCGCCAATGGGCGGCGATTCAATCCGGCGAACAGGCAACGGTCCCCCACGATCAGGTCGCGCGCTGGCTGGAAACCTGGGGCACGCCGGACTTCAAGCCATTTCCGATGAAATAACGCATCGCGCGCCATGAAGCTCACATGGTCGATGCAAGCGCTCGCCGACCTCAACCGCTTCGCGGTTTTCCTTCAGGACCGGCATCCCGCGTTGGCCCGGCGCATCGGCCGGGAAATCCTGAGGCGCGCGGAAATCATCGGCGACTATCCGGAATTGGGTCGCCCGATCCGCAGTAGCGCTTTCCGCGAGCTGAGCCTTGCGGTCATGGGCGCGACCTACATCCTTCGTTATGCCTATGACGACAATGGCGTTGTCATCCTGCGCGTCTTCCACAGCCGCGAGCAGCGCGAGACATGATCGAAAACCTTGCGTATCCTCGCGCCGGCTTTCTTTTCCCTCCCCATCTTCAGCAGCGTGTGGTCCGTAGGATGGGGTGAGCTCTTTGCGAAACCCATCTCGGCAGGACAGCGGCAACGCCACGTTTGGGGGCGTGGATGGCCGCGACGAGCGCGGCCATGACGTGTTGAGCGTTAAAGTGCTAATCGGATTCGCGGTATGTCGAGTCAGGCTTCAATGAGCCCAGACCCACCCCCGTCCGCAACACCATCACCTCGAACGGCAGTTGCGGAAACCGCGCGGTGCGTAGCGGCACGAAGCCGAGGCCATCGTACCATCGCGCCAGGTCGTGCTCGGAGGCGATGATGCTGGCCTCGAGCTCGGTGGCCCGCCAGTCGACGGCCACCATCGCGGCCGCTTCGACCAGTGCGCGGCCTGTGCCGTGGCGGCGTGCGGCCGGCAGCACCGCCAGTTTTTCCAGCGCGCAGATGCCATCTTTCGGCCGGCGCACCCCGACGCAGCCGCTGGGCGCGCCGTCCTCGGGTATCCGCAGAAACACCGTGCCGTAGGAAAGACTGCGGCGGATCGCGGCTTCGTCCGCGAAGGAGGGATGCGACGGGCAATTCTCGCGCGTCAGCCCGAGCCGCGCTGCCACCTCGGCGAAGGCCGCCGCAACCAGCTCCGCCAGCCGCGCCGCCTCATCAGATTGCGCCAGCCGCACGCGTTGCCGGAGCAGCGCCCGCTCAGGCACTCACGGCTTCCTTCGGCGTGACGTTGCGCGAGAGGTACGAATTCAGCAGCGTCGGCACCAGGCCGACCAGCCCATACAGAATGAACTGCTTGACGCCGCTATCGGCGCCGCGCCCGCCATACATCAGCGCGGTGGCGACGAACGCCAGCGCGCCGCACAACAGCATGCGCAGCGGCAGCTGCAGCCCCTTGACATGCGCCAGGATGTCGTCGATCGCCGCCATCATCAGCGACGGCAACAGCCCGAACAGGTAGCTGTATTGCAGCGTCGAAAACACGATGACGAACAGCTTGCCGATTTCGGCGATCGAGGTCTTGTCCCAATAGCCCGACATCACCGTGGTCGCGATCAGCAGCAGGAAGCCGCCGAGCGACGGGCCAATCAACGCGAAAATCAAATAGCGCTTCATCTCGCCTCCGCACCGCAACAAGCCGCCGCGCATGTTGTGGCAATTTTCCGCAGCTTTGAACAGGGGATCTCGGCGCTCCCGAGCGCCGGCAGACCGCGGCGCGGAAAATGCCCGCGCGCCGCGGCGTGCTGCGGCGCGGCAGGCGGCGCGCTTCTCAGCCGCGAAAGATGTGGTAGCTTTGGCGGTCGGCTCCGGCCGGCCAATCATCACGTTCGAACGAACGTCAAAAAGATACGCGGCCGCCACGGCTGCATTAGGGAGGACGCAATGGCATCGGTCTTCAGTCGATCGGTTTTGGCGTGCGCGGGCCTGCTCGCCATCCTGGCCGCGGGCGAGGCGCAGGCGCAGGACAAGCTGAAAAGCTATCAATCCGGCAGCAAGGAATTCTGGACCCATCCGCCGGACGACTGGTTCCTCGGCGACGAAACCGAAGCGCAGAAAGGGCTGGCGCCGCCGGCCGGGCCGCCGACCGGCGCCTCGGAGGCCGAACTCGCTGCCACCCTCAAGAAGATAAAACTGCCGCCCGGCTTCAAGATCGAGGTCTATGCCTCCGGCGTGCTGGCGGCGCGGCAGATGGCCTGGGGCGACAACGGCACGCTGTTCGTGGGCTCGTTCGGGCTCGGCAACGTCTACGCGATCAGCGGCGGCGAGACGCGCGAGGTCAAGACCATTATCAAGGGGCTGAAGATGCCGACCGGCATCGCGTTCCGCGACGGCGCGCTCTACGTGATCGATATCGACAGGCTGATCCGTTACGACAACGCCGAGGCCAATCTCGATCATCTCGGCGAGGGCAAGGTGGTGTATGACGACATGCCGTCCTACGTCGCCCATGGCTGGAAATATCTCGCGCCCGACAAGGACGGCTGGTTCTACGTGCCGTTCGGCCCGCCCTTCAACATCGGGCTGCCGCCGACCTCGGTGTCGCAGATCCGCAGGGTCGATCCGAAGACCGGCAATGCCGAACTGGTGGCGCTCGGGGTGCGCAATTCGGTCGGCGGCGACGTCGATCCGCGCAGCGGCAAATATTGGTTCACCGAAAACGCCCGCGACTGGATCTCCGACGACCTGCCGAGCGACAAGCTCAACATGGTGTCGAAGCTCGGCGAGCATTTCGGCTATCCCTATTGCCACCAGGGCGACATGCCGGATCCGAAATTCGCCATGGGGCATCAGTGCTCGGAGTTTACCCCGCCGGTGCTGAAGCTCGGCGCCCATGTCGCGCCGCTCGGCATGAAGTTCTACACCGGCGCGCAATTCCCCGCCGAGTATCAGAACAACATCTTCATCGCCGAGCACGGCTCCTGGAACAGGCATAAATATCAGGGCGCGCTGATCAAGCGGGTGATCGTCGATCCCGATGGCAAGAACGCCAAGCAGGAGGATTTCGCCAGCGGCTGGATCGAGGGCGACCAGGGCTATCTCGGCCGCCCCGCCGATATCGTGCTGGCCAAGGACGGCGCGCTGCTGGTGGCCGACTACTGGGCCGGGGCGATCTACCGCATCAGCTACAGCAAGTAAGTAAGGGCTAACAAGTCGCTCACGAATGGTGGCGCCTTGCTATAGCATTTTCAAGCGAAGTGGATCCCGGTTCGCGTGAAGAAGAAGCGTCAAAACAAGAATCTTGAGCTCCGGTTCTGATTCTATCAGAACCGGAATAGCTCTAGGCACGGCGTCGCGGACTCCCTCCCCCTTGCGGGGAGGGGCGGCCGAACGCGGCCGACGATGCATCGCATCGTCGGTGGCGTGGAGGCCGGGGTGGGGGTCCCCAGGCACGGGTGTCATTCAACACTGATCGCAAACAACAACAAAAGGCCACTCATGACTTGCCGTGCCGCCATCGCCTGCCTGCTGCTCGCGCTCGGCATGGTCGGCGAAACCATCCCGCTGCACGCCGCCGATCTCGCCGCCGGCCGCGAGAAAGCCGAACTCTGCGTCGGCTGCCACGGCGAGGCCGGCATTTCCAGCGTCGAATACACCCCGTCGCTGGCCGGGCAGCCAGACCTGTTCGTGCAATGGCAATTGATCTTCTTTCGCAGCGGCACAAGGCAGAACGCCCTGATGCGGCCGATCGTCGAGGCGCTCTCCAACGAGGACATCCGCAATCTCGGCGCCTACTACGCCTCGCTGCCGCCGATGCGCCCGCGCGGCGCCGACGCCGATCCGGAGTTGTCGCGCAAGGGCGCGGAGGCAGCGGCAGGGCGGCGCTGCGGCTCCTGCCATACCGACAGCTTTGCCGGGGTGAAGGCCACCGCGCGGATCGCCGGGCAGCGCGAGGAATATCTGATCAAGGCGCTCAACGAGTTCAAATCCGGCCAGCGCTCCGGCGGTGGCATGGCGGCGATGGCCGACGTCGCCTATTCGCTCAGCGAAGTGGAGATTTCGGCGCTGGCGCATTATCTGGCGCATTTTTCCGCGGCCAGCGTCGCGCCCGACGGCCAAACCGTCGGGCAGAAGGCGCCGTAGCGGCGGGCCAAGGTCGCGCCGCTCGCCCTTGGCGAGCGCGTGACCTGCACCGGCGCTCACCCTGTGCTAACAGCTTCTCCGCAGAGGCAACCAGGAGCGCACGGATGATCGTGACAGAGCTGCTCGCGCAATTGCCGCCGCCGGGGCCGGATGAGACCCTGGAGACGTTGCTGTCGCGCGGCGAGGTCCGCTTCGAGCGCATCGTCTCGACCGGGCAGGCGAGTCCGCCGGGGTTCTGGTACGACCAGGCCGAGACCGAAGTCGTGGTGCTGTTGGCCGGGGCGGCGACGCTGCGCTTCGAGGCCGATGATCGGCTGATCGCGCTGCGCCCCGGCAGCCTGGTGGAAATTCCCGCCCACGCCCGCCACCGCGTCGAGTCGACCCAGGCCGAGCCGCCGACGGTGTGGCTGGCGGTGTTCTTTCCGTGAGCGCGGCGGTTGGCGGCCACCTCGGCGTCGACCACAAGCTCACCGTCATTCTGAGGAACCCGGCGCAGCCCGAAGGGCGAAGACGGTTGTCTCGAAGGATGGGCTGCGAGGTTTTGGCGGGCCGCGCGTCTCGCAGCCGCATCCTTCGAGGCTCGCCTGCGCTGACTTTTGGTTGAGCGCTGCCGTCGTTTTGGCTCGCACCTCAGGATGACGGCGACGTGCCCTCGCGCCGCGCCCGCCGCGCTCTCGCCGCTGAGGTTGTTGCAGCACAAAGAGCTGGTGAGCGCGGCGCCTATAAGCGCCTCCGCATACCCCGTTCGGCCCGCAAAGCCATCTCACACCTCCGGCGCGATTGCGTTTGTCGCAGTCACCCGCATCCCAATGGAATGCCCGATGTTTTGTATCCAATGTGAACACACCATTCGCGCGCCGAAAGGCAATGGCTGCAGCTATCAGCGCGGGATGTGCGGCAAGACCGCCGAGATCTCCGATCTGCAGGACATGCTGGTGCGGCTGCTGCAGGGCGTGTCGATGTACGCCAAGGCGGCGCGCAGCGTCGGCATCGTCGACGCCGAGGTCGACGGCTATGTGCCGCAGGGTTTCTTCGCGACGTTGACCAACGTCAATTTCGACGCCGCGCGGATCATCGAGTTCAGCCAGCGCGCGGTGGCGTTGCGTGACCGCTTGCGGACGCGCTATCTCGCAGCCTGCGCCGCGCAGGGCGTGACGCCGCAGCTGTTGCCGCTCGCCGCCGATTATGAACTGCCCGACGATCGCGCGGCGCTGCTGCAGCAGGCCGGCCGGGTCGCGCTGAACGCCGACAAGGCCTCGATCGGCGAGGATGCGCTGGGCTTGCGGCTGTTGTGCCTTTACGGCCTGAAGGGTGCTGCGGCCTATCTCGAACACGCCCGCGTGCTGGGCCAGACCGACGTCGAGGTATATGCGCGCTTCCACGATGTCATGGCGTTCCTCGGCGAAGACCCCGGCGACATCGACAGCCTGTTCAAATGCGCGATGGATATCGGACATTTGAACTATCGCATCATGGAAATGCTGGATGCCGGCGGCACGCAGACCTTCGGCCATCCCGAGCCGACCCGGGTCAACATGAAGCCGTTGAAGGGCAAGGCGATTCTGGTGTCCGGCCACGACATGCACGATCTCGAACTGATCTTGCGGCAAACCGAAGGCAAGGGCATCAACGTCTACACCAATGGCGAGATGCTGCCGGCCCACGCCTATCCGGCGCTCAAGAGGTATCCGCATCTGGTCGGCAATTACGGCACGGCCTGGCAGAATCAGCAGCGCGAGTTCGCCGCGTTCCCCGGCGCCATCGTGATGACCTCGAACTGCCTGATCGATCCCAATGTCGGGCAGTACGGCGACCGCATCTACACCCGTTCGATCGTCGGCTGGCCCGGCGTGCAGCACATCGAGGGCAGCGACTTCTCGGTGGCGATCGACAAGGCGCTGGCGTTGCCTGGCTTCGCCGCCGACGAGCCTGCGCATTTCACCACCACCGGCTTTGCCCGCAATGCCTTGATGCAGGCCGCGCCCGCGGTGATCGATCAGGTCAAGGCCGGCGCCATCAAGCACTTCTTCCTGATCGGCGGCTGCGACGGCGACAAGGCGGAGCGCTCCTACTACGCCGAACTCGCGCAGTCGGTGCCGCAGGACAGTGTGATCCTGACGCTGGCCTGCGGCAAATTCCGCTTCAATGCGCTGGAGTTCGGCGACATCAACGGCATTCCGCGGCTGCTCGACGTCGGCCAGTGCAACGACGCCTATTCGGCGATCCAGCTGGCGCTGGCCTTGGCTGAGGCGTTCGGCTGCGGCGTCAACGAATTGCCGCTGTCGCTGGTGCTGTCGTGGTTCGAGCAGAAGGCGATCGTGATCCTGCTGACACTGCTGGCGCTCGGCATCAAGGACATCCGCGTCGGCCCCACCGCGCCGGGCTTCCTCACGCCCAACTTGGTCGGCATCCTTAACCAGCAGTTCGGCCTCAAGCTGATCACCTCGCCGGCGCAGGATTTGCGCGACATGCTGGCGGCGTAAATACGCAACGGGCGCTGTCGCTGGATAGTTTCAGCGGCGGCGCCGATCCCATCAGCTCCCATCAGCCCTGGCGCTGGCCGCCGGCGCCCGACGGCGAGGTGGCGCGCACCGGGATCGGCAGCCGCCGCGCCGGCTTGCGGTGGCCGCCGCCGGGGCCGCGGTGCGGACCGCCGAGATCCTGGCCCATCGCCATGATCGCGGTGCCCATCGCCGCCGAGCCGAAGGTGACGACGAAGCCGAACAGCAACAGGCCGAGCGCGGTCCAGGGCGAGGCGTCGGCGAAGATCAGTTCGCGCAGCCGGCCGGGGTTGAGCAGCAATAGGCCGCCGGTCAACAGCGCGGCGACCACCGCGCCGGCCGCAAGGTTGATCGCCAACAGCCGAAACAGCGGTTGCCGCAGCGTCGCAAACCATCGTTCCGGGGTCTGCCGGTCGTCGCGCATCGCACGCCTTCCTTTCGCCGCCACCGGCGGCCATGACGCCTGCGTAAGGCAGCCGTCCCATTTCCACCACGCACACTATGCTAAAGTGGGCTCGCTCGAGCGCCTTCGCGCTCGACGGTCTCGACTGGTATCCTGCCTCGCTCCACACCGCTTCTGAACCAAATCCGCGCACAGGCCGCTAATCTGTTAAGTGCTTTTGATTCAAAATCCGCTCTGCGACGCAACTTTTTGCCGCCGTCGCCGGCCCGCATGCCGCGGGCGGCGAGGCAGCCGGTCTGTCAACCATCATGTTCATAATCTCTCGTCAGGGGAACGGTTTCATATGATCAGGCTAGGTCTTGCAATTTTGCTGCTGGCGCTCGGCGCGGCAGCTCCGGCTCGGGCGGCGTCCTGCGGCGGCGATTTCCAGAGCTTCGTCGCCAGCATCTCGCGCGAGGCGGCGGCGCAGGGGATTTCGCAAAGCGTGATTTCCCAGGCGCTGGGCGGCGTCACCGAGGATCAGGCGGTGCTGTCGTTCGACCGCCGCCAGCGTGGCACCTTCAACAAGAGCTTCGAGCAATACGTCTCGACGAGGGTCGGCCCGGGCCGGATCAAGACCGGGCAGGCGATGATGATCCGCCATGCCTCGCTGTTGTCGCGGATCGAGCGGCAGTTCGGGGTGCCGCCGCAGATCCTGGTGGCGATCTGGGGGCTGGAGACCGATTACGGCGCCGGCGACATGGGCAAGCTGCCGGTGTTTCGCGTGCTGGCGACGATGGCGCATGATTGCCGCCGCACCGAGCTGTTTCAGGGCGAATTGCTGGCGGCGCTGCAGATCGTGCAGCGCGGCGATCTCGGGCTGCGCGACATGATCGGCGCCTATGCCGGCGAGATCGGCCAGACCCAGTTTCTGCCGTCGTCCTATATCAAATACGGCGTCGATTTCGACGGCAACGGCCATGTCGACCTGCGCCACAGCGTGCCGGACGTGCTGGCCTCCACCGCCAATCTCTTGAAGACCGCGGGCTGGCGCGCCGGCGGATCGTATCAGGAAGGCTCGGCGAATTTCGAGGCGATGCGCGAGTGGAACAGGGCGGTGATCTATCGCAAGACCATCGCTTATTTCGCCGACCGACTGGCCGGCGGTGGCTAGATGTGGAGCCTCAACAGGTTGTCCCCGAACAGAGCGAGTCGGCTGATGGGTGTTTGTGATTTTATGCCGCCGTGGGGGCGATGCCAGTTGTATCTGTGCAGCCAGACTGGCAGTTCCTGGGCGCGACGATCTGATGT
>NZ_DASWPE010000043.1:0-22252 GCF_036404135.1 Rhodopseudomonas sp. | reverse complement strand
TTGACCCGGACCCCGAGCTTGCGCACCTGATCGGCCCAGCCCATCAGCGTGTTGAACTCGCCGGACAGTTCCGGCTCGATCATCGGCATCCGCCCGGCCAGCACCTGGCCGACCGCGCCGTCGATGGTGATGACGTCGCCGGTCTTGAAGGTGCGGCTGCCGATGCTCATGGTACCGCGGCCGTAATCGACGCGGATCGCGCCGCAGCCGGAGACGCAGGGCTTGCCCATGCCGCGCGCCACCACCGCGGCGTGCGAGGTCATGCCGCCGCGGGTGGTGAGGATGCCTTCCGCGGCGTGCATGCCGTGGATGTCCTCGGGGCTGGTCTCGATGCGGACCAGAATCACCTTGCGGCCATCGGCCTGCAGCTTCGCCGCCTCATCCGAGGAGAACACGATCTCGCCGGAGGCCGCACCCGGCGACGCCGGCAGCCCGGTGGCGATCACGTCGCGCTTGGCGTTGGGGTCGATGGTCGGATGCAGCAACTGATCGAGCGAGGCGGGATCGATCCGCGACACCGCTTCCTTCTGGTTGATCACGCCTTCGCTGGCGAGCTCGACCGCGATCCGCAGCGCGGCGCGCGCGGTGCGCTTGCCGCCGCGGGTCTGCAGCATCCACAATTTGCCCTGCTCGACCGTGAACTCCATGTCCTGCATGTCGCGATAGTGCTTCTCCAGCAGGGTGTAGATCCGGGTCAGTTCGTTGAACGCCTCCGGCATCGCGATTTCCATCGACGGCTTGTCGGAGCCCGACGCCTTGCGGGCATATTCGGTTATGTCCTGCGGAGTGCGGATCCCCGCCACCACGTCCTCGCCCTGGGCGTTGATCAGGAATTCGCCATACAGGCTGCTCTCGCCGGTCGACGGGTTGCGGGTGAACGCCACGCCGGTCGCCGAGGTCTCGCCCATATTGCCGAACACCATCGCCTGGACGTTGACCGCGGTGCCCCAGGATTCCGGAATGTCGTGCAGCTTGCGATAGATCACCGCGCGGGCGTTCATCCATGAGGAGAACACCGCGCCGATCGCGCCCCACAATTGCGCGTGCGCGTCCTGCGGGAAATCGTTGCCGGTCTCGCGCGCCACCGCGTCCTTGTATTGGCCGACCAGGTCGACCCAGTCGTCGCCGTCGAGATCGGTGTCGAGCGTGTAGCCCTTGCCGTCCTTGTAGGTGTCGAGGATTTCCTCGAAGTGATGATGATCGAAGCCGAGCACCACGTCGGAATACATGGTGATGAAGCGGCGATAGCTGTCATAGGCGAAGCGGCGATCACCCGACAGAGTGGCGAGCGCTTCCACGGTGACGTCGTTGAGCCCGAGATTGAGCACGGTATCCATCATGCCGGGCATCGAGGCGCGGCCGCCGGAGCGCACCGACACCAGCAGCGGGTTCTTGGCGTCGCCGAAGCCCTTGCCGGTGATCTTGCCGACGGTGGCGAGCGCCTTGTCGACCAGGCCTTCGAGCTCTTTCGGATAGGATTTGTCGTGGGCGTAGAAATAGGTGCAGACCGTGGTCGGAATCGTGAAGCCCGGAGGCACCGGCAGTCCGAGATTGGCCATCTCGGCGAGATTGGCGCCCTTGCCGCCCAACAGATTGCGCAGGCTGGCGTTGCCTTCAGCCTTGCCGTCGCCGAAGCTGAACACCCATTTGTTGGCGAAGGCATCGGCGGCGGGCTTCTTTGCCGCCGCCTTGACCGGCGGCTTCGCGGGCGCTTTCACCGGCTTGGCGGCGAGCTTCTTGGCCGGCTTTGCCACCGTCTTCGCTGCGGCTTTCGGCGGGGTTTTCGCCACCGCCTTGCGGACCGGGGCCTTCGCTCGGGCGCTGGCGGAAGGTTTTGATTTCGCGGCGGCTTTTTTCGTCTTGGAAGCTGCTTTGGCCATGGCGTTCAACAGTCCGCATAATTGGAAGGGGGTGGCGCCATACACCACGTTTTGGCGAGTCCACGCAAGCCGCGCCGCCGCAGCTCCAGACTAAAGGTGGAACCAGCGCAGCACGCCGAGGCCGATAAGACCTATGCAAATCAGATAGATCGCGACCACCAGATTGAGCAGCCGCGGCATCACCAGAATCAGCACACCAGCGATGAGCGCAACGATGGCCGGAATGTGGGCGCTGGTAATCACCATGGTTTTCTCCTGAATCTGTTGACGTCGAATCGGTGCAACGAACTTATCCGGCCGCGCCGCCCCCGCCTAGCAACCCGGAAACACCGCCCCGCCCGCGCATGCGGGTTTGCGGCGCGCCGCGACGCCGCGACGAGGAGGAAAATTCCGCCGCACGGACGCAAGGATTTTCGGAACCGGAGCGCGCCGCAGGGATTGGGGTCAGGTGCATCGCGCAAATTGCGATGCACTCGCATCCCTGCGAAGGAGATCAGCTATGCGAAACCGTATTATCGCCATCGCCGCCTTGGCCGGGCTGTGCGTCCCGCTGGCGGCCCAGGCCCAGAGCGCCGTCACCACCGGCATGGCCTCCGACAGCGTCGTGGTGACCGAGGTCGGCGAGGGCATCGCGCTCGACCAGCGCCCGGCGTTTCGTGAATACATCGTCCGCGAGCGGGTGCCGGATTACTCGATCCAGCAGCGCGTCACCGTCGGCACGGTGTTACCTGAGACCGGCGTGATCATGTATGACGTGCCGCAGAGTTTTGGCGCCACCACCAACCGCTACACCGTGGTCAACGGCGAGACCGTGCTGGTCGAGCCGCGCACCCGTCGGGTGATTCAGGTGATCGAGTAGCGACGCGAAACCGCTTTCGGCTTTCTCGCTCCAACAATCCGAACGGGCCGGGCGCAGCACGCTGCGACCGACCTCAGAGAGCCCCGCCCGCGTCCCCCCGCCGGGCGGGGCTTTTCATGTGTGGACGCGCGCTGCCCCAGCTTTGCCACAAGCTAAGACGAGGCGGCTCTAACCGCCCTTCAGCATCGACAGCAGCGAACTGGTCGACTTGTAGCTCTGCACCGCGGTGTCGCGGAACGTGGTGGTCCAGTTGGTGGCCTGGCGCTCCTCGCTGCTCATCGCCGAATAGGCGTTGAGGATGCCGAGGCTGAGCTGGGTCGGATCGCCCGAGCTCTGGCTCTGCTTCAGCGCCGCCAGAATGCTGGCGCGGCTGCGGGAATCCAGCTCCTGCTTGGCGGCGAAACTTTCCTGCTTGGAAAACAGCTGATCCTGATTGAGCGCGATCGCCGACAGCGAACGATTGTCGATCGTGGAGAGATCGGCGAGTTGTCCGGTCTTGCGGCCGGGATCAAACACCAATTCGCGGCCGAGCGAGGCTGCCGCCTTGGCCTGGGCGTCGAGCGTGGCGCGCACCGATTTCGCCACGCTGGAAAAATCCTGCGTCGTCGTGGTGCTGCCGTCGGGATATTGCGCCAAGTAAGCTGCGACCGGATCGTTGCTGATGCCGGAGGGCAGCTTCGAGGGATCGGCCTGCGTCGCCTGCACGCCCTTGGCCACCGCGTTGCGCTGCGCCGCCCAGCCGTTGGTGGCTTTCTCCTCCGGGCTTGCGGCGTCGAGATAGTCCAGCGCCGCCTTGTAGATCGCGCCGTAATCGCCGGTGAGCTTGCTGGTCTGCGCCGCCGGCGACACCGCCGCGTCGAAACGGTTGCCGAGCGCGGCGGAGGCGGCGCTCTGCTCGTCGGCGCTGAATTTGCCGCCATTATTGGTGACGATCGCAAACAAAGAGCGGCGATCCAGCGAGCTCAGATCGATCGTCAGCTTGCCGTCGGCGTCGAGCGGCCCGCTGACCTTGGCCGCGGCGTACAGCCCGTCGAGCGTGGCCCGCGCCGCGTTGCTGATCGCGGTGAAATCCGGCTGCGACGAGCTGCCGGCGAGTTGCGCGCGGGCGGCGTCCGACAGCGTCAGATTGGTCGCGGAGCTGCTGCTGCCGGTCGAGGAATCGTCGATCGTCGCCAGCGTGTTGGCGAGCGAGGGCTGCGTTGCCGCAGCGCGGGAATAAGCCGAGCCGGCATAGGGATTGCTGTAGCCGGTGTAGACCGACGTCATGGTGGCCGCCTTCCGAAAGCGCAGCGGTTAACAAACCGTTAGCCGCCGCGACTTTTTCAGGCGATGGTTAATGACGCGTAAAGATTTCGCGATGTGTCGGAATATTTCTGCGGGGATGACGTGGACAGGCTGCGCGTGATGCGCAATCAGCCGGCTTGCCGCTGTGCCCCTCTCCCCACATGACGCGTCATCCTGAGGAACCAGGCGGAGCTCGAAGAGCGAAGCCGGGCGTCTCGAAGGATGCGCCGCGCAGACAGCGCCCGACCCGACCGCGTCATCCGGCGAGGTACGTTGGATGGCGCGTGTGCGCCCGCGGCCGCATCCTTCGAGGCGCGCCGACGAGAGCTTGCGAAGCGGAGCGAGCCTGTGCTCCGGCGCGCACCTCAGGATGACGGCGCCTTGTGAGAAGCGACGGCGCGAACTAATCCTGAATTTTCGAGAAATCCGCCACCGCGCGGGTCGCTGCGCGGATCTCGTTCAACAGCTTCAAGCGATTTTCGCGCACGGCCTTGTCGTCGTCGTTGACCTTCACTTTGTCGAAGAACGCATCGACCGCGGGGCGCAATTTCGCCATCGCGCTCATCGCACCGGCGAAGTCTTCTTGGGCGACGGCGCTCGACGCCTCGCCCTTCGCCTGATCGATCGCGGCGGCCAGGGTCTTTTCTTCGTCGGCGACATAGAGCGCGGCATCCGGCGCGCCGTCGAAGGCGCGGCCGTCTTTCTTCTCCTCGATGCGCAGGATGTTGGCGGCGCGCTTGACGCCGGCGAGCAGATTCTTGCCGTCGTCGGTCGCAAGAAAAGCAGCCAGCGCCTCGACGCGGCGGACGACAAGTAACAGATCGTCCTGCAAGCCTTCGCCGCGCGCACTGCCTTCACCCTCCCCCTTGCGGGGAGGGTTGGCGCGGAGCGCCGGGGTGGGGGTTGAGTCCGCGCCTTGCGGACCCCCACCCCCGACCCCTCCCCGCAAGGGGGAGGGGAGCGCGCCGAGCGCGAACACGGCGTCAACCAGATCATGCCGCGCGCCCTGCTCGCGGAGCTGGACTTTCAGACGGTCGGCGAAGAAGGAGAGGAGGTCACCAATCCGCACTGTCTCCCAACCGAGTTCGGCAGCATCGACACGGAAAGTGAGTTTCACGGCGCTCTGGCTTGATAAGCCTGAGAAATCCACAACACCGGAACGATGTCTTTCCGCGATTAACTCCTGAAGTTCAGGACGTTCATCAGCAAACCTTCCTTCTGTCAGCGACAAGAGCCGCAATATCAAGAAGCGTAGATGCTGGCGCACCACTTCTCTAATCTTTATGCTGCTCTGATTATCTATCACCAACCTAATCACCCCCAACGCCGCACGTCGCAGCGCATAGGGGTCCTTACTCCCCGTCGGCTTCTCATCAATCGCCCAGAAGCCCACCAGCGTGTCGATCTTGTCGGCCAAAGCCACCGCGATGCTCACCGGATCGCTCGGCACCCGATCGGCGGGGCCCTGCGGCTTGTAGTGTTCCTCGCAGGCGGCGGCGACGGACGCGTCCTCGCCCGCGGCCTGCGCGTAGTACTTGCCCATCAAGCCCTGCAGCTCGGGGAATTCGCCGACCACTTCGGTCAACAGATCCGCCTTGCAAAGATGCGCGGCGCGCTTTGCCTTGACGATGAGCTCAGCCTTCTCCGCATCCGACGCTGTCGGGATCAGCAGCGGCGCAATCTCGGCGGCGAGCCGTTCGATCCGGGCGATGCGCTCGGCCTGGGTGCCGAGCTTTTCGTGGAACACGATCTGATCGAATTTTGCCAGACGACTTTCCAGCGACGTCTTCAGATCCGTCTCGTAGAAGAACTTGGCGTCCGACAGCCGCGCGCGGATCACCCGCTCGTTGCCGGCGATGATCGCCGTGCCGCCGTCGCTGGCTTCGATATTGGCGGTGAGGATGAATCTGTTGGTGAGCGTCTGACCGGGCACAGCGCTACTCCCCTCCCCCTTGCGGGGAGGGGTCGGGGGTGGGGGTAGCGGCGAGTCCGGCGCTCCTGACTCACCCCCCTCCCCAACCCTCCCCCGCAAGGGGGGAGGGAGCGCGTCAACCGCGGGGAGAGCCACCACAAAGCACTTCTGGTTGTTGCGGATGGTGGCGCGGATCACTTCGCCGGGGATCTTTAGGAACGCCGGGTCAAACGAACCCATCAGCGCCACCGGCCATTCAACCAGGCCCGAGACTTCGTCGAGCAACACCGGGTCCTCGACCAGTTCGAAATTCTGCGCCTGCGCCAGCGTCTTGGCGTCGTGCAGAATGATATCGCGGCGGCGCTGCGGATCGAGCACCACTTTGGCGGCGAACAATTTGGCCTCGTAATCCTCGAAGCGACGCACGCTGATCTCGTCCGACGCCATGAAGCGGTGACCGCGCGTCACCTGTCCGGCCGCGATGCCGCTGACGTCGAACGCCACCACGTCGGGGTCTTCGGTGTCGATGCCGAAGGTGGCGACGATCGAATGCAGCGGCCGCACCCATTGCAGCGCGCCGGGCTTGGCCGAACGCTCGCCCCAGCGCATCGCCTTCGGCCACGGAAAGGTGCGCACGATCACCGGCAGGATATCGGCGAGCACGTCGAGCGTGGCGCGGCCGGGCTTCTCGATCAAGGCGACGTAGAAGTCGCCCTTCTTCGGGTCGCGCTGGATCTTGGCTTCGTCGAGCGAGGCGAGCCCGGTGGCTTTCAAAAAGCCCTGGATCGCGGCGTCCGGGCCGCCGACCCGCGGACCCTTGCGCTCCTCTTTCAGATCCGACTGCCGCGCCGGAATGCCGTGCACCGTGAGCGCGAGGCGCCGCGGCGTCGCAAAGGCTTTGGCGCCGTCATAGACCAGCCCCTCGGCGACCAGTCTGTCCGTCACCAGACGGCGCAAATCCTCGGCGGCCTTCGCCTGCATCCTTGCGGGGATTTCTTCGGAGAACAATTCAAGCAGAAGATCGGGCATCAGTGACTCTCCCCACGCGGGGCTTCACCCTCCCCTGGAGGGGGAGGGTCGCTCGCCAAAGGCGAGCGGGGTGGGGTGACAGCGATCGCGTTGTAAATTGCATCCATCACGGCGTCGGTCTTGCTCATCACATCATTGTTCCAAAATCGGATTACCCGGTAGCCTTCCGACTGCAGCCAGCGCGTTCGAACCTCGTCGCGCTTCAAGCCTTCCTCTTCGCCATGCTGCGAGCCATCGACCTCGGTGATCAGCCGCTGCGCCAGACAGGCAAAATCCGCGACATAAGGCCCGATTACAACCTGGCGGCGGAAATGACTTCCCTTCACGTCCAGTCTTCGTAGATGCCGCCAGAGGATCGCCTCGGCGGCGGTGTTCGTCCTCCGCAGCCTTGCCGCGGTCTTGCGTTTGAAGTCGCTGATCGGTCGTTTGACCATTCTGCCACCCCACCCCGCTCGCTGCGCGAGCGACCCTCCCCCTCAAGGGGAGGGTAACATCGCTGCGCGCCCCCCCTCCCCGCAAGGGGGAGGGGAGCAGGAGCGCTCGTTGTCAGGCCGCCCCGCCCGCTTCGGTGTGCAGCCAGGCCGCGCCGCAGGCCTTGGCGAGTTCGCGGACGCGCAGGATGTAGCTCTGCCGCTCGGTCACCGAGATCACGCCGCGGGCGTCGAGCAGGTTGAAGGCGTGGCTGGCCTTGATGCATTGGTCGTAGGCCGGCAGCGCCATCAGATGCGCCTCGCGCTTGTCGCTGTCCCAGCCGGCGGCGAGATAGTTCTGGCAGGCGGTCTCCGCCATCTTGAACTGCTCGAACAGCATCGCGGCGTCGGAGTGCTCGAAATTGTGCCTTGAATATTCCTTCTCGGCCTGCAGGAACACGTCGCCATAGGTGACTTTGTCGGCGCCCTCGCGGCCGTTGAAGTTGAGGTCATAGACCCGGTCGACGCCCTGCACATACATCGCGAGGCGCTCGAGGCCGTAGGTCAGTTCGCCCGCCACCGGCGCGCATTCGACGCCGGCGACCTGCTGGAAATAAGTGAACTGCGAGACTTCCATGCCGTCGCACCAGCATTCCCAACCGAGCCCCCAGGCGCCCAGCGTCGGGCTCTCCCAGTCGTCCTCGACGAAGCGGATGTCGTGCAGATGCGAATCGACGCCGATCGCCGCCAGCGACTTCAGATAGAGTTCCTGGATGTCCGGCGGCGACGGCTTCAGGATCACCTGGAACTGATAGTAGTGCTGCAGCCGGTTGGGGTTCTCGCCGTAGCGACCGTCCTTCGGCCGCCGCGACGGCTGCACATAGGCGGCGCGCCAGGGTCGCGGGCCGAGCGCGCGCAGCGTGGTGGCGGGATGGAAGGTGCCGGCGCCGACTTCCATGTCGTAGGGCTGCAGGATGACGCAGCCGTAATCCGCCCAATAGCGCTGCAACGCCAGGATCAGGCCCTGGAACGAGCGTTCCGGGCGCATATGCGGGGGAAGAGTGTCCATGATCGGCTTTGGATTCGCGAGGGATGGAAAGCGCGCGGACCGTATCGGCCAAGCCCTGCGGAATCAAGGCAATGTCTGGCTCCGGGCGGCCGCGGCGAGCGGCGCGTTAACCCGGCCTTCACCATGCCGAGCCGCGGGTCTCGGGAATTTTCCGATTGTTAGGAAATCCGGCCCAAATCTTCGGTCCGTTCGACGCTGCGTGCCTACAGCGATCGGCCGGCGCAAGGTCGCCAACGCGACCGACGCGGAAACGCCTCAGCGCGCCGCTGGGGCATTTCGAAACCTCCAAGCTTGCTGGCCGGTCTCAGGGTGGTGCCTCGCCCGGAGACCGGCGCAAGTGTGGGTTCCGAGTGGCTGCAAGGGCGAATGCTAAGAAGCGCTGCCTTAGCCGGGACGATAGGCGCCGGTGGTGGGATCGCGCCGCAGCGTCGGAATCTTCGCGGTCTGCGGGCGCGGCTCGTTCAGCACCGAATTGCGCACCTCTTCCAGCTCATGGTTGATGCGTTGCGCGGTCCGGTAAGCCCAGCGCACCACGGCAAGGCCGCCCAGGGCGGCAGCAACGGCGATCAGCGGCGGCATCGGTCGATCCTCATGTTGCGGCGTCGAACAAGCCATCATGGCGCAACCGCAAGCCCGCTTCAATCGATCTCAGCCGGGGCCAAATGGCGCGGCCCGGCGGCCCTCAAAAGCCATATTTTGCCCATATCGCGCGGGCTTCCAACGCGGAAATCAACTGATCCGGCAGTTCCGCCACCGCGTCGAAGGCACCGAATGCGGTCGACGCCGAGCGGCGGCCGAACAGCCCGGCCAGCATACCGGAGGCCGGCGCGATCACCGGGGTGCGGACCTTGTCGCCGAACCGCGCCCGCAGGGTGCCACGCAGATCACCGATGCCGTCGCTCAAGCCCAGCGTCACCGAGGTGCCGCCGGCCCAATATTCGCCGGAAAACAGCGAATCCTCGGCGCCCTTCAGCTTGGCGCCGCGGCTGTCCTTGACCAGCGAGATGAACAGCGCGTGGATCTCACGCTGCAGCGCCTTGACCCTCGCCACATCCTCGGGATCCTCGGGCAGAAACGGATCGAGCTGCGCCTTGTGCTCGCCGGCGGTGTAGAGCCTGCGTTCGACGCCGATCTTTTTCAACAACTCGGGAAACCCGAACGAGCCGCCGACCACGCCGATCGAGCCGACGATCGACGACGGATCGACGAAAATCTCATCGGCGGCGCAGGCCAGCATGTAGCCGCCGGACGCCGCGACGTCCTCGACAAAGGCGATCACCGGCAGCTTCTTCTCCGCGGCGAGCTGACGGATTCGCAGATAGATCTGCCGCGACTGCACCGGCGAACCGCCGGGCGAATTGATCACCAGAGCCACCGCCTTGGCGTTGCGGGTGGCGAAGGCGCGATCCAGCATTTTGGCAACGCCGGCCAGCGACAGTCCCGGCCGCAGCGGCGTCACCGCGCCGATCACGCCGGACAGCCGCACCACCGGCACCACCACTTTCCCCGGTTGCCAACGCTCCGGCAGCCAACCGAGCAGTCCCTGCCACAGCCCCGGTCTCGCCCGATATTCAGCCGTCTGCTCGCTCATAAGTTACCTCAAAATTAATCAATGCTGTTTACCTTGCAGTCACCAACAGGCTGGAACGCATTTTGCATTTCGGTAGTTATATAAGCGGCAATTGGCGGTGGAGAAGAACATGAAAATCTATCTGCTGGTGACCCTCATCGGTGCACTTCTGACCGCGGTGCGTTTTACCTCGACGGCGGAGCCGGAATCCAAATCGCTGCCGCAATAACCAGGCTGCTCAAGAACTGCGCAACCGCCGCGACATCGGGTCGCTGTCGACCTCACGTCGCCAATGGCAAGGCCTCGCCTCTCAGGACCGCTGCGGCCCTGAGGGTCTCCTCCCCCTCATCGTCTGTCAGCAGCAATCCCGGCAATAGTGACAACGGCGCCCGTCCGCCCTTGGTGGCCCGCACCACGACCCGGATCGCCGGCTGTCCGGCCCGCGCATGCACCGGCAGAATCAGCACACTGCCAAAGCCGCGCTGCAGCGCCGCCAGCACCTCGGCGAGCGCATCGGCGCGCCAGATCAAGGTCAATTCTCCACCGGATTTCAGCACCCGCCGCGCGGCGTGAATCCAGGCCTCGAGCGTGGTCTTCGCCGCGACATGCGCGCGGTGCCGGCCGGCATCGGGCGAGCCGCGATGTCGCGCGGCGTCGTTGAACGGCGGGTTCATCAGCACGACGTCGAAGCTGTCGGGAAACAGCCCGGCCTCGGCGAAGGCAGCGGCGCCGGCTTCGATATCGAGCGGGTGAATGGCGGCCGGCAGCCCGTTCAGCGCGGCGTTGCCGCGCGCCAGCTCCGCCAGGCGCGCGTCGATTTCCAGCAACACCAACTCAAGTCCGCCGACGCGGCGCGCCAGCGCCAGACCAGCGGCGCCGACGCCCGCGCCGAAATCTGCCACCCGATCGCCCGGCCGCGCCGCGGTGGCCGCCGCCAGCAGCATCGCATCGTGACCAGCGCGGTGGCCGGATCGCAGCTGCCGCAGCCGCAGCCGGCCGCCGAGAAATCCATCCTCGGTGACATCAAGGGCTTCAGACATCGGGTCGCAATTCGTGGGCGAGGCCGGCGTCGGTGAGCACCTGCCGGGCCTCCCGGTTGTCGTCGTCATGCACCAGGATGCGGCGCGGAATCACCCCGACCGAGCCTTCGATCACGCTCATGTTCTGATCCAGCACCAGATGGTGGATCCGGGCGCCGTCCAGCAGCGCCCCGATCGCCGATACCAGCACCACGTCATTGGTTCGCACCAGTTCGCGCACGCTTGCGTCTCCTGTGATCCCTGCATTATAGCTGCCGGCAAACCGCGCGGCGCCCGCCGCGTTGCCCCGTTACACGGCAACCCAAATGTTATAGTGTGACCTTCGACCTTGGCACGATTGCGCGCCAAGCTTTGGAATCAGAGCCTGTCATGCCAGCCTCGTCCGGCTGGCGCGGAATGCTCCTTGGACTTTTGGAGACCAGCGTGGCCGTTATCGTACCTTTCGAGGGACCCCCGACCGCTTCGATAGATCAACTCGTCGAGCTTGTCGCCGCCGATATGGAGCGCGTCAACGCCGTCATCCTGTCGCGAACCGGCTCCGAAGTGACGATGATTCCCGAGGTCGCCAACCACCTGATCTCGTCGGGCGGCAAACGGCTGCGGCCGAACCTGACGCTGGCGATGGCGCAGCTCACCGGCTATGCCGGCGAAGGCCACATCAAGCTCGCCGCCGCGGTCGAGTTCATGCATACCGCCACCTTGCTGCACGACGACGTGGTCGACGAGAGCGAGATGCGCCGCGGCAAGAAATCGGCGCGGATGCTGTGGGGCAACGAGGCCAGCGTCCTGGTCGGCGATTTCCTGCTCGGCCAGGCGTTCCGGATGATGGTCGAGGTCGGCTCGCTGCGCGCGCTCGACATCCTGTCCTCCGCCGCGGCGACGATTGCCGAGGGCGAGGTGATGCAGCTCGCCGCGGCCAAGAATACCGCCACCACCGAGGACGAATATCTCGCGGTGATCCGCGGCAAGACCGCCGAACTGTTCGCCGCCGCCTGCGAAGTCGGCCCCGCGATCGCGGGCCGGCCGAAGGCCGAGCAATCGGCCTGCCGGTCGTTCGGGATGAATCTCGGCATCGCCTTCCAGCTGGTCGACGACGTGCTGGATTACGGCGGCAAGGCCGCCAAGCTCGGCAAGAATGTCGGCGACGATTTCCGCGAGGGCAAGATCACGCTGCCGGTGGTGCTGGCGTTCCGCCGCGGCAACGACGCCGAGCGCAATTTCTGGATCAAGGCGCTGGAGCGCGGCGAGATCACCGAGCCCGATCTCGACCAGGCGATCGGGCTGATGACCAAGCATCGCGCATTGGAAGACACCATCCAGCGCGCGCATCACTATGGCGCCATGGCGGTCGACGCGCTGGCGCTGTTCCCGCCGTCGCCGATGAAGACCGCACTGGAGCAGGTGGTGGCGTTCTGCCTCGCGCGGTCGCACTGAACGGGACGCAGTGATCGGGGCGCAGTGAACGCGCTGGTCCGGTCGCATTGGCCGGGTGGCATGGAGCGTCGCGGCCGCTGCTCGTCGCGCGGCGCATCCTTCGAGACGCCCCGCTTCGCGCTACGCGCTTCGCCGGGCTCCTCAGGATGACGGCGGAACGGGGCGATCAGCCGACCTCGCCTATGACGCCGGGGTTGCGCCACAGCAATTGCAGCGTCGCGGCGGCACTTGCAGTGTCGCGGCACCTACGGATCATGATCGCTACGTGATTGCTGATATCAGCTTCTCAACACGCCTCGCCGTCATCCTGAGGAGCCCGGCATCGTCCGAAGGACGACGCCGGGCGTCTCGAAGGATGGGCTGCATCGCCGACCGGCAACCCGGCGTCAAAAACGCCTCAGCGGCGGCCGACGCGATTGACCGGACCGCCCATGTTGCGGCCATAGCCGTAGCCGCCGACGCCGCGACGACCGTAACCGACACCGACGCGGCCGACGCCGACCGGGCCGGCCACCGCGGCGCGGGCCACCGGCGCGGCGTAACCGACGCAGCCGCGCGGTCCGCAAACCGCGGCTTCGGCGGGCCGGCTATCGACCGCGACCAGGCCGAGCAGCGACAGCGTGAGCGCGGTGAGGGCAGCGCGCGGAAAACAGATGCGATAGGTCATGACAAGCCTTCCTTGGGTTGAGCGGGGTAATGCTGCGGAGGTCTGAGCGCCCGCAGTCGCCTGGTCTCAGCTCAGATCGGACAAGCCGCGCGCGTCCTCCGATGGGATGACGCCGTCGCGAATGATCCAGGTGGCTGTCGTCGGCGCGGCCGCCTGATCGAACAGGCCTCGGATGCGCCGCAGTTTCCTCTGCCACCACTGTCGCGAGCAGATGTGACCAAAGCGTTCGGGATTATGGTTGCATTGAACGGGAGCGGATGATCGGCGCGCGGTGCGGATGATCGGCCCACGAATGCAAGGGATCACCGCCGGGTCGCCGCCGCGCGATCCCTCGTTCGGTGTCATTCCGGGGCGCGAGGGCATCAGCCCGAGCGAACCCGGAAGCTCGCGGCAATGTCGGCTCTTCAGATGTCGCAAGATTCCGGGTTCGCTCGGGCTGATGCCCTCGCGCCCCGGAATGACGGCGTGATTGAGGGCGCATCAACCCGAAGGAATGCCCCTCACCTCACCGAAAAACTGCGGTCAGCTCAGCGTCCCGGCGTGCACCCACCAGCCGGGATGCGCGGTGGCGATGGCCCGCGCCGCGGCGTCGGCTTCAGCAGCGTGCGCAAAAATCCCAAAGCAGGTGGCGCCCGAGCCCGACATCCGCGCCAGCCGCGCGCCGGGCGCGGCGCCGAGCAGTTTCAAAACCTCGCCGATCACCGGCTGCAGCTTCTTCGCCGGCGCTTCGAGATCGTTGGTGCCGGCGCCGAGCACCGCAATCCAAGCGTCGAGCGGCGCGTCCTTGTCCGGCCATTTCGGCGCGGCGACCACGTCGGCGACGCCGACCCGCAGCTGGCCGTTGCGCAGCCCAAGCGCCGCAAACACATCCTTGGTGGCGACCGCGACGCGCGGATTGACCATCACCACCGGCAGCGTCGGCAGCGCCAGCGGCAGCAGGTTCTCGCCGATCCCGGTCATGATGCAGGGGGTCGAGGCGAGGCACACCGGCACGTCGGCGCCGGTTTTGCGCGCGGCGTCGATCAGCCGGGGATCGTCCAGCGCGAGATCGTTGGCGCGCGCCAACAGCCGCAAGGCGGCCGCGGCATCCGCCGAGCCGCCGCCGATGCCGGCGGCGATCGGCAATTGTTTGTCGAGCGCAAATTCGCCGCTGCGCAGATCGGGCACGCGTTCGCCGAGCAGCCGCGCCGCCTTGATCACCAGATTGTCGGCCGTGTCACCACATTCCGCGACCCGCGGCCCGGTGGCGCTGAGGCTGAGCTGCGGCCCAGGTTGCAGCGTGAGCCGGTCGGCGCAGTCGGCGAACGCCACCACGCTTTCCAGCTCGTGATACCCGTCGACGCGACGGCTCAGCACCCGCAGCGTGAGATTGACCTTGGCACGCGCCTGATCGTGCAACACCGGCTTCGACACCACGTCGCTCAACTCAGCCGCCCTTGCCATCTTCTTTTTTCTTGTCCGCCGAAGCGGCCGCTGCGCCGGTGTCCTCCGGCAGACCGTTGTCGATCTTGGCCTCGATCTTCGGCAGTTCGTCGGCCTCGGGCTTCAGGTCGCGGGCGTGTACCCACTGGAATTTGGCCTCCAGGGTGCGGCCGACCCGCCAATAGGCGTCGCCGAGATGGTCGTTGATGGTCGGATCTTCCGGCTTCAGGTCGATGGCGCGCTCGAGGTTCTTCACCGCCTCGTCGTAATTGCCGATCCGGTAATAGGCCCAGCCCAGCGAGTCGACGATGTAGCCGTCATCCGGGCGCTGATCGACCGCGCGCTTGATCATCTTCATGGCGTCGTCGAGATTGACGCCCTGGTCGATCCAGGAATAGCCGAGATAGTTCAGGACGTGCGGCTGCTCGGGCTGCAGCTCGAGCGCCTTCTTCATGTCGGTCTCGGCCTTGCTCCATTGCTTGGAGCGCTCCTCGCAAATGCCGCGGAAATAGTAGTATACCCAGTTGTTCTTCTCGGCGCCGGACAGCACGTCGATGCCCTGCGAATAGGTCACCGCGCAATCGGCGAATTTCTTGCGGCCGCGCTCGATATTGCCGAGCGCCATGATCGCCTCGAGATCCTTGGGATCCTCGGCGGTGACTTCTTTCAAGATCTTGATCGCCTCGTCGCTGCGATCGGCGGCGTCGAGGTCGGTGGCGAGTTGGATCTGGGCGTTGCGCTTCAGCGGCGAATTCGCGGGCACCCGCTCATAAGCCTGAATCGCCATCTGCGGCTTCTTCACCGATTCGTAGAGATCGCCGAGCGACAGCAGCGCCAGCGCATGCTGCGGCTGCAGATACAGCGCGAGCTGCAGATAGACCAGCGCCAGATCCTCGCCGCCGCGCCGCGTCAGCGAGGCGCCGATGCCGTACAACGCCTCGGCGGCGCCGGCCTGCGGGCTGTCGACCAGCGGCGGCAGTTTCTTGCCGGCTTTGGATTCGCGAATGCCTTCCAGCACCAAGGGATGTCGCGCCAGCTTCTTGTCGAACGCCTCGTAGACCGCGGTGGCGGAGGCGTCGTCCTTGTTGCGCGACAGCCAGCGGCCATAGGCATCGACCACCCGCAACGCGGAATCGTCGAGCTTGTAGGCGCGCTCCAGCCGGACGCCGGCGTCCTTCTGCTTGCCCGCGAGGTCGAGCATCATGCCGGAATGCAGGTCCTTGAAGATCGGATACCATTCCGGACCGGCCAGCTTGTCGATGTTGGCGACCGCGGTCTTGACGTCGCCGGCGCCATAGCTGGCCCAGCCGGAAATCAGCGTCGCGATCAGATCGGTGATCGGACCGCGCACCGACTGGTTGATGTTCTGCTGGGCGGCGGCGTATTTCTTCTGCTTCAGGTCGCGCACGCCGACCACCAGGCGGGCGACGCGGTTGGTCTTGTCGATCGCCAGGATGCGGTCGGCGAGCTTGACCGCCTCGTCGATGTCGCCGTCAGCCAGCGAGGAGATGAAGGCGCGGTCCAGCAATTCGTTGTTCTTCGGATCGGCGCGCAGCGCCGAGCGATAGAACGTCGCCGCGGCATTGGCGTCGCGCTGCACGCTGGCGTGGCGGGCGGCCAGATAGCTGCCGGCGGTGGTCAGCGATTTGAGGTCCTGGCTGGTCGGAAACTGCACCGAGCTGTCGTTCTGGTGGTCCGGCGTCTGCGCCAGCAACGGGCCGGAGATCGGCATCGCCGCCAGCGTGACGGCAGCGATCATCGAGCGACGAAATCGATTTGCAAGCATCAAGGTTCGCCCAGCTCCAGATTGACGGATGAGATCGGATGCGCAACCGGAACGGCAGCGGCACGCCCTACAACAATGCCGCGTTTGGCGTTCCACCGCAAGGATGGACCCGGAACGCCGGCCAGCGGGCGCCGCGCGCCCGTTCCACGCATCGGATTGAAAGCGCTTGCAGTATGGCGGGATCGTGGCCGCCACCGCGGCCACACGCAATCGTGGTCACATGCCCTGATAATTCGGGCCGCCGCCGCCCTCCGGAGGCACCCAGGTGATGTTGCCGTTGGGGTCCTTGATGTCGCAGGTCTTACAGTGCACGCAGTTCTGCGCGTTGATGACGAAGCGCGGGCCCGCCGGATCCTCGACCCATTCGTACACCGCGGCCGGGCAATAGCGCCCCGACGGCCCGGCATAGACGTCGTGCTCGGAGGATTTCTGCAGCGCCATGTCGGCGACCTTGAGGTGCACGGGCTGGTCCTCCTCATGATTGGTATTCGACAGGAACACCGAGGACAGCCGGTCGAAGGTCAGTTTGCCGTCGGGCTTGACCACCGGGAACGGGGCGTGATGCTTCGCCGGGTTGAGCGTGGCGCGATCCGGCTTGCCGTGCGACAGCGTGCCGAACAGCGAGAAGCCCAGAGTCGAGCACCACATTTCGAATCCGGCCAGCACCACGCCGACCCGGGTGCCGAATTTCGACCACAGCGGCTTGATGTTGCGGACCCGGAACAGATCTTTGCCGACCGGCGAGCCGCGCCAAGCGTCTTCGTAGCCGACCAGTTCGTCATTGCTGCGGCCGGCGCCGAGTGCGGCGGCTGCGTGTTCGGCGGCGAGCATGCCCGAGCCGATCGCGTTGTGCACGCCCTTGATGCGTGGCACGTTGACGAAGCCGGCGGCGCAGCCGATCAGCGCGCCGCCCGGAAAGCTCAGCCGCGGCACCGACTGATAGCCGCCTTCGGTGATGGCGCGGGCGCCATAGGACAGCCGCTTGCCGCCGTCGAAGATCTTGCTGATCGCGGGATGGGTCTTGAAGCGCTGAAAATTGTCGAACGGCGACAGATAGGGATCCTCGTAGTTCAAATGCACCACGAAACCGACCGCCACCAGATTGTCGTCGTAGTGATACAGGAACGAGCCGCCGCCGATATTGTCGTTGAGCGGCCAGCCGAAGGAATGCGCGACCAGACCCTTCTTGTGCTTCTTCGGATCGATCTGCCAGACTTCCTTGAGGCCGATGCCGAATTTCGGCGGCTCGGAGTTCTTGTCGAGTTGATATCTGGCGATCAGCTGTTTCGCCAGGCTGCCGCGGGCGCCTTCGGCGAACAGCGTGTACTTGCCGTGCAGCTCCATGCCGCGGGTGAACGAGGCCTTGGGCTCGCCGTCGCGGCCGATCCCCATGTCGCCGGTGGCGATGCCGCGGACGTCGCCGTTTTCGCCATACAGCACTTCGGTGGCGGCGAAACCGGGATAGATCTCGACGCCGAGCGCCTCGGCCTTCGGCGCCAGCCAGCGGCACAGATCGCCGAGCGAGCCGATGAAGTTCTGGTGATTGTTGAGCATCGGCGGCACCAGAAAGCTCGGCACCTTGTACGATGTGTTGCCGGTCATGACGAAGAAATGGTCGTCGCTGACGCGGGTTTTCAGCGGACAGTCGGGGTCGTCGCGCCAGCCCGGCACGAGTTGATCGAGCGGCGTCGGATCGATCACCGCGCCGGACAGGATGTGGGCGCCGACCTCGGAACCCTTCTCAACAACCACCACCGACAGCTCGGCATTGAGCTCCTTCAGCCGGATCGCCGCGGCCAGCCCCGACGGCCCCGCGCCGACGATCACGACATCGAATTCCATGGCTTCGCGAGGCGGCAGCGGTTCAGCACTCATGCGTGATCTCACAGCGACACTGGGACGTTTCCTGTAGCTGTTGTTTCCGATTTTTCGGGGAAGAACAACCCTTCCAAACGTACCTTCGAGGTTTCGCCGCGCCGCAATCCGCGCTAGCGTCGCGCGATATTCCGCCGGCCGAATTGCAACCGCGATGCGCCGCTTGGAACCGCGCTGCGGAATGCAGCGGCGATCCGAACTACGCCCGCCGCGGGGCGTGTGACGAGTGAGGCCATGACACAATCTGCCGCGCCAATGTCGGATCGATCGCGATGATGCCCGAGCCACGACCGAGCGCACGGGAGCTGTTGGCGTTCTATCTCGAAGCCGGCGTCGACTGCGCGTTGATGGACGAGCCGGTCAACCGGCTGGTCGACGCGCCGGAGTCGGTGCGCGCCGCGCCGCCGCAGCCGATCTTGTCGCCGCCAGTCTTGGCGCAGCCAGCAGCGACGCCGCGCGCCGCGCCGGTCGCGCCGCCCGCCGCCGCGCTGCCGCCGGATGCGGCGATCGTCTCGGCGCGCGAGGCCGCGCGCGCGGCACCCTCGCTGCAAGCCTTGCGCGAGCTCTTGGCGGCGTTCGACGGCTGCGCGCTGAAGATGACCGCGACGCAATTGGTGTTTGCCGACGGCAATCCGCAGGCCCGCATCATGCTGGTCGGCGAAGCGCCCGGCCGCGAGGAGGACATCGAAGGCCTGCCGTTCGTCGGCCGCTCCGGCAAGCTGCTCGACCGCATGCTGGCGGCGATCGGGCTCGACCGCAGCACGGTCTACATCGCCAATGTGATTCCGTGGCGGCCGCCGGGCAACCGCACGCCGACGCCGCAGGAGACCCAGACCTGCCTGCCGTTCATCCAGCGCCAGATCGAGCTGGTCGATCCGGACATTCTGGTGACACTCGGCAATCCCTCGACCCAGACCCTGCTGTCAACCCGCGAGGGCATCATGAAAACCCGCGGCCGCTGGATCGATTACGACACCGGCAGTCGCAGCATTCGCGCGCTGCCGACGTTTCATCCGGCCTATCTGCTGCGCTCGCCGTCCTACAAACGAATGGCCTGGCAGGATCTGCGCGCCATCGCCACGGCGCTCGGGGCATTGCCGCCGCGCTCCACCTGAGCCGCCGCGCCTCACGCGACCGGGCGCAGCGCAGTTAATCAACCCCGTCCAATCAACAACGCCGGTCATTCCGGGGCGCGAGGCCGAAAGGCCGAGCGAACCCGGAATGACAGCGGAGAATTGCAAGCGCGCGGCGAGCAAGCCGCGCTACGGCGCCGGTTTCGGCCGCACGATCGCCCAGCCGATCCGCAGCAGCGGCTGCCGGCCGTTGATCAGCCGTTCGAAGGCGCGGGGGATTTCCGGCACCAGACCCGGGAATCGCCGGGCGATATCGTCGGGCGGCTGACCGATGGTGTCGACCGCGCGCCACACCACCACGCCGCCCTGCTCGCCGAACTTCGCCGCACTCAGCCACGGCGTTTTCTGCGGCGCGGCGTCGAGCCACAGATGCGGCCGCGACGCCCCCATGCCGATCAGCGCGGCGAGCTGCGGATCGCCGGCCACCGCCTGCAGCGGCCGGTTGGTGCGGCGCTCGAAACTGTCGCCGAAGAACCGCGCGATCTCACCGGCCGGCAGCGAGGTGGCGCGCTCGGCGCCGCCGATCCAGGGCTGCAGCAGCGTGGCCGCCAGCAGCGCGAACGCCGGCGCCGCCACCGCGGCCGCCCAGGCGGCGCGCAGGATGCGCTGCCGCCGCAACGCAATGGCGTCGCCGGTCGCCACCACCACCGCCAATCCCGCCATCAGCAGCGCGACGCCGGTGCCGCCGACCACATGGTTCAGCCCGAACAGCGTGGCGAGCAGCAGCCCGGCCAGCGCCGGCGCCGCCGCGAAGAAATACACGAAGTGTCGCGCCAGCGGCGCCACCGGCGGCCGGCTGATGACCGGCGGATCTTCCGGACCGCGGTGCAGGCGGCGCAGATCGAGCACGATCAACAGCGCCACGCCGGCCAGCGCCACCACAAGCTCGGCGGCGAGTTCGCCGCCCAATTGCAGCCGCGGCACGACGTCGGCGGCGCCGGGCAGCGGCGGCAGCGCGAACAGCTCGGCGCGCAGCAGCCACACCAGATAGGGCAGCACCAAGACCACGATCACTAGGAGCGCATATAGCGGATCGAACGACGCCAGCACCCGCCGGCTGCGCGCATTCGCCAGCGCGAAGCCGACCGGCAGCAGCAGCAAGACCGGCGCCGAGGTGGTGGTCAAAAGCAACAGCCCGACCTCGATCGACAGCGCGAACCAGGCATTGCGCCGGCCCTGGCCGAGCAATCGCCAGCTATGCAGCAGCAGCAGCGCCCAGAGCGGCCGCACCAGCACCAATGGCCCGAAGTCGACGCCCTGGGCGGCGAAGGCGGTGACGGTCAGCGTCAGCAGCACCGCCACCACGGCGTGCTGCGGGCCGACGATGGCACGGCCGAGCGCATAGAGCGCCCAGAACGTCACCACGGCGCACAGCTGCGCCAAGAGATAGACGCCGAAGATGTGATTGTCGGCGAGGCGATAGGCGATGTCGGCGAGCCAGAACGCCAGCGGCGGGCCGAGTTCGGTGCCGACCTGATATTCCCGGCCATAGGCCAGCGTGAGCGCCAAATCGGGCGGCGGCGCCGCATACAGCACCAGCGGCACCACCAACCACATCGCGGCCTGGATCGTAACCACCAGCCAGAACACCAGCCCGGGCCGGGCGCGGATCAATTCGACGATCAGGGAGGTGAAACGCATGAACCGGCTGACGTCCCTCGGAGCATGATCGGCGGATCCGTGGTCGGAAACGATCAGGCGCTCAGAAATCGGGGGCCGGATGACGATTCGCGACACCATCCTGCCCGTCGAATTCCACTTCTGATCTACCCATAGCGAAGTTCGCCCGGCAAGGACCAGCACAAAGCGGCGGCGGCGACGCCGCCTGTGCGCAGATTTGACGACGCGGCCGGGCGCGGCATCAGCCCTGCGGGGCGGCGATCCCGAACAGGTCCGGTGCGGCCGCCGGCGTCGTGACCGTCTCCGGGTGATGTTTTTCCCGCGCCGCCACCACCGGCGCGAAGAACCGCCGGTGATGCTTGCTCGGGCCGAGCCGATCGAGCGCGGCCAGATGTTCCGGCACGCCATAACCTTTATGACGGTCGAAGCCATAGCCCGGGCAATCCTCGGCCAGCCGGCACATCAGCCGGTCGCGCGAGACCTTGGCGATGATCGAGGCTGCGGCGATCGACAGCACCAGGCCGTCGCCGCCGATCACCGCGTCGCAGTCGCAGTTGGTGACGATCTTGTCGCGGCCGTCGACCAACACGTGCTGCGGCAGATCGGGCAGCGCGTGCACCGCTTTCGCCAGCGCCCACAGCGAGGCGCGCAGGATGTTGTCGCGATCGATCCGGGCCGGCGAGGCATAGGCCACCGCGACCGCGGCGGTGGCGCAGATCTGTTCGAACAGCTCTTCGCGCCGCTCGGCGGTGAGCCGCTTGGAATCGTCAAGGCCTTTGGGGATGCGCTTGGGGTCAAGCACCACCGCGGCGGCGACCACCGGCCCGGCCAAGGGGCCGCGGCCGGCCTCGTCGCAGCCGGCCACCGGCCAGACCCCGCGCTTCAACAGCGCGCGCTCGCGCCGAAAGCTCGGCGGCGCCACCGCGATCACCCCCTTGCCGAGCTTCGGCTTGCCCGGCGCGGATTTTTCCTTGTCCCGAATCATGCCGGGATGGTGCTGGCTGAGCGCGGCCGGCGCAACCCGGAACCGCAGGCCGTGCCCGAGATTCATATCGCATTAGGGATTCAGGGAGCCTGCCGTGCGCCCCTCAGCCGCGACACGGCGCTGCCTTTCATCGGGTGGTCCCTGCGTGTGCACTAAGGCATGCACACATCTTGGGTGCGACGGATTGACTCGGGTGTTGCTGGGGGGATTCCAGAATCGGGAATTCGTGTGATCTGTCTTGCGACACTTCGATTTTGACGGGGGTGTCGCATGCTGG
>NZ_DASWPE010000042.1:0-2275 GCF_036404135.1 Rhodopseudomonas sp. | reverse complement strand
TCGCTGCTGCCCAATCTCAGCGTGGCCGAAAACGTCGCGCTGACCCGCCAGCTGGTGGCCGCCGGCGGCAGTCTGGCGCGGCGCCTGGATCTGCGCATGCTCAAGGACACCGCGGTGCGCGCGCTGGCCAAGGTCAACCTGCCCGCCGATGCGGCGTTTCTCGACACGCCGGTGGAAGAACTGCCGATAGCCACCCGCCAATTGATTGCCATTGCCCGGGCCATTGCGTCGGACGCCGGCCTGGTCATCATGGACGAGCCCACCACCGCCCTCACCCGGCGCGAGGTGGACAACCTGATTGCGGTGGTGGGCAAACTGCAGGCGCAGGGCGTATCGGTGCTGTTCGTCACGCACAAGCTCGACGAGTGCAAGGCTATCGGGGGCCGGGCCATCATCATGCGCGACGGCCTGAAGGTCACCGAATGCGATGTGGCCGGACAGTCAAAGCAGCAGCTCGCCTTCTGGATGACCGGCAAGCAGCTGGATGACACCCGGTACCGCGCCGCCTTTGACGGCGGCGAGGCGCTGCTGGGCGTCGACGGCCTCGGCCGGCGCGGCGGCTACCGGGACGTGTCCTTCCAGCTGGCGCGCGGTGAAATCCTCGGCATCACCGGACTGCTGGATTCCGGCCGCAATGAACTGGCCCTGTCCCTGGCGGGCATTTTACCGGCGGACAGCGGCCGGATAACGCTGGACGGCGCCGCCATCACCCTCGGCAGCCCGGCGCAGGCCATCGGCGCCGGCATCGGTTATGTGCCGGAGGACCGGCTGTCCGAGGGGCTGTTCCTGGAGAAATCGATTAAGGAGAATATCATCGTGGCGATGCTCGACCGCCTGCGCGGCTCGTTCGGCCTGCTGGACGGCAAACGCAATCACGCCGCCGCCCAGCGGACCATCGATGACCTGCAGATTGTCACCCCCGACAGCGACAACCCCGTCACGTCGCTCTCCGGCGGCAATCAGCAGCGCGTGCTCATTGGCCGCTGGCTGACCATCGAGCCGCGGCTGCTGATTTTGCACGGGCCCACGGCGGGGGTGGATGTGGGCTCGAAGGACACCATTTATCGCATCATCCAGCGGCTCGCCGGCGACGGCATGGGCGTCATGATCATCAGCGACGACCTGCCGGAACTGCTGCAAAACTGCGACCGCATCCTCGTGATGCGCCGGGGGGCCGTGGCGGCGACGTTCGCGGCGGATAGCCTTGAGGAAGGGGCGCTGTACCGCGCCATGGCGGCGGAAGAGCGCCCGGAGATGCAACAATGACCGATATCGCAACACAGCATCGCCGCGACGGCACGGCAAGCCACGGCGTACGCCTCAGCCGCTGGTTCATTCATCATCCGCCGGCGGTGACGCTGCTGCTGATAGTCCTGGTCTGCCTGGTGGTGGGCACCCTCAACCCCGCCTTTTGGCAGGTGTCGAACCTGTTCGACATGGCGCGCTCCTCCGTGGTGAGCGGCCTGTTTGCGCTGGGCGTCCTGGTGGTGCTGGCGGCGGGCGGGCTTGACGTCTCCTTCACCGCCATCGCCGCCCTGGTGATGTACGTCATCACCAAGCTGGTGACGGACCTGGCGCCCGGCATGTCCATGGCGCCCATCCTGCTGATGGCCGCGGCGGGCGGCGCGCTGCTGGGGGCGGCCAACGGCCTGCTGGTCAGCGCCCTCAGGGCGCCGTCGCTGATTGTGACCATCGGCACGCAGTATGTGATCCGCGGCTTCCTGCTGACCTTTGTCGGCACGGCGCTGTTTATGAACATCCCGGCATCGATGGATGCATTCGGCAAATATGCGCTTTTCCATCACCAGAGCGCCGGCGGCGGGACGTCGGCTCTTCCCGCCTACGTGCTGGCGCTGGCGGTTGCCGCCGTCGCCACCTGGTACCTGCTGCAGCGTACGCTGATGGGCCGGGCCATCTATGCGGTGGGGGGTAATGCCGACATTGCCCAACGGCTTGGCTATAACCTGCGCAACGTGCGGGTGTTTGTGTTCGCCTATGCGGGCCTGCTTGCCGGCATCGCCGGCATTATGCATGTCGCCAGCAACCGCCTGGCCAATCCCTTCGACCTGGCGGGTTCCGAACTGGAGGTTATCGCCGCCGTTGTTCTCGGCGGCGCCCGCATCACCGGCGGTTCCGGCAGCGTGGTAGGCACCCTGCTCGGCGTCATCCTGATCACGCTGGTGAACAACGTACTGATCCTGGTGGGCATCCCGAGCACCTGGCAACTGGCCATTATCGGCGCCTTTATAGTACTGGCCGGTATGCTGTTTTCCAT
>NZ_DASWPE010000041.1:0-22879 GCF_036404135.1 Rhodopseudomonas sp. | reverse complement strand
CGGGTGGCGATGGAATGGTGGCGATCCGAAGCCGCGCTGCTGACGCGGGACTACTTCCGCGTTGAGGACGAGGCCGGCCTGCGGTTCTGGCTGTACCGCGACGGCTTGTATGAGCGCGAACTCACTTCTGACGAAGACGATGAGGCCGCGCGGCCGAACTGGTTCATGCACGGGCTGTTCGCATGATTACGCCCTATGCCGAGATCGGCATCACCACCAATTTCTCGTTCCTGCGCGGCGGTTCGCATCCGCAGGACTATGTGCACCAGGCCTCTGAATTGCGGCTGCCGGTGATCGGGCTCGCCGATCACAACACGCTGGCCGGCGTGGTGCGGGCCTATAGCGAATTGCGCAACGAAAAGCTCGCGCATCCGCCGCGGCTGTTGATCGGCGCGCGGCTGGTGTTCGCCGACGGCACGCCGGACATCCTGGCCTATCCGCGCGACCGCGCCGCCTACGGAAGGCTGTGCCAGCTTCTCACCCGCGGCAAGCGCGCCGCCGACAAGGGCGAATGCCATCTCGGCCTCGACGACCTCGCGGAGTACGCCGAGGGCCAGTTGCTGGTGCTGGCGCTGCCACATCGCTTCGAGGATGCCGCAGCCACGCGGCTGCTGGGCCGGCTGCAAGGCTTTGCCGCGGGCGGCGTCTGGCTTGCGGCGAGTCTGTTATATCGCGGCGACGACCGGAGGCGCCTGACGCGGCTGCAGCAGATCGCCGCGCAGGCGCGGGTGCCGCTGCTCGCCACCAACGAGGTATTGTATCATCACCCGGCGCGGCGGCCGCTGCAGGATGTGCTGAGCTGCGTGCGCGAAAAACTCACGCTGGAGAGCATCGGCACGCGGCTCGAGGCCAATGCCGAGCGGCATCTCAAGCCGGCGCAAGAAATGGCGCGGCTGTTTCGCGATTGCCCGCAGGCGATCACCGAGACCATGCGTTTCGCGTCGCGCATACAGTTCTCGCTCGATCAGTTGCAATATCAATATCCCGACGAGCCGGTGCCGCCCGGCAAGACCGCGCAGCGACATCTGGAGGATTTGACCTGGGCCGGCGCGCACGCCTGTTTCCCGCGAGGCATCGCGCCGCAGCTCAAGAAGACGCTGCGCAAGGAATTGCGGCTGATCCGCAAGCTGCGCTACGCGCATTATTTCCTCACCGTGCACGACATCGTCTGCTATGCGCGCTCGCAGAACATCCTGTGCCAGGGCCGCGGCTCTGCGGCGAATTCCGCGGTGTGCTACGTGCTCGGCATCACCGCCGTCAATCCGGTCGAGGTCGATCTGTTGTTCGAGCGCTTCATCTCCAAGGAGCGGCTGGAGCCGCCGGACATCGACGTCGATTTCGAACATTCGCGGCGCGAAGAGGTGATGCAATATGTCTATCGCCGCTACGGCCGCGCCCGCGCCGCGATCATCGCCACCGTCATTCACTATCGTCCGCGCTCGGCGATCCGCGACGTCGGCAAGGTGTTGGGGTTGACCGAGGACGTCACCGCGGCGCTGGCCGATACGGTGTGGGGCAGCTGGGGCCACGGCCTCAACGAGATGCAGGTGACGCAGGCCGGGCTCGATCCGCGCAATCCGACGATCGAACGCGCGATCGATCTCGCCAGCGAGCTGATCGGATTTCCGCGGCATCTGTCGCAGCATGTCGGCGGCTACGTGCTGACCCAGGACCGGCTCGACAGCTACGTGCCGATCGGCAACGCCGCGATGGACGACCGCACCTTCATCGAATGGGACAAGGACGACGTCGACACACTGAAGATGATGAAGGTCGACGTGCTGGCGCTCGGCATGCTGACCTGCATCCGCAAATGCTTCGACCTGATCGATCTCCACAAGGGCGAACGCTGGATGCTGGCGACGATTCCGCGCGAGGTGCCGGCGGTCTATGACATGCTGTGCCGGGGCGAATCGCTCGGCGTGTTTCAGGTCGAAAGCCGCGCCCAGATGAACATGCTGCCGCGGCTCAAGCCCCGCGAATTCTATGACCTCGTCATCGAGGTCGCGATCGTGCGGCCGGGGCCGATCCAGGGCGACATGGTGCATCCCTATCTGCGACGGCGTAACAACGTGGAGCCGGTGAACTATCCGTCGCCGTCGCCGCAGCACGGCGACAAGGATGAACTCAGCAAGGTGCTGCACAAGACGCTCGGCGTGCCGCTGTTTCAGGAGCAGGCGATGCGCATCGCCATCGAGGCGGCGAAATTTTCGCCCGAGGAAGCCAACGGACTACGTCGGGCGATGGCGACGTTCCGTAACGTCGGCACCATCGGCAAATTCGAATCCAAGATGGTCAACAACATGATTTCGCGCGGCTATGATCCCAGCTTTGCGAAGAACTGCTTCGACCAGATCAAGGGTTTCGGCAGCTACGGCTTTCCGGAAAGCCACGCTGCGAGCTTCGCGCAACTGGTCTATGTGTCGTCATGGCTGAAGCATTTTCATCCCGACGCATTTTGTTGCGGGTTGTTGAATTCGCAGCCGATGGGATTCTACGCGCCGGCGCAGATCGTGCGCGACGCGCGGGCAAACGGCGTCGAGGTGCGCGCGGTCGATGTTGCGTTCAGCTGCGGGCAGAATACGCTGGAGGAACGCTGCGGGCGCCACCACGCGGTGCGGCTCGGCTTTCGCCAGATCGACGGTTTTCGCTATGCGGATTCTGATGCGGCAAACTTGAGGCAGCAGTCCGGGCGGCCGGAACCGGAGGATTGGGCGGCGCGCATCGTCGCGGCGCGCTGCCGGCAGCGCTTCACCTCGCTGGAACAGTTCGCCAGCTTAACCGCGCTGCCGAAGCGGGCGCTGCTGCTGCTCGCCGAGGCCGATGCGTTTCGCTCGATCGGGCTCGATCGTCGCGCAGCACTATGGGCGGTGCGGCGCTTGCCCGACGACGTGGCGCTGCCGCTGTTCGAAATCAGCGCCGCGCGCGAGCAGCCGGACGAAGCGGCGAAGCCGTTGCCGCAGATGCCGCTCGCCGAGCACGTCGTCGCCGATTATCAGACCATCCGGCTGTCGCTGAAGGGCCACCCGATGGAATTTCTGCGCGCGCTGTTTGCCGCCGAGCGGGTGATGAGTTGCGCCGCGGTGTCGGCGCTGCGCCGCAACGGCCCGCGCAGCCGCTGTGCCGGCGTGGTGCTAGTGCGGCAGCGGCCGGGCAGCGCCAACGGCGTGGTGTTCATGACGCTGGAGGACGAGACCGGAATCGCCAATGTCGTGGTGTGGCCGCAAGTGCTGGAGCGGTTCCGTAAAGAAGTGATGGGGGCGCGGCTGTTGCTGGTCGAAGGCCGCATTCAGGCGAGCGTGGAGGGCGTGGTGCATCTGGTCGCCGAGCGCTTGGTCGATCGCAGCTATGAGATGGCGCGGCTGTCGGACAATCTCGTGACGCGGCCGGCGATTCAGGCGGGCGCGGCCTTGATCGAGCCGCTCAACGGCGATCGCCGCGACCACGCCGACAACCCTGCGCAAAAAATTCGCCACCCGCGCGACGTCCGCATCCTGCCGCCATCGCGGGATTTTCGCTGAGCGCGCACGCTTTGCTGCGAATCCGGCCGCCATCCTGAGGTGCGAGCCGGCACCCGACCGCAGTGTTACCACGGTGCGGGCACCGGCGAGCCTCGAAGGATGACGACGCAAGTGGGAGATGACGGGAGCATGTAATCGTGCGCGTGCCCATCCTTCGAGACGCCCGGCTTCGCGCTGCGGGCTACACCGGGCGCCTCAGGATGACGGGACGTGCGCCCGGCTTCGCTCTTCGAGCGATGCCAGGCTCCGCAGAGTCTGACTTAAAAAGCGATCAATGAAATCAGGCATTAGACCCGTCATTGCGAGGAGCTGTTGCGACGAAGCAATCCAGGGCCACGTTTGAAGCCCCTGGATTGCTTCGCATCGAAGTCGGCGCTGCGCGCTGCCCTCGGCTCGCAATGACAAAGATCCCTGATTTTTCTCCCTGCTTTTTCGGTCAGGCACTCAAGATGATGGCGCGTGTGCAGCGGCGCACTCGCGGATTGTTTCGACACGGCTATAGTGGGCAGACCATCTGCGAACGCTCGACGCCCATCAAACGGACTTCATGCATGCTCTCACCTCACGCCATTCTCGCCGCGCTGTGGCATTCGGTCGGCGGCGCGCCAGCCGCGCTCGACGCGGTGACGCTGACCGGCGCGGAGCCGCAATTGCCGTCCTCGTTCCGGGTCGGCGCCGCGGCGCAGGTTTCGATCGCCGCGGCCGGCTTGGCGGCCGCGGAGATCTGGCGGCTGCGCAGCGGGCGGTCGCAGCGCGTCAGCGTCGACATGCGCCACGCCGTCATCGAATGCCGCTCCGAGCGTTATCTGCGCGTCGACGATCAGCCGCCGCCGCCGATGTGGGACCCGATCGCCGGGGTCTATGCCACCGGCGACCAGCGTTTCGTGCGGCTGCATACCAATTTTCCGCATCACCGCGACGCGGTCTGCAGCGTGCTGGCCTGCGCGCCGCAGCGCGACGCGGTGCAGGCGGCGTTGCTGCAATGGAGCGGCGCGGCGTTCGAAACCGCGGCCACGGCCGCCGGCGGCGTGGTGGCGCTGATGCGTTCGCGCGACGAGTGGATGGCGCTGCCGCAGGCCGCGGCGATCGCCGCCTTGCCGCTGGTCGAGATCGAGCGGATCGGCGACGCGCCGCCAAGACCCTGGCCGGCCGGCGATCGGCCGCTCGGCGGGCTGCGGGTACTCGATCTGTCGCGGGTGATCGCCGGGCCGGTAGCCGGCCGCACGCTCGCCGCGCACGGCGCCGAGGTGATGCTGGTGTCGGGGCCGCAATTGCCGGCGATGCCCTGGCTCAGTATCGACACCGGCCGCGGCAAGCTGTCATGTTTTGCCGATCTGAAGACCGAGGCCGGGCGCGACGCGTTGCGCGGCCTGGTGGCGCAGGCCGATATCTTTTCGCAGGGCTATCGCCCGCAGGCGTTGGCGGGGCTCGGCTTCTCGCCGCGCGATCTCGCCGCGATCAGTCCCGGTCTGGTGTATGTCTCGCTGTCGGCTTACGGCCGCGGCGGGTCGTGGTCCGAACGGCGCGGCTTCGACTCGCTGGTGCAATGCGCCACCGGCTTCAACCAGGCCGAGGGCGCGGCCGCCGGCCTCGACCGGCCGAAGGAATTGCCGGCGCAGATGCTCGATCACGCCACCGGCTATTTGATGGCGTTCGGCGCGATGATGGCGTGCGCTCGGCAGGCGCGGGAAGGCGGCAGCTGGCATGTCCAACTGTCGCTGGCGCGCACCGCGCTGTGGTTGTGGGAGATCGGCCGGCTCGCCGATGGCCTGGCCGCCGAGGAGATCCCGCGCGAGGCGACGACACCGCTGCTGCAACAGATGCCGTCCGGCTTCGGGACGCTCGAGGCGGTACGCCACGCCGCGCAGCTCTCGGCAACGCCGGCCGATTGGTCGCGCCCGGCGATGCCGCTCGGCAGCCACCCGCCGCGCTGGCCGTAGAGTCCGACCCAAAATGCGATCATCGAAATCGGGCGTTTCGCCTCGTCATTGCAATGACGACGAAATTCCTGATTGCGCCCGCCTCGGCCGGTCGGACTGGCTGCCACTCATGCCAGCGGGGCGCGGGCATTGCCGGTCGCGGGCCACGGCACCCTGACCTTGAGCTCGTGCGCAAACTCCAGTGCCGTCGCCGCCGCGGTCGGCCGCGCGAAGAAGAAGCCTTGCACCATGTCGCAGTTGAACCTGCGCAGAATTTCGACCTCATCGGCGCGCTCGACGCCTTCCATCACCAGGGTCATGCCAAGCCCGCGGCCGAGCGCGATGATGCCCTGCAGCAAGTTGCGACTGCGCTCGGAGCCGCCGATGCCGTCGATGAAGATGCGGTCGATCTTCAGCTTGTCGAACGGCAATTGGGTGAGATAGCCGAGCGAAGAATAGCCGGTGCCGAAATCGTCCAGCGACAGCGTGACGCCCAGCCGCTTCAATTCGGTCAGCACGTTGCGCACCCGGCCTTCGGCGTGATCGGCGAGCAGGCTCTCGGTCAATTCCAGACACAACAGATGCGCAGGCAGCCCGGTTTCTTCGAGCACCCGGACCACGTCGCTGACGAAATCGGTGTGCCAGATCTGCGCCGCGGAGACGTTCACCGCCATTTCCCGCGGCGGCTCGCCGGCATCCAGCCACGCCTTGGCCTGGCCCGCGGCTTCGCGCATGATCCACAGCCCGAGATCGCAGATCAGGTGCGAGCTTTCCGCGATCGGAATGAATTCGGCCGGCGGAATCAGCCCGAGCGTCGGGTGGCTCCAGCGCATCAGCGCTTCGAACCCGACGACGCGGTCGGTCCACAGATCAATCTGCGGCTGGTAATGCACCAACAGGCCGCTGTTGTCGGTGATCGCGGCGCGCAGATCGCGGCTCAGCGCCATCTTGTGCTGCACCGCGGCGCTCATCCCGGCCTCGAAGAACTTGTAGCAGCTGCGGCCGTCTTCCTTGGCGCGGTACAGCGCCAGATCGGCGCTGCGCAGGATCTCGTTGAGGGTGCTGCCGTCGCGCGGCATCATGGCGATGCCGATGCTGGTGCTGATAATGGCTTCGCCCCGCTCCAGCGCGATCGGCTTGGCGATCGCCGCCAGCAACGCGGTCGCCAGCTGTTCGATCTCGGACGGCGAGGTCCGATCGGTCTGCACGATGGCGAATTCGTCGCCGCCGAGCCGGGACAGAAAATTGCCCGGGGCCAAGGCGCGTGAGATCAGGTGCCCGACCTTTCTCAAAAGCTCGTCGCCGGCCATGTGCCCGAGCGTGTCGTTGATTTCCTTGAAGCCGTCGAGGTCGAGCAGCAGCAGCGCGGCTTCGTTGCCGCAGCGGGTGTTGCGGCTCAAGAGTTCGGTGATCTCGCGGTGGAACAAGGTGCGGTTGGCAAGGCCGGTGAGCGGGTCGTAGTAAGCCAGCTTTTCCAGCTGCGCCTCGGCGCTCTTGCGCGCGGAAATGTCCTGGATGGTGCCGAAAAAGCCGATGATCTCGCCCTCGGCATCGGTCATCGCCTTGATGGTCAAGGCAAGGTCGCCGACCGAGCCGTCGCCGCGCATCACCTTGATGTCGATGCTGCTGACCTTGCCGGTCCGCATTACCTCGGCCTCGGACTCCTGGACCCGGCGGCCGCTGTCGCCGACATAGATCGCCGCCACCGATTCGCGGTCGGTGTGGAAGCTCGCCGGGTCGTAGCCCAGCATCTGGTAGATCTCCGGCGCCCACCACAGTCTTTCGTCGCTGAGCTGATAGCTCCAGTCGCCGAGCTTTCCCAGATGCTGGGCCTCCAGCAGCTGATCCGAGCGCTGTCGCAAGATTTTTTTGGTGGCGCGCAGGCTCTGCTCGCGTTCGAGCAGATCGTGATTGCGCAGCTGCAGCACCGCGTTCTTTTCCAGGATCAGGCGATGCGCGCCGTCGAGCCCTTCGATCGCGCGATCGAGCACCCGGAACGGGAAAATCCGGATGGTGGCGTAGGCGCACATCCCCAGCAACAGGCCGAGCAGCGTGGCCAGGCTGATGCGTTGAACCATCGAATCCAGCGGAACCGTGAACTCGATCCGCCCGACCTGCGTGCCGGCGACCATCACCGGCGTAGTCCGCGTCATCGTGACATGCGCGGCCACCGCGGGTTCGGAGAGCAGCACTTTGCCGGCCTGATCGATCACCCGGTAGCGCCCGGCGGTGCCCGGCAATTCCGTCAGATGCACCAGCTCCGCCATGCGGACCGTCTGATACTGCCACAGCTGCGAATGCTGATAGATGTATTGCGCGAGCCGACTGGCGCTTAGTTTTGCGCGAAACGTCGCCCGCGATTCCTCGAACCGATAGTCGACCAGGCCGTAACCGAGCGGCGCCAGGATGGTGATCGCGACGACCAGCGACAGCGCGATCGCGTTCACCGTCTTGCGCAATGACCGCACTTTGATGTCGATCTGCGTGACTACGTCGCTCACGGCCGTGCCGCCAGATTGCCGGTTTCGTGCAGCAGCCGTTCGCCCTCGGCCGAGCGCACGAAGGCGAGGAAACGGTCGAGCGTCGGATGTTCGCCGGTGGCAAATACCAGGTAGATGTCCTTGCCGTAGGGGTAACTGCCGCGCTCGAAATTCTCCAGCGTCGGCGCAACCCCGTCGATCGACAGAAACTGCAGGCTGGGCTTTTCCATCAGCATCTGGGTCAGCGTCGCCGCCGCCAGCGAGCCGGCGATCCGGCCGGCGATCGCGACATTGTCCTGATCGGTCGCCGCCAGCGGGATCTCGTTGCGCAGCCGCAAATGCTCGATCGCTTCGCCGAGCTTGGGAAACATCCTGTCCATCAGCGCGGCGTCGTTCTCGCTCGGCGGCCGCAGCACTACTCGGACCGGCGTGCCGTCCGGCCATTTGGAGTGCGGGTTGGCGAACAGCGCGGCGATCGCGTCACTGCGGACGTCGCCGGGAGAGGGCTGCGAGCTCACCAGTCCGAACGGCGTCCGGGCGATCAGAACGGCGGTCAGCGAATGAGTCGCTTCCTTGACGGTGGGCGGGCGCCCGGTGACCGCGAAGTCGAGCTGGCCATCGACCACCGCGGCGATCGCGCCGGCGCTTCCCAGGCTTGGTATGAACTCGAGCTTGCTGTCCGGCCGATCGGCATGGAACGCGGTGCTGAGCCGTTGCATGGCCAGTTCCATCGATCCGGTTCCGCCGGTTCGCAGCACCTCGGCGGCGGCCGGATCGGCGATCGCCGTCGCCAGCCAGGCGCCGAGCAAGACGAGGCTCCGGCCGATCAGCCGGGCAGCGGCGCGCGCCGGAAAGCTCGCGGGTCGAATCGCCTGTCGCATCGGAGAACTCACAAAGCCGTGTTTGCGCAAGAACCGGGCCGAGGCGTCGTGGCGTCCGGCGACATCAACGTCGCTTACCAACGGCTAATTTTGAACAAAACTTCTGGCTGGTAACACTACCTGGACGGCTAGCCTCGTAATACTACGACTCGCTAGGCCGCGGCGCGGCGATCGTCGCCCATGGCTACCTAACGGCTAGCATCGCGCTTATCGCGCGCGCGGAGAACCAAGTAGTCTTTCGAAGTGCTTGCAAGGATGTGGCCATTCCACGGGGGTTTCTCGCTGCACTGCGAAAAAGACGTCGGTGTATTAAATAAGACAGCACCGCGACGCGCGTCGCGACAATTGATCGCATAGCAAGTTTGACGTGGGTCAATCTCGGCTGCGACCGAACATGCGAATTTATGGCATGGCAACCTTGCTCGTCTATCGCTGTCCGGAAAGCGGACTGATGACCCAAACCTGGGTGACCACCGAGGCGCCGGTTGGCGATCGGCAGTCCTATGAAGCCGTGCTCTGTCTGGCGTGTTCGAAGCAGCATTTCATCTGCACGGCAACCGGGCGCGCGATGGGCGATAACAACTCGCGGCCGACCTCGGTGCGCGGCCCGGCGTTCCCGCCGAAGCAGATCCGGTTGTGCCATGAGCGCGCCGCGCCTTTGATCGACGTCGAAGCCAGCGTCACCGACATCGTTGCGGCGATGCCGGCCGGCCGTCTGCACAAGGCGCAGTGAGCCGGCGCGATGAGCGTGGTCCGATGCGCCAGGCGCGCGGACACGCCGACGATCCATCGAAACAATCAACTGATCGACGGCGCTGATCTGTTGACGCTCGGAGCCTGGCCGAAAAGAGGATCAGCAAATCAGGGCGCAACTCGAGCTATTCCAGTTCTGATAGAGTCAGAACCGGAGTTCTAGATTCTCATTTTGACGCGTTTTCTTCACGCGAACCGGGATCCACTTCGCTCGAAAACGCTATAGTCATCGCGAGGAGCTGTTGCGACGACGCAATCCGGGGCCACACGCGCAGCCCCTGGATTGCTTCGCTTCTCAGTCGGCGCTGCGCGCCGTCCTCGGCTCGCAATGACGCCATCGCTGTTGTTGCGGCAGACGTCAGCGGTTGCGGATCTGCGGCGCGCGTTTTTCGATGAACGCCGCCATGCCTTCGGCGCGATCGTCCAGCGCGAAGGTCGAGCGGAACAGGTCGCGCTCGACGCTCATGCCTTCGGTCAGCGTGGTTTCGAAAGCGCGATTGACCGCGGCTTTCGCCATTGCCGCCGCCGGCTGCGACATCGCCGCGATCTTCTCGGCCGCCGCTAACGCTTCCTCCAGCAATTTGTCCGCCGGCACGATGCGGCTGACCAGGCCGGCGCGCTCGGCTTCGGCGGCGTCCATCATCCGCCCGGTGAGGCACAGATCCATCGCCTTGGCCTTGCCGATCGCGCGGGTCAGCCGCTGCGTGCCACCGATCCCCGGAATGGTGCCGAGCGTGATTTCCGGCTGGCCGAATTTCGCGGTGTCGGCGGCGATGATGAAATCGCACATCATCGCCAATTCGCAGCCGCCGCCGAGCGCGTAGCCGGAGACCGCGGCGATGGTCGGCTTGCGGCAGGCGGCGACGCGACCGCCGCCGATCGCATGGAAATCGGCGTTGAACATGTCGATGAAGCGCTTCGGCTGCATTTCCTTGATGTCGGCGCCGGCGGCGAACGCCTTCTCGCTGCCGGTCAGCACGATGCAGCCGATCGCGGCGTCGGCTTCCAGTTCGTCGATCGCCAGCGCGATGTCGCCGAACACCCCGAACGACAGCGCGTTGAGTTGTTTCGGGCGGTTCAGTGTGATGAGGCCGACCGCGGCCTTGCGCTCGACGATGATGGTTTCGTAGCTGCTCATGGGACCCCGCGCTGCTGGATGATGCCGCGCAATGTGCCCGCTGCCGGGGTCCGCTTCAAGGCCTCGCCAACCGGCCGCGCCGGGCCGGTTGCCGCATTCAGGCGATGAACATCCGCGCCGCCGAGGCCACCGTCAGCAGCCCGCCGAAGGCGATGAAGATCTTGCCGATCAGCGAGGTATTGCCCCACAGCGAATTGTCATTGCCGATCTGGGTCGCGGTTTCGCCGGTCTTGCCGACGGTCACCGTCTCGGCGGGCGCCGGGGCCTGCTCGACACGGGCGGCGAGGTCGAGATCGTTGAGCTGATCGGGCGCCACCACCTCGGCCCCGGCGGGCTGCGCCGGCGCCGCCTTGGCAGCGTCCTGGCGGACGGCTTCGGCCTGGGCGAGCAGGGTGCCCGGCATGTCCTCGGCCGCCGCCGGCATTTCCGCATTGGCATTGGCCACCTTGGCCGGAAGCGCCGCGCCGTCCTCGGCATCGGCGGTATTCACCGCGGCGGCGGAGGATTTGAGCTTGGCGTGCTGCGCCGACGCGTGTTTTGCGGCGTGGTGCGGCTTGACCTTGGCGGTCTTGGCCGGCTTCTTCAAGGACAGCGGCTTGCCGACCGTCGTGTCGCTGCTGGCGCCCGGCGCGCCGGTCGCGGCGTCGGCGGTCGCCGGCAAGCCTGATCCCCATATCCACAGCGTTGTGGCCACAATCATTGCGAAGCGCCCGCTGGCCTTCATGACAATCTCTCCAGTTGCCAGTCCCGCCGCGAAAAGAGACGCTTGGCGTGTTCTCAACGGGGCAAAAACAAGGGGATTCTTCGCCGCAGCGCGGCAAAAACAGGGCAGGTTGGGCAATCGCCGCGGCACCGGCGATGATCGGCTTGAACCGATCACCATGCCGCGAACTCACGACAGCGTGATAACACCGGCGTAACAAACTGACGGTTCGGGCGAATTGTCTTCAGGAGCCTGCGTGCAGGAACGTGACGAGGAATGGACCGGGTTGATGCGTGCGGCCAAGGCCGGCGACAGCGCGGCCTATCATCGTCTGCTGCAGGCGGTGACCCCGGTGCTGCGGGCCGCCGCGCGTCGCGGTTTGGCCCGCAGCGGCCAGCCGATCGACCAGTCCGAGGACATCGTGCAGGATATTCTGTTGGCCGTGCACCTGAAGAAACACACCTGGGACGAAACCGCGCCGTTCGCGCCGTGGCTGTTCGCGATCGCCCGCAATAAGCTGATCGACGCGCTGCGCCGCCGTGGCCGCCGGGTGTTCGTCAATATCGACGATTTCGCCGAGACCATCCCCAGCGCGCCGGCGGCGGAAACGCTGCCCAGCAATGAGATCGCCGGCCATCTGGAGACTTTGCCGGCGCGGCAGCGCGACGTGCTGCAGGCGATCGCCGTCGACAGCGCTTCGATCAAATCCACCGCGGCCAAACTCGCGATCAGCGAGGGCGCGGTGCGGGTGGCGCTGCATCGCGGCTTGGCGCGGCTGGCCGGCAAATTGCGGACGCAATGACCATGGACACCGAGCGACTGATCACGACGCTGGCCGCCGACAACGGCTATCCGGCCCGCCCGCCGGGGCGGGTGCTGGCGATCGCGCTGCCGCTCGGCTTCGCCGTCTCGCTGGCGTTGCTGCTGGCGACCATCGGACTGCGCCCGGATGTCCTGCAGGCGCTGCGCAGTCCGTTGTTCGATCTGAAATTCGTGGTGACGCTGGCGCTGGCGCTCGCTGCCCTGCCACTCGCCCTGCAAGTGTCGCGGCCGCAGCCATTGCCGCGGCGCTGGCTCTGGCTGTTGCTGATTCCGCTGGCGCTATTGGCGCTCGGCATGGTGTTCGAGGCGCTGGCGCCGTCGCCCGCGCCCGCCATGGTGCGGCTGATGGGCCACAACGCGCTGCTGTGCCTGGCGTCGATCCCGGCGTTGTCGTTGCCGCTGTTGGCCGCGGCGCTGATCGGGTTGCGTCAGGGCGCGCCGCAGCGCCCGGCGCTGGCCGGCGCGCTCGCGGGCGTGCTGGCATCGGGATTGGCGGCGGCGCTCTACGCCGCGCATTGCATCGACGATTCGCCGCTGTTCGTCGCCACCTGGTACACGCTGGCGGTGGCGCTGGTGGCGCTGCTCGGCGCCGCGATCGGCGCCCGGGCGTTGCGCTATTGAGGTCTAACCGTCGTTGCGCGCCGGGCCGCTGGTCTGCGCGGTCTCCTGCTGCATCCGGTGGAACCGCAACACCTGCTGCGCCGTGGTCGGCCGCAACTGTTCGTAGGTGATCCGGCAGGCGTCGATATCCGCGCTCTTCATCCCGGCCAATTCGTCGCGCAGATTGATGATCGCGTGTACCGTCGCCCACGAGAGTCCGGCGACCTTGGCGAGGATCAGCACGCCTTCGGCGCGGGATTCGATCATCATCGATTCGGCGACCGACACCGTGACGTTCGCCATGCAGGCCATCGCCGCGTTGGTCTCGTCGAACTTGCCCTCTTCGGCGAAGCTGCCGACCAGTTGCTCGTCGAGCCGGCCGTCGGCGTGCAGCGCCCGCACCAGGCCGTGCGCGATCACGGTTTCCTTGTTCATCGCGTCGCGGGCGGAGCGCGCCCGCCGCGACGCCTCGCGCACCGCGGTCGCGACTTCGCTGGCCTCCTGCGGATGCGCCGCCTCGAGACGCGAGCGGACCGACACCGAGGCCTTGGCGAGCAGTTTCAGGTAGTGATGCCGCGGGATCGACGACGCCATGCCGACCAGCGCCGACAGCGTGTCGTCGGTCCCGACCCGCGACGCCAACGTCGAATAGCCCTGCTCGGAGAACTCCGCGCCCGGATTGTTGACGGTGCTATGCACCACCTCGGTATTGCCGAGTTCGACCAGCACCTCGGTCACCGCTCCGCTCAACACCTGCCGCTTGGAAATCGCCAGCATGTGACCCTGGCTCTTGCTGCGCACATTCTCGATCAGAACGTGGTCGTCGAGCTGCGTCGACTGCGTCAGCACCGGGGCCGCGACGTCGATCAAATCGTCGAAGGCGAGGTGCCGGATGACGCGCGGCGGCGCCTTGGCGACCGGCGCCAGCCGCCGCGCCAGCAGCGCTTTGGCCTTGGCTTCGATATGGCGCACCAGACATTCGAACACGTCGTCGAACAGCGCGACCTGCTCGTCGGAATAATCCACCGCGCCATTCACGAACAGATCGGTAACGCGGCGCAGCGTTTCCACCCGGCGCGCCACCGGGCCGTGGGCAAGGGTGTCCTGCAATTCGTCGAGCAGGTTTTCGGATGCAGCCTTGGCTCTCAGATTCATGGTCAGACTCGGAGGTCGCGCAGCCGCGCCGCGGCCCGGCCCGGCAGCGCGTCGCCGGCAACCGGGCGCGACAGCGCCACCCGGTTGCGGCCCCGCGCCTTGGCCTCGTAGAGCGCGTCGTCGGCGCGGGCAAGCAGCGCTTCCAGCGATTCATGGTCGTACAGCGCGGCGATGCCGACCGACATGGTGACGATCATGCCCTGCGAGAACGCGCTCCAGTCGAGCTCCGCCACGATCTGCCGCAACCGCTCGAGGATCGGGTGGGCGCCGTCCTGCGTGGTCTGCGGCAGCACCAGCAGAAACTCCTCGCCGCCGTAACGGCCGAAGCGGTCGGCGTCGCGAATGTTGGCGAAGATGGTGATCGCGAACGTCCTCAGCACCTCGTCGCCGGTGGGATGGCCGTAAACGTCGTTGATCCGCTTGAACCAGTCGAGGTCGATCAGCGCGATCGTCAGCGGCATGTCGCTGCCGCGGGCCTGCTGAATCGCATCCTCCAGCATCGCCATGATGCAGCGCCGGTTAAACGAGCCGGTGAGTTCGTCGAGTTCGGCGAGTTCTTCGATCCGCTTGTAGGTCGCCTTGAGTTCGACGCCGCGCTTGTAGAGCTTTTCCCGCAGCGCGCTGGACAGCACCCCGAGGAACATGCAGCGCCCGAGCGTGAGCACGAACACCAGCATGGTGGCGAAACGTTCCATCGGCGTGGCCATCGGCAGCGAGACCGGGTTGCCGAGCAGGAACAACGCCGCCAGCCCGAGCGCCAGCAGGCTCCAGGCGATCACGGTCTGGCGCGGCGTCGAACGCAACGCGCTGAAGCCGTAGACGATGAACAACGAGCACAGAAACAACACGCCGACCTGCGGAACCAGATAGGCGAACGCCAGCATGATCACGAGGTTGATGGTGGATTGCGGCAACACGCAATAATGATCGCGGAACCGATCGCTGACGCCGAATTCCGACAGCAGCAGGAAGATCGTCAGCGTCGCCAGTCCGCAGCCCGCAAGCGCCGGGCCGACGATTGCCGGCACCGTTCCCGCCGCGGCATAGATCAGCAGAATGCCGGCATCGATGACGTAGCTCAGCCCGGCCAGATCCAGCATCTGACGCCGCTGCTTGGCGCGCTGCGCCAGCACGGCCGCTGGGCGCAGATAACTCTCGCGGCGGACACCCAATGGATCGGAGGTAGAAGAAGCGGTGGCGCCCATGGTCCCGTCAACGGTTGAGGTGAAGTCGGGACGCTAACGGCAAAGGCTTTAGGTTTGGTATCTTTTGGGCTCCGCAGCGGAATCCCGCGGGTCGCTAAACATTTGATCTTGTTAGACAGATTTTGAGTTACGGGGGCCGGCGCAGGATTGCATGCAAATGTCGACACAGCAGTATTTTACCGTTGCGGATCGAACCTTTCGCTCGGTCGCAGCGACCAATTCCACGGGACCGCCATCAAAGGGCAATGCGCCGGCGCGCACGGCGCGACGCCGACAGGTGGGCGTGAAGCGCCGCGAAAACCCTGCCGCCGCCGCAATCACCGGCGAAACGTTCAGCTCGTCCGCTGTCGGACGAGTCCGGGGTCGCCATGGCCAAGGCCATCACGATTGCGGACAGCATATCGAAAGGCGCCAGATCCAGGCGCGGAAGAGGTCGCCGATCTGCGCGGGCAGCCGGCGGGGAGCGAGGCCATGACGGCGACGAGCAACAAGATCGAGCAGCAGCAGCCCGGCGCGGTCGAGGCGCTGTTGCCGTGGTATGCCGCCGGCACGCTCGGCGCGCGCGACACCCAGATGGTCGAAGCGGCGCTGGCGAGCGATCCGGAACTGGCCAGGCAACTCGCCGCAATCCAGGACGAATGCGCCGCCACCATCCGGATCGATGAAAGCCTCGGCGTGCCGTCACGGCGCGCCCTGGAAAAGCTGTTCGCCGCGATCGACGCCGAGCCGGGGCCGGCGGCGCTGCTGCGCCGGCGGTTGGCGATGCTCGGCGAACGGCCAGGCAGCCCGTCGCCGGGCCTGCCGGGTTGGACCGCGTTGGTCGGCACGCTGGCGCTGCTGCTGCAGGCCGGCATCATTGCCGCGCTGCTGCTCGGCCGCGAGCCGGCGCATGGCGCTCCGGCGACCGCGGTCCCGCGCGCCGCGGCAACGCAGGCGCTGGTGCAATTCGCCCCCGCGGCGCGGATCGCCGAGATCGGCCCGCTGCTGGAGGCCTACCAGGCGACGATCGTCGAGAGCAGCCAGGGCGGCGTGTTCCGGCTGCACTTCGCCGGCCCGCCGCTTCCGCGCGCCGCGCTGGACGACGTCCTCGCCCGGCTGCGGAGCGAAGCCATCGTCAGCCTCGCGGTGGCGGCGCCGTAGCGCCCCGCATCTCAGAGCTATTCCGGTGCTGATAGAATCAGAGCCGCGGCTCGAGATTCCTATTTTGACGCGTTTTCTTCACGCGCACCGGGATCCACCTCGCTCGAAAACGCTATAGAAAAACTCATCGCGGCTTTGAACGTTTGCGTTGGCCGGCGCGACAAACAGCAGTGGGAGCGGTCTTCCCTCCCCAAACAGCCGTATTGGGCGCGAGCGCCCATCCACCCAGCGCCAGTATGGCTTGACCCGCCCGGTCGTCCCCCCGGGCGGGTCTTTGTTTGCGCAGTTGCTTTGCGCGGCCGGCGTTCACGGCGCCCGCGCGCGCTGGAGGATTGGGCGTCCCCGCGTCAGGCCCGCACCAGCCTCGGTATCTCCTCAAGATCGACACGGTAAACTTTTGTTAACACTATTATCAGTAATCTGAATCGATTCGTCGGGTTGCGTCAGCGTCCAACTTCAAATCCTTTGGACTCGCCATTTCATGAACGAGCAATCGGACGTTACCCGCGGCCGCGCAGTGGTCGAGCGCTGGTGCCTTTTGGCCGAACAGCGGCTGGAATATCTCACCGAACTGTTCGAGACCGGACGTTGGCGCCGCTACCACAGCGAGCTGGATTTCCTGGACAACATCCAGGAGGCCAAATCGGCGGTGCAGACCTGGCGCGGGCTGTTGACCCGCGAGGCGACCCCGAACAACCAGCCCGTCGACCTCTCCTGGCTCGGCGTCAATGCCAAGCTGCAGCCGCGCCGTAGCGTGCTGCCGAGCGAACCGCCATCGGCCTGGGCCGCAGCCCGCCGTCCGGTTGCGGTGCAATACGCCCCGCCGGTGGCCCCGGTCGCGCCCGTCGAACCCGCCGAGCCGGTCGCGGCGGCGAGCGACGACGACGCGGCGCCCCCGGCCTCCTGGGAGCGGCAGCTTGACCTCGTGGTGATGCAGCAGCGCTATCCGCTGCTACGCCCGGCGCTGTAAGCACGCTCAGCGCGCCGCGTTGCTGCCGATCACTACCTGAGCGAACTTGGCCGCGCCCGGCGCCGCCAGATCCGGCGTCACCGGCCGCGCATGATCGAGCCCGACCACCGCGCCGCGCGGCGTGCCCGAAATCACATTATTGCCGACCAGCGCGGTGCCGGCGCCGTCGGCCACCGACACCCCGATGCCGACGAAAGCGTTGCGGATCACATTGCCGCTGATCGCGACGTCGCGCAGATAGTTGCCCCAGCCGGCGACGATGCCGAACGCCGGCGCGTTCTCGACCACATTGCCGGTCACCGCGGTGTCGGCCTCGACATAGATGCCGATGCCGGCGTCATCGTCCGGCGCGGTGCCGATCGGCCGTTTCGGCTTGAGGTTGCGGATCAGATTGCCCTGCACCACGCTGAGCCGGCCGCCCTCGTTGAAATTGCACACCGAGACCCCGACCGCAGCGCCGTCCACGGTGTTGTTGGCGATCACCGCGCCTTCGAAGGAAAATTCGGAATACAGTGCCACTTCGCGGACATTGCTGACGCTGTTGCCGGTGATCTGGATATTGGCGGCGGAATTGCCGCGCACCGCGGAGTAATCGCAATTCCTGATGCGATTGCCGCGCACGATGACGTTGCCGGCGCGAAACGCGTTGATGGCGTTGCCGTACTGGCCGGAGCCGCCGGGCCCGGCCTTGATGTCCTCGATGCGGTTGTCGAGCACTTGGGTGCCGTCGTCGCCAGTCGCGCTGCGCAGGATTTCGATGCCGTTGTCGTTGGTGCCGACAATGGCGTTGCGCGCCACCACCAGGTTCTGGGCGTCGAACGACACGACGGCGGTGACGGCGATATTGCTAAAGCTGTTATCGCTGATGTCGCCGGCGATATTGTCGAGCCAGATGCCGCTGCCGCCGGAATTGGCGATCGTGCATTGCGCGATTCTGAGCTCGCGGCCCTGCTGGCAATGCACCAGGCCGCGGCGCGGCGGCAGCCGGATTTGCGCGCCGTCCAGGGTGAGGCCGCTCAGCTCGACGGCGTTGCCGCCCTGGCTTTCGAGCAGCGAGCGGCCGCCGTTGAACAGCAACCGCGTCGCGCCGCGCACCCCGATCAGTTGCGCGCCGTTGGGCAGCGACAACAGGCCGGTGCGATACACCCCCGGCGGCAGCGCCAGCGGGATCTGCGCGCGCGCCGCGTCGTCGATGGCGCGCTGCAGCGCCTTGGTCTGATCGTCGGGGCTGTTCGGGCGCACGCCGTATTGGCTGGCATCGCGGCCGAGCGTCGCGATGAGCGGCGCGGCGCGGGCGGCCGGCGGTGTCAGCCCGGCCGCGGCGCAAGCGGCAGCGCCAGTGATCAGTTGGCGGCGATCGATGACCATGGCCACTCCGGCGGGTTACAGAGCCGCCAGATTGCCGATCGAGGCGCGGTTAGGCGAGAGCGCGCGGCCGGATGTTTGCCGCCAGGGTTAATGCCGAGGTTGGCCTCGCCCAATAATTAGGTTCGGGTGTGTTTGCGCGATCTTACTCTGAAAGCGCGGGATCCACTTTTTGCGGCCGGGACGGCAGCTGGAAGTCACCCTCATCACGTGCCTCGCGCTCGTTCAACTCGATGTTTTCGCCGGGATCAGGCTCGCAGGCCCGGATCTCGTAGCCGGCGTCCAGCACCCGCCGCGGCGTCGGCATGTTGTCCTTCGGCTCGACGTCGATCACCAGCCCGCTTTCCTTGGCGTGCTTCCATACATTGGCTTCGGTCGGGTAGGTCTTGCTGACCTTGGCGTCGTCACAGAACAGCGCGTATGGCATGGGAACCTCCGGCAGGCCCAACGCCGAAGGCCGCGGCAGGTTTCCTCAGCGTCACGCGGAAAGTCAGCGCGGGTGGGACAGCCGGGCGCGGCGGGCCTGCGCCACCAGTTCTAGTAGCACGGCTTCGCCGGCGTCGACCAGTTGCTCCGCGGTGATGCGGGATGCGCCATGGTCATGAGCGGCGCCGGGGCGCGCTGTCAGCGGCACATGCACGAAGGCGGCGAGGCATGGCCCGTCCGCGCGGTCGGTGGCTTCCAACGCCCGCCAACAAAGATAGTTGCACAGATAGCGCCCGGCGTCGCGCGAGCCGCGGGCATCGAGCCCGGTGGCACGCGCGGCGCGCAACAATTTTTCGCTATGCGGCCCGAACATGCGGGCCTCCGCGCCGCGCAGGATCGAGGCGCTGCGCCCCCGCGCATGCGCGGCGTCGGGCCACAACATGGTCACCGCGTTGCGGGCACGGCGCTCGATCCGCAGATACGGCGTGCGGGCGGCGAGGCCAAACATCAGCAGCGCGTCCGGCCGATGCCTGGCGATCAGTTGCGGCAGCTCGCGGTCGACCGCGGCGTAGCTGACCGGGAACACCGCGCCGATCAGGTCGATCTCGCTGAGGGCGGGCCGGCGCAGCTTGACGAGCCGCGCCAGCAAAGCCGGCGTCGGATTATACGGCGCGCCCGGGAACGGGCCGAAGCCGGTGATCAGGATGCGCAGCGGTACGGTCATCGGGGTTCGCTCATGTGTTAGTCGGGCTCGTGGCGACAACTCGGGGCAACAAGAAGCTTTTTCTTCCCTCTCCCCTTGTGGGAGAGGGTGGCTTCGCGAAGCGAAGCCGGGTGAGGGGTTCGCTAGTCTAGGACAGCGTTGAACAAACCCCTCATCCGACGCGGACTTCGTCCGCGCCACCTTCTCCCACAAGGGGAGAAGGAAGAAGGCGCGTGCTACGTCAGCAACTCCGCGATGGTATCGGCGCCGAGCGCCGGGCTGACCCGGCCCTCGGCGACCGCGGCCTCGGTGCTGCGCACCTTGGCGCGGATCGTGGGATCGGCGCGCAGCCGCGCCTTCCAGCGATCCTCCAGCAGGGTCCACATCCATTTCACCTGCTGCTCGCGGCGCCGCGCGGCGAATTCGCCCGACGCCTGCATCGCCTCGCGGTGCGCGACGACGCTCCGCCACAATTCTTCGATGCCGGCGCCGGTGAGCGCCGAATAGGTCGCGACCGGCACCTGCCAATGCTCCGAGCGCGGGGTGAGGATATGCAGCGCGCCGCGATATTCCGCGGCGGCGAGGTTGGCGCGCTTCACATTGTCGCCGTCGGCCTTGTTGATCGCGATCATGTCGGCGAGTTCGACGAGGCCCTTCTTGATGCCCTGCAATTCGTCGCCGGCGCCCGGCAGCATCAAGGCCAGAAAGAAATCGGTCATGTCGCAGACCGCGGTCTCGGACTGGCCGATGCCGACGGTCTCGACCAGCACCACGTCGAAGGAGGCCGCCTCGCACAACAGCATCGCCTCGCGGGTCTTGGCGGCGACGCCGCCCAGCGTGCCGGCGGCCGGCGAGGGGCGGATGAAGGCGGCGTCGGTCGCAGACAGCCGCCCCATCCGGGTCTTGTCGCCGAGGATCGAGCCGCCCGACCGCGCCGATGTCGGATCGACCGCCAGCACCGCGACCCTGTGGCCGCGCTCGACCAGGAACATGCCGAGCGCCTCGATGGTGGTCGACTTGCCGACCCCGGGCGCGCCGGTGATGCCGACCCGCAGCGCCTGGCCGGTGAGCGGCAACAAGGCCTGCACCAGCTTGCGCGCCTCGGCCTGGTGATCGGCGCGGCGGCTCTCGACCAGGGTGATGGCGCGCGCCAGCGCCGCGCGATGGCCGGCGCGCACCTCGCTCGCCAGCGTCCCGATGTCGGGCGGCCTCGCGGTCATGGTTGCGGCCATCATGGTTGCCTTCGCAGCGCCGGCGGCGGGTTCATTGCGCGACCGTGGACGTGCAAGTGTCGGAAGCGGTGAGCCGCGGCATCAATCCTCGTCGTTGCGTGGCCGAGCGCCGCCGAAGATCGCGGCGCCCTCGGGGGTGAGATAGGGCTTCAACTTCTCCCACGGCACGAAGCCGACATAGTCGCCCTCGGCGTGCGGCCCGATCGCGTCGGGCGGATAGTGAAATGTCAGGCCGGAGCTCTTGCCGGGCTCGGTGGAGGGCGCCAGCGTTACCGCGCCGATCTTGGTGAGTTTCGGCTCGATCACCTTGAACCAATCGTCGCCGGGGGCCTCGGGAATGTCGCGCTTGAGCTTTTCGGTTTTCAACGCGGCGACCACCGCCTGCCGCAGCGCCTTCATGGTCGGGCCGTCATCGGCGGTCTCGGTGAAGAACGGCCGGATGCTGATGCGCTTGGCGGCGGTCTTGTCCCACAGGATGGTGTCGACATCGGAGTTCGGATGCACGCCGCCGGTGTTGGTGTAGTCGGTGCGCACCACGCTGACATAGTGCTCCTTGACCACGGAGCGGAGGTCGTATTTGCGCTCCACGGTCCAGGCCCCGTCGCGAAACATGTCCGGCGACTGCTTGCGCTCGCGGTCGGCGTCGGCGCGGTATTTCTCCGCCCACGTCTTGCCCTCGGCGAGGCAATCGGCGGCCAGCGCCGGATCGGCCTTGAGCTGCGGATCGAGCAGCACGCTGGCGTCGACCGACTTGGTGGCGACCGCGAAATCCGGCTTGACCTCCTCAGACAAGGCGGGGGTGAGCAGGGCGAGGGCGGCAACTAAGAGTAGCGAACCGCGGAGAGAGATCATGTCGAGAGGCCTTCGACTGAACGGACGAGGAAAATGGCGCATCTTGCTATCCGCCCGCTGTCCCCATGCGCCGTTCGACGAACGACTTCAAGGGCGGCAGGTGATTGTGGATGATATTCCAGACCATGTTCACGTCTGTTTCGTGATAAGCGTGACGCAGAATATTCCCGAAGTTGATCATGCCCTGCCAGTTGATGTCTGGCGCATCCAGCTTGATGGTTTCCGGGAGGCGGCGGGATGCCTCACAGACAATCTCAAGCAGGCGCTCTGCGAGCAGCCGGATGCGTCGGTCGGCGGCAAACTGATCGAAGGTTTTTCCGCGCAGCAGATCCTCGATCTCGGTAATCGCCCCCAAGATATCCTGCAGCCGGTCTTCCACCGAGGGAGGCATCAAAACACCTCGATCAGGTCGTCGGCCATGCGTTCGCGGATTCGCGGCGTCAATTCGCTGCCTTGCATGACGTGGGGCCAAACCCCGATCGCGTTCTCGATCAGGTTCATCACCTTGAACAGATCGAATGCAGGCGTTCCGTCATAGCCGGTGGTCTCGACCAGAAGATCGAGATCGCTGTCCGGCCGATGGTCGCCGCGAACGCGCGAGCCGAACACCTTGAGCCGGACGACGCCCAGCGCCTGCAACGCCGGCGCAAGGCCGCGCAGCTTGGCGAGGATAGTCTCCAGTGAAATGTCGGCGACGTCGGTCATGGCCAAATTCTAGCACATTGCGCCCGATCCGGCAGCCGTCAGGGAGGCGCCCGCAGCATCTAGGCTGCTATAGCGTTTTCGAGCGAAGTGGATCCCGGTTCGCGTGAAGAAAACGCGTCAAAATAAGAATTGAGAGCTCCGGTTCTGATTCTATCAGAACCGGAGCTCTAGCTGTGGAGCCTCAACAGGTTGTCCTCGGACAGAGCGAGGCGACTGATGGGTGTTTGTGATTTTATCCCACCGTGTGGCCGATGCCAGTTGTATCTATGCAGCCAGACCGGCAGTTCGAGGGCGCGGCGTTGTGAGGTC
>NZ_DASWPE010000040.1:0-114807 GCF_036404135.1 Rhodopseudomonas sp. | reverse complement strand
CCTGCTCGAACAGCACCGCGTCGAGGTCGAGCATGGGCAGGTCCGGTGCGAGGTCCACGTCCACGCGGTGCCGCGCAAGGATCTTGGCGGCCCGGCTCAGCGCCGAGCCCACGATCTCGCTCACGTCGTGCGGGGCGACGTTCGGCGCGACGGCGCCCGATTCCAGCCTCGTCATGTCGAGCAGGTTGGCGATGAAGCGGTTGAGGCGCTCGGCCTCCTCGATCATCGTGCCCACGAGGTCGGCCTTGTCGCGGGCGTCGAGGTCGGCGTCGAGGTCGCGCAGCGTGCTCGCCGCGCCGAGGATGCCCGCGAGCGGCGTCTTCAGGTCGTGCGAGATCGACGTCAGGAGTGCCTGCCGCAGGCGGTCCGTCTCGGCCGAGAGCTTGGCGCGATCGAGATCCTCCACGAGGTGCACCCGCTCGATCGCGAGCGCGCCCTGGTCGGACAGCGCGTCGAACAGCCGGCGCTGGTCGGGCGAGAGCAACGGCCCGGCCTTGTCGCTGTCCAGCCCCACGATGCCCACGATGCCGCGGCCGGTGCGCATCGGCATGAACAGGCGCTTGGCGCCGGGCAGCGTTTCGGCCCCGCGTCCCGCGGCGGTGTCGGTCTCGTAGGCCCAGCGGGCGGCCGCGAGGTCGGCGTCGTCCAGCGTGTCCTCCGGGGGATAGCCTGCGCGCACCGAGATCGTGCCGTTCTCGGGCAGCATGATGACGACGCGCACCTTCAGCATGGAGGCGATCTGGAAGGCGGTCGCCCACAGCACGTCGTCGAGCGTTCCGCACCCGGCGAGCTTGCGGCTGAAGCTGTAGAGCGCCTCCGTGGTGCGGCTGCGCGCCTGGACGGCGAGCGTCTGCACCCGGGCCCGCCCGGCGATGTTCGACACCAGGAACGCCACGAGCGTGAAGAAGAACAACGCCGCGACGTTGGTCGGGTCCGCGATCGTGAAGGTGTAGAGCGGCGGCAGGAAGAAGAAGTTGTAGCACAACGAGGCGGTGACGCTGGCCAGCACCGAGGGGATCAGACCGTAGCGCACCGCGACGCTGACCACCGCGGTAAGAAACACCAGATCGACGTTGACGAGGCCCAAGCTCGGCTCGATCAGGATGGCGAGGCCGAGCGCGGCGCCGACCGCCAGCAGCGCCATCAGATAAGGCCTGACATCGAAGGAGTCGGAGCGCTCCAGCGTCTTCACGGTCTTCTGCGCCAGCGGATCGGCGGCGAGTTCTTCGCCGGCGATGACGTGGACGCTGATATTGCCGGCGCGGCGGATCAGGTCGTGCACCACCGAGCCGCGCAGCAATTCCACCCACAGCGAGCGGGTGGATTTGCCGACCACGATATGGGTGACGTTGTTGCTGCTGGCAAAGCTCATGACATCGTCGGCGACATGGCGGCCGCTGCCGGGAATCGTCATGCCCTCGCCGCCCAGCGCCTCGGCCAGCCGCAAAGTATCGGCCAGCCGGTCGCGCTCGACCTCGGTCAGCCGCTGGCCCTGCCGGGTCTCGACGCAGATCGCGCTCCACGGCGCGTGCAGCCGGTCGGCGAGCCGCCGCGTGTAGCGCACCAGCCCCGCCGAGCGCGCGTCCTCGTTGACGCACACCAGAATCCGTTCGCCGGCCGCCCACGGCCCGGCGATCGCATTGGCCTGCATGTGGCTGAGCAATTGCTCGTCGACCCGCTCGGCGGTGCGGCGCAGCGCCAGTTCGCGCAGCGCGGTGAGGTTGCCCGGCGAGAAATAGTGCTCCAGCGCCCGCTCGGCCTGCTTCGGCACATAGACCTTGCCCTCGCGCAGCCGCTGGATCAGGTCATCCGGGGTGAGGTCGACCAGTTCGATGGCATCGGCGCGGTCGAAGATCGAATCCGGCACGGTCTCGCGGACCCGGACGTGGGTGATCTGCGCCACCACGTCGTTGAGGCTTTCGATGTGCTGGATGTTCACCGCGGTATAGACGTCGATGCCGTGGCTGAGCAGTTCCTCGACGTCGAGATAGCGCTTGGGATGGCGGCTGCCCGGCGCGTTGCTGTGCGCGAGTTCGTCGACCAGCGCCAGTTGCGGGCGGCGCGCGATCAGCGCGTCGAGGTCCATCTCGTCGAGCAGATGATCCTTGTAGGTGAGCCGCCGCCTCGGCATCACCTCGAGCCCCACCAGCAGCGCCTCGGTCTCAACGCGGCCGTGGGTCTCGACCACGCCGACTACAACGTCGACGCCGGCCTTGCGCTTGGCGTGGGCGCTTTGCAGCATCTCGAAGGTCTTGCCGACGCCCGGCGCGGCGCCGACAAAGATCTTCAGCCGGCCGCGGCCGGCATCCTCGCGGCGCGCGGCGTCGAGCAGCGCGTCGGGCGAGGGTCGTTGGTCAGCGTTGCGGCGGTGATCGGCCATGTCGCATTATAGTCCCTGCCCGGCGGGCGGCCTAGCCATCCATCACTTCGCCGCCGCATCGAGCGCCAGATTGAGCGCCAACACGTTGACGCGCGGCTCGCCGAGCAGCCCGGCGAGCCGCCCCGCGGTATGTTCGCTCACCAGCTGCCGCACCCGCGCCTCGGGCAGGCTGCGCGCCTTGGCGACGCGCGGCACCTGGAATAGCGCGGCGTCCGGCGAGATGTCCGGATCGAGCCCGCTCGCCGAGCTGGTGACCAGATCGACCGGCACCGCCGCCGCGGGGTTTTCCGCCTTCAACTTGTCGACGTCGTCCTTGACGCGGTCGATCAGCACCTTGTTGGTCGGGCCGAGATTGGAGCCCGCGGAGTTCGTCGCGTTATACGGCGCCGGCACGGTCTTGCTGGAATCCTCCGGGTCGGCGGCGGTGGTCGCCGAGGGCCGGCCGTGGAAATATTTGTCTTCGGTGAAGGCCTGGCCGATCAGCGCCGAGCCGATCACCTGGCCGTCCTTCTCGATCAGGCTGCCCTGCGCCTGTTTGGGAAAGATCGCGCCGGCGAGGCCGGTCATCGCCAGCGGATAGGCGAGGCCGGTAAGCAGCGTCAGCGCCAGCAGCAAGACGATGGCGGGACGGATTTCTTTCAACATGACAGGTCTCCTCAAACCAGATGCAAAGCGGTGACCGCGAGGTCGATCGCCTTGATGCCGATGAACGGAATGATGATGCCGCCGAGCCCATAGACCAACAGGTTGCGGCGGAGCAGCGCGCCGGCGCCGATCGCGCGGTAGGCGACGCCTTTCAAGGCCAGCGGGATCAGCGCGATGATGATCAGCGCGTTGAAGATGATCGCCGACAGGATGGCGCTCTGCGGGCTGGCCAGATGCATGACGTTGAGCGTCTGCAACTGCGGATAGAAGGCGAGGAAGATCGCCGGGATGATGGCGAAATACTTCGCCACGTCGTTGGCGATCGAGAAGGTGGTCAGCGCGCCGCGGGTCATCAACAGTTGCTTGCCGATCTCCACCACCTCGATCAGCTTGGTCGGGTTGGAATCCAGGTCCACCATGTTACCGGCCTCGCGCGCCGCCTGGGTTCCGGTGTTCATCGCCACCCCGACATCGGCCTGGGCGAGCGCGGGGGCGTCGTTGGTGCCGTCGCCGCACATTGCCACAAGTTTGCCTTTGGATTGTTCGTCGCGGATCAGCTTCAATTTGTCCTCCGGCGTGGCCTGCGCCAGGAAGTCGTCGACCCCGGCTTCGGCGGCGATCGCCGCCGCAGTCATCGGATTGTCGCCGGTGATCATCACGGTGCGAATCCCCATCCGGCGCAATTCGGCGAAGCGCTCGCGAATGCCGCCCTTGACGATGTCCTTGAGGTGCACGACGCCGAGCAGCCGGCCGTCCTTCGCCACCGCGAGCGGGGTGCCGCCGGCTTTGGAGACCTCATCGGCGATCGCGAAGATCTCCCGCGCGTGTTCGGACATCGACGCCACCGCGCGCGCGGCGTTGCCCGAGGCCACCGCACGCGAGCGGCCGCCGCCCTCGACGTGGTTGAGGATCGCATCCACCGCGCCCTTACGCACCCAGGACGCGCCGGCATCGACGCCGCTCATTCGCGTCTGCGCGGTGAACGGAATGAAGCTGGCGTTGAGCTCGGCCATGTCGCGGCTGCGCAGGCCGTGCTTTTCCTTCGCCAGCACCACGATCGAGCGGCCCTCCGGCGTCTCGTCGGCGAGCGAGGCGAGCTGCGCCGCATCGGCCAATTCCAGCTCGCTGACGCCGTGCACCGGACGGAATTCGGTGGCCTCGCGGTTGCCGAGCGTGATGGTGCCGGTCTTGTCGAGCAGCAAGGTGTCGACGTCGCCGGCGGCCTCCACCGCGCGGCCGCTCATCGCCAGCACGTTGAAGCGCACCAGCCGGTCCATGCCGGCGATGCCGATCGCCGACAACAGCGCGCCGATCGTGGTCGGGATCAGCGTGACGAACAGCGCCACCAGCACCACCACCGAGATCGAACCGCCGGCATAGGCGGCGTAGCTCGGGATCGTCACCGTCGCAAAGATGAAGATGATGGTGAGCCCGACCAACAGAATGTTCAGTGCGATCTCGTTCGGCGTCTTCTGCCGCGCCGCGCCTTCGATCAGGCTGATCATGCGGTCGAGAAACGAGGTGCCCTTCGACGCGGTCAGCCGCACCACGATGCGGTCCGAGATCACCAGCGTGCCGCCGGTCACCGCCGAACGGTCGCCGCCGGATTCCCGGATCACCGGCGCGGATTCCCCGGTGATCGCCGCCTCGTTGACCGAGGCCACGCCGCGGATCACTTCGCCGTCGCCGGGAATGATGTCGCCGGCTTCGACCAGCACCAGATCGCCCTGCTCGAGCTGTTCCGCGGCGACGCCTTCGTAGAGCTCGAAGTTGTCCTCGATCAACAGCCGCTTGGCCTTGGTGTTGGAGCGGGTCTGCCGCAACGTGTCGGCCTGCGCCTTACCGCGACCTTCGGCGACCGCCTCGGCGAAGTTGGCGAACAGCACGGTGAACCACAGCCACAGGATGATCTGGAAGGTGAAGCCGAGATCAACGCTGCCCTGCCACACGTTCTTGGCGAAGATCACCGTGGTCAGCGCCGCGACCACTTCCACCACGAACATCACCGGGTTCTTGATCATCATCCGCGGGTCGAGCTTGACGAAGGCCTGAACGATCGACGGCAGCACGATCTTTGGATCGAACATCGCCGAGCGGCTGGCGCGCTTGCTGGTCTTGAGTTTATCCATTGAGGTCACTCCGAATGGGATCGATCAGAACAAGGTGTTTGCGGTCATCGCCAGGTGCTCGACGATCGGGCCGAGCGCCAGCGCCGGAAAGAAGGTGAGACCGCCGATGATCAGGATGACGCCGACCACGAGACCGATGAACAGCCCGCCGGTGGTCGGCAGCGTGCCGGCCGAGGCCGGGATCGATTTCTTCGCCGCCAGCGATCCGGCCAGCGCCATCGCCGGCACGATCATGAAGAAGCGGCCGACGAACATCGAGGTGGCGAGCGTCAGATTGTAGAACAGCGTGTTGCCGCTGAGCCCGCCGAACGCCGAACCGTTGTTGCCGGTCGCCGAGGTGAAGGCGTACAAAACCTCGCTGAAGCCGTGCGGGCCGGGATTGGCGATCGACGCCACCGCGGAGGGCAGCACCACCGCCACCGCGGTCCAGCCGAGATACATCAACGGCAGCACCAGGATCGCCAGCATCGCCATCTTGACCTCGCGGGCCTCGATCTTCTTGCCGACATATTCCGGGGTGCGGCCGACCATTAAGCCTGCGACGAAGATCGCCAGCACCACGAACAACAGCATGCCGTAGAGCCCGGCACCGACGCCGCCGACGATGATCTCGCCGAGCTGCATGTTGATCAGCGGGATCATGCCGCCGAGCGCGGTGAACGAGTCATGCATCGCGTTGACCGCGCCGCAGGAGGCCGCGGTGGTGATCACCGCGAACAGGCTGGAGGCGATGATGCCGAAGCGGACTTCCTTGCCTTCCATATTGCCGCCGGCGAGCCCCAGCGCGTTGAGCCCGGTGGTGCCGATCGCCTCCGCCCAATAGGTGATGGCGACGCCGGCGACGAACAGCACGCCCATCACGCCGAGGATCGCCCAGCCTTGCCGCTCGTTGCCGACCATGCGGCCGAATACGTTGGTGAGGCCGGTGCCGAGCACGAAGATCGACAGCATCTGCACGAAGTTCGACAGCGCGGTCGGATTCTCGAACGGGTGCGCGGCGTTGGCGTTGAAGAAGCCGCCGCCATTGGTGCCGAGCATCTTGATCGCGACCTGCGAGGCCACCGGGCCTAACGCGATGCTCTGCTTGGCGCCTTCCAGCGTGGTGGCGTCGACATAAGCATTCAAGGTCTGCGGGATGCCCTGCCAGACCAGAAACAGCGTGTAGATGACGCAGACCGGCAGCAGCACGTAGAGCGTGCAGCGGGTGACGTCGACCCAGAAATTGCCGATGGTGCGCATCGAGGAACGGGCGAAACCGCGGATCAGCGCCACCGCCAGCGCGATGCCGGTCGCCGCCGAGAGGAAATTCTGGTGCGTCAGGCCGAGCATCTGCGACAGGTAGGACAGCGTGCTCTCGCCGCCGTAATTCTGCCAGTTGGTGTTGGTGAGGAAGCTGATCGCGGTGTTGAACGCGAGATCCGGCGCCACCGCCGACTGATCCTGCGGATTGAACGGCAGCGCCGCCTGCAACCGCAGCACGCCGTAGAGAATGAGAAAACCGCCGACGTGGAACAGCAGCATCGACACCGTATAGGTGAGCCAATGCTGTTCGCGCCTGACGTCGACGCCGCCGAGCCAATACAGCCCGGCCTCGACCGGCCGCAACAGCGGCGACAGCGGCGTCCATTCGCCGCTGAACACCCGCGTCATGTACCAGCCGAGCGGCTTGGCCAGCGCCACCACGATGGTGCAGAATAATGCGATTTGAATCCAGCCGATGATTGTCATGGTGTTCGCCCCTCAGAATCGCTCAGGCCGCAGCAAGGCGTAGGTCAGGTAGATCAACAGCCCGACCGTCACGATGCCGGCGAGTGTGAGATCGAATGTCATTTGTGTGCTCCTCAAAGCCGATCGCAGCCGTAGGCGTAGCCGACCGACAGCGCGAAGAATCCAAGTCCGAGGCCCAGCATGAGAATGTCCAGCATGAGATGCTCCGTTGCGCAGTGGTCCCTGGCCGGCGGATGCGACCCCGGCCGATTGATCAGGTGCGCCTGCCGGCATAGGTTTTCGAGGCGGCAGCGGCAGCGGACTTATAGGAATCTCATAAAGACCCGGCGGCGAGGCCGCCCGGGTGGCGGAGTGTGGACGTGCGGACAGCACACGCCGCAGCAGCCCCATTGGCCCCGTCGCGCGCCGTCTTATTGCGCTTGGCTTGGCGCGGGCGATGGCGTTGAGTGCCCTGCGCCGTCCACTCAAGCCCGGGATTCGACCGATGAAGTGCCTGTGCTGCGCCGACAGACCGTTCGATCAATGCTGCGGGCCGCTGCTCGACGGCAAAAAACCGGCGCCGTCTCCGGAAGCGCTGATGCGGTCGCGCTATGCCGCCTATGTCCGAAAAGACTTCGCCTATATTCTGAACTCAACCGACCCGCAGGTCCGCGACGAGCTCGACCACGACGCCAATCGCGCCTGGATGGACGGCTCGACCTTCACCGGGCTGGATGTCCTCAGCAGTTCGCAACAGGGCAGTCGCGGCGAGGTCGAGTTCATCGCCTGGTTTCGGCAAGGCACCGGCGCCGAGCAGAAGCATCACGAGCGCTCGGAATTTCGCAAACGTCGCGGCCGCTGGTTCTTCCGCGAAGGCCGCATGGTCGCTCCGCGCGGCGGCGGCCAGCCCTGATCGGCATGCCCCTATCGCCCTACTACCAAAGGTCCGAACCGACGTCGCGCCGGCGCCAAATCTGGGGATAACTGGCGGTTTCGTAGACAGCCGTCGTTCTCAGGAGATAATGGCGCTAGCCAGAACTTTTCGGTTCTCGCTGAGTCGGGGCGTATCGTGTCGTTGCAAGTGGCCATTCTGAAGGTTTTGTCGAGCTATCCCAACGGCTGCGCCACCGTGGACAGGCTCAAGGCCGACCTTGCGATTCTCGGCGCCAGCGGCCGCGACTGGACCGACCGGATGAAGCAGATGCTGGCGCGCGCGCCGCAGCTCGACATCTTCGGTCAACGTCTGGTGCTTCGCGATGCGCAGGGCTGGCAGCTCACCGCCGCCGGCCGCCAGATGCTGGCGACCATCGAAACGCCGAGGATCGAAGCGCCGCCCCTGCTCGAGGCCGTCGCCACCCAGGCCGCCGAGCCGTGCGAGACCGCAGCGCGCCCCGCCGCCGCGCCGTGCCATCCGACGCGCGAGCCGAAACGCGAGGGTCGGCCGCAGCGCAATTTCGTGATTATCGAAGGCGGCAAATCGCAGCCGGCGGCGCCGGAGGCTTCCGCCGCATGATCCGGCGGGCCGGGCCGCAGTTGATCCGCCCGGCGCTCACAGTCTGACGGAACAAGCGGTCAATGAAATCGGGCATTCACCGCGTCGTTGCGGGGAGCTCTGGCGACGAAGAAATCCAGCGGCATCGCGTGCGGCCCGTAGATGGATTGGCGTCGAAGCCGGCGCGGCGCGCCGCCCTCGGCTTGCAATAACAAAAGACCCCTGATTTTGCAGGCCGCCGCTCTACCGCGTGAACTGGACGCCCCACATGATCAGCAGCATCGCCGGCACGCTGATCGCACAATAGGTCAGCCATTTCACGAGGCCGCCGGCAATGCCCTGGCGGAACGCCGCGATCAGCCGATAGGTCACGATGATCCACGGCAGAATGACCCCGACAAGGATCGCGTCTACGTACCAACTCATTCTGGTTCCCCTGCGTTACGCGCAACATAGCGACGCGGCGGATCGCTGCCACCCCGGCAATTCGGATGACGGGGCGACGCCTCGCCGCGCGTGCGTGCGCGCCGGTGGCGGTTACGTAAATAGCGCTCGCTCCGAGCACTGATTCACCTCGCCCCGCTTGCTGGGAGAGGTCGACCCGGCGGAGCGCAAGCGAAGCCGGGTCGGGTGAGGGGGCGCCTCTGCATAAAGCAGCGCCCTCTCCCCCGGCGCGACAAGCTTCGCTTGTCACGCCACCCTCTCCCCGCAAGCGGGGCGAGGGGCGATGATGCTCCGCTTCGATCAGCTTCGCCACATGGTCAGCGCCGCACCAGGTCCTCACTTGTGCCGGTGCTTGCGGCCCGGCTTGGTGTCCGGCTTCGCCGGGATCATCACCACATGACCGTAGCGCACCCCGCGCTCGGCGATGATGTGGTCGGCGAAGTGCTGCACGTCGACGCTCGATCCCTTCAGCGCCGTTACTTCCAGGCAACTGTCGCCGTCCAGATGCACGTGCAGCGTGGCCAGCGATAGATCGTGATGGCCGTGAAAATTCTGCACCAGCCGCTTCGACAGATCGCGCGCGGAATGATCATAGACATAGACCAGCGCGCCGACGCATTGGCCGGCCGGCGCCGCCTGTTTGGCGCTTTGCTGCATGCCGGCGCGGGCCAGGTCGCGGATGATCTCGGAGCGGTTCTGATAGCCGCGCTCCTCGGCCGCCGCATCGATCTCGGCCAACAGGTCGTCGTCGATCGTGATTGTAATTCGCTGCATAAGAAAACCATATGATGTTCGGGAATCGGCCGTGTGAGTTTTCGGTTGAAACCTCATACGAAGCGTGATTACGTCAGGTCGAAGCGTTGCCGCCCGGGGTCGGATGGTAGCAGGTCTTCAGCAGAAATTCGTCGCCGGACCGCCTTACTTCGTTATCGTTCATCTCGATCACGCCATCGATTTTGGTTATGACCGCGCAAACGGTGCACCGCAATCCGGCGCCGGTCAACGTGCAAGAGATGTCGCCCGCGACGGCCGTTTTCAGACGCTTTTCGACCTCGCGAACGCCGCGGTGGTCGCGCATCACACGGGCTGGCCATGAGCGAAATCACCGTCGACCTTCTCCCGATCCGCCGGCCGCTGCTGGGCCGGCTGTTCGACGACCAACCGGAGCAGTCCCGCGCCAAGGCCACGGTGATCTATGTGCTGCTGGCGGCGTTCAACATCGCCGCCTGGAGCGCGGCGCTGATCACCTTTCGGGATTATCCGGTGCTGCTCGGCACCGCGCTTCTGGCCTACACCTTCGGCCTGCGCCACGCCGTCGACGCCGACCACATCGCCGCCATCGACAACGTCACCCGCAAATTGATGCAGGGCGGCAAGCGGCCGCTGTCGGTCGGGCTGTTCTTCTCGCTGGGGCATTCCACCGTGGTGGTGGTGGCGTCGATCTTGGTGGCGCTGTTGGTCGGCGCCATTCAGTCCAAATTCGAGGCGTTCAAGGTGTTCGGCGGCGTGATCGGCACCAGCGTCTCGGCGCTGTTTCTGCTGATGGTGGCGGCGGCCAATATCGTGATCCTGGTGTCGGTGATCCGGATGTTCAACGCCGCGCGACGCGGCGAGGACGTCATCGAGGAGGATCTCAATATCCTGTTGTCGCAGCGTGGGCTGCTCGGCCGGCTGTTGCGCTCGCTGTTCAAGATGATCGCGAAGAGCTGGCATATGTACCCGCTCGGGCTGCTGTTCGGGCTCGGCTTCGACACCGCCACCGAGATCGGGCTGTTGGGGATTTCCGCGGCGCAAGGCTCGCAAGGGCTGCCGCTGTGGTCGATCCTGATCTTTCCGGCGCTGTTCACCGCCGGCATGTCGCTGGTCGACACCAGCGACGGCATGCTGATGATCGGCGCCTATGGCTGGGCGTTCGTGAAACCGATCCGCAAGCTTTATTACAACATGACGATCACCTTCGTGTCGGTGGTGGTGGCGGTGTTGATCGGCGGCGTCGAAGGGCTCGGCCTCTTGGGCAGCAAGCTCGGCTTCGAGGGCGGGCCGTGGCCCTGGATCTACGCCATGAACGACAATTTCGGCATGCTGGGTTATGTGATCATCGGCATTTTCGTCGGCTGCTGGCTGGTGTCGGCGATCGTCTACCGCCTGAAGCGCTACGACGAGATCGAAGTCAACATTCGCTGACGCTGCGCAAAGCCGCCGTGCTATCATTGCCGACGCAAGGTTTCCGAGCCTCGGCGACCAACACATCTTAAGAGTGGGACTGGCGCATGGTGCGCATCGGCGTTCTGACCGTCTCCGACCGCGCGGCGCGCGGCGAATATGAGGATCTCGGCGGCCCGGCGGTGGTCGCCTGGCTGAGCCGCGCCATCACCTCGCCCTGGGAAGCAGTCGGTCGCGTCATTCCGGACGGCGTCGACAGCGTCCGCGAGGCGCTGATCGCGCTGTGCGACGTCGACAAGGTCGATCTGGTGCTGACCACCGGCGGCACCGGCCCGTCGCCGCGCGATTGCACGCCGGAGGCCACCGAAGCGGTGATCGAACGGCTGATGCCGGGCTTCGGCGAAGCGATGCGGCTGGCCAGCCTGCAGCACGTGCCGACCGCGATCCTGTCGCGGCAGCTCGCCGGGACGCGCGGCAAGACGCTGATCATCAACCTGCCCGGCAAGCCGGCCTCGATCGCGGTGTGTCTCGAAGCGGTGTTCGCCGCGGTGCCGTATTGTCTCGACCTGATCGGCGCCGGACGGATCGAAACCGACGACAAGGTGATCGCCGCGTTCCGGCCGAAATGACGATGGATCGCGGCGATCGCGATGCGCCGCTTGCTGCCGGCGAATGCATCCGCGTCCGCGGCCTGGTGCAGGGCGTCGGCTTTCGTCCCTTCGTGCACGCGCTGGCGCAGCGGCTGCAGCTTGCGGGCTCGGTGCATAATGATTCCGAAGGCGTGTTGATTCACGCGGCCGGCGAAGCCGCGGCGCTCGAGGCGCTGGTGGCAGCGATCCGCGACCAGCCGCCGACGCTGGCCCATGTCGTCGCGATCGAGCGCGCGCCATGGAGCGCGCCGCCCGGCCTCACGACATTTGCGATCACGCCGTCGCCGGCGTCCGCGCACGGCCGGCACACCGCGGGCGTGGTGCCGGATGCGCGGATCTGCGACGCCTGCGCCGCCGAGATCGATACGCCGGGCGAGCGCCGCCATCGTTATGCGTTTGCCAGTTGCACCTGCTGCGGGCCGCGGTTCTCGATTATCGACGCGATTCCCTACGACCGCCCGAATACGACGATGCGCGACTTCGCGCTGTGCGCGCCGTGCCGCAGCGAATACGGCTCCCCGGCCGACCGCCGCTTCCACGCCCAGCCGATCGCCTGCCCGGTCTGCGGCCCGCAACTGTGGCTGGAGAACGCCGGCGGCGCGCGGGGTGCCGCCGACGATCCGCTCACGGCCGCGGTCGAAGCCTTGCGGCAGGGCCAAATTCTCGCGCTGAAGGGCCTCGGCGGATTTCATCTCGCCTGCGACGCCGGCAACGCCGCCGCGGTCGAGGCGTTGCGGACGCGCAAGCGGCGTCCGGCCAAACCGTTTGCACTGATGGCGCCGGATCTCGACGGCATCCAAAAGTTTTGCCGGGTCGACGCGCGCGAGGCCGCGCTGCTTTTGAGCCCGGCGGCGCCGATCGTGCTGCTGGCGTGGCACCAGCGCGAGGGCCTCGCCGCCGCGGTGGCGCCGAACCAGGCGCTGCTCGGCTTCATGCTGCCGACCACGCCGCTGCATCATCTGCTGCTCAAGGAATTCGGCGGCGCGCTGGTGATGACCAGCGGCAACGTCTCCGGCGAGCCGCAGGTGATCGACAACGCCTACGCGCAGCGAAAGCTCGGCGGCTTCGCCGATCTGTTCGTGATGCACGATCGGCGGATCGCACGGCGGCTCGACGATTCGGTGGCGCGCGTGATCGGCAGCGAAACCCGGCTGTTGCGCCACGCCCGCGGCTACGCGCCGGCGCCGCGTTCCTTGCCGCCGGGCTTTGCCGCAGCAAAGCCCGTGCTTGCGCTGGGCGGCGAAATGAAGGGCGCGATCTGCTTGTTGCGCGACAACGAGGCGCTGCTGTCGCATCACCTCGGCGACCTCGAGGAGCCGCTGACCTATCGCGAATTCGTCCGCGCCATCGACGACTACGCGCAGCTGTTCGATCATCGCCCTCGCCTGCTCGCCGCCGATCTGCATCCGGCCTATCGCAGCTCAGCCTTTGCCGAGCAGGCCGCTGCCGAGCGCGCGCTGCCGCTGATCCGCGTGCAGCATCATCACGCCCATATCGCCGCGGCGATGGCCGAGCGGGGCTGGCCGCGCGACGGCGGCAGCATCGTCGGCATCGCGCTCGACGGCATCGGCTATGGTGCCGACGGCACGGTGTGGGGCGGCGAGATTCTGCTGTGCGATTACTCCGACTTCACCCGGATGGCGCGGCTGCGGCCGGTGCCGCTGCCCGGCGGGGCGCGCGCGGTGACGCAGCCGTGGCGCAATCTGCTGGCGCAGCTCGATGCCGCGTTCGGCCCTGACGGCACCGCGGCCTACCTGCCGGCCGTGCCGGGCGGCGCGATGCTGGCCGCGCAGCAACTCAACGTGCTGCGCCAGGCGATGGCGCGCGGCCTCAATGCGCCGCTGTCGTCGTCCTGCGGCCGGCTGTTCGACGCGGTCGCCGCGGCGCTTGGGCTGTCGCCGGCGCAATTGAGCTTCGAGGGCGAAGCCGCGATGGCGCTGGAGGCGCTGGCGAGCGCGAGCGCCGACACCGCGCGCTATTCCTTCGGCATCGACACTTCGACGACGCCGTGGAGTATCGACCCGGCGCCGATGTGGCGCGCGCTGTTGGACGATCTCCGCGAGGGCGTGCCGCTCGCCGATATCGCCGCGCGATTTCATTTCGGGCTCGCGGAAATATTCTGCGATGCGGCGATCAAAATCGCCAAGGCCCACGACGCGCAGGCGATCGCGCTCGGCGGCGGCGTGTTCCAGAACGGCTTGTTACTTCAGGCTTGCCTGAACCGGCTGCAAGACTGTGCACTGCCGGTGCTGTCGCCGGCGCAAATCCCCGCCAATGACGGCGGGCTGGCCTATGGCCAGGCGATCATCGCCGCGGCGCGGGCGCTGGTGTAGCGCGTCAGGCGCGGGCGATCAATTGAGTTCGTCATTCCGGGGCACGAGCGGCGCGAGCCGCGAGTGAACCCGGAATCTCGCAACAAGTCCGGCCTCTGATATCCGCAGCGAGATTCCGGGTTCGCTCGCCCAAGGGCTCGCGCCCCGGAATGACGGCCCTCCTTGACGAGCCGAGGTCGCTCGACCACGCGCCCCAGTTCAACAGATCCGCGGCACCAGTTAGCAGATCCGCGGCAATTGATCGCCGATCATCAGATCGACCAGCCGTTCGCTGCCGAACCGCGTGCGCATCACCACGTCGCCCGACGGCCCCGCGGTGATCTCGCCGATCGCGCAAGCATCCGTGCCGCCGGCACACGCCCGCCACGCCGCCAGCGCGGCGTCGGCTTGATCCGCCGGCACCACCGCGACCAAGGTGCCTTCGTTGGCGAGATACAACGGATCGAGGCCGAGGATTTCGCAGACGCCGTCGACCTCCGGCCGCACCGGAATCTTCGCCTCGTCGATCGCCACGCCGATCTTGGCGGCGGCGGCGATTTCGTTCAGCACCGCGGCGACGCCGCCGCGCGTCGCGTCGCGGGCGCAACGCGTGCCCGGCGCGGCATCGAGCAGCGCGCTCATCAGGCCGTTGAGCGGCCGGCAATCGCTGACCAACTTAGTTTCCAGCGCGAGATCGCCGCGCGCGGCCATCACCGCGGCGCCGTGATCGCCGATCGGGCCGTTGACCAGCACCACGTCGCCCGGCCGCACATTCACCGCGGCGAGGTCGCGGCCCGGCGGAAACACCCCGACGCCCGCGGTGGTGATGAACAAGCCGTCTGCCGCACCGCGCTCCACCACCTTAGTGTCGCCGGTGACGATCATCACCCCGGCTTCGGCGGCAGCCGCGCGCATCGAGGCGACGATGCGGCGCAGCCGTTCGAACTCAAACCCTTCCTCGATCACCACGGCGCAGGACAGCCACAACGGCGTGGCGCCGCCGACCGCGAGATCGTTCACCGTACCGCACACCGCGAGCTTGCCGATATCGCCGCCGGGAAATTCCAAAGGCCGCACCACGAAGCCGTCGGTGGTGAACGCCAGCCGCGCGCAGGGCACCGACAGCGCGCCGAGCTCGAGCCGGGCCTGATCTTCCATCACGCCGAGAATCGGATTGTCGAACGCCGGCATGAACACTTCGGCGACGAGATCGCGCATCGCCTTGCCGCCGCCGCCATGCGCCAGCGTGACGACGCTTCCGATCAACTTGCTCATGCCGAAGCCTCCGCCGGAGCGGCGCGCCGCCCGGCATATTGCCAATAGGCCGCGCAGGAGCCTTCCGACGACACCATCAGCGCGCCGACCGGCGTCTCCGGTCGGCACACCGTGCCGAACAGCGGACAATCCGGCGGCTTCACCGCGCCCTTCACCACTTCGCCGCAGCGGCAATCGGCGAGTTCGGGCGCGGTCACAGCCCGCGTGCCGCCATAACCGACGCCGAATTTCTGCTCGGCATCGAACGCGGCATAGCGGGCGCGAATCTTCATGCCGGACCATTCGATCTCGCCGAGGCCGCGCCACTCGAAGCTGGCGCGCGGCTCGAACACCGCGTCGATCGCCGCCAGCGCCTGCGGGTTGCCGGCCTTGCGCACCACCCGCGCATATTGGTTCTCGACTTCGGCACGGCCTTCGACCAGTTGCGTCAGCACCATCGCCACCGATTGCAACAGATCGACCGGCTCGAAGCCCGCGACCACCACCGGGCGGTGAAATTGCTCGGCGATAAAATCATACGGCTCCAGCCCGATCACCATGCTGACATGGCCGGGGCCGACGAAGCCGTGGATCTGCATCATCGGGTCCTGCAGCAGCACGCGCAGCGGCTGCGGCACCGTGATGTGATTGCAGAACAGCGAAAAGTTCTTGATGCCCTCGCGCTCGGCCTGCAGCAGCGTCAGCGCGGTCGCCGGCATCGTGGTCTCGAAACCGAGCGCGAAGAACACCACCTCGCGCTCCGGCATCTTGCGCGCCAGCGCCAGCGCATCGAGCGGCGAATAGACGATGCGCACGTCGGCGCCCTTGGCCTTGGCGACCAGCAGCGAGCCCTGGGTGCCGGGCACCCGCATCGCGTCGCCGAACGTCGCCAGCACCACACCGGGGCGGCTGGCGATCTCGATGCATTCGTCGATCCGCGCCTGCGGCAGCACGCAGACCGGGCAGCCCGGCCCGTGCACGAATTCGATACCCTGATCGATCAGGCGGTCGAGACCGTGGCGGAAAATCGTGTGGGTGTGACCGCCGCAGATCTCCATGATCGAGACCGGCTTGTCGTGGGTGGCGCCGAGCGCGGCGGCGAGCCTGGCGATCCGCGCCAATTCGGCGCGCGCATGCGCCGGATCGCGAAATTCGTCGGCGTAGTTCCTGGGCGCTGTCGCGGTCATTGCGGCGCCATCACGGCGAGCTCTTCTTCCACGGCGCCGGTGGCGTCGAGCAGCTCGAGCGTGATCCGCGCCTCCTCCTCGTCGATCCGCGACACCGCGAAGCCGACATGCAGCAGCACCCAGCGTCCGATCAGCGCCTCGATCGGCTCGCCGGGCTCGCTGACCAGCATGACGTTGATCTCGCGGCGCACGCCTTTGACCTCGGCGAGCGCCAGCATCTTGTCCGGATCGGTGACGGCGATGATTTGTACGGGAATGCCGAGGCACATGATGCGTCCGTCCTATGTTGCCAATCGTGATGTCAGCCAAGCCACCCAGGCGTCCATGCCTTCGCCGCTACGCGCCGACAGCACCAGCACCTCGACCGCGGGATTGACCCTGCGGGCGTTGGCGGTGAGCACCGCGATATCGGAATCGACGTAAGGCAACAGATCGATCTTGTTCACCAGCACGAGCCGCGCGGCGGCGAACATGTCGGGATATTTCAGCGGCTTGTCGTCGCCCTCGGTAACCGAGACGATGGCGACCTTGGCCGCCTCGCCGAGGTCGAACGCCGCGGGACAAACCAGATTACCGACATTTTCGATGAACAACACCCCGCCGCGGGCCAGATCGAGCTGATCGCAGGCGTGGCCGACCATATGCGCGTCGAGATGGCAGCCCTTGCCGGTGTTGATCTGCACCGCCGGCGCGCCGGCCTTGCGAATCCGGTCGGCATCGTTGCTGGTCTGCTGATCGCCTTCGATGACGCCGACCGGCACCGTGCCGCCGAGCGCTTCGATGGTGCGGGTCAACAGCGTGGTCTTGCCGGAGCCCGGGCTCGACACCAGGTTCAGCGCCAGCACGCCGGCCGCGGCAAAGCGGGCGCGGTTGCGCGCCGCCATGCGATCGTTCTCGGCAAGAATATCGCGCTCCAGCACGATGGTCCGCGAGGTCGTGCCGGCTGCTGCGGGCGTCGACGCCGCCGCATGATGGTGGTGATGATCGTGATGGTGGCCGTCATGCGCGTGATCGTGGGCGTGGCCGTGTTCGTCGCCATGGTCGTGAGCGTGGTCATGCGCATGATCGTGGTCGTGCGAATGCCCGTGGGCATCGATGCCTTCGATCGTCGCTTCGGCTCCGCCGCATCCGCAGGTGGTACACATCACGTCGTCTCCATTCGGGTTTGCACCGCCGCTCAGGCCATCGCGGTCAGCACGGGGACGAGCTGGCGGGCTTCGTGAACCAGCGCCGCCGTCAGCGGCGGAACCGGGTCACGCTTGGGATACAGCAAGCCGACCAGCGCGCTGACCTCCGGTGCGACGATCGGAATCGAAACCAGCTCCGGAGGCACCGACCAATCATCCGCCATGATTCGCGGCGTCACCGTGGCCAGCCGTCCGGCGCGCAAGTGCGCGATCCGCACCATGAAATCGTTGGATTCCATCACCGGATGAATCGAGACGCCGACCTCCTTGAAGATCCGGTCGTAGATCCGGCGGTTCTGCATATCGGCCGCGGGAAGGCACAACGGCAGCGTCGACACTTCTTCCCAGGTCACGGTCGGGCGGTCCATCATCGGCATGTCGCGGGAGGCGATCAGGCAGTAGCGCTCGTGATACAGCGGCACCTCGGCATTGCGGCCGACGGATTCCTGATCGAAATAGGTGATGCCGATATCGGTCTCGAGATTTTCCAGCCGCGCCAGGATCTCGGCGGAATTGCACGACGAGATCGAGACATGCACGCCGGGATGGCGCGCCCAATAGGACTCGGTCAGCCGCGACAGGATCGGCAGCGAGGTCGGAATCGCGGCGATCCGCAGATGGCCGGTGTGGCCCTGCTTCATCGATTCGATTTCGGCGGTCATCGCGCGAAAATCACCGACGATGCTGCGCGCCCAATCCAACACCCGCTCGCCTTCCGGCGTAAAACCCATGAAGCGCGCGCCGCGATCGACCAGGATCACACCGAATTGAAGTTCAAGCTGCTTGATCGCCGCCGAAAGGTTGGGCTGCGACACGCCGCAGACCTGGGCCGCGCGGCCGAAATGTTTCTCGCGTCCAAGCGCCAGAAGATATTCGAACTTCTCGTACATGCTACAAAGACCTTCGGAACATCACGAGCCGGCATCCGGGAGCGGGCGTCGCTCGGCGTCGACCCCGGGCACCGCCGCGACATCCGTCGTGGATGCATAAAAATCATCGAGATCGATGGCGTCCGTGCCGCCTCGCAGCGCCGCGAACACCTGCTGGCGCGATCGCGCCTCGGCCTCGTCGATCAGCGAAATGGCGAAGCCGGCATGGATCAGCACGAAGGCTCCGACCAACCGGCTGACCGGCTGCTCCGGCGTCACGAGCAACGCGGCTGAGACGATTTCCGGCGCCGTTCCGTCGTCGGCCGTCACCGAGACTTGCATCAGCGCGAAGTCGACGACGGCCACAACCTTACACGGGACAGCGATGCACATGGGCGACGATCAGTTCATGGCGTAAAGATTTCCCTGATCATCCGCATCAAGTCATTCGAACGCTGAGATGAAGGGCAGGTAAATCCTGGTTGCAGATTTCTGCGATGCAACGATTGCGAGGCATTTTCCGGGTACGAGACATAGTCGCAATTTCCAGCAACATCGATGCTCGTACGAATACTTGTCGCTCGTCTTTAGACTTGATCCAAATCAAGAAGTCCAAAGAATAGCAACCACTTCGCGCTAGTGCTCGGCGATGCGATGCGCCGCCGCATAGACATTCTGGCCATCCTCGCGAGCCAGCGCGACGAGGGTCAGTCCGGCGGCCGCGGCCGTTCGCACAGCGAGCCCGGTCGGCGCGGAAATCGCCACAATCGCCGGCATCGACGCCATCAACGCCTTCTGCACCATCTCGTAGGAACACCGGCTGGTGATAAGGCAGAAGCCAGCGCCAAGATCGGTGCCCTGCCGCATCGCCGCGCCGATCAATTTATCCAGTGCGTTGTGCCGGCCGACGTCTTCGCGCACCAGCACGATATCGCCCGCGCTTGCCACCCAGGCGGCGGCGTGCGCGGCGCGGGTCAGCCGATGCAACTCCTGGTGGCCTCCGAGCGCCGCCAGGGCGCGTCGTATCGCGGCTTGCGTGAAGCTCTGCCCGGCAGGAGCGCGCGGAGTGTCGGCGCGGGTGTCGGCAACGTCCTCGACGCCGCACAGACCGCAACTGGTGTGTCCGCGCAGATTGCGCGTGCGCCGGCGCGACAGAAAATCCTGGAACCGCTCCGGCGCCAATACGAGATTGAGTTCGACGCCGTCGCAGGTCTGCTGCTGGGTGATCTCGCGAACCTCCGCCGCCGACTTGACAATGCCTTCGGTCACCGAAAAACCGATCGCGAAGTCCTCAAGATCGGCCGGCGACGCCATCATCACGGCATGCGGGATGCCGCTATACAGCACCCCGACCGGCACCTCCTCGGCGACCATCGCCGTAGCCTTGCCGCGACCGAGCGGCTGCACCGCGACCTCGCAGGCGCTGCGCAACGTGTCCTGTGACGCCAGCGGCTCGTTTCCCGATTTGTCCAACATGGCGATCTCCCAACCGGCGCCGGCCGTTACGGCGCGCCACGGAATGCATCAGCGGAAATCCCGCGCTGATGCGAGGCGGGTCGATCCCCGAGTTGGCGCACCTCGATGGCGCAACCGACGCAGGGATCGTAGAGCGATGCCAGTCGTGCGATCGATGCGCGCGCCGCATCGTGATCGTCACCGACCCGAAAGTGATTCAACGCGGCGGCAAACGGACCGTCGGCTGCGAAATTCCATTCGGTCGGCGCCAGGATCAAGTAGCGCTGCACCGCCCCTTGCGGGTCGAGCCGCACCAGATGATGCAGCCGGCCGCGCGGCGTCTCCACCGCGCAAAACCCGACGCGCGGGCCAAGCCCCGCCGTCGATAGCCATTCCGCGGGATCCGGCGGTTGCGTGCCGGCGATCAGATCGGCGGCCTCCGCCACCTCGGCCAGCCGCGCGCAGAGCCGTTCGGCGGGCGAGGCCGCGCGCAGCCCGCGCAACGCCGCGCGCGCCGCCGGTCCGGTTTCCGGCCGCCGCCCCGGCAGCCACGGCGCCGCGGCGAAGCTCTCTTCCTGATCGTCGAGCGCGGCCAGCAACTGCTCATCGTCGCCCGCCGTGAGAACGTCGAAGGCCGGCTGCGCGATGGCGTCGTTGCCGGCGGCGATCAACAGCCGCTCGACCCAGCAGCCGGAAGCGGATTTCGGCCGATCGCGGGTCGCCATGCCGAGCGCGGTGACGGCGTCGAGCAGAACCTCGCCATTGACGTGCGAGCCCTTGGCTGCCGTCAATGCCGCCGCCAGCGCCGCGGCTTCCGGGGCTGTCAGCCGCACCCGGTTGCCCCAGTCGATGAATGTCGCCTGCAGATGCGCAACGATGCGTTCGGCGGCGAGCATGCGCAGCGCGGTGGCCGGCGACGGCGCCTGCATCGCCGCACCCGCCATAACCAGCGCGTTGATCGCGGCGAGCCAATGCGAGGTGCCGCACAACGCAAACAGCCGGCGCGCCAGATCGGGGATCGCCGACGGCGGATGCCGCGCGATCGCCGCCGCGAGGCCGCGCGGACGATCGCTGCGCACCGTGCGCGCGACCACCCGTCCGTCTGCCACGTCGGCGGTGATGCGGACTAAACCGGGCTGCGGCGCGTGGGGCACGATCAGCCGCCCGTCACGTTCATGCTGCGCTTGACCGACACCGGCGCGCGGCGGGCGGCGGCGAAATCATGGCCGCTCGGCTTATGCGCCACCGCGGCATGGATCGCGTCGATCAGCGGCGCCTGGCTCTCGCTGGTGCGCAGCGCCGCGCGCAGATCGACGCCTTCGACATGGCCGAGACAGGGCACCAATTGCCCGGTCGAGGTGATGCGGACCCGGTTGCAGGATTCGCAAAAGCCGCGGCTCATCGGCGTGATGAAGCCGACCCGGCCGCCGGTCTCAGCCACCCGGACGTAGCGCGCCGGTCCGCTGGAGCGATCCAGCAGATCGGTCAGCGTGAAGCGGCCCTCAAGGTCGGCACGGACCTTCTTCAGCGATACGAACGAGGCCGGCCGCTTGCCGGCGTAGAGCCCCATCGGCATCACTTCGATCAGCGTCAGATCCATCTTGCGGGCATGGGCGTAGTCGATCAGCGAGGGAATCGCGGTTTCGTTGACCCCGGCCTGCACCACGGTGTTGAGCTTCACCGGCAAGCCGGCAGTGCGCGCCGCCTCGATGCCGTCGAGCACCACATTGACGTCGCCGCCCAGCGTGATCGACTTGAAGTCGACAGGATCGAGCGTGTCGACCGAGACGTTGATGCGGGTCAGCCCGGCATCGGCGAGTTCGCCGGCATAGCGGCCGAGCAGCGCGCCGTTGGTGGTCATGGTGATTTCGTCGAGCGCGCCCGACTTGAGGTGCCGCGACAGCGCGCGCACGAAGGACATCAGGTTGCGGCGGACCAGCGGCTCGCCGCCGGTGAGCCGGATGCGGCGCACGCCGCATTCCACGAACGCCGAGCACAGCCGGTCCAATTCGTCGAGCGTCAGCAGCTCGGCGCGCGGCGCAAACACCGGATGGGCGCCGAGGCAATAGCTGCAACGGAAATTACAACGATCGGTCACCGAGACCCGCAGCCGGTCGATGTGGCGACCGTGCGGGTCGATCAGCGTGCCTTGGGCAGAAATTGGATGACCGACGGACATGGGAATTCCTCGGAAGTATTGAAATCTTGTGAGTCCCCGTCCGTGGCCGACGCTGCCGGTCACGGACGGTCGTGCTTATGGTTACTCGGCCGCGACGGTGCGCTTGCCGTTGGCCGGCTTGGTGACCGGCAGCGGCGTCAAGCCGCCGAGACCCTTGCGGTAGATCGCCCAATAGATCAGGCCGACGAAGCCGGCGCCGCCGACGATGTTGCCGAGCGTCGCGGGGATGATGTTGTGCATGATGTTGAACAGCGTGATCACAGAGACGTCCAGCCCGGCCGGAACGTGACCCGTCTCGGCCAGCAACCAGGCCATCGGCAGGAAGAACATGTTGGCCACGCAGTGCTCAAAACCGGCGGCAACAAAGCAGGCCACCGGCAGCACCATGCCGGCCATCTTGTCGGCGACCGAGCGGCTGGCATAGGCGAGCCAGACGCCGAGGCAGACCAGCAGGTTGCACAGGATGCCCTTGAAGAAGATGGTGACCGCATCGGGCGACATCTTGCCGATCGCGAGCTTCAGCATCGCCGTGCCGGTGCCGCCATTGTTGAGGTCGGCGAAATGCGCCATGTACAACAGGAACACGAGGCCGAGCGCGCCGACCAGATTGCCGACCCAGACCACGATCCAGTTGCGGATCACTTCGCCGGTGCGGATCTGGCCGTTCCACCAGGCCATCACGATCAGGCAGTTGCCGGTGAACAGTTCGGCGCCGCCGATCATCACCAGCGCGAGGCCGAGCGAGAACACCACGCCGCCGAGCACCCGCTGGATCGCAAAGCCGAGCGTCGCATCGGCCAGCACGATGACGAAGAACATGCCGCCGAGACCAATCGAGCCGCCCGCGATAATCGAGAGCATGAACTCGGGCAGGAACGGCATCCGTGCCTTCTTGACCCCGAGCTTTTCGACCTTGTCTTGAATTTCGGCTGGAGAGTAGGCGTCTGAGCCCAATATTGCGTTATCAGCCACGGCGAGTCTCCTTCTATGTGGCGCTAAGTCAAAGCTGTTGCTGTCTCATCGTGGCGCTGCGCCACGGTCGGCAGATCGTCAGGGTCCTTACCCAACAAGAGGCTTCGGTGCAGACCCTCCACCGCAGCCGTAACCGCCGGCGTCATGTCGCCGAAGAACGTCACCACCGCCGGCTGAATGCCGATAAAGGTCACCTGCGGCACGGTTTCCCGCAGCGAGGCGATCAGCACGTCGAGCGGAATGGCGTGGGTGGTGATCAGGAATTGCTTGGCGACGTCCGCCTCGTCGATCCGGCACACCGTGCCGGGAGGCAGTTGCATATCGGCCGCGTCGACCAGCAGCACCCGCTCGGGGGCCTCGGCGCGAACGACATAGGTGACGTTTTCCGGCGTGGCACCGCCGTCGAGCACGCTCCAACCCGTCGCCGGATCGGCTTCCAGCAACTCTGCAAGCAACGGCCCTGCCCCGTCGTCGCCCATCAGCGTATTGCCAACCGTCAGCACCATCGCCGTCATAACCGTCGTCCCATCAGGTAGATCGCGGGCTCCGCCTCGATCGCCGCGAGCGAGACGCCGAGTTCGCGGAGCCAGTCGGCGGATTCCGCGTCGAGACTTGGCGACACCTGGTCGAATGCCGCGCCGAGCAGCTCGGTGTGCGAGCGATCGATGGTGATTTCGCCGAAGCGGTGGATGCCGTCGAGCTTGCGTCGCGCCTCGCCCTCAGGCAGCGCCGCGACCAGCCGCTCATAGAACTCGCCTTTGCAGCGCAGCACCGGCTTGAAGCAATCGAACACCCCGACATGGTGACCGATCGCCAGCGAGTAGTAGATCACCTGCTTGGCGTCGGCCGGGATATCGCCGTCGCGCTCCATGATCTTGGCGTTGAGGCGATAGAAGATGACGTCTCCGCTCATCACCGCGCCTCCGTCTGCACCAATGCTTCGCCCAGCCGCAGGAAGATCTCGGCCTGCCGCGGGTCGGCTTCGGCCGCCGCGAAGCTGGCGATGCGCTGATGCAGCGGCGTGGCGCCGCCGAGTTCGATCATCGCGAGGAAGCGATCGGCGATGTCGCGGCCCTGCCGGTAGCCGGCCATGCGGCGCGCCTCGCGCTCGACGTGAACGCGCAAATTATAGGGAATCGTCGCATGTGCGATGCCGGCCTGCTCGCCGTCGCCCTCGACGTGGGTCTTGGCCTTCAGCTTCTGATCCAAAAGCCCGAGCGCGACGGCAAAGCCGTAGATCGTCGCTGGCGGGGTCGGCGGGCAGCCGGGGATATAGACGTCGACCGGCACCACCTCGTCGGTGCCGCCCCAGACGCAATAGAGGTCGTGAAAGATGCCGCCGGTGCAACCGCAGGCGCCATACGACACCACGATCTTCGGATCCGGCGCGGCTTCGTAAGCGCGCAGCGCCGGCATCCGCATCGCCCTGGTCACCGCGCCGGTGAACAGCAGGATGTCGGCGTGACGCGGCGAAGCCACCACCTTGATGCCGAAGCGTTCGGCATCGAAAATCGGGGTGATGGCGGCGAAGATCTCGATCTCGCAGCCATTGCAGCCGCCGCAATCGACCCGGTAGACATAGGCGGAGCGGCGAATATTCGACAGCAGCGAGGATTTCATCCGCTTGATGTCGGCGGGGGTGTCCATTTTCATCGACGTTTCTCCTGCTGATCGGTGATATGGGCGATCTGCACCAGGTCATTGACGCGCTTGCAGCTCGGGCAGGTCGCCAGCATCCGGCGTCGACGTGCGATGTCCTCGGACACCGCCTTGGTGGCGTTGGCCGCGGCGCCGTCCTGCACGCTGGTCGCCTCGATCAGCGCGGTGACGTAGGCGATCTCCTTGGCGGGCGCGAACGGCTCGCCGCAGCAGACGCAGTCGGCGAGCTTGAACACCGCCTTGACGGTGAGGTCCGCCTTGTTGGCGACCGCGAGTTCGAAGTCCGGCGTCAGCTTGATCGCCTGGGTCGGGCAGACCTCCTCGCAGCGCGCGCAGAACACGCAGCGTCCGTAGGAGATCGACCAAGTGCGGGTGCCGGCCGCAACGTCGGTTTCCATCGCCAGGGCGTTGGCCGGACAGGCGATCGTGCAAGCGCCGCAGGCGATGCATTGCTCCGCGGTGTGCTCCGGCTTGCCGCGAAAATCCTTGGAGATTTCAAGCGGCGCGAACGGATATTTCACCGTGGCTTCGCCGGTGCGGAAGACTTCCTTTAGCAGTTTGAACATTGACGTCTTCCCTACTTCAACGGCGAGTCTTTGCGCTCGCGGCAATAGCGTTCCATTTCCTTGTAGGGGATCGTCTTGCTGGTCTCCTTCTTGACGTCGACCACGGTGACGCGGTCGGTGCAGGAGTAACAAGGATCGATCGAGCCCACGATGAGCGGAGCATCGGACACCGTATTGCCGCGCAGCATGTAGCGCAGCACCGGCCAGTTGGCGTAGGTCGAAGCCCGGCAGCGCCAGCGATACAGTTTCTGGTTATCGCCGGTCATCGACCAGTGGATGTCCTCGCCGCGCGGCGCTTCGGTGAAGCCGAGCGCGAACTGGTAGGGCTTGTAGGTGAAGTCCTCGTTGATGATCGGGCCTTCCGGCGTGCCTTCGAGGAGCTGCTCGATCAGCGACAGGCTGTCGAAGATCTCGGCGGCGCGAACCATGGTTCGCGACAGCACGTCGCAGCCATCGCCGGTGTGAACGCCGAGGTTGACGTTCTTATAGCCGGCGAACGCGTGATCGACGCGGGTGTCGCGCTTGAAGCCGCTGCCGCGCACCAACGGGCCGACCGGCGAGTAATCGCGCGCAATCTTGCGATCGAGCAGGCCGACGGTGGCGACGCGCGGGCCGAAGTTCGGCGTCGCCAGCAGCATCTCGAGCAGCCGCTGCACGTCTTCGCGCAATTCACCGACCAGCTGCAAGGTGCGGCTGCGCTGCTCGCCGAGGATGTCGCGGCGGACGCCGCCGATCAGGTTGATGGCGTAGGTCTTGCGGGCGCCGGTCAGCATTTCCGCCAGCGTCATCGCCTTTTCGCGGACCCGGAAGAACTGCATGAAGCCCGAGTCGAAGCCGACGAAATGGCAGACCAGCCCGAGGTTAAGCATGTGGCTGTGCAACCGCTCGGTCTCCAGCAGCAGCGAGCGGATCGCCTGGGCGCGCTGCGGCACGATGATGCCGAGCGCATTTTCCACCGAATTGGCGTAGGCCACCGAATGGGCATAGCCGCAGATGCCGCAGACCCGATCGGCGAGGAACGTCACCTCGTTGTAGCCCATCCGGGTTTCGGCCAGCTTCTCCATGCCGCGATGCACGTAGAACATCCGGTAGTCGGCATCGACGATGTCCTCGCCGTCGACGAACAGCCGGAAATGCCCGGGTTCGTCCGAGGTGATGTGCAACGGCCCGAGCGGCACCACCGTGGTTTCGCCGGCCGCGTCGTTGCGGAACTGATAGTTTTCCTTGTCGCTGGTCGGCTGCGGGCGCAGCCGATAATCCATCGAGTCCTTGCGCAGCGGGTGCAGCCCATCCGGCCAGTCGTCCGGCAGCACCAGACGGCGCTCGTCCGGCAGGCCGATCGGGCGCAGACCGTACATGTCGCGGATCTCGCGTTCGCCCCACACGCAGCCCGGCACCTTGGGCGTCACCGAGGGGAATTCCTCATTGTCGCTCGGCACCGCGGCGTGCACCACGACGTGGCACTTCTCCTCGCCTTCCATCGACAGCACGTAGTACAGGCCGAAGCTGTCGTTGAGCGACCGCTCGTCGTTGCCGACCACCACCGACAGCCAGCCCTCGCGCCCGTAGTAGAGCGTCGAGACCGCCTCGGGCAATTGGTTCAGCTTGACGGTGACGGTGACCTGCTTGTCCGTCTGCCAGCGCTCTTCGAGCACGGCATGCGGCAGTTTCTGGCGCAGATATTCGATGTGCGAGGCGCCGACCCGGTCTGTGACGTTGATGTTCATGGCAGTTCTCCGTTGGGGCCGGCGGTTATTTCTTGACCGCGACGCGTTCGATCGGCGTCACCGTGGCGGTCGCGGTGCCGTGGTCCATGACGATGCCGGTGGCTTGGCGCAGGATGTCGCCGACCGGGCGGGGCATCGCGACGCCAAACACCATGATGAGAGCAAGCAGAGCCCCCATCGGCGCGAGCGACAGCCAGCTGGAGTCGCTCTTCTCCATGTTCTCCGGCGCCTTGCCGAGCACCGAATGCGCGATGATGTCGACCAGCGCGGCAACCGTGATGGTGAACAGCAGCGCGACCAGGATCATCAGCTTCGGATATCCGGCGTCGAGGCCGGCGGCGAACACCATGAACTCGCTGACGAACACGTTGAACGGCGGGAAGCCGGCCAGCGCGAGCGCACCCGCCATGATGAACAACCCGGTCACCGGCGCGGTGCGCAGGATACCCTTCACCGAACGCAGATCTCGGGTGCCGTACTTCTGCAGCACGTTGCCCGAGCCGCAGAACAGCAGCGCCTTGGTAAAGCTGTGGTTGATGGTGTGCAGCAGCGCGGCGGCGATGCCGAGCGGGCCGCCGACGCCGAGACCGATCACGATCAGGCCGACGTGCTCGATCGAGTGGTAGGCCAGCTTGCGCTTGAAGTCGTGCTGGACGAACACCAGGAAGGCCGAGATCGCCACCGTCAAGACGCCGAGCACCAACAGGATCGACTGCGGAAATTCCGGGCCGATCGCCTTCATGGTGACGGCGTAGTAGCGGATGATCACGAACAAGCCGCACTTCAGCAGCACGCCGGACAGCAGACCCGACACCGGGCTCGGCGCTTCGGAATGCGCGTCGGGCAGCCAGGCATGCATCGGGAAGATGCCGGCCTTGGTGCCGAAGCCGATCAACACGAACACGAAGGCGATCTTGACCAGCGTCGGATCGAGGTCCTTGGCGTGGGCAATGATGCTGGTCCACAACACGGCCTGGTGCGGATCGATCGAGGCAGTCGCGTTGGCGAAGGTCAACACCGTGCCGTACAGGCCGAAGGCGACGCCGACCGAGCAGATGATTAGGTATTTCCACGCCGCTTCGAGCGACGTGCCCTTGCCGTAGATGCCGACCAGGAACGCCGAGCCGAGCGTGGTGGCCTCGATGCCGACCCACATCATGACGATGTTGTTGGCGGTGACCACCAGCAGCATGGTGAACAGGAACAGGTTGAAGAAGCCATAGTACAACTTCTGCTTCAGCACCGTCAGTTCGCCGTGTTCCACGTCGTGGCGGATGTAACCGATCGAGTAGCAGCCGGTGAGGCATCCGACCACACCGATCAGCCCGACGAAGATGGCGGCCAACGGGTCGACCATCAGCCAATCGCCGAACGCCATCAGGCTTCCGGACGACAACACATAGCCGACGGTGGTGAGAGCCAGCACCAGCACCACAATGAGCGAGGCAAGGTGCAGCAGTTCGATCAGCCTGGCAGATCGTCCGCTACTGGGCATCGCGAAAATCAGCAGCGCGGCGACCAACGGGGAGAGCAGCAGGAGGGGCGGCAGGTCCGAGGCGACCATGGCGATCATCCCTTCAAGGTGGTGAGCTGGTCGGCGTCGAGGGTCGCCAGCTTGCGGTTAATTTGCGTGGCCAGGATGACCATGATGACGACAGCGAACACGGCGTCGGTGGTGATGCCGATCTCCACCAGTTCGGGGGCGTTGCCCGCGAGCAGCGCCAGTGTCAGGTGCGAGCCGTTCTCCATCAGGCAATAGCCGAACACCTGCTTCAGGATGTTGCGCTGAGTGACGATGCAGGCGAGCCCGAAGAAGAAGTGCGCCAGCGAGATGGCGAGCGCCGGCTTGATCGTCAGCGCGGTGGGCAGCGCCACGTGCGAGACGATCAGCGTGCACAACAACACCACGACCGCCGCCAACATCACGGTGACCGCCGGCGAGATGCGCTCGCCGGACCCCAGCCGGTCGTCGGACAGCCGGCCGAAGCTGCGCGCCATGATCACCGGCACCAGCACCACCTTGGTGACGAAGGCGACCGCCGCCCAGGCGTACAGCTGGTGCGAGCCGGTGTCGTAGCCCAGCGCGACGAACACCGCGACCAGCACCAGCGATTGAAGCGCGTAGAATCTGGCCGATTGCGCCGGCTTACGCGCCACCACAACCAGCAGCGAGGTGACTATCAGCAGGCCCGCGAGCCCGTTTACGATCTGCATTCCAGACATCGTTGTTGTCCTAACCGAGCCAGATGGCGGCGATGAAGCTTGAGCAGAGTGCCATGATGATCAGCGTGACCAACACGATCTGCATGGAGAACGGAACCGGCGACGCTGCCGCCACCGCCTCCGAGGGACGGCCCGGCACCGACCATCCGACCCATTTCAGGAACCAGGCGAAGCTGCCGACCGACTCCAGCAACGCGATCACCAGCAGCACCATCAGCAACGGATGCTGCGCGGCGACTTGGAAGCCACCGGCGAAGATCGCGAATTTGGAGAAGAAGCCGTTGAACGGCGGCACGCCGGCGATCGCCAATGCCGCCACCACGAAGGCGATGCCGAGCAATGGCGATTTCGACAGGATGCCGCGCAGCAGCGGCAGCATGCGGGTGCCGGTGGTGTAGCTCAGTGCGCCGGCGACCAGGAAGAACAGCGTCTTGGCGAAGGCATGGTTGAACAGGTGAGCGATGGCGCCGTTGAAGGCCATCTGCGAACCGAACACCGACAGCCCGAGGCCGAGAAACATGTAAGACAGCTGGGTGATAGTCGAGTAAGCCAGCAGCCGCTTCATGTCGCACTGCGGCAGATACATGATGAAGCCGTACACCAGGGTGACGGTCGCCATGATGGTGCAGACGTAGCCGACGATTTCCGGCGCGCCGTTCGACGACATCAGCGCCCGAGCGAAGATGTAGACGCCGACTTTCACCATCGAGGCGGCGTGCAGATAGGCGCTGACCGGGGTCGGCGCTTCCATGGCGTCGGGCAGCCACATGTGGAACGGCAGCTGCGCCGACTTGCCCCAGGCGGCGACCAGGATCGCCAGCAGCACCAGAGTCTTGGCGCCGTCCGACAACCCGCCGATCGCCGACAGCGCGAAGCTATGGGTCTCCAGGAACATGACGCTGGCCGCGACATACAGCCCGAGCGAGGCGATATGGGTGATGATCAGCGCTTTGGCGGCGGAATACAGCGACTTCGGCTTTTCGTAATAGCCGATCAAGGCCCAGGAGCACAGCCCGCTGATTTCGAAGAACACCAATTGGCCGATCACCGTGGAGGAGAACACCAGGCCGGCCATCGCGCCGATGAACAACGAGAGGAAGGCGAAGTAGCGCCGCCGCACGATGTCGGGATGCTCACGGTTGCCGGCGTCGAGATAGCCGCCGGAGTAGATCGAGATCAGAAAGCCGATGCCGACGACGGCGCAGGCCACCAGCACCGAAACGGTGTCGACGCCAAAGCCGAGGATCTCGACGTCGCCGAAACTGATCACCGCGTATTCGGTAGCCACCTTGCCGCCGGCCGCGAATTGGTAGGCGAGCACGAGCAGCACGGCGGTCGCCAGACCGGCGAAGACCTGGCACAGGCGTTTGGCGGCGGAGCGCGGCGAGAGGGCGACGAGCGCCGCTCCGACGGCGGGGAGTAGGATGCTTGCTAGCGCAAGGGCGATCATGGCTATGCTCCTCGGCTCACAGGCCAGAGATGTAAAAGACGAAGGCGAGCGAGGCGATGCCGAGCCCGAACCAGCTGTGCCGCGGCGTCAGGCGGAAACGCGCCCGGGCCACGCTGTTCTCGACGACGCCGAGCACCACGGCGACCACGCCGATCTTGACGATGAAGGCGACGAGGCCGATCGCAAGCCCGAGCAGACTGCTGTCGGTCGCGCTGCCGAACGGCACGAAGATCGCGAACACGAAGGCCAGGATCAGCAGTTGCTTCAATCCCATCGCGGCCTTGAGCAGCGCCAGCGACGGGCCGGAATATTCCGACAGCGGGCCTTCCTGCAGTTCCTGCTCGGCCTCGGCCATGTCGTAGGGCAGCTTGCCGAGTTCGAAGTAGCAGGCGAAGATCGCGGCAGCGCCAGCCAGCAGCACCGCCCCCGCCGAGCGGACATGCCCGGTGGCGATCGCTTCGCCCATCCCGCCGATGTCGGTGGTGCCGGCGAGCAGCGCGCACACCATCAACGACAGCACCAGGGTCGGTTCGACCAGCACGCCCAGGGTCAGCTCGCGGCTACCGCCGATGCCGGCGAAGGACGAACCGGAGTCGAGGCCCGAGAGCGAGAAGAAGAACCGCACGATGGCGAACAGATAGATCACCGTGATCAGATCGCCGAGACCGGGGATCGGCACGGCGCGGGTCAACACCGGCAGCGCCATGGCGATGGTCAACAGCGTGGCGATTATCACCGTCGGCATCGCCCGGAAGGCGAAACCGGCGGCCGGCGGCTGCAGGTTCTGCCGACGCAACAGCTTGAAGATGTCGCGGTAGTCCTGCAGCACGCCCGGCCCGTGGCGGGTGTGCATCTTGGCACGCATCACCCGGGTGATGCCGGAGAACAACGGTGCGGCAGCGAGCAGCAACAAAGCTTGCACGAATGCCAGCGAGACTTGAGTGAGAGTGGGCACGACTGTTTCTCTCCTAGCGAAGCGTAATGAGGAGGAGGATCGCGAGCGCCGCGACGATGTAGAGGCAATAGGTGGACAGCGCGCCGCTCTGCAGCACCTGCAGGCGGCGGCCGACGCCGCCGACCAGGCCGATCACCGGCTCGACCAGCGAGCGGTCGAACATCGGCTCACTGCGGCGCGCCAGCGAAACCAGCTTGACGAATTGCCGCTCCAGGCCGTCCGAGGTCGACGCGGCGGTGCGGCGCACCGCGTAAAGCGGCGCGAAGAACATCCGGATCGGCTGCGCGAAGGAATGCGCGGTGACGGTCATGTGGGCGTCGGGCAGATAGCCGCAGGCCCAGGGTTCGGCGGCGCGGCGGCGGTTGGCGCGGGCGCCGGAGAACACCGCGCTGATCACCAGCGGCACGGTCGCAAGACCGACCAGCAGCAGCGCCAGCAACGGCGTCGAGAGCAGCGTGTGGGCCGGATCGCCGGGCACCAGCATCGCGCCGTTGGCGAACGAGGCCGGCGGCAAGTGCAGGATCGCGGCGGCGATGCCGCCGATCACCGGCACCACCAGCGGTGCCGCGAGGCCGAGGCCGACGCAGGCGGCGGCCAGCAGCACCATGCCGACGATCATCGGCAGCGGCACTTCAGTGGTCTGTTCGGCCTTCTTGCTGCGCGGCAGTCCGGAGAACATCTCGCCATAGGCCTTGACGAAGCACATCACCGCCAGCGCGCCGGTCAAGGCCAGCGCGGTGGCGGCGATCGGGGTCGCGAACTGCACCAGGAAGGTGCCGTCGAGGGCCGCGGCGAACAACGCCTGATAGGTGAACCACTCCGAGACGAAGCCGTTGAGCGGCGGGATCGCGGAGATCGCCAGCGCGCCGATCAGGAAGCAGGCCGAGGTCCACGGCATGGTGCGGGCGAGCCCGCCCATCTTGTCCATGTCCTTGGTGTGCATCCGGAAGATCACGGCGCCGGCGCCGAGAAACAGCAGGCCCTTGAAGATCGCGTGGTTGACGAGGTGATACAGGCCGGCCAGCAGGCCGAGCATCGCGATCAGCGGATGGTGGGTGGCGATGCCGATCATGCCGGTGCCGACGCCGAGCATGATGATGCCGATGTTCTCCACCGAGTGATAGGCCAACAGCCGCTTGATGTCGTGTTCGGCCAGCGCGTAGATCACGCCGAGCACCGACGAGATCGCGCCGAGCGCCAGCACCAGAATGCCCCACCACAACACGTCGCCGCCGAGCAGATCGACGCCGACCTTGAGGATGCCGAACACGCCGATCTTGATCATCACGCCGGACATCAGCGCGGAGGCGTGCGACGGCGCCGCCGGATGGGCGCGCGGCAACCAGACATGCAGCGGGATCATGCCGGCCTTGGCGCCGAACCCGAGCAGCGACAGCACGAACACGATCGACGCGACCAGCGCCGAGGGATGGGTGGCGCGAAACGCGGCGAAATCCAGCGAGCCCGCGGCGTTGGCCATCAGGAAGAAGCCGCCCATGATCGCCACCGAGCCGGCATGCGCCACCAGGAAGTAGATGAAGCCGGCCGACACCGCTTCCTCGTCCTGGTCGAAGATCACCAGGAAGTACGAGGCGAGCGACATCATCTCGAAGAACACCAGGAACCAGAAGGCGTTATCGGCGACCACCACCAACACCATCGAGGCGACGAAGATGTTGAAGAAGAAGCCCATCGGCCCCACGCCGCGTCCGCCGTACTCGCGCACATAAGAGAAAGAGTAGATCGAGGCGACGGCGGCGAGCGTGGAGATCACCAACACCATCAGGCCCGACAAGGCGTCGAGCCGGATGACGAAGTGGGCGAAGGAAAACGGTCCGGCGAGGTCGAGCACGAGCGGCGCGCCACTCAGCACCGAGGCGCCGGCGACGCCGCTGAGCAGCGCTGCCACGAGGCCGCCGAGGCCGGCGACGCGGATCGCCGCGGTTTCAGCGCGCGACAGCAGCAGGCTGCCGAAGGCGGCAATGACGGAGCAGGCGAGCGAGGCACATAGAAGCTGGATCGGGGTCATGTCAGTCGCGCTCCTCAGTCGATGGCGCTGGAGTGTTGGCGTGCGTCGGAGCGTCGAAGCCGACCGTGTTGAGCGTGGCGCTGGCGGTGGCACTGGCCAGCCGCTTTGCGGCACTGCCGCTATCCAGCGACCGCCCGTTCACCACATGCAGGGCCGCGGTGGGGCAGACGCGGACGCATTCGGGACCGGCCTCCTGAAAGCTGCACAGATCGCATTTCACCGCGACGCTGCGCACGCCGATGCTCCAGGCCAGCAGCGGATCGAGCGCGGCGGATTCGGTGGGTTGGCCGATCTTGATGCCGGCGACGCCGGAGATCGGCGTGCCGGACGGCGTGATCGCGCCGAACGGACAGGCGATCGCGCACATCTTGCAGCCGATGCAGGTCTGCTCGTTCAGCACCACCTGATCGTCGGTGAGCTTGATCGCGTCGACCGGGCAGACCCGCGCGCAGGGCGCGTCTTCGCAATGGCGACACTGCACCGGCGCGGTGATCTCGTAAGTGCGGGTCACGGTCAGCCGCGGGTGCGCCTGTAGCCCGACGGCACGATGGACCGTCGAGCATGCGGCCATACAGGTATTGCAGCCGATGCATCGCCCCGGGTCTGCGATGACAAAGCGATTCATGTCCATCTCTCCACGTTGATGGTTGGCTCCGACGGTGAATGGCTCCACCGCGTGCCGCGGCCTGACGGCGCGTCAGGTCCTGGGGATTTCGATAAGCAGAACTGATGATCCAAGAAGAATGACCTAACAAGAGAAGTAAATAGAAGTATTCTCTACCTGTTTATCGAGACCTACACCGAAAATTGAAATTGTGACCAGCTATTTTTGCGTAGCTCGCATGTTTTTCCTTTTTGATATAGATCAGTTCTATTGTACAAATGCGTAATGTACATGGCGCTTACCTGCAACACGCACGCCCATATCTTGGTTTTATTGACCGATAAGAAATCTTGATGGTGAGCGGGGTGACGTGCGGGCAACCAGCCGCCACGCCAAAGCGGGCCATGCGGACTCACCGCGCGGCCTTCACCTGCGGACGTCGCCTAAGTGGAGATGTGGAGAATGAATCGATTCATCGTCAGCGAGCCCAACAAGTGTATTGGGTGCCATACGTGCGAGGTGGCATGCGCGCTTGCGCACGAGCCCTCGCAGAAGGTGGAGGCGCTCACGCCGACACACTTCACCCCGCGCATTCGGCTGATGCAGACCCTCACGGTATCCACCCCCGTGACCTGCCATCATTGCGAAGACGCGCCCTGCGCCAAGGCCTGCCCGAGCGGCGCCATCTATTATAATGCCGGCACCGTGCAGGTGGATCAGTCACTCTGCCTGGGCTGCAAGACCTGCGTCGTCGCCTGCCCGTTCGGCGTGATGGAAGTGCTCACCCATCCGACCTACCGCAGCTTTGCCGGCGTCACGGTCGCCGACGGCGTCAAGGCCGAAGCCCACAAATGCGACCTCTGCATCAACCGCGAGAAGGGTCCGGCCTGCGTCGAGGTCTGCCCGACGGCGGCCCTGCACGTCATGGACGAAGCCATGATGGCCGATCTGCAACGCGAGCGGCGGCTGCGCTCCGCGGTCAACGGCGGACTGACCGGCGCCGCCGGCGACATCATCAACGCGCAACTCACAGCTTAACCGAGTGACTTCGAGGTAAGACCATGGAAAAACACATCTCTGTATGCCCGTATTGCGGATCCGGCTGTAAGCTCAACCTGCTCGTCGAGAACGACAAGGTGGTTGGCGCCGAGCCGCTGAACGGCGTCACCAACCAGGGCGAGCTCTGCCTGAAGGGCTACTATGGTTGGGATTTCATCAACGACACCAAGATCCTCACCCCCCGGCTGCGGCAGCCGATGCTGCGCCGGACCCGCGATTCGGACTTCGAGACGGTGTCGTGGGACGAGGCCATCGCCTTCACCGCCAAGCGGCTCGGCGACATCAAGAAGAAGCACGGCGCCGATTCGATCATGCTGACCGGCTCCTCGCGCGGCACCGGCAACGAATCCAATTACGTCGCGCAGAAATTCGCCCGCGCGGTAATCGGCACCAACAATATCGACTGCTGCGCCCGGGTCTGCCACGGCCCATCGGTGGCGGGTTTGATGGTCACCCTCGGCAACGGCGCAATGAGCAACTCGATCTGCGAGATCGAAGACACCGATTGCATCCTGTGCTTCGGCTACAACGCCGCGGACAGCCATCCGATCGTGGCGCGCCGCATCCTCAAGGCCAAGGAAAAGGGCGCCAAGATCATCACCTGCGATCCGCGCTTCATCGAAACCGCCCGTATTTCCGACATGTGGCTGTCGTTGAAGAACGGTTCCAACATGGCGCTGGTCAATGCTTTCGCCAATGTATTGATCAGCGAAGGTCTTTATGACCGTGATTTCGTCGAGAAATACACCGAAGGCTTTGAAGAATACAAAGCAACTGTCGCGAAATACACGCCGGAATACGTTGAAAGCATCACCGGCCTGAAGGCGTCGCAGATCCGCGAAGCCATGCACGTCTATGCCGCCGCCAAGTCGGCGACCATCCTGTGGGGCATGGGCGTGACGCAGTGGGGGCAGGCGGTCGACGTGGTGAAGGGGCTGTCCGGCCTGGCACTCTTGACCGGCAATCTCGGTCGTCCGAATGTCGGCGTCGGCCCGGTGCGTGGCCAGAACAACGTGCAGGGCGCTTGCGACATGGGTGCCTTGCCCAACGTGTTCCCCGGCTACGAATACGTCACCGATCCGGCCGCCCGGGCGAAGTTCGCCAAGGCCTGGGGCGTGCCGAGCCTGCCGGACAAGATCGGCATGTCGATCACCGACGTGCCGCACGCTGCCGAAGAGGGCAAACTCAAGGCGATGTACATCTTCGGCGAAGATCCGGCTCAGACCGAGCCTGACCTCGACGCGGTGCGCAAGGGCTTTGCCGCGCTCGACTTCATCGTCGTTCAGGACATCTTCATGACCAAGACGGCGATGTATGCCGACGTCATCCTGCCGGCGACCTCGTGGGGCGAGCATGACGGCGTGTTCTCGTCGGCCGACCGCGGCTTCCAGCGCTTCTACAAGGCGGTGAATGCCAAGGGCGACGTCAAGCACGATTGGGAAATCTACGGCCTGCTCGCCACCGCGATGGGCTATCCCATGAAGTACACCTCGACCGACGAAATCTGGGCGGAGCTGATCTCCCTGTGCGATCTCTATAAGGGGGCGACCTACGAAAGACTGTCGGGCCTCGGCTACATCCAGTGGCCCTGCCCGGAAGAAGGCCATCCCGGCACGCCCTATCTTTACGAAGGCAACAAGTTCCAGACCAACAGCGGCAAGGGCCTGTTGTTCGCCTCTGAATGGCGCCCGCCGTTGGAGAAGGTCGATGCGGAATACCCGCTCGGTCTGTGCACGGTTCGCGAAGTCGGGCACTATTCCTGCCGTTCTATGACCGGCAACTGCTCCGCCCTCACCGCGCTGGCGGACGAGCCGGGCTACGTCACCATGAACCCGGCCGACGCTAAGAAGCTCGGGATCAAGGACGAACAGCTGGTCTATGTCGCGTCACGTCGCGGCAAGGTGATCTCGCGTGCGAAGATCACCGAGCGCACCAACCTCGGGGTGGTCTACATGACCTACCAGTGGTGGATCGGCGCGTGCAACGAACTGACCATCCATCACGTCGATCCGATCTCGAAGACGCCGGAATATAAGTTCGCCGCGGTGCGTGTCGAGGCGATCGCCGACCAGGTGTGGGCCGAGTCGCACGTTCAGCAGGACTATACCAACCTGAAGAAGCGCCTCGCAGCGGCCGCCAATCCGGTCGCGCCGAAGGTGGTTCAGCCGGCCTAAACGAGCTACCTCCTGAGCCTCGACCGCCGGGCCGTTCGATCCAGACAAGGATCGGACGTCCCGGCGGCCGCGGTTTCCACCGCGTCCAGGGAGCTGCGCCATGCATGAAATGACCATTTGTGAAGAGATCGTCTGCCAACTCGAGGACGAGCGCCGCCGCCGCGGCTTCGACATGGTGAAACGGCTGCGTCTCGAAATCGGGCTGTTGAGCTGCCTCGACCCCGACGCGCTGCGCTACGCCTTTGAAATCACCACCCGGGACACCTTTCTCGACGGCATGCTGCTCGAAATCGACCGGCCGCCCGGCCAGGCCAAATGCCTGGATTGCGGCGCCGAAACCACCGTCTCCAGCCGGACCGAGATCTGCCCGTCGTGCGGCGGTGAACGGCTCGACGCCTCCGGCGGCGCGCAGATGCGCCTGGTCGAGATGGAGATCATCGGCAAAGCCGCTTGATTTCAGGCGGTCCGTAGCGCCATCAAGCGATGGGAGACCAAGATGCAGATCCTCCGCAGCAGTTTTGCCGATAGCATCGCCGCAATGCGGCTCGACCGCGCGCAGGCGCGTATCGCCGAAACCTATGACGTCAAGGTCGGCACCGAGACTGTTGCGCTCGCCATCGCGGTATCCCGGGTGCTTGCCGAAGACGTGACGGCGCCGATCAGCCTGCCGGCGGCCGACAATTCGGCGATTGACGGCTTCGCCCTGCGTTTCGACGATCTGCGCGTGGACGGGCCATCCATCCTGCCGCTGCACGGACGGACGCCCGCGGGCCCCTCCCCGGACGCCGCGCTGCCGCCCGGTTGCGCCGGGCGCATCTTCACCGGCGCGGTGCTGCCGAGCGGCGCCGACACCGTGGTGATGCAGGAGGATTGCGCCGTCATCGACGGCAAGCTGCACATTCCGCAAGGCATCTTCCGCGGCGCCAACCGAAGGCTGGCCGGCGAGGACCTCAGCCACGGCAAACTGGCGCTGCCCGCCGGGCGACGGCTGATGCCGCCGGACCTGGCGCTATTGGCGGCGCTCGGCTTCGACAGCATCGCCGTTCGTAAGCGGCTGCGGGTCGCGATCTTTTCCACCGGCAATGAAATCGCCACGCCGCCGCACCCGCTGCGCCGCGGCCAGGTCTACGACGCCAACCGGGCCCTGCTGTGCGGCTTGCTGCAGCGCTTGCAGATCGACGTCGTCGATGGCGGCATTCTGCCCGACGAGGCCGAGGCCACCAAGGCGGCGCTGCGAACAGCGGCCGGCAACGCCGATCTGGTGATCACCTCGGGCGGGGTTTCAGCCGGTGAAGAAGACCACGTGCGCGCCGCGATCGAATCGATCGGGCGGCTGGAATTCTGGCGGGTCGCCATCAAGCCCGGACACCCGGTGACATTGGGCGTGATGGATGGCACGCCACTGCTCGGCCTGCCGGGCAACCCGGTGGCCGCGATGGTGACGTTCTGGGCTATCGGGCGGCCGTTGCTGGATCGTCTGGCGGGCGCGACGTCGGTGCCGAGCTTGCGGCTGTCCGTGCAATGCGGCTTTCACCACCTCAAGAAGTCCGGCCTGCGCGAATATGTCCGCGTGCAGATCAAGCCCGACGGCATCGCTTATGTCTACCCGAAGAAGGGCACCGGCATCCTCACCTCGCTGACCGAAGGCGATGCGCTGTTGGAGCTGACCGAGGAATTGACCTCGATCCGCGCCGGCGATTTCGCGCCGTGCATTCCGCTGCTCAGCCTTTACGGCTGAACAAGCTCTGCTGCGCCGGCGCTCCCGCCGCGCGCGCGGCACATCGCGGCTGCGTCGCCTGCTCGCCGAACAGCGCGATGTTCACCGGAAAGCCGATGAAGGCGCTGTTGGAGACGAAGAACATCGCCCGAAACGCGCCACTGCGATAGTCCGGAACCTTGAACAGCTTGGAAAAGACGATGCCGATGATCCACAGCGCCAGCATCGAACACAGCGGCACGATCACCGCCACGCCGAGCTGCGGCAGGTCTTCCTTCTTGTACGACTTCATCATGCTGACGATTATGTAGAGCGGGATCGTCACCGTCATCGCGAATTTGGAGAATAGCTGGCCGACGTCCTTGTTGAACCATTTGATCTGCGTCAGGTAGTAACCCAGCAGGATAATCAGCATGCAGCTGAAAACCCCGCTGAGGGATTCGAAGATGCCATAATGGCTCCGTGGAGGTGTTGGATATGCGATCGGAAGGCGGGACGCTCAGAGAGCCGGTGATGCGGGAACGGTCAGTCGAGCGTCTCCATGGCGTCGCGGATCTGCCGCGCGGCGTTGTTGAACGGCATCGCCGCCGTGGCGATCGACGGCACCTGCGGAAACGCCTCGGTCGTCAGTTTCGACAGCACCTGCCCGGGATTGAGCTCGACGAACAGCGTGGTACCCAATTCGACAAGCACCTCGGTAGAGTCGTGCCAGCGCACCGGATGGGCGATGTTGGTGGCGACGTCCTCGCGAATGAGGTCGAGCGCCCGGGTCGGCCGCGCCCGGCGATTGCTGATGTAGCGCGCCCGCACCGTGCCCGGCTTTAGCGTCTTCAGCTTCTCGACCAGCACGTCGGCGACGCCCTGCAGCAGCGGGCAATGCGACGGCACCCGGACCGCAAGCCGCTCGGCCTTCCTGCAGCCGGTGGCGATCGCCAGTTCGACGACGCGATCGACGCCCGGCAGCGCGCCGGCGACGACGATCTGGCGCGGCGCGTTGAGATTGCCGACATAGACTGGGAAGGCCTCCGTGCTGGCCTGGGCGACCAGCGCCGTCACCTGCTCTTCGTCGAGGCCGACGATGGCGGCGAGCCCATAGCCGGTGGTGAATTGCTGCTCCATCAGCGAGGCGCGCAGATGCACCAGGCGCAGCCCGTCCGGAAACGCCAGCGCGCCGCACGTCGTCGCCGCGGCGTAGGCGCCCACCGACAGACCGGCGACGGCGCTGGGGAAAGCCGCTTCCGCGCCGAGCGCCCGCGCCATCGCGACGCCGGCGACGTAGATCGCCAGTTGCGTCGACACCGTCGACTCCAAGGTCTTCTCTTCGTCGAGTTCGAGCACGTCGCGGCCGAGAAGCTGGCTGGCTTCGTCGATCGTCGACGCGACGCTCGGATGCGCCGGCAATTCGTGCAGCATGCCGGCGCGCTGCGATCCTTGCCCGGGAAACAGAAAGGCGACGCTCATGGCAAGTCTTCCTCGGTGATGCGCCACGGGTCGCGCAGCAGTCGCCGGCCGTCGCAGGTGTTCAGCCGGTGTCGCGGCGATCGGCGGTCGCGAGATTCGCGCGGCGCCAAGCCTGCTTGCCTCGCCTCAACCTGGAGGTCGGCGACGCCGTCGCGGATGCGGAATGAGCGGATCGGCATGATGCAGGCCAGACGCCGCGGCGTCCTTTCAACGCGGAGGGAAGCCGCACTCGCCCGACCTTGCGGCGGGCGAGCGCTTGGTTGTGGTCAGGACGCCGCCCACTGCTCGGTCATCATCTTGCGGACTTTGATCGAGGCCTTGCGGAAGGCCTTGGCGCCGTCCGACTCCAGCCGGACGTCGAGCGTGCGCGGCGAATTGCGCGCCTCGGCGATGGCTGCGATCAGCGCCGCCCTGACCTGCTCGATGCTCGCCGGCGTCGGCGTGTCCGGGTCGGCGATCTTCAGCAGCTTGTACAGAGCGCCGAGCTTGTTGAATGAGCCGATATCGTAAGCCATCGGCACGATGGTCTCGCCGAGCTTGTCGAGTTCGGCGACGCTGCGCTTGGTGATGCGCGCGGCGGCGTCCTTGTACATCGCATGGATCAGCACTTCCGGATCGTCGAACGCGATCAGCCGGTTGGCCTGGCCGGCGAGCGCCAGAAACGCGCCCGAGACGCAACGCCCGACGATCAGCGCGATCACCGGATGACCGGCGGCGCGGGCATCGGCGTAGGCGGCGATGATCGCCGCGGCGGCGACGTGGATGCCGAACAATTCCTCGCGGCGGCCATAGGCCTGGCTCTTGGAATCGCACACCGTGACGATCGGGCGCTTCGGCCCGTCCTTGTCGGCTTCGATCACCGCACGCAGGCTTCTGGTGCCGTACCAGCCTTCTTCCAACCCGACCTCGGTGTGGCCGGTGCGCGGAAAGCGGGCGTTGGCATCCGGCGCGACGCCGACGAACACCGTGTTCTCGCCGCCGAGCACGGCCTCGGCGACCATCAGCGAGCCGGGATTGCCCTCGACCTTGCCGTTACTGCCGCTCAGCGCCTCGAACCAGTTGCGGCCGCGATTGTTCAGGGGATCGGTCATTTCGCCACTGCCTTCCATGCGTTGCGGATGTCCTCGGCGACCCATTGCTTGGCGGGGTCCAAAAACTTCAGGCGTTTGATGAAGAGTTCGTACTTGTCTGTCCGCAATTGCGCCGGCTGGCCCTTGCGGAACAGTTCGATCACCGCCCGGGTCACCGCGTCCGCGTCGTCCTCGAGCAGCACGTCGGCGAAGTCGGTGGCGAAGCGCTGCGCGCCGCCATTGACGCCCCAGACGAACGGCTTGTCGCTGGCCACGAATTCATCCTGGCCGGCTTCCAGCTCGATGACTTCCGGGCCGTTCATGCTGAGCCGGGCCTGCCGCGTCATCACCACATAGGATGCCAGCCCCGCGGCGAGCGACATGCCGCCGAAGCAGCCGGTCGGCCCGGTGATCACCACGATCAGCGGGATATGCTTGCGCAGCGCGATCATCTCCGCATAGATCTCGGCGATCACCAATTCGCCCATATTGGCTTCCTGCAGCCGCACGCCGCCGCTTTCCAGCGACAGCACCGCGCGGGTCGGAATGCCCTTCTCGTTGTCGAGCCGGGCCAGCCGGAAGGCTTCGGCCATCTTCATGCCGCAGACTTCGCCGATCGAGCCACCCTGGAATTTGCCTTCCATGGCAATCACCACCGCGGGCTGGCCGTCGATCTTGCCCTTGGCGACGACGCAGCCGTCGTCGGACTGGGTGACGATGCCCTGCATCGGCAGCCAGGGCGATTCCATCCGGTCGAACGGACCGAGCAGTTCGCGGAAAGTGCCGTGGTCGAGCAACTGTTGCGCGCGGGCGCGGGCGTTGAGCTCGATGTAGCTGCGGCGATCGCTGAGCGCGAGCACGTCATCGGACAGTGTGGTTTCGAAGGTCATGATTGGCTCACCTCGACGGCCTGCTGAAGACGTAGTGCCACCGTTCCCGGCGTGGCGCCGAAATCGTGGATTTCGATGTTCGCAGCCTCCGGGTGCTGCCGCAGAAAGCGCTCGATCACCGCTTTCCAGGTGTCGGCGAAGCCGGAGACGCTGGTCTGGATGGTGACGCGGGTCTCGCCGTCCAACGATGGCTCCATCAGGATTTCGAGATCGCCGGAGCCGACCACGCCGACATGGGCGCGCCGTGCTTTCGCCTTCGATGCAGGGAACTCGAAGTTCAGGGTTTCCATTGCGAAAAATCTCCGTTTTGCTCGAGGCCGACAGGCGCGCCCGACGACAGGTGAGTGAGAGAGTCCAGGAACAAAGTCGCGGCGAACAGATCTCCGCTGCCGCCTGGAGAGGCGTTCAGCGCGAGCAGATCGACGTCCAACTGATCGAGGGCATCGCGGCCGGGCTTGGTCGAGGTGCCGCCCCGCCGCAGGATCTCCGCCGCGCCGGTCTTGGCCCTGTCGAGGGCGTCGCGACCGCCGCGGTGCAGCAGGCAGGTGTCGTCGAGCACCGCCATGATCGCCAGCAGTGCATCCAGCCTGGCGAAGGTCTCGGCAATGCCGCGCGAGCGGGCCCGTCGCAGCGCCGGCAAGCCGACGCGAACGACATGAGGAAAGCCGTCTTGGGCTTCCCCGCGGGCGCCGGGCACGCCGTAGCGCGCGGCCACCCGGCTGCCGTTGCTGGCGTCGGTCGGCATCCGGCTGTCGCTGTGCCGCGCGATGCGTCCGGCGATCGCCGCCACCTCCACGGCATCGCCGGGGCGCGACGCCATCACCGCTCCCGCGATCAAGAGGCCGAGCGACCAGATCGCCCCCTTGTGAGTGTTGATCCCGACGGTCGCCGCGAACATCGCGGCTTCGCCGTCGCGGCCGATCGCGGCAAGCTGTTCCCGAACTTGCCGGCTCGGCGCGGCGCCGGCGACCGCGCCGGCCATGGCGCTGAAGCAGGGAAACAGCGCGCGTGCCGAACGATGCATCAGCGCGAGGTCGAGGTCGGCATGCGCGCCGGAGCCACGTCCATCGACCAGCCCGGGCTTCGGCGTCAGGCTGGCCTCGGCGATCAGCGACTCGACCGCCAGCGTGGCGAGCCGTGCCGCGTCGATCGCCGCCGGCAACGGCGCGGCGCGATCTCTTGCCTGCGGCGCAGGTCGGGCAAGGGCTGATAGCATCACCAGCTCCTGAACCGTGCCGGCGGCTCGTAAAGCCCGCCGGACCAGGTCACCAGATCCTTCATGCTGCGCGCCGACAGCAACGAGCGGGTGGCGTCGGAGCGACGCACGCCGAGATCTTCCGGATAGGCCACCACGCCTTTTTCGCGCAGCGCCTTGACCTGCTTGGCGGTGGACTTCAGGCCGACCTTGGTGACGCCGGCGACCGCAGCGACCGCGGCGCGCCGCTCTTCGATGCCGTCCGCCTTGTAGAGATAGGCGATGCCTTCCTCGGTGGCGACGTGGCTGACGTCCTCGCCGTAGATCATCACCGGCGCGATCGGCAGCTTGGCGTCCTTGCCGACCTGAACCGCGTCGAGCGTTTCGACGAACAGCGGCACGCCGCCGGCCTTGAAGGTCTCGACCACCTGCACGCACAGCTTGCGGCCGCGCACGATGGCGTCGTCGGACGTGATCATCGACAGCCAGGCCGGCGACGGATGCCGACGACCGAGGGCGTCGCTGCCGAGGTTGGGAGCACCGCCGAACCCGGCGATCCGGCCCTTGGTCACCGTCGAGGAATTGCCCTCGGCGTCGATCTGCAGCGTCGAGCCGGCGAACAGGTCGACCGCGTAGTGGCCGGCGAGCTGCGAGAACACCCGGTTGGAGCGCAGGCTGCCGTCGGCGCCGGTAAAGTAGATGTCGGGGCGCGCCGCGACGTATTTCTCCATGCCGTCTTCGTTGCCGAAGGAATGCACGCTCTCGATCCAGCCGCTCTCGATCGCCGGGATCAAGGTCGGCTGCGGGTTGAGAATCCAGTTGCGGCAGATCTTGCCCTTCAGGCCGAGCTTGCCGCCATAGGTCGGCAGCAAGAGTTCGATCGCCGCGGTGTCGAAGCCGACGCCGTGGTTGAGCGACAACACCTGATGTCGCTCGTAAATGCCGCGGATCACCATCATCGCGGTGAGGATCTGCAGTTCCTTGATGTCCTTGGGGTCACGGGTCTGGATCGGCTCCTTGGCGTAGGGACGATCGCTCTCGACAATGACGTCGATCCAGCCGCCGGGAATGTCGACGCGCGGCAGCTTGTCGACGATCTGGTTGACCTGAACGATGACGATGCCGTCGCGGAACGCTGCGGCTTCGACCGTCGACGGCGTGTCTTCGGTGTGGGCGCCGGTGTAGAGGTTGCCCTCGCGGTCGGCCATTTCGGCGCACACCAGCACCGCATTCGGGATCAGGTCGACGAACATCCGCGCCGACAGTTCTATATAGGTGTTGATCGAATTGACCTTGATCTGGCCGTCTTCGAGCATTTGCGCTAGCCGCAGGCTTTGCGGACCGGCAAAGCTGAAGTCGACCTCGCTGACGATGCCGAGTTCGAAGATCTCCATGTGGTCGGGACGCGCGATCGCCCAGATCACCGCCTTGAGGTCATGAATCTTCTTCGGATTGACCTTGGCGAGCGAGCGGGACAGAAAGTCCGCCTGCTTCTGCGCGCTCTCGATGATGACCCGGTCGCCCGGGACCAGCAGGCGTTCCAGCGCTTCGACCGTCTTGTTCTGCGGGAGGAATTTGCCGTTCATCCATGGACTGACGAATGCCATGCGACGCTGTTTGCCTTCGCGGCGGGTGGCCCACGACCGAGCCACGGCCCCTGCGCTTGTTGCGACATCCATCGTTGATCTCTCCACTGGAAGGATTGCGCGAACTCGCACCGCGCAGCTGATGATGAGCAGATCCTGCGCTCATGCCATTCAGTTGAGAAATCGTATTTTTTCCGATCTGTGATTAGTTTTTCAGATGATATCTTCTCTTGATGGCGGATTTAACCGCCGCCGACGAAATCTTAGCCGTGAAGAGGCAAAATAATTTCGCATGAGCAAAATATTGATAAGTTTTGCCAATCGTAATGCCATGATCTATCGTCCCGCCGGCGGCGTTTCCGGCCGCAGGATGGCAGCTCATGAAAATCCGCCAGATCCAGGCCTTTCTGGCGCTCGCGGAGGATCTGCATTTCCGCAAGGCCGCGGAGAAGCTCGGCGTCACCCAGCCGGCGCTGACCTTGGCGATGCAGGCGCTCGAGGACGAGATCGGCGTGCCGCTGCTGCTGCGCGATCGACACGAAACCCGCCTGAGCTTCGCCGGCGAGATCTTCCGCGCCGACATCGCCGAGATGCTGGCGGCGTCCGAGCAGGCCACCGAGCGGGTCCGCCGCGCCTCGACCGGCGTCCTCAATTATCTCAACATCGGGTTCATCTCGACCGCGACCACCGCGCGGTTCATGCCGCGGCTGATCAGCGAGTTCCGGCGCATCCATCCCCAGGTCGAACTCGGTCTGCAAAACCGCGTCAATGTCGACCTCCTGGCGATGATCGAGTCCGCAGCGCTCGACGTCGCCTTCGTTCGTCTGCCCTTGGTGCCGCCGCATCAAGTCGAGATCGCCGGCGTCTACAAGGAACGCCACGTGCTGCTGCTGCCGGCCGATCATCCGCTGGCACGACAGACCTCGATCCGGGCCCGCGATCTGCAGCATGCGCCTTTCATCATGTATTCGCGCCGCAATGCGCCGGGCTATCACGACCTGATCATGCGCAGCCTCAACACTAACGGCATCAACCCGACGATCGCCCAGGAGGTCGGCGAGATGTATACGCTGGTGGCGCTGGTCGCGGCCGGCCTCGGCGTCGCCGTCGCACCCACCTCGGCGCGCAACTACAATCTTCCCGGCGTGGTGCTGGTCGAGGCCAACTGGTTGCCGCCCGCCGAGATCGGTCTTGCGTTTCGCAAGGATGACACCCGGCCGGCCAGCCGACTGTTCATCGACCTCACGTTGCGCAGCCGGCGGCAGCAGCAAGCCGACAGCAGCGATCCGGTGCCGAGCGACTGACGGTCTGGGTGGCGCTTGGCGATCCCGCCGGGCCAAGGAGCACGATATGGAATCCAGCCAGTTGCGATGCTTTCTCGAAGTGGCGGAAACGCTGCATTTCACCCGCGCGGCGGAGCGGCTGCATCTCAGCCAGCCCGCGCTCAGCACCCAGATCGACAAGCTCGAGCGCGAACTCGGCGTCGATCTGTTCGAGCGCTCGCACAAGAAGACCACGCTGACCTATGCCGGCACGCTGTATCGCGACGAGGCCCGCAAGATTCTGGCGCTCGGCAGCCGCGCCGTAGAGCGGGCGCGGCTGGCGGCGGCCGGCCAGATCGGCCGGCTGCGGATCGGCTTCATCTCCACCGCGACGGCCTATGTCGTCCCGCAATTGATCGCCGAATTTCGCAAGCAGGCGCCGCATGTCGAACTCGACCTGCACCACTCCCTCACCGCCGAGCAGGTCAAGCTGCTGAGCAGCGGCGAACTCGACATCGGCTTTCTGCGCGTTCCGCTGCCCGAGCCGCGCGGGCTGTCGACGATTCTGGTCCATCAGGAGCCGTACAAGCTGTTCCTGCCGGCGACGCATCCGCTGGCGTCGCGGCCGCTGCTGGACTGGCAGGATCTCGACGGCGCCGACTTCGTCACCTATTCGCAACTCAATGCGCCGGGCGTTGCCGCGGCGCTGGCGCTGGTGATGCAGCAGGCCGGGATCCGGCCTGCGGCGACCCACGCGGCCAGCGATATGTATTCGCTGATCTCGCTGGTCTCCGCCGGCGTCGGCATCGCCATCGCGCCGGCCTCGCTGCAGCATTATCGGCTGCCCAACGTGGTGATCCGCGACCTGCAGGGCATCCGCCCCTCCGAGGTGGCGCTGGCGCATCGCGACGGCATCGACCATCCGGCGGCGCTGGCCTTCATCCGCACCGCGCGCGCGATGTCGCAGTCCATCCAGCGGTGAGATTGGAGACTAACTATGTCTCTTCTATTAACTACGCCTGCCGCGCCGTCATCCTGAGGTGCCCGAGCGTAGCGAGGGCCTCGAAGGATGCGGCCGCGAGCCAGCGGCGCAGCTACGACTCGTAGCTCATCCTTCGATGACATCCGGCTTCGCGCTGCGCGCGACGCCGGATTCCTCAGGATGACGCCGCCGAGGAAGCGGCGTCGCTCGCACAACCGAGCCGAGGCGCCACCGCGTCAGCGAAAGTTGTGCGCCAGCATCTTGTGAATATGCGTCGCGGCGATCGCGGCGTGGCCGGTGCCGACCGCGATCTGATGCAGATCGGAGACCACGTCGCCGGCGGCGTAAAGGCCGTCGACGGTGGTGCACTGATGATCGTCCACCTTGAGGCAACCGACGTCGTTGGTCGCGGCGCCGAGCGCGGTGGCGAGATCGGAGCGCACCGCGCAGCCGAGCGCCGGATACACCACGTCGAATGACGGCAGCGCGCCGGCGGCCAGCCGCGCGCGGATCTGGCCGCCGTCGCGCTCCAGCCCGATCACCGGCCCGACGATGGCGATGCCGGCCTCATCCAGCGCGGCGCGACAATCCGCGGAGGCGACCTTGCCGTCGATGTTCAGCAGCGTGACGTCTCTGGAATAGCTGCGCAGGAAAGTCGCCTTGGCCGCGGCGTCGTCGCCATGGCCGAGTACCGCGATGCGCTGGTCGGTCACTTCATAGCCGTCACACACCGGACAATAGCGAATGCTGCCGTCCTGCACCGCGTCGTCGAGCCCCAGCAGGCTCGGACTGTCGTCGACGATCCCGGTGGCCAGCAGCACGATGCGGGCGCCGATGCGACGCGTAGCAGACGCTGCGACAAAGCCGTCGCCGTCGCGCTTCAAATCGATCACCCGATCTTTGCGGATCGGCACTTGGTAATGCGCCGCCTGTTGCCGCAGATTGGCCAGCAGGCCCGCGCCGGAGACGCCGTCGGGAAAGCCCGGATAATTGTGGCTCTCGGGGATCAGCGCGGCGCGGCTATGGCCGTCATCGATGACCAGGATGTTGCGCCGATACCGCGCGAGATAAATCGCCGCGGTCAGCCCGGCGGGGCCACCGCCCACGATCAGGCAGTCGACGTCGTCGGGGGCCGGCGCGGTCATGAGCGAAATTCCTAGCTGTGCCCGCCCGGCTGCGGGAATTGGCCGATGCCTTGGGAGGAAGAGATGCCTTGGGGGGAGGAGGTGCGGCGGGCGCCGGGCGCGCCGAGCTGCTGATCGATCGCGGAATTGAGCTGCGCACCAAGCAGCACCACGATGGTGGTCATCCACATCCACACCATCAAGCCGATCGCGGCGCCGAGCGAGCCGTAGGTGGCGTCGTAATTGGCAAAATTCGCCAGGTAATAGGACAGGATCGCGGATCCCGCGAGCCAGCTCAGCGCCGCGGCGACGCTGCCCGGCGAAATCCAGCGCCACTGCGGCGCGGTGAGGCTCGGCCCGAAGCGATACAGCACCGCGAGCCCGAGCAGCACCAACACCGCCAGAGCCGGCCAACGGCCGTAGCGAATCAGCGCGTCGGCGGTAGCGCCGAGCCCGACCATCGACAGCACGATCGGGGCCGCGACGACGAGGCCGATCGCCGCCAGCACCACCGCGAGGCTGCCCAGCGTAAACGCCAGCGATATCGCATTAAGCTTGAAGAAGCCGCGCTTCTCCTGCTCGCCATAGACCACGTTGAGCGAATCGATGATCGCCTTCATGCCGCCATTGGCGCTCCACAGCGCCAGCGCCATGCTGAACAGGAATGCGGTGCCGAGCTTGACGTCGCCCTTGGCGAGCACCCGGCCGACCTGGTCCTGCACGATCGAGAACGCGCCCGCCGGCACCAGCCCGGCGAGCAGCGACAGATGCTGATTGATGGTGTTGCCGTCGGAAAACAGCGCGTAGGACGACACCAGCGCGGTGATCGCGGGAAACAGCGCCAGCAGGCCATAGAACACCGTGCCGGCGGCGACCGCCAACAGGCGATCGTCATTGGTGCGCTGATAAAGGGTGAGCAGGATCGCCTTCCAAACGGCCCAACTGCGCAGCGATTTCGCCGAATCGTAACTTGGTGAATCCGCCGCCGGCTGTGGCGGCGGATTCCGGCTCAGTGGGTTTCGGACTCCTGCCAACGCTCCAGATCCGGCATGGTCGGCTTCTGGTTCGGGCTCTGCGCGCTCTGGCCGGGGTGTTGCCATGGCTTGTCGGTGCCGCTCTTTTGCTGATCCTGCTTGTTGCCGGAGTTCGCGTTGTCGTTGTCGGCCATCATCAGCGCTGCTCCGCGGACTGACCGCGATGGCCGGCGGAATCCGCCACGCGCTTGATCTTGTCGCCGACGTCGCGCGCCACGGCCTTGAGCTGATCCGGGGTCAGCCCCTGACGTTCCGCCTCGTCACCGGCAGCGTCCAGAGCGCTACTGGCGAATTCCTGCACCCGGCCGCTCTGCTCGCCGACGAACTCGGCGGCACGCGCCTTCAACTCGTCGCTGGTTTCGCCGAAATACTCCGCTTCGAGCCTGGTGGTCGGCAACGACGCCGCAATGCCGGCGCCGATCGCAATTCCGACCGCGCCGAGCAGCAGCGGCTGCTCCTCGAGCATGTCGCTGAGCCGCCCGCGCGCCGAGGCGAACAGATCGGCGCCGCGCTCCGGAATCGCCTGGGCGAAGTCGGACGCCGTCCCCGCCACGTTGGAGCCGAGCCGCGAGGCGCGATCCAGCGCGTCGGACGCGGTGTCGCGCACGGTCTGCGAGACGTTGCCGACGATCGCGCCGGCGCTCTCGCCGACGCCGGACAGTTGCTCGCCGAGCACATTGACCCGGCTCTGTACCGCCGAGCGACCAGACGACAGCGCCTCGGCCGCGGCGTCGGGCAGCCGGTCGAGACCGCTGCGACGCGCCAGCCGCTGCGCCGCGTCGACGGTCTTGCCGCCGCTGAACAGCCACAGCACGCCCATCCCGATCAGCGCGGTGGACACCGGATTGCGGCGCACCGCCTGGCCGAGATTGCGGACGAAATCCGCGCCCATGGTTTCGTAGGACGAATTCACGCTCATTGGACCATCTCCTTGGCGGCGAGCTTGTCGCGCTCGATTTCCTGCATCATCACGGTCGGCTTCAGCGCATCACCGGACAACCGGCTGATGCCGATACTGATCAGGATCAGCGCGATCACCGCCGCGCCGCCGCCCGTGATCAGATAGGACATCGCCGGGCTGAAGCCGGCCTGCGCCAGCGCCGCGGCGATCGCGAACAGGATCAACACCAGCGCCGGCATAAAGATCACCGCACCGGCGCCGATCATCGCGCCGGCCCGGCCGACCTGGCCGAGCTTTTGCGAGAATTCGGCGCGGGCGAGGTCGATCTCGTTGCTCAACAACTTGGCGAGTTGGCCGAAGGCGTCGCTGAACAGCTCGGGGATCGAACGATTAGCTGGTGAACTCATCGCGATACCCCCTGTTGTCATCGTTCGCGCGCTGCGGCGCGCCGCGACCGCCTTGGGCCGATCCACCGCGGTCGATGGCCTCGCCCGAACTCTTCAGAAACCGCACCGCGCCGAATCCGGCGAGCACCGCGAGACCGAGAAACGCCGTCGGTTGGCGACGCGCGAAGGATTGCGCGCCTGCCACCAGGTCCTGCAGATCGCCGGTGCGGACGCTGTCGGAGACGTCTTCCACCTTGGACGCGGCCTTGCGGATATAGCTCGCGGCGAACGGCAGATCGTGGTCGAATTCGCGGGCGGCGCGGCGCAAGGTCTCGGCGAGATTGCCGACATAGTCGGCGCCGACGCCCTGCTGATCGTGCACCCGCTCCTTGATCTTGTCGCCGGCCTGCGCGGCGAAGTCCTTCGCCGCCTCGGTGAATTCGGCGGCCTGCTGCTTGATGGTCTCGGCCGACGAGCCGGCGAGATCGCTGACCTTCTCGGTCACCTTGTCCTTGAAGTCGGTGGCCTTGTCCTTGATATCCCGCGCGGCGTCCTTGCCGGCGTCTTTGATGTCGCGGCCGGCGGCCACGGTCTGTTCGGTCACGCCGCGCAGGCTCTGCGGCGCCGGCGAACCACCCGGCTTGGCGGGGTTGCCGACGTTGGAATTCGACGGTGTGGTCTTGACGAATTGTTCAGCCATGATCGTTCCTTCCCGGATGTCTCTGTTTCAATGTCCCGTTCAATGTTTGTTGTGCGACGGCATCTCGAACGACGTCGTCGCGGCCTCGGCGACCTTGCGCGCGCGTTGACCGAGATCCTTTGCCGCGCCGGCCACGCTGTCCGGCGTCAGGCCTTCCTGTTCGACTGCCTGAGTGACCTCGTGATAGGCGCCGCCGACCGCCTCCTTGAGACCTTCAACGCCCTGCGTCGCGACGTCGCGCGCCCGCTCCCTGAGGCCGCGGGCGGTGCCGCCGACCAGCCGGTCTTCGATCCGCGAGCGCGGCAGAGCGCTGGCGATCAAGCCGCCGAGCACCAGGCCGATGCCGGCAACCAGCAGCGGATTCTGCGTCGCGGTGTCCATGACCGTGTGCCGGGCACGATCGCCGGCCTGGGCGGCGCGCTGCGCCAATTGCGCGGCGCGGTCGCGGGCCAGCGCGGCGGCGTCGCGGCCGGCATCGACCGAAGCATAAGCGGTCTGCCGCAGCCGCGCTGCGGCGTCGGCGGCGGTCTCGCGCATCGCGGCCGCGGCGTCGCGCACCGACGACGCGGTGTCACGCACCGTACCGGCGGCATCGGCGGCGCTGCGCGATCCGCGTTCGGAAAGTTCGGCGACCTCGCCGGAGATGCGTTCGCCGGTCTGGTCGGCCTGGTGGCGCAGCCCGTCGACCGTCGAGGAAATGCTGGCGCCCAGTTCGGCGGCCTTGCCCTTGATCTGCTCGGCGCCGACCGCGACGGCTTCGCTGGCGGCGGCGTATCGATCGACCGCGTAGTCGCGCGTGGCAATCGCGGCCTCGCCGACATCGGCGCCGAAGTCGCGGGCTCTGCGATTGACCTCGCCGGCCAGATCGATCGCCGCGTCATTGGCCTGCCGCGCGACGTCCTGTCCGCGCTTGGTTCCGGCCAGATACAGCCCGGCGCCGACCATCAGCACCGGCGCGGGGATGGTGCGCACCACCCGCAGCAGCGGCACCGCGACGCTGGCACCGATCGCCAGCGCCTGCAGCGGATTGTTGCGGATCGCGTCAGTGACGCTGTCGACCATCGCCTCGCCGCGGCTCTTGATGTAGCCGGAGACCTCGGCCTTGATCGCATCGGGAGAAACCCGCGCGCGGAAGTCCTGCGCGGTGTCGTTGACGGTGGTCTTCAACTGATCGACCGTCGCGGTCAGGCCCGCCCGTGCGCGCTCGGCGTCGCGGCGTATCTCTTCCAAGGATCGAGGATCGGCCTGGGCCATGGGGTGGACTCCGTGTTGTTGGAAAGCTGCATGTGAACTCGGCAGGTTCGGCTATGTTCCGCCCAGCGGACGGTTTCTGGGTCCGGCAGGACGAAACTGATCGCCGACCGAAGAGCCGACTGGACCTCGCGCAACGCTGCGCGATACTGAACACTCCGCAGCAAATCGGAACCGGCCATGGCGCTCGATGACTTCACCCTTGCCGACGTCTATCGCCGCAACGCGGCGCTGGCGCCGCGGCGCACCGCCTTCGTGTTTGAAGGCCGCCATATCAGCCATCTCGACTATCTGGGCCGGGTGACGCGGCTCGCCGCCGGACTCGCCCGCGAAGGCGTCACGGCGGGCGACCGCGTTGCAATTCTGTCGCAAAACGCACTGGAGATGGTCGACCTGATCGGCGCGGAGGCCTATATCGGCGCCGTCCTGCTGCCGGTCAATGTCCGGCTCAGCGCTGAAGAAATCGGCTTCGTGCTGGCCGATGGCGCGCCGCTGCTGCTGATCGTTGGCCGCGACTATCAGCCCATCGCGCAGACGCTGGCGCCGTCGCTGCCCTCGCTGCGGCGCTGCTTCGGGCTCGGCGCGGACGCCGCGCCGTTCCAGCCGTTCGGCGAGCTTTACGATGTGGACGATCCGGCGCCGCGACAGGACGTCGATGCCGATGCGGGCTTCGTCATCATTCACACCGCCGCGGTCGGCGGCAGGCCGCGCGGCGCGTTGTTGTCGCAGCGCAATCTATTGATCGCGCAGAGTTCGCTGATCCAGGCGCTCGGGCTTGGCGAAGCTGACGTCAACCTCGGCGTCTTGCCGCTATTTCACATCACCGGGCTCGGGCTGATGCTGACCGCGCAGCAGGCCGGCGGCGTCAACGTCATTGCCGCGAAGTTCGACGCGGCAGAGGCCGCGCGCGGCATCGCCGCCGAACAGGTGACGCTGCTGGCGACGTTCGCGCCGATGCTGGGCGCCATCCTTGAGCACGCCAGCGGCGATCAGTTGCGCAGCCTGCGCGCGGTGACCGGGCTCGATACGCCGCAAACCATCGAATGCTTCGAGGCGATGTGCCCGAACGCGCGGTTCTGGTCGACCTATGGGCAATCCGAGACCTCGGGGCTGGCGACATTGTCGCCGTATCGCGAGCGGCCGAAATCCGCCGGCCGGCCGTTGTTTTGGCGCAGCATGGCGGTGGTCGATGCCGACGATCGGCCGCTGCCCGAAGGCGAGGTCGGCGAGATCGTGCTGCGCGGCCCGACCGTGTTCAAAGGCTATTGGAACAACAAGGCCGCCACCGCCCACGCGCTGCGCGGCGGCTGGCATCACACCGGCGACCTCGGGCGGTTCGATGCCGATGGTTACTTATGGTACGCCGGCCGCGCGCCGGAGAAGGACCTGATCAAGACCGGCGGCGAGAACGTCTATCCGGCCGAAGTCGAGGCCGCGATCCGCGCCCATCCCGGCGTCGCCGAGGTGGTGGTGATCGGGGTGCCGGATCCGCAATGGAGCGAGGCGATCAAGGCGGTCTGCGTCTGCCGCGACGGCGCAAGCCCCAGCGCTGCGGAGATCGCGGATTTTGTCGCTGGACAAATCGCCCGCTTCAAAAGGCCGAAATACGTGGTATTCGTGGCGAGCCTGCCTTTAACCGCGACCGGCGCGATCGACCGCGCCGCGGTGAAGGTCGCGCATGGCGAAGCTTCGAGCGACTAGAGCTGTTCCGGTTCTGATAGAATCAGAACCGAGCTCTAGATTCTTATTTTGACGCGTTTTCTTCACGCGAACCGGGATCCACTTCGCTCGAAAACGCTATAACCCGACTGTTGTTTCAGGCGCCAGTTCAGATGAGGTCGTCATTCCGGGGCGCGAGGCCTTTGGGCCGAGCGAACCCGGAATCTAGCCGCACCTCCCGCGCTTGCCCCGCAGCGAGATTCCGGGTTCACGCGCGGCTCACGCCGCTCGTGCCCCGGAATGACAGGAAACAGCGCGATCGACCGCGCAGCCGTGAAGGCCGCGCATGGCGACGCTTCGAGCTACTAACTCGACTGTCGTCTCAGGCGCCAGTCCAGATGAGATCGTCATTCCGGGGCGCGAGGCCTTTAGGCCGAGCGAACCCGGAATCTCGCTGCAAGCCAGACCTGAACGCAAAGCAAGATTCCGGGTTCGCTCGCAGCTTCGCTGCTCGTGCCCCGGAATGACAGGAAGAGAACGGAGCGAGTGCATCGCCCCGTTCAAACCGTTCAGTTCACCCGCTCGCGGATCGCGGCTTCCAGCGATTCCGCTAGTTGCTCCTGGGTGTAGGGCTTGCCGAGCCGCGGAAAGCCGAGCAGCGCATCGGGCGGCAATTCGGCATAGCCGGTGGCCAGCACGATCGGCAGCTTCGGCTTGCTGACCTTCACCCTGGTCGCCAGATCGAGCCCGGTCATCCCCGGCATCGCGTAGTCGGTGAGCAGCACGTCGAACCGGGCGTCGGAATCCAATAGCTGCAACGCCTGGGCACCGGACTGCGCCTCCATCACGCTGTGACCGAGGTCCATCAACAGATAGGCGGTGTTCATCCGCACCAACGGATCGTCGTCGACCAGCAGCACGCGCAACTGCTTGCCGGCGGCGCCGCCGACCGGCGGCGGTCCGGCCGCCGGAGCCACCATGTCCTCGCGCCGCGCCCGCGGCAGCCACAGATTGACCACGGTGCCTTTGCCGACGTCGCTGGTCATGGTCAGCGCGCCGCCGGACTGCACGGTGAGGCCCTGCACCATCGACAGCCCAAGCCCGGTGCCCTTGCCCAATCCCTTGGTGGTGAAGAACGGCTCCATCGCTTTCGCCAAGGTCGCCTGATCCATCCCCTCGCCGGTGTCGGCCACGCTGATGCAGACGTAGTCGCCGGGCGGCAGCGCGGGCGGCCGCTGGCTGGCCGCGGCGGCGGCGTTGCGGCAGGTGATCACCAGCGCGCCGCCGGCCGGCATCGCGTCGCGGGCGTTCACCGCGAGATTCATCAGCGCCAGTTCGAGCTGGTTGGCGTCGATCTTGACCGGCTCGACGTCGGGCGGAATGTCGATGCTGATGTTGATGTTCGGCCCCAGCGACTGGCGCAGAAAGTCCATCATGTCGGGGATCAGCTTCTGGATCTCGATGGCTTCGAGCTTCAACTCCTGGCGCCTTGCAAACGCCAACAGCCGCTTGGTCAGGGTGGCGCCGCGCTCGGCGCCCTGCAGCGCGCCGTCGAGCAGCCGCGAGGTGCGCGGATCGTCGGGCAGCCATTTCTTCAACAGCGACAGGCTGCCCAGGATCACCGCCAGCAGATTGTTGAAATCATGCGCGACGCCGCCGGTGAGCTGGCCGATGGTCTCCATCTTCTGCGCTTCGTGCAGCTGATTGAGCGCCAATTCGCGTTCGCGGGTGCGCTCCTGCACCAGCGCCTCGAGCTCTTCGTTGCTGCGGCGCAGCGCCTCGCGCGCCTCGACGTGATCGGTGATGTCGGTCGCGGTGCCGAACCAGCGGCTGATGCTGCCGTCCGGCGCCCACACCGGGATCGAGCGCATCTTGAACCAGCGGTGGCTGCCGTCGCTGCGGCACAGCCTGACGTCGGCGTCGAACACCCCGCCCTCGGCCAGCGCCGACTTCCAGGATGCGGTGAATGCCGGGGTATCCTCTTTGTGGATCGCCTTCAGCCAGCCGGAGCCGAGATGCTCGCTGAACGGCGCGCCGGTATAGGCCTGCCATTGCGGATTGAAATAGTCGCATTCGCCGTTCTGGTCGCAGGTCCAGACCAGTTGCGGCAGCGCTTCCAGCAGCGCGCGGTGACGGCCCTCGCTGGCGCGCAACGCGGCTTCAGCGTTAGTGCGTTCGGTGACGTCGCGCCAGATCGTGGTGATGAACACCCGCTCGTCGGCCTTCCAGCGCCCCAGCGAGACCTCGAACTGGCAGACGTCGCCCGGCTTGCGGCGGCCGTTGACCTGCAGCGTGCAGGAGTTGGCATTCTGCAGCTCGACGAACGCCTGGGTCAGCCCGTCATCGTGCTGCAGCAGCACGTCGAGCTTCTGATCCAACAGCTCGGACAGCTCATAGCCGAACACCTGTTCGGCGGCGCCGTTGGCCCATTGAATGGTGCGGTCGAGGCCGATGGTGATGATGGCGTCGGGCGCGGAATCGACGATGGCGTGATAGCGCGCGTTCTGCCGTTCGCGCAGCACCCGCTCACGCGCCACCGCCACGCTGACGTCGTTGACCTGCAGCATGCAGCGCGGCGCGCCATTCGCCCACACCGGCCGCACCACGATATTGTGCAGCAATTCCTCGCCGCCGTCGCCCAGCAGCGGCAGCAATTTGTTGAGCGAATGGGTGAGAATGCTGGAGCTGCCGGTCTGCAGGCAGTCCGTGATTACCGAGGGCAGCCGGGTGCCGCCGAGATTGGGATATAATTCGATCAGGTTGCTGCCGAGCACCGCGGACCGCGACCGCCCGGTGACCCTTGCCATCCAGTCATTCCAGCCGACCACGGCTTGGCGCTCATCCAGTACGATGACGCCGACGTCAAGGGCATCGACCACAGCCGCGACGTCGAATTCGGATTGACCCTCTGACATTGTTACGCGGTTTGCTTCTCGACGTCTTCGATGAACTCGCCGACGATCTCCTTCAACGAGGTGATCGACGGCAGATCCATCAGCAGCGCGATGAAGCCGCGGATATCGCGGTTCTTGATGGTGAAATCGATATACAGGAACAGGACCAGGTTGCCATCGCTCGCCGAGCCGTCGACTTCGAACAGCGTCTTGCCGTCGCCGCGGATCACCGACGGTAATGACATCCGCATGGTCCGGCGCAGCAGATTGGCGATGGTGGCGAGGCAGGCGTTGAGGATGACGTTGCCGGTTTCCGCCAGCGCCTCCTGCTCGAGGTCGATGACGTCCTCCAGGCTGTGCTCATGGCCGACGATCGAGCGCACCAGTTCGAGGCTCTGGGCCTGGGGAAAGATCAGCAGCGCCTTGCCGGAGAACGGCCCTTCGAACGACTGCTTCACCGCCACCAGTTGCGGGGCGTTGTCGCCCTCGACCAGCCGCGCGGCGACGTCGCGGCCGACGATCCGCACCGCCGGGACCGACAACAGCACCTGTTCGCCCACCATCTGGCGCAGGCTGGCCGCAGCACGACTGACGCCCAGATTGGCGATCTCCGCAAGCGCGTCCTGTTCGATGTCGGAGAGTTCGCCGCGAGTGGTGGTCATACTGCCTTCGTTTTCAATCGGAGAGCGGCCCCCGCCAGGAACGCATCAAGCGCTTCATCAGTCAGGGGTTTAGCGATAAAGGCGGCATTAAGTTCCCGTGTCCGGGCAATAATTTCGTCTTGCACATTGGCCGACACCACCGCGGCCGGAATCTTCGGCTCGGCGGTGCGGATTTTCGCCAGCAATTCCAGCCCGTCGGTGCCGGGCATGTTGAAGTCCACCAGCACAATATCGGGCGCCCGCTCGGACAGCGCCTGCAGCGCGGCGTCGGCGTTGCCGGCCTCGATCAGGTCCCAGTCCGGCCGCAACCGGCGGAACGCGCTCGCCATCACCATGCGAGCCAGCTTGCTGTCGTCGACGATCAGTACCTTGTGTTGCATGTCGCTTAATCTCGCGCGGCTTGGCCGCATTATCCAGGTTCTCGGGCTCGGAGAGATCGTCAGACCGAAACCTTGTCGATTGAAATAGCACGGTTTTCTGCCTTTACACAGCCCGAGGCAGAGACCACCGCGCGACGAAGGGGTCGCCGCAGGGTCCGAGCAATTCGGGCCCCATGGCTAAGATGAGCTGCAGGATGGCGGAGTGAAGGTGGCTGGAACGGGTCCAGTCGACCGGCGCCTCCGGGGTCTCCTGCAGCAGCCGCAGCAGCGCTTCGGCCTCAGCCACGGGGCAAGCCCCGGACAGCACGATGGTTCCCGCCTCGTTGCGAACCACGCTCATGGCACGAGCTCCTGCAGATCCAGCACCAGCAACACCCCGCCGTCGCCGAGCAGCGTGGTTCCGGCAAAGCCGCGGGCGGTCGATAGCACCCCCTGCATCGGTTTCAGCACCACTTCGAGACGGTCGCGGATGGCGTCGACGGCAAGGCCGGCGCGCTTGCCGCCGACCTCGGCGACCACCACCAGCCGGCCCTCGGCGGCGCGCTGCGGCTTCGCCGGCAGATGCATCAATTCCGCCAGTTCGCAGATCGGCACCACATGGTCGTCGAGCACGAAGCCGTCATTGGCCTTGATCCGGCTGATCCGCTGCGCTGGCAGCTGCACGGTCTTCGACACCGCATCCATCGGAATGCCGAACAGCTGGTTGCCGGCCTCCACCACCATGATCCGCAGCATCGCGATCGAGGACGGCAGCTCGAGCCGCACCGTGGTGCCGGACCCGACCCGGCTTTGCAGCGACACCCGGCCGCCGATCGGCGCGATGGTGGTGCGCACGATGTCCATGCCGACGCCGCGGCCGGAAATCTCGGAGACCGCCGCGGCGGTGGAAAATCCCGCCGCAAACACCAGGTCGATCACCTGGGCATCGGACAAAGCCGCCAGTTCGGCGGCGCCAAGCAGCGCCTTGTCGGCGGCGCGGCGGCGCACCATCGCGGGGTCGATGCCGCGGCCGTCGTCGATCACCTCGACCACGAAGCGGTCGCTGGCGCGCCGCGCCCGCAGCGTCAGCGTGGCGGTCTGCGGCTTGCCTGCGGCCACCCGCTGCTCCGGCGTCTCGATGCCGTGGTCGAGCGCGTTGCGCACCAGATGCAGCATCGGCTCGAACAACAGATCGACCACGGTCTTGTCGGATTCGGCGGTCTCGCCCTCGGTGACCAGCGTCACCGTCTTGCCGAGCCGCTGCGCCAGATCGCGCACCAGCCGCGGAAACGCGCGAAACAGCTGCGCCACCGGCACCATGCGCAATTGCAGGATCGCAGCGCGCATCTCGGCGTCGAGCCGCTCGAACGCCTCGACCTCGCGGCGCAGCAGCCGCGCGATCTCGCCGCCGCCCTCGGTCGCGGCGCGTTTGGCAAGATGCGCGAAGCCGTTTTTCAGCAGCGTGAGTTCGCCGGCGAGATTGACCAGCGCATCGATCCGCGCCTCGTCGATCCGCAAGCTGCGGCCACCGCGCCCGGCACTCTCGGTCGCGGGCGTCGGTTCGGCGGTGGTTGTTGCGGCGGCATCGTCACCGGCGAGAATTCGTTGCAGGCACTGCCGCAGCGGCGCGGCGTCGGACTGCGCGGTCGCGTCCCCGGCCGCCGCCTCAACCTGCGCCGCCGCGCGATCTTGTCCGTCATGGCGCAGCGCGTTGACGGCGACCCGCGCGGCGGCGCCGATCCGGCCAACCAGATCGGCGGTGTCGGCAGGGGCGCTGAGCACGCGCTGCTGCTCCTCGATCAGCCCGCGCACCAGATCGGAGACGCCGGCCGCCGGCTGCGTGGCGGCGGGCGCCAGTATCGCGGGGGAAAGCTCGACGATCCGCACCTGATCGGGCTGCAGCCGAAACAGCGCCGCCAGCGACGCCTTGTCGACCGCGGCGAGCCCCTGCAGCCGAAGATTGCAGGCAAACGGATCGAACTCGGCCGGTGCCGGCCAGGGCTGGCGCGGCGCAATCCGCAACGCCAGCAGTTGCGGGATCTTGCGCATCAGCCCGAGCGGATCGTCGCCGTTGAAGAAGCAGCCGGCATGCGGCTGATAGTCCACCGCCGACAACGCCGCGACCGGGGCGTCAGGCGATGTGCCGCGCGCCTCATCGAGCAGCGGCGCCACCCAGTCCGGCACCGCCTCGCTGGCCGCGGCGGCGGCGGCGCTCGGCGTCAGCAGCGCGCGCAGCGCCTGCGCCAGTTGCCACGCGGCCTCGCCGGCATCCGCTGGCAGCGCGCCGTCGGCTTCGAACTGATCGACCCAGCGCGACACCTGGTCGAGGCATTGCAACGCGCCGTCGATGACCGGCGGCGTGACCTCCAGCCTGCCGGACTGCAACTCCGCCAGCAGATCCTCGGCGGCGTGCATCGCCAGCCCCATCGCCGGCAGATCGACCAGGCCGGCGGCACCCTTCAAGGTGTGGAAGGCGCGAAACACCGAATCGATCCGCGGCGCGGACACGCCGTCGCGCTCCAGCGCGATCAGGTCGTCGCCGGCCTGATCCACCAGTTCGCGGGCCTCGATGACGAATTGGTCGTGCAGCGCGTTCATCACGGCGCTCCGGCGAGCAGCGCGACGTGGCGCAACAGATCGGCTTCCGAGACCGGCTTGACCAGATAAAAATTGGCGCCGGCGGCGCGGGCCTCGTCGCGATCCTGCTGGCCGGCTTCGGTGGAGATCATCAGCGCCGGCACTGAGGCGGTTTCGGCGGCGCTGCCGCGCAATGCGCGCAGGAACGACAGCCCGTCCATCCGCGGCATGTTGACGTCGACGATCACCAGATCGAAGCGCTGCGCCAGACACTTTTCCATCGCCTCGAGGCCGTTGATCGCCTGCTCGACGGCGAAGCCGGCCTTCTCCAGCGCGGCGAGGTAATAAAGCCGCACCAGCGAGGAATCGTCGACCACCAGGATCCGTCGTGGCGCCGCAGCGGCGCCGTTGTCACTGCTGCTCGTCATGATCGGCCCCAGGTTTTTGATAGATGATGGCGTCGGGAAACCGGCGAATCTGGAACAGCGGCGAGATCCGGCTCATGGTCTCGGAATGCCCGAGGCAGATGAAGCCGCCGGGGCGCAGACAGTCGTAGAGATTTTCCGCGGCGATGCGGCGCGAGGCGTCGTCGAAATAGATCAGCACGTTGCGGCAGAACACGATGTCGAAATCGCGATACTGCGCCATGTCGGCGGCGTCGACCAGATTGGCGCGGGTGAAGCGGATCGAGTCGCGCAGCCCCGGATCGATCTGATACTGGCCGGCGGCGACCGGCTTGAAATAGCGCGCCACCACGTCGCGGGTCAGCCGCATCAAGGCGCGATCGCCATAGATGCCGTGCTCGGCCTGTTGCAGCGCTCTGGTATCGATGTCGGAGCCGACGATTTCGATGTTGTATTTGTCGACGTCGCGCCAATGCTCCATCAGCCAGATTGCGATCGAATAAGGCTCCTCGCCGGTCGAACACGGCACCGACCAGATCCGGAAGGTTTCGTCGGCTCGCTTGCGGCCGAGCAATTCGCCGAGCAGGTTCGCCGTCATGCAGCGCAACTGGTGCTCTTCACGATCGAAATAGGTCTCGTTGACGGTGAAGGAATTCACCAGATGCTCGATCTCGTGCTCGGCATCGGCGCGCAGCATCGCGAAGTAAGCGGAGAACGATCCGGAGCCGGTGGCGGTGATTCGCTCCGCCAGCCGGCGGTCGATGTAGTAGCGCTTGTTGTCGGCGAACGACATGCCGGTGCGACGATAGAGGAATTCGCACAGCCGGCGGACGTCCTGCTGGCTGACCGCAACGATCGGATCGGCGTTCGGGCGATTCATGCGGGGCTAATCCTCGGCGCCGGAAATCTGATCGATCGCCACCGCCGCCGCAAAGCGCAGGAACGCAACCTCGGCGAACCGCGCGGCGCAGGCCCGCAGCGCCGGAATCGCCGCCGTGGTGCCGACCTCGGCCAGCACGTCGATCGCGGCACCGCAGACATTGGGATGCGGCTCGCGTTGCAGCAGATCGCTGAGCAGCGCGGTGGCGGTCTCGGCCGGCATGTTGCGGGCAAGCTCGGTGGCCAGGATCCGCACATCGGAGTCCGGGTCGCTCAATAGCGCCGTCATGAACGGCAGCGTCGCCTGCGGCATCGCCTGCAACGCCTCGACCGCGCAGGCGCGCAACGCGGCGTCCTGCGCCCGCAGCGCCGGCAGCAGCGCCGCCACCGCATCGGCGTCGCCGATCCGCAACAACGCGGTCATGATGGCTTCACGGACCTGCGGCACCTGCTCGGCGGCGAGTGCGGCGGCCAGCGCCGGCGCCGCGCCGGCGGTGCCGAGCCCGCGCGCCGCGTTCCAGCGGCGATCCGGATCGGGATCGCTGAGCGCTGCGGCCAAGGCCGCGAGATCCGCCGCCGGCTGGCGCGGCTGGGCGCCCTTGCTGTCGTCGCGTTTAATCAGCGGCATCGGTACTCACCCATTCGATCACCGCAGCGGCGATCTCCTCCACCGGCAGCACCGCGGTGGCACCGCCCTGCCTGACCAATTCTCCGGGCATGCCCCAGACCACCGCGGTGGCCTCGGCCTCGGCGATGGTGCGGCCGCCCTGCGCGCGCAGCCGCGTCATCGCCCCGGCACCGTCGTCGCCCATTCCGGTCATCAGCACACCGACAAGTCTTGTCGCGTCATAATGCTCCAGCGCGCTGTCGACCATCCGCTCAACGCTCGGATGCCACGGATAGTCGCGTTGCGCCGGCACCGAAATCGCGATCAGCCCGGCCGGACGCGGCGCCACGATGACGTCGGCGTCGCCGCGGCCGATATAGATCGTGCCGGGTTCCAGCCGCCGCGGCACGTCGACCTCGACCACGTTCAAGGCGCATTCGCGGTCCAGCCGCTTGGCGAAGGCGCCGGTGAAAGTGGCCGGCAGATGCTGCGCGATCAGCACCGGCCAGGGAAACTCCGCCGGCAGTTGCGGCAACAGCATGTTAAGCGCCGCCGGGCCGCCGGTCGAGGTGCCGATCAGCAGCAGCCCGGACGCCGCTTTGGCGCGCGGCCGCGCGGCGCCGCGCCGCGCCGCTCTGGCGCGCGGGCCAGCCGCAGCGTCGCGGAACTGATAGCGGATGCGATCCGCCAGCCGGTGGGTGGTGCGGATCTTGGCCTGCGCCGCGGCGCGGATGGTGGCCACCAGGAGCGGCCGCAGCCGATCGATCTGCAGCGAAAACGTGCCGCCCGGCTTGGCGATGACGTCGACCGCGCCGAGCGCCATCGCCGACAGCGTGGCGTCGGCGTTCTGCTCGGTCAGCGAGGAGATCATCACCACCGGGCGCGGTGACTCCAGCATAATCCGGCCGAGGCAGGTCAGCCCGTCCATGCCGGGCATCTGCACGTCGAGGGTGGTGACATGGGGATCGAAGGAGCGCACCAGTTCGAGCGCCTCGAGGCCGCTGCGCGCCGTTTGAATCTCGAAATCGCCTTCGTCGAGAAACACCGCTTCGAGCAGCTTGCGCACCAAGGCGGAATCGTCGGCGATCAGCAGCCTGATCACGACGCCTGCAACGCTGCGTCGGGCCTGCCGCGATTGAATTTGGCCAGCACGTCGGCCTCGACCCGATCGAGCAATTGCGCAGGGTCGATCAACAAGATGATACGGCCATCCGCCTCGAGATTGGCGACGCGGTGGATCAGCCGGGCCTGCTCGGCGGAGACGTCCGGCGCGGTGCTGATGGCGCGGGCGGGCAGTTTGAGGAGTTCCGACACGCTGTCGACCAGAAATCCGGTCTTGCCGCCGCCGCTGTTCAGCACCAGCACGCGTTGCGCGGTCTTGGCGTCATTGGCCGCCAGGTCGAAGCGCCGTCGCAGGTCGACGATCGGCATCACCCGGCCGCGCAGATTCATCACCCCGTCGATGAAGGCCGGCGCCTTCGGCAGCCGCGTCACCCGCTCGGGCGCCCGCGCCACCTCGTCGATCGCGGCGACCGGGATGCCGTAATCCTGCTCGCCCAGCCTGAAGACAATGAACTGCTCGTCGGCCATCGCGTCCTCGCCGGCTTGCTGCTGCGCCACACTGCCCTCCTCGAGCTGCTGCGACAACACCCGGCGCACCAGATCGGAGCGGAACAGGCGGTCGGCGCTGAGCAGGCCGACCAAGCGCCGGCCGTGATCGAGCCGGCAGATCGAGCTGATCTCGGCGTCGCCGGCGCCGCGGGTCAACAAGGCCGGCGCCGGGTCGATCAGCCCCGGATCGACCCGCAGGATGTCGCGGGTGCGATCGACCACCACGCCGACCGCGCCCTGCCCGATTGACAGCACGATCACCTTGCCGCGGCCGTCGCGAATCAGCTCGTCGTCAAATCCGAGCAGCGTGCGCAGCGACACCAAAGGCAGCAGCCGGTCGCGCAGCGTCACCACGCCGAGCACCGCGGTTTCCGGACGCGGCACTTCCGAGACGTGCTCCGGCAGCGCGATGATTTCCAGCACCCGGTCGAGCGGCAGCGCGTATTCCTGGGCGCCGAGGTCGAAGCTGAGCAGCGCCAGGCGATGCTGCGCCGGTTCGTTGCGGCCGGCCGCGGTGGCGATCGCCGTGACGCCGGCTGCGGCGCGCGGCGCGGAGCCGGCAAGCCGCGCGAACTGATCGCGCAGCAGCTGATCGGGGTGCAGCACCTTGATGGCGTCGCGGCCTTCGTCGCCCTTGATCACGCCCTCCAGCAGCGCCGGATCGAGCTGCCCGGCGCCGGAATCGTCGTGTTCGATGGCGTCGTCGGCGACCGGCAGCAGCCGATCGATGCGGTCGACCAACAGCCCGAACGGCGCCGGCCGATCGATCACGATCACCCGCGCGGTATCGCCCGCCGCGGCATCCGGCCAGCCGAGCAAGCGGCGCAAGCCGAGCACCGGCAGCACGGTGCCGCGCAGATTGGCGAGGCCGAGCAGGCTATGCGGCGCCATCGGCATCTGCGCCAGCTTCGGCGGGCGGATGATTTCGGCGACCTCCTTGAGCCTAAGCCCGAGGCGTTCCGCGGCGACGCCGAACACCACCACATGGGCGGCGTCGGACGCCGGCGCGGCCGCGACGCCGGGCGGCGCCGCCGGCGCGGCGCTGGTCGCGGCGTGCTGCGCGCGCTTAGCCATGCTGGCGCTGGATGTCTTCGGCGAGCGAGGCGATTTCCTCGATCGCCGCCGCCAGATCCTCGGCGCCGCGGGCCTGCTGCTTGGCGGCGGAGGCCGCCTGCGCCGCGGCGCTGCCGGCCTGTTCGGCAACGCTGGCGACCTGCTGGGCGCCGCGCGCGGCCTCCTGCATCGAAGCCAGGATCGCCTCGGCATTGGCGACGATCTGCCTGGTGCTGGCCGCCACCTCGGTCATGTCGGCTTCGACCACGCCGATCCCGGCCAGCACCGCCGCGGTCTTCTGGTTTTCCGCGTCGGCGGCGGAGACGATCTGCTCGAGTTCGGCGCGCACCGCCGTGATCTGATCCTGGATCGCCTGAACGGTATCCTTGATGCGGCCGGCATTGTCGCCGGAATCCCGCGCCAGATTGCGGATGTCCTGCGACACCACGGCGAAGCCGCGGCCGAATTCTCCGGCGCGCGCCGCCTCGATCGAGCCGTTCACCGCCAGCATGTTGGTCTGGATCGACACCATGCCGATGCCGTCGACGATCTTGTCGACGCGCCGGCTCAGGCTTTCCAGCCCGCCGATCATCTCGCGGCTCTTGCGGGTGGTCTGCAGCGAGCGTGCCACGCCGTCCGAAAGGTCGGCGATGGTGATGCGGATTTCGCCGAGCATGTCGCGCATCCGCAGCGTGCGTTCCAGCGAGCTTGCGGCGTTGGCCTTGGCGGCGAGCGCGGTGGTTTCGATCTGGCCCATCGCGGCGCTAGCCTGTTGCGTCGCCGCGGCCTGCTGCTGGGCGCCGCGGCTGATCTCGTCGAGCGCAATCATGATCTGCGCGGCGGCGCCGGAGATTTCCTGCACCGCGGTGGAGAGTTGTTCCGCCGAGGAGGCGAGTTCGGCCGCCTTGCCGGCGCCCGACAGCGCCTCGCCGGCCAGCGCCGCGACCGCCTGGGTCGCCACCTGGCTCTGCTCCAGCGCCGCGGTCTGCTGCTCGACGCTGCGCAGCGCCTCGGCGGCGGCGGCGGCTTGCTCCTCGGCGGCCGAGGCGATGATCTCGGCGCCCTTCTGCGCCTCGCGCGACGAGGTCTCGGCCAGCGCCGCGGCGGCGGCGATCGCCTGGCTGCTGTCGGCCAGCGTGCCGACCTCCTTGCGCAGGTCGCCGAGCGCGAGAACCACGGTCTGGCTGCGTTGCGCCTCGGCGGAGGCGCCGTCGGCGGCGGTCTTGATCATGGTGGCGATCAGTTGCACCTGCTCGTGGATCTGCCCGGCGAGGTCCTGGACGTCGAGCGCGCTCTTCTCCGAGCTCTCGGCCAGCGCCCGGACCTCGTCGGCCACCACCGCGAAGCCGCGGCCGTGATCGCCGGCGCGCGCCGCCTCGATCGCGGCGTTGAGCGCCAGCAGATTGGTCTGGTCGGAGACATGGCCGACGGTCTTGGTGACGTCGCCGATGCTGACCGCCTGGGCGCTGAGCTGTTCAATCACCGCTACAGAGCCGGCCTGCCGCTCGCCATTGTGCTTGATGTTGCCGGCCCACAGCGAGATCTGGCTGGAGGCATCGCTCAGCACGCTCTGCAGCCGCTCGGTGCCACGGCGGGTGCTGTCGGCACGCTCGCGAGCCTGCTGCAGCGCGATGGTGGCGGAATTGGCCACCGCCAGGGTCTGCTGCGAGGCGCTGGCCGCCTGCTCGGCGCCGCTGGCGATCTGCTCCATGGCGCGGCGCAATTCCTCGGCCGCCGAGGTCGCCTCGACGATGCCGCCGGCGAGTTCCTCGCTGGCCGCGGCGATGCGTTCCTCGATCTTCTGCTTGCGGCTGGCGCTGTCGGTGAGCACCGGCTTGCGCGCTCCCTTGGCGGGCCGCGCCGCGGTGGCGTCAGCCGGCTGCGCGGCGCCGCGCCGCGCCGCGCCCTTGGTGGCCAGATCGGCGGTTTTCATCAGCGATTTCGGTCTAGCCGCGACTGCGCCGGGCGCCGCCGCGGCGTGTTCGGCGCCGGCGGCCAGCGCCACGCCCGATGGGATTGTCCGCGCCCGCCCGGCGACCACCGGGGCGTGCTGAGGACGCTTGCTGCCATTGCTGTTCTTCCGCATCGACCCATACCCACCGTCAAAACCGCGGCCGAAAGCCGTGGCGGCCTTGCTGACAGGCCGAAACTTCGCCGGCGAAGAAGACACAATAAAGAATTGACGTGCAAGGGTGCGTGGCCACAAAGCATTGGACGCTCGCGACAATAATCGGTCTGATGACCGCCGCGGCGGATCAGCCGGATCAGAGAGACCCGTCGATGGCCAGCGACGATTTCATTCCCTTGACCGCGCTCGAACGCGACGCGCTCGGCAAATTGTCCAACATCGCCATGGCCCGCGCCGCCTCCAGCCTGCGCCAGATGGTGCAGCATCAGGTGCTATTGTCGGTGCCGGCGGTCGAGGTGCTGACCCAGGAGGCCGCGGCCGGCATCGTCACCAGGCCGGAGCGCCCCAGCCTGGTCGCGGTGCGGCAGGATTTCAGCGGCGCGTTTTCCGGCCGCGCGCTGTTGATCTTTCCGGAGGCCAACAGCCTCGAACTGGTCCGCGCGGTGGTCGGGCCGAAGCTGACGCTGGAAGACATCGTCGATCTCGAAGACGAGGCGCTGGCCGAAACCGGCAACATCATCCTCAACAGCTGGGTGGCGACCATCGCCAACCTTCTGAAGCGGGCGCTGCGGATGTCGCTGCCGGTGGTGGTGCGCGGCGACGGCCGGCAGATGTTCGACAGTCCCGGCCGGCCGGACAGCCTGATCCTGTTTCTCCACATCAACTTTGAAATCAGCAACAAACCGATCAGCGGCTATGTCGCGCTGTTGATGGACATCCCGTCCTTCGCCGAACTGCGGGCGCTGATCGCCGACTTCGTCAGCAACGTGACGCAGAGCGACCTGACCCAGCGCGACGGCGCCGGCGAACGATCGCGCTGACATTAATTTTTCGTAACGAAGTTTTCCAAGCGCGCCGTATCGCGCAAAAACATTCCTCAAAAGCCCTTCAATTGCGCTGTCACAGACAGGTGATAGGGGCATAGCTTCAATTGCACTGCAACAACGGCTAGAACCAGTCTGCTCATTTGCGGTGTTGCGCCGCGGGCTGACTATTGCCATCAACGCGGTGAAGCGGCGATCATCGGCCGCTGCGATTGCCGCGTATTGCTGCCGGAGGAACACCCATTTCATGATCGCGTTGGTTCGCATCGCGTTGAGCCGACCGTACACGTTCGTGGTGCTGGCGCTGCTGTTGTTGATCGTCGGGCCATTGGCCGCGCTGCGCACGCCGACCGACATCTTCCCCAATATCGGCATCCCGGTGATCGGGGTGATCTGGCAATATACCGGGCTGCCGCCGGACCAGATGGCCGGCCGTATCACCACGCCGTTCGAGCGCTCGCTGACCACCACGGTCAACGACATCGAGCACATCGCGGCGAATTCCTATGCCGGCTTCGGCATCGTCAAGATCTTCTTCCAGCCCAATGTCGACATCCGCACCGCCAACGCCCAGGTCACCGCGATTTCGCAGACCCTGCTGAAGCAGATGCCGCCCGGCACCACGCCGCCGTTGATCCTGAATTACTCGGCCTCCACCGTGCCGATCATCCAGCTCGCTTTGTCCGGCGACGGCCTGACCGAGCAGAACCTCGCCGACATCGGCATCAACCAGTTGCGCACCCCGCTGGTGACGGTGCCGGGCGCGGCGATCCCCTATCCGTTCGGCGGCAAGCAGCGCCAGGTGCAGATCGACCTCAACTCGCAGGCGCTGCAGGCGCGCGGGCTGTCGGGGCAGGACGTCGCCAACGCGCTGGCGGCGCAGAACCTGATCACCCCGGTCGGCACCCAGAAGATCGGCGGCTTCGAATACACCGTCAACCTCAACAACTCGCCGCTGAAGTTGGAAGAACTCGGCGACCTGCCGATCAAGACCGTGGGCGGCGCGATGGTCTATGTCCGCGACGTGGCGCAAGTGCGCGACGGCAACCCGCCGCAGACCAACATCGTCCACGTCGACGGCAATCGCTCGGTGCTGATGATGGTGCTGAAGGCCGGCGCGGTGTCGACACTGGATATCATCTCCGGCATCAAGCAGAAAGTGATCGACGTCAAGGCGTCGTTGCCGGACACGCTGAAGATCGGCTTCATCGGCGACCAGTCGGTGTTCGTGCGTGGCGCCATCAGCGGCGTCGCCTTCGAGGGCATCATCGCCGCCCTGCTGACCAGCGTGATGATCCTGCTGTTCCTCGGCTCCTGGCGCTCCACCGTGATCATCGCGGTGTCGATCCCGCTGTCGGTGCTCGGCGCCATCGTGATGCTGTCCTTGGTCGGCGAGACCCTCAACATCATGACGCTGGGCGGCCTGGCGCTCGCGGTCGGCATCCTGGTCGACGACGCCACCGTGACCATCGAGAACATCAACTGGCATCTGGAGCAGGGCAAGGACGTCGAGACCGCGATCATGGACGGCGCCAACCAGATCGTGACGCCGGCCTTCGTCTCGCTCTTGTGCATCTGCATCGTGTTCGTGCCGATGTTCTTCCTGCAGGGCATCGCGCGCTTCCTGTTCGTGCCGATGGCCGAAGCGGTGATGTTCGCGATGGCGTGGTCGTTCCTGTTGTCGCGCACGCTGGTGCCGACGATGGCGAAATATCTGCTGCATCCGCACGCCGAGCATTCGCCGGCCGGCAAGCGCCGTTCGCGCAATCCCTTGATCGCGTTCCAGCACGGCTTCGAGGCGGTGTTCGCGCGGATTCGCTGGGGCTACAGCGAATTGCTGACGCTGGCGATGTCGCGGCGGCCGATCTTCGTGGTCGGCTTTCTGGGCTTCGTCGCGGTGTCGTTCCTGCTGGTGCCGTATCTCGGCCGCAACTTCTTCCCCGCGGTCGACGCCGGACAGATCCTGCTGCACGCCCGCACCCAGATCGGCACCCGCATCGAGGAAAGCGCCAATCAGTTCGCCGACGTGCAAAAGGCGATCCGCAAAATCATTCCGCCGGCCGAGATCGACACCGTCGCCGACAATATCGGCATGCCGATTTCCGGCATCAATCTGACTTACAACACCACCGGCGTAATCGGCACCCAGGACGCCGACATCCAGATCAAGCTCAAGGAAGGCCACCGGCCGACCGAACAATACGTTCAGGCGCTGCGCGAACAATTGCCGCGGCTGTTTCCCGGCATCAGCTTTGCGTTCCTGCCGGCCGACATCGTCAGCCAGATTCTGAATTTCGGCGCGCCGGCACCGATCGACTTGCAGATCCGCGGCGCCAATCTGGCTGCGAACTTCGCCTATGCCAACCAGCTTTTGGCCAAGGTGCGCCGCATCCCCGGCGTCGCCGACGCGCGGATCCAGCAATCGCCGAACAACCCGACGTTCAACATCGACGTCGACCGCACCCGCGCGCAATATGTCGGCGTCACCGAGCGCGACGTCACCAACAGCCTGGTGGTCAATCTGGCCGGTTCCTCGCAGGTCGCGCCGACCTATTACCTCAACCCCGACAATGGCGTGTCGTATTCGATCGTGATGCAGACGCCGCAATACCAGATCGACTCGCTGGAGGCGCTGCAAACCCTGCCGATCACCGCAGTGGGTTCGACGACCCAGCCGATCCTCGGCGGCATCGCCAATATCTCGCGCACCGCCAGCAACGCCGTGCTGTCGCAATACGACATCCAGTCGATGGTGCAGATCTTCGCCACCCCGCAGGGCCGCGACCTCGGCGCGGTCGCCGCCGACATCCGCAAATTGATCGACGAGACCGCCAAGGAGGTGCCGAAAGGCAGCTCGGTGGTGCTGCTCGGCCAGGTGCAGACCATGAATAGCGCCTTCGCCGGACTGCTGTTCGGCCTCTTGGCCGCGATCGTGCTGATCTATCTGCTGATCGTGGTCAACTTCCAGTCCTGGGCCGATCCCTTCGTGATCATCGCCGCGTTGCCGGCGGCGCTCGCCGGCATCGTCTGGATGCTGTTTACCACCCACACCACGCTGTCGGTGCCGGCGCTCACTGGCGCGATCATGTGCATGGGTGTCGCCACCGCCAACAGCGTGCTGGTGATCTCGTTCGCGCGCGAGCGCTACGCGGTGCTCGGCGATCCGGTGAAGGCGGCGCTGGAAGCCGGCTTCGTCCGCTTCCGCCCGGTGATCATGACAGCGCTGGCGATGATCATCGGCATGACGCCGATGGCGCTCGGCCTCGGCGAAGGCGGCGAGCAGAACGCGCCGCTCGGCCGCGCCGTGGTCGGCGGGCTACTGTTCGCCACCGTCGCCACTTTGATATTCGTCCCCGTGGTGTTCAGCATGGTCCACAAGAAACAACCCGCCACCGCGCCCGAATCCTCGCCGGAGATGTCGCATGTCCATTGAGCACGAGACGCGCGAGCCGGACCCGTTCGAGCCGGAGCCCGGCGCGCCGCGGCGGGTGTCACGCCGCAAGCTCGGCATCGCCGGATTGATCGGGCTCAGCGTCGCCGCGGTGATCGTGGTCACCGGGATCATGGCGCGGGAAAAGAGCAGCGCCGAATTGCGCGACTGGACCGACGCCCAGGCGGTGCCCAGCGTCGCGGTGGCGTTGCCGGATGCCAAGCTGCTCACCGCCACGCTCGACCTGCCCGGCCGGCTCGAGGCGTATTATCGCGCGCCGATCTTCGCCCGGGTCTCCGGCTATCTGAAGAGCTGGAACGCCGACATCGGCGCCAAGGTCAAGGCCGGCCAGGTGATCGCCGAGATCGAGGCGCCGGATCTCGATCAGCAATTGCTGCAGGCCAGAGCCGATCTCGCCAGCCAGCAGGCCAGCGCGCGCTTGTCGGAAGCGACCTTGAACCGGCGCAAGACGCTGGTGGCGTCGAATTTCGTCTCGGCGCAGGAAATCGACGAGCGCACCGCCGACCTCGCCAACAAGAAGGCCGCGGTGAATTCCGGCCAGGCCAATGTCGAGCGGCTGGAGGCCTTGGCCGGCTACAAGAAGATCACCGTGCCGTTCGACTGCGTGATCACCGAGCGCAACACAGACGTCGGCGCGCTGATCTCCGGCGGCGCCGGCACTGGCCCTGCGATGTTCGTGATCTCCGACATCCGGAAGCTGCGGGTCTATGTCAACGTGCCGCAGAGCTACGTGCCGGCGATCAAGATCGGCGCCAAGGCGGCACTGACGCTGCCGGACTATCCCAACCGCGCCTTCACCGCGACGCTGGAAGCCTCGTCGCAGGCCGTCGACGTCGGCTCCGGCACCACGCGGATGCAGCTCGCGCTGGACAATGCCGGCGGCGAATTGATGCCGGGCGGCTACGCCAATGTCCGGCTCACCCTGTCGCGCGAGGGCGCGCCGCTGCATATTCCGGCGAGCGCGCTAGTGTTCGGCGCCAGCGGGCTGCGGGTCGCCACCGTCGGCGCCGACGACCGCGTGCTGTTCAAACAGGTCAGAATCGCGCGCGATCTCGGCCGCGACATCGAGATCGCCTCCGGCCTTGCGGCGGAGGATCGCATCATCACCGCGCCGCCCGACGGCATCAATGACGGCGACGCCGTCCGCGTGGTGTCCGGACCGAAAGCCGGCAAGCCGGCGACGGCGTCGGAAAAGCAGGAGTCGAAGGGGTAGGCGCGATCGGCTCACCGTCGGCTGACGCTCGCTCCACCATCGCCGTCATCCTGAGGAACCCGGCGTAGCGCGCAGCGCGAAGCCGGGTCTCGAAGGATGGGCCGCGCGGAGAGCTCTGCTCAGCAGCAATATGATCCAAGACGTCGCCTTTGATTGAGCGACAACACTCGTAGCGTCATCCTTCGAGGCTCGCCTCGTCCTCCATCGTAGCAGGTGCTGCCGTCGCCGGGCTCGCACCTCAGGATGACGGCGCTGGAGATGTTTCGGCGCTGCATCAGCGCAGCCATAGCGCTCCATTCACCGCAGCTATCTGTCAGCGCAGTCCGGCACTCGCTCCACCATCGCCGTCATCCTGAGGAACCCGGCGTAGCTCGAAGAGCGTAGCCGGGTGTCTCGAAGGATGGTCGGCGCGGTGCTGCGCCCGCCCCGTTCAATCCTCGGCCTGCTCCCGCCGGATCGCCTGCCAGCCGATGTCGCGGCGGCAGAAGCCCTGCGGCCAGCGGATCAGATCGATCGCCGCATAGGCGCGGCGTTGCGCCTCGGCGACGCTGTTGCCGCGCGCGGTGACGTTGAGCACCCGCCCGCCATTGGCGAGAATTCTGTCGCCGTCCGCCTTGGTGCCGGCGTGGAAGATCTCCACGCCCTCGACCGCCGCGGCCTCCTCGAGCCCTTCGATCGCGCTGCCCCTGGCATAGTCGCCGGGATAGCCCTGCGCCGCCATCACCACGGTGAGCGCCGGGTCGTCGCTCCAATGAAGTTCGATGCGATCGAGCCCGCCGTCGCAGGACGCCAGCAGCGCCGGCACGATGTCGGAGCCAAGCCGCAGCATCAGCACCTGGCATTCCGGATCGCCGAACCGCACATTGTATTCGATCAGCTTCGGGCCCTGGTCGGTGATCATCAATCCTGCGAACAGCACACCCTTATAGGGCGTGCCGCGCGCGGCCATCTCCCGCAAACTCGGCGTGATGATCTCGTCCATGGTGCGGGCGATCATCGCGGCATCCATCACCGGCGCCGGCGAATAGGCGCCCATGCCGCCGGTGTTCGGTCCATGGTCGCCGTCGAAGGCGCGCTTGTGGTCCTGCGCCGCGGCGAGCGGCAGCGCGTTCTCGCCGTCGCACAACACGAAGAACGACGCCTCCTCGCCAGCCATGAATTCCTCGATCACCACCTCGGCGCCGGCCGCGCCGAAGCCGCCCTCGAACATCATGTCGAGCGCCGCGTCGGCCTCGGCCACAGTCATCGCCACCACCACGCCCTTGCCGGCGGCGAGCCCATCGGCCTTGATGACGATCGGCGCGCCATGCTGCGCGAGATGCGCTTTGGCGGCGGCGAGGTCGCGGAAATGGCCGTAGGCCGCGGTCGGGATATTTTGCGCCGCGCAGATCTGTTTGGTGAAGCTTTTCGAGCCCTCCAGCCGCGCCGCGGCCCGGCTCGGGCCGAACGCCTTGATGCCGGCGGCGGCGAGATCGTCGACGATGCCGGCGGCGAGCGGCGCCTCCGGCCCGACCACCACGAAATCCACCGCGTTCGCCTGGCAAAACCCGATGACCGCTGCGTGGTCGGCGGGGTTGAGCGCCACGCATTCGGCGACCTTGGCGATGCCGGCATTGCCCGGGGCGCACCACAAGTTTGCCACAAGCGGCGACGCCGCGATTTTCCAGGCCAGCGCGTGTTCGCGCCCGCCGGAACCGAGAAGAAGAATGTTCACGCCAAGATCCCTGGACCCGCAAAGATCGCCTGTTTAGGGCGCCTGATCAGGCCGCTCAAGCCCGGTTCTGGCCCATTGGTCCGGTTTGACTTAACCTCGGGGCTGACTTAACCGACGAGGTGGCTATTTTCGGCGTAACGAGGATCCCGTGACCAGCATCGAACCGATCCGCAAGCAGATTGTCGTCGACACCGTGCCGGAGCGCGCGTTCCGCGTGTTCACCGAGCAGCACGGCGCCTGGTGGCCGCTGGAAACCCATCACGTCGGCGACAAGCCGGCGCAAACCGCGATCATCGAGCCGAAGGTCGGCGGCCGCTGGTTCGAGCGCGCTGCCGACGGCACCGAATATCTGTGGGGCCGGGTGCTGGTGTGGGATCCGCCGAACCATCTGGTGATGACCTGGGAAATCGACGGCGACTGGAAACACGACGACGCCCTCGTCACCGAGGTCGACGTCCGCTTCGTGCCGGTCGACGCCGCGCACACTCGGATCGAGTTCGAGCATCGCTTGCTGGAAAACTACGGCGCCAACGCGCATTTCATGCGGGCGCCGATGGATGGCGGCTGGAGCAGCTTCCTGGAACTGTTCGGCGCGCAGACCGAGAAAGCCTGAGAACTCAAGCGCCGCGAAATTGCCGTTTGGCGTTGGCCGCCTAAGTCCTTACCTTTGGCCGACACCAGAGATCAGATTCGATGCCGCCCACGACAGCCGCGCTGCCGAACTCGCCGGAATTCACCGTCACCGAACTGTCCTCCGCGCTGAAGCGGACGGTCGAGGACGCTTACGGCCATGTCCGGGTGCGCGGCGAGATTTCCGGGTTTCGCGGCCCGCATTCCTCCGGCCATTGCTATTTCGCGCTGAAGGACGAAGGCGCCAAGATCGAGGCGGTGATCTGGAAGGGCGTGCACGGCCGCATGCGGTTCAAGCCGCAAGAGGGCCTCGAGGTCATCGCCACCGGCAAGCTGACCACCTATCCGGGCTCCTCGAAATATCAGATCGTGATCGAAGCCATCGAGCCCGCCGGGATCGGCGCGCTGATGGCCTTGATGGAGGAGCGCAAGAGGAAGCTCGGCGCCGAGGGGCTGTTCGACGAGGCCCGCAAGCAGCTGTTGCCCTATCTGCCGGAAGTAATCGGTGTCGTCACCTCGCCCACGGGTGCGGTGATCCGCGATATTCTGCACCGGCTGGAAGACCGCTTCCCGCGCCGCGTGCTGGTGTGGCCGGTCAAGGTGCAGGGCGACGGCTCGGCCGAGCAGATCGCCGCCGCGATCCACGGCTTCAACGCGCTGCCGGAAGGCGGCGATGTCCCCCGCCCCGACCTCTTGATCGTGGCGCGCGGCGGCGGCTCGCTGGAGGATCTGTGGTCGTTCAACGAAGAGATCGTGGTGCGCGCCGCGGCCGACAGCATGATCCCGCTGATTTCGGCCGTGGGCCACGAGACCGACATCACGCTGATCGATTTCGCCGCCGACAAGCGCGCACCGACCCCGACCGCCGCCGCCGAAATGGCGGTTCCGGTGCGTGCCGAACTTTTTATCGAGGTCGGACAATTCGGCCACCGCGCGATGCTGTGCTTCCAGCGCGGCCAGGAGCGCCGCCGCAGCGAGTTGCGCGCCGCCGCAAGGGCGCTGCCCTCGGCCGCCGCACTGCTGGCGATTCCGCGGCAGCGCTTCGATAACGCCGGCGCGGCGCTGCCGCGGGCGCTGCGCGCCAACAGCCATGCGCATCACCGCCGCTTTGCGCAGGCTTGCGCCGGTTTGACGTTGAAAGTGTTGCGCGCGCAGGTGGCGCACGCCACACAGCGGCTCGCCGTCAACGGCGAACGGCTCAGGCATTGCACCCGCGCCACGCTGCGGCATCGCCGCGATCGCTTCAGCGCGCTGGATGCGCGGTTGAAAGCATCCAAGCTCGCCAATCTGCAGGCGCAGCGCGCGCAATTGCTGCGCGACCGCGAGCGCACGCAGCGGCTTGCCGAGCGGGCGCGACGCGCGCTGATGATTGCGCTGCAACGCCAGCGGGCCCGGGTGGCGTCGTCGGGACAGTTACTTGGCGCGCTGTCCTATCGCGGCGTGCTGGCGCGGGGCTTTGCGCTGGTGCGCGACGCGAAGGGGCTGGCGGTGCGTGGCGCAGCGGGTGTCGATCCCGGGGCAAGGCTCAGCCTGGAATTTTCCGACGGCCGGATCGGCGCCACCGCGGATGCCGACGGCCTGCCGGCGCAGGACGCAACTAAGTCCAGCCTCTCGCCGCGGCGCGACACCAAGCCCGCGAAGGCCGCCAGTTCGGCGACGCCGAAGCGGGTGTCGAAATCGATCGATCAGGGCAGTTTGTTTTAGAGACCGGATCCCGCGTAGCTCGGCGCGTTCTCCTGACCATCAGCCGTCATTCCGGGGCGCAAGCGGCGTGAGCCGCGCGCGAACCCGGAATCTCGCGACGACTGATGCGCCTACCACCACGTAGCAAGATTCCGGGTTCGCTCGAGCTATCGCTCTCGCGCCCCGGAATGACGACCACCTGGTCTCACGGCCGATGCCTCAACCCGCCCCCACCACCTCGGTAAACTGCTGGAGGCCGATGAAGGCGACGTCCTCCTCCAGCACCAGATAGACCGGGATCTGCGCGAGGTAGCTGCGAAACCTCCCCTTGTCCTCGAAGCGCGCGCGGAATTGCGACCCCGCCAGGTGCTCCATCATGTGATGGATGATGCCGCCGGCGACATAGATGCCGCCCTTGGCGCCGAGGATCAGCGCCAGATTGCCGGCGACGCTGCCGAGCAGCGCGCAAAACAGATCGACGGCTTCGCGGCAGGTCGCGCAGGAGCCCTCGACGCCGGCCTGGGTGATCTGCGGCGCGGCGCGCGGCGGCAGCGCCAAGCCGTCGAGCGTCACCAGCGCGCCGTAGAGATTTTCCAATCCGCTGCCGGACAGTGCGCGCTCGGCCGAGACGTGGCCGAATTTGCGCCGCAACTCCCCGATCACCGCATCCTCGCGCGCATTGACGCCGGCGAGCGTGGCGTGGCCGCCTTCGCCGGGCAGCACGATGCGGCCTTGCGGCAGCGGCACGTTGGCGGCCATGCCGAGCCCGGTGCCGGGGCCGAGCGCGAACAGCGGCGCGGCAGCCATCGCTTCGCCGCCGCCGAGCTGGCGCAACTTCGCGGCTGGAATGGCCGATAACGACCACGCCACCGCTTCGAAATCATTGATCACCCGCACCGAGGGAATGTCGAACGCCGCCTTCAGTTCGGCGGCGTCGATCACCCACGGCGAATTGGTCATCACGCAGCGGCCGTTCACCACGGTGCCTGCGACCGCGAGATGCGCGGCGCGGACCTTGCCACCACCGGGCTGGCCGCGCAGATAGGCGGCCATCGCCTCGGCGAAGCTCGGATAATCGCGGCCCACCAGATGCGCGACGGCGCCGACCGCGCCGCCCTGCAGCAGCGCGAAGCGCGCATTGGTGCCGCCGATATCGGCAAGCAGCACCGGCGTGTCATTGGCCTCGGGCTGTCCGGTCATCCCTGCCGCGCCGCCTTGATGGCCTCGGCAAACCAGCGGAACGAGGTCTTCGGAATCCGCTGCAGCGTGTTGTAGTCGACATAGGTCAGCCCGAACCGCACGCTGTAGCCGGAATCCCATTCGAAATTGTCGAGCAGCGACCACACGAAGTAACCGCGCACGTCGGCGCCCGCGGCCACCGCCCGGTCCATCGCCTCGATGTAGTCGCGCAGGAAGCCGATGCGTCCAGGGTCGACGACCGCGCCGCTGGCGTCGGGCTGGTCGTGGCTGCCATAGCCGTTTTCGGTGACATAGATCGGCAGCTTGTAGCGCTTGTGAACCTTCAGCAGCGTCTCGCCAAATGCCGGCGCGTTGATCGGCCAGTCGATCGGCGTCAGCGGCAGTCCGGGCGGCCGGTCGCCCCAGTTGAAGCCCATCATCGCGTCGGGATCGGCCTTGGCATAGACCGGGCTATAATGATTGAGGCCGAACCAATCGGCCGGGCGATGAATCCGCTCGGGGTCGCCGGGCTGCAGATGCGGCTGGATTCCGGGCAGCATGATCTCGGGATAGCTGCCGAGGAATTGCGGATCGGGATAGGCCTGGTTCCAATAGGCGCCGAACAGCTCCGCCGCCGCCGCGTCGGCCGGGGTGGACGGCAAGATCGGCTGCACGTTGTGGATCGAGCCGATCGAGGCGCCCGGGACCAGCGCGCGCAGCACATCGACCGCAGCGCCATGCGCCAGATTGACGTGGTGGATGGTGCGATGCAGCTTGTCGTCGGCGGAATGATCGCGCTTGCCGAGCGAGCGGCTGAACAGGCTGAAGATCGACGGTTCGTTGAAGGTGGCGAAGCGCTTGACGCGGTCGCCGTAACGCTTGGCCACCAGCGTGGCGTAATCGGTGAACCACACCACCGATTCGCGGCTCATCCAGCCGCCCTGGTCCTCCAGCGCCTGCGGCAGGTCCCAATGATACAGGCACAGCCACGGCTCGATGCCGGCGGCGAGCAGCGCGTCGATCAGCCGGTCATAGAAGGCAAGCCCCTGTTCGTTGATCGCGCCGCGGCCCTGCGGCAACAGCCGCGGCCACGCCACCGAGAACCGATAGGCCTGCACGCCCAGTGCTTTCATCAGGGCGACATCCTCGGCGTAGCGATGATAATGATCGCAGGCGACGTCGCCGGTGTCGTGATTCTTGATCTCGCCATCGCGGCAGTAGGTGTCCCAGATGCTGGGGCCGCGGCCGCCTTCTTGAGTCGCGCCTTCGATCTGGAAGCTCGAGGTCGAAACGCCCCAGATGAATTCGCGCTTGAGCGCGGTCAGCGCCGGCAGTTTCGTAGAGGCTTCGCTTGCTGCCGTCTCGGGAATGGATACCGCCACTGTCGTCCTCCGGCTGTTCCGATGCAGGCTCTATCGATAGTCCCTTCGGACCCAATAAGGTGTTGTGTTATATCAAAGATTCCGCAGTCCGCGATTGCGAAGATAAACCGGGTGAATAAGGAGATGGATGGGTGCGACGAACCAGATGGGGCGGCATCGCCGACGGCTGTTTCGAACCAAGCGGCTTCTTTCGGGTCGAGCAGGATGACGGGGTGTTCTGGTTCGTCGATCCCGACGGCGGCCGGTTTCTATCCAAGGGCGTCAACAACGTCCGGTTCGATCCGGACCAGATTCGCGGCACCGATCGGGTGCCCTATGCCGAGGCCTGCCTCGCCAAATACGGCAGCCGCAACGAATGGCGCCGCGCTGCGGCCGAGCGCTTGACCGGGTGGGATTTCAACACGCTGGGTTGCTGGTCCGACGAAATCGTCGCCGGCGCCGGCCTGGCGCCGCTGGCGACCGCGCCCATCGTCGACCTCGGCGCGTCGTTCTGGCTGCATCGCCACGGCCAGCGCTTTCCCGACGTGTTCGATGCCGAATTCGACAACCACATCCGGCAACGCGCCAGGGAGCTGTGCACGCCGCGGCGCAACGCCCCCGAACTGCTCGGCACCTTCATCGACAATGAATTGTACTGGTCGCCGGACTGGCGCGGCCATGATGAGCTGTTGACCACCTTCCTGAATTTTCCGCCCGGCCGCGCCGGCCGCGTCACCGCGATCGCCGCGCTGCAACAGCATTATGGCGAGTTCGCCCATTTCAACGTGATCTGGCATACGCCGGTGCGATCCTGGGAAGCGCTGCACGCGCTCGACAGCATCGTGGCGCCGTTCGTGCGCGCGGCGCCGGGCGGCGACTACGCCACGCTCGAAGCGGATGCCAACCGCAACCCGCGGCGCGCCGCCTTCGCCGCCGATTGCGACGCCTTCGCCGCGGTGGTGGCCGATCGTTACTTCGAACTCTGCACGGCGGCGATCAAGGCGGCCGATCCCAATCATCTGGTGCTCGGGGCGCGACTCGGCGCGCTGCCGCATGACGGCGTGGTCGCCGCCGCCGGCCGCCACCTCGATGTGATTTCGTTCAATTGCTACGGCTTCGATCCGTCGGCCTTGCTCGACGCCTATGCGGCGACCGGCAAGCCCTGCATGATCACCGAGTTTGCGTTTCGCGGCGACGACGTCGGGCTGCCCAACAGCAGCGGCGGCGGCCCGCGGGTCGCCACCCAGGCCGACCGCGCCCGCGCCTTTGAGCGCTACGTCGCGGCGGCGCTGATCAAGCCGAATCTGGTCGGCTATCACTGGTTCGAGCACGCCGACCAACCCGCCGAAGGCCGCTTCGACGGCGAGGATTGCAATTACGGCACCGTGACGATCAAGGACGAGATCTATCCCGAACTGACCGCGTCGATGAGCCGGCTAAATGCCGCAGCGGAGAGCCTTCATCTCAAGGCCGCGGCGGCGCGCCCCGCGGCTTAAACCCCGCGGCGTTCGTCACTGGGAAAGCGTCAGCGCAGATCGACGGGCCGGCTCATGAGGCGGCCTCCGACCCGGCGCGGAGTTTGGCCGGCACCAGTTGTTCGAATTGTGACGGAATGTAATCGCGGCCCTGCTCGTCGGTGATGACCACCTGCCAGCCTTCGCTGACCCAGATCCGCGCCTTGGCGATGGCGATCAGCGCGCTGATTCGGCTGCTTCTCATGGTCTCGTTGTCGCGCTCCGCGGTGATTTTATAGCTCAAACGTCCAACTCCAAATCGATCAACCGTCAGATTGTGCCCGATGCTGAGGGCTGCAATTCGCCGTCAACGCGGCAATTTGGCGATGGCAATTTGGCAATGGCCGATGCCGCGGGGTCCAACCCTGAGCCGGGCATTTTGATCCACGCCGATCCGGCCGATCGCGGACGCAGCCCGACGGCCCGGACATTCTTTCCGGTTTCAACCGCACCAGGCTTGAAACTGCGCCGGCGATCTGCTCAGCCAATCGAAACAGCGGAGCGCGTTCCACATTGATGCGACTGAGGTCTCACAGGACGACCGGGCGGGCCGCCTGGCTGCTCGCGGCCGCGCTCGCGATGTTGGTGGTCGCGACCGTGGCGCTGGCCTACAGCCTGATGCAGATCCGCGATAATTCGTCCTGGGTGCGGCACACCAACGACGTGCTGCGGCTGATCGCCGGTATCGAACGCGCGGTGCTGCAGGCCGAATCCGGCGAACGCGGCTATTTGCTGACCCGGGTCGGCGAATATCGCGCGGCTTATGAGACCGCGAAATCGGCGCTGCCCCACGCGATCGACGATCTCGCAAAGATCGTCGGCGACAGTGCCGAGCAGCAGCAAAATCTGGCCGCGGTGCGCAGCAGTATCGAGATGCGGCTGGCGCAATTGCAGCGCGTCGTCGAGCTGGCGCAGGACGATCCGCAGACCTCGCTCGATATTCTCGAACAGGCCCGCGTCGATCTGCTGACCCAGCGGATCGAACGCGGCCTCTCGACGATGACGAAATACGAGCAGGCGGTGCTCAAGGAGCGGCAGCGCAATTTCGAGCGGTCGAACTTCGCGGCCGCCGCGGTGGCCACCTGCCTGGTGATTCTGGCGCTGGCGTCGGGATGCGTCGGCGCATTCCTGATCGAGCGCCAGCGCACTATGGCGCGGCAGCAGGCCAGCGACCAACGGCTTCGCGAGTTGCAGGCCGAATTGCTCCACGTGGCGAGATTGGGCACCATGGGCGAGATGTCGGCGGCGCTGGCGCATGAGCTCAACCAGCCGCTGGCGGCGATCGCCAATTACCTGAAGGGCTCGCGCCGGCTGTTGCAGGACAGCACCGACAAATCGGCCGAGCGCATCCGCACCGCGCTCGACAAGGCCGCCGAACAGGCGCTGCGCGCCGGCGAGGTGATCCAGCGGCTGCGCCAATTCGTGTCGCGCGGCGAGACCGAAAAAACCAACGAGCGCCTCGACCGTATCGTCGACGACGCGTTGGCGCTGGCGCTGGTCGTCGCCAAGGACCGCGCGGTCGAGGTCTCGGTCAACCTCGATCCGACCGCGGAGCGCGTACTGGTCGATAAGGTGCAGATCCAGCAGTTGCTGTTGAACCTGATCCGTAACGCGCTGGAGGCAATGGAGCATCAGGAGCCGAGAGAGCTGGAGATTTCCAGCCGCCGCGGCGAGGACGGAATGCTCGAGGTGGTGGTCGCCGATAACGGCCCCGGCATCGACCCGCAGCTCGCGGACAAGCTGTTTTTGCCGTTCATGACCACCAAGACCAGCGGCATGGGCGTCGGGCTGTCGCTCTGCCGCACCATCGTGACCGCGCATGGCGGTGACATCCAGGCCGAACCGCGGCCCGGCGGCGGCACCGTGTTCCGTTTCACTATCCCGAGCGCGGACCCGCTGTAATCGTATTCGCTAGAGCTATTCCGGTTCTGATCAAATCAGAACCGAAGCTCTAGTTTGTTATTTTGACGCGTTTTCTTCCCGCGAACCGGGACCCACTTCGCTCGAAAACGCTATGGCGTCGCGGCGCCGAACGAAACTTACGCCCGCGCCCGAGCAATCAGGCCCGCGGCAATTTGCAAAGTGACGCCGACCATGAACACGCCGCCCACCAGCAGCGTCCAGGACGGCTGCGGATGTGCGTCCAGGATGATATTCCAGACCGACACGAACACCGCCAGCGCCGCGAGAAAGGTGCCGGTGGCGCTCAGCCGCTCGATCCATTTCACCCGGGGCGTCGCCGCATGATCGCCGCCTTGCGCGGCGGCCGGCGGCAGATCGATCCCCAGATAGAAGCCGATGACCGCGTAGACCATCATCGCCAGGATCACTACGGGAAAGGTCAGGATTTCGACGCCGGCGCGGCCGAGATGCGCCGCGACGAACAGGCCGCCCGCCGCTCCCATCATCGCCAGACCGCTTCGCTCCAGGACGTGCGCCAGCCGACTTGCGCGTGAACGGTCGAAGCCGCTTGCCGTAGACGGCGTTGCACATCGGCTGGTCTCGAAGGCCGTAATCCAGGGCGTCGTTGACTTCACAGAGGTCGCCATTGCTGCTTCCCTTCTGAGTTCCTATCCGCTGTCCCATCACGCGATGGCAGGCCGAACAGAATGCCGGATCGCGACGCATGGACTGCGGTCCGGCTTCGGGTGAGCCGTTCAACAGTGAGACATGCGACCAAAGTGGGGGTTCAAGGAGGGGGCAGCCAATCAAGAAATTGTGCAACTGCGAATGCGCAATTCACACCGCAAGCGCGCGCGGCTGCGCGACCAGGCGACCTCCGATCCGGGCCAAGACGCCGGCCGCGGTGCAACCGCGGCGCCGTTGCGTGTCAGGCCGATGCGGGCCGCCCGATCAGCACCGCCCGGATGTCGTTGACGTTGGTGCCGGTCGGCCCCGTGCGCACGCAATCGCCGATCGCGTCGAACAGGCTGAAGCTGTCATGCGCGGCGAGCAGCGCGCGCGGATCGACCCCGGCGGCGCGCGCCCGCGCCAGCGTATCGGGCGTCACTACGGCGCCGGCGGCGTCTTCGGTGCCGTCGATGCCGTCGCTGTCGCCGGCCAAGGCAAAAATATCCGGCTCGCCGGCCATCGCGATGGCAAAGCCGAGCAGGAATTCGGTGTTGCGTCCGCCGCGACCGGCTGGCCCCTTGCCGATCGTCACCGTGGTCTCGCCGCCCGACAGCAGCACCGCCGGCGGCTTCACCGGATGCCCGTGCAGCCGCACCGAACGGGCGATGCCGGCCATCACGATGCCGAGTTCGCGGCTCTCGCCTTCGATGGCGTCGCCGAGGATCAGCGGCGTCAGCCCGGCCTTGGTTGCTGCCTCGGCCGCGGCGGCGAGCGCCAGCGATGGTGCCGCGATGATGTGCACGCTATTGCGGGCGTCGAGCGATTTCGGCGTCTCGATGCCGGCCGCAAGCACCGCCAGCGCGCTCGCCGGCAGATCGAGTTGATAGCGCGCGATGATGTCGCGCACCTCGGCCAGCGTGGAAGGATCGGCGACCGTCGGGCCGGAAGCGATCGCGGCCGGATCGTCGCCGGGGATGTCGCTGATCGCCAGGGTGACCACCCGCGCCGGATGCGCGGCGAGCGCAAGCCGGCCACCCTTGATCGCCGACAGATGTTTGCGCACCGCGTTCATCTCGACGATGCCGGCGCCGCTGGCGAGCAGGCTTTTGTTGATCGCTTGCTTTTCCGCCAGCGTGATGCCGCCCGCCGGCTGCACCATCAGCGCCGAGCCGCCGCCGGAGATCAACGCGATTACCAGGTCGTCCGGGCCGAGGCCCTGCACCGCCGCCAGCATTTGCCGGCCGGCCTGTTGGCTTGCCGCGTCGGGCGTCGGATGCGCGGCTTCCAGGACGCCGATGCGGCCGCGCGCGGCGCCCGGGTCCAGCCCCTGGCCGTGGCGTGTCACCACCACGCCGCTGAGTTCGACATCGGGCCACGCCGCATCGACCGCCGCCGCCATCGCCGCCGCGGCCTTGCCGGCGCCGACCACCACGCAGCGGCCTTTCGGTTTTTCTGGCAAGTGCCGCAGCACCGCGGCGCCCGGTTCGGCGCTGGCGACCGCGGCGTCGAAGATCTGCCGAAGCGCTTTGCGCGCTTCGGCCTCGGTCCAGTGGGATGCGGAGGCGGCGTCAGACATTCGAGCTATGGATCGCCTCCACCACGGCGTCGGTGACCTGCTGGGTGCTCGCGGTACCGCCGACGTCCGGGGTGACGATGCCGGCGCCGGTGACCTGCTCGACCGCACGCATCAGCCGCGCCGAAGCCTCCGTCTCGCCGAGATGATCGAGCATCTGCGCCGCGGTCCAGAAGCTGGCGACCGGGTTGGCGATGCCCTTGCCGGTGATGTCAAAGGCCGAGCCATGGATCGGCTCGAACATCGAGGGAAACCGCCGCTCCGGGTTGATGTTGGCGGTCGGCGCCACGCCGAGGCTGCCGGCCAGCGCGCCGGCGAGATCCGACAGGATGTCGGCGTGCAGGTTGGTGGCGACGATGGTGTCGAGGCTTTGCGGCTTCAGCGTCATTCGCACCGTCATCGCGTCGACCAGCATCTTGTCCCAGGTGACATCGGGAAAATCCTCGGAGACTTCCGCGGCGATCTCGTCCCACATCACCATGCCGTGGCGTTGCGCGTTTGACTTGGTCACCACGGTCAAGAACTTCCGTGGCCGCGACTGCGCCAGCCTGAAGGCGAAACGCATGATACGCTCGACCCCGACCCGGGTAAACACCGCGAGTTCGGTGCCGACTTCCTCGGGCAGCCCGCGATGCACGCGACCGCCGCAGCCGGCATATTCGCCTTCCGAGTTCTCACGCACGATCACCCAGTCGAGATCGCCGATCCCGACATTGCGCAACGGCGAGGTGATACCGGGCAGGATCTTGGTCGGCCGCACATTGGCGTATTGATCGAAGCCCTGGCAGATCGGCAGCCGCAGCCCCCACAGCGTGATGTGGTCGGGCACCACCGGGTCGCCGACCGCGCCGAAATAGATCGCGTCGAAGGTCTTCAGCGTGGCGAGGCCGTCGGCCGGCATCATCACGCCGTGCTTGCGATAATAGTCGGAGCCCCAGTCGAAGGTCTGGACGTTAAACTTGACGTCGCCGAGACGCTTCTGCAGGCTTTCCAGCACCGTGGTGCCGGCGGCAATCACTTCGGGGCCGATGCCGTCCGCCGGGATCGCCGCGATTGAATATTCACGCATCTGAAGTCTCCGAACTGATTGTTGGGTTTAACGAGACGCCGCGGCCGCGGCGGCCTCTGCTTTCGCGGTGTTGCGCTGCGAGCGCGCCAGGATCAGCGTCAGCAACGCCGACAGCACCAGCAGCGCTGCGACGAAGAACAGCCCGCCCTTGAAGCTGCCGGTGAGATCCTTGATCCAGCCGATCATCGCCGGCCCGGCAAAGCCGCCGAGATTGCCGATCGAGTTGATGGTGGCGATGCCGGCCGCGGCGGCCGAGCCGGACAGGAACATGGTCGGCATGCTCCACAGCGGCGGCTTGGCCGAACTGATGCCGATATTGACCAGCGACAGCGCCAGCAGCACCGCGATCACGCTGCCGGCGAAGCCGGCCAGCACCAGGCCGACGGCCGCCAGGATGCAGGCGCTGACCACGTGCCAGGTGCGTTCGCCGCTGCGATCGGAATGCCGCGCCCACAGCACCATCGCGACCACCGCGACCACGCCCGGAATCGCGTTGAGGAAGCCGATCTGCAGCGCAGAGAGGCCGAATTCCTTGATGATCTGCGGCGCCCAGATCCCGAGCGTGTAGAGCCCCGCCGAGGTGCCGAAATACACCAAAGCCAGCGCGATCACCCGCAGATCGGCGAGGCCGCGCCAGATGCTGTGGCTGGCGGTGCCGGCCTTCTGCGCGGTTTCGGCGTCCATCGTGCCGACCAGCCAGTTGCGCTCGTCGGGCTTCAGCCACTTCGCCTGCTCCGGCCGATCAGTCATATAAAACAGCACCACCACGCCGAGTATCAAAGCCGGAATCGCCTCGACGATGAACATCCATTGCCAGCCGCTGAGGCCCATCAGACCGTGCATTTCCAACAGGGCGCCGGACACCGGCGAGCCCAGCACCGTCGACAGCGGCGCCGCCGCCATGAACACCGCGGTCATCGCCGCGCGCTGGCGCGCCGGAAACCAGAAGCTGAGATAGAGAATGATGCCCGGGAAGAACCCGGCTTCCGCGGCGCCGAGCAGAAAGCGCAGCACATAGAAGCTGGTGGAGCCCTGCACGAAGGCCATCGCGCCGGAGATCAGGCCCCAGGTGATCATCACCCGGGCGATCCAGATCCGCGCGCCGACCTTGTTAAGCACCAGGTTGGACGGCACTTCGAACAGGAAATAGCCGAAAAAGAAGATGCCGGCGCCGAAGCCGAACACGCTCGGCGAGAAGCCTAAGTCCTTGTTCATCGTCAGCGCCGCGAACCCGATGTTCACGCGGTCGATGAAGGCGACGAAATACAGCAGCATCACGAACGGCACGATGCGCATCGACACCTTGCGCAGCGTACGTGTTTCCAGCTCGGCACTCATTGGAAGGCTCCTCGCCCGGTTTTGATTTGCTTTTGATTGTGACGCATTTCTGGGCATTTCCGGCGGGCACCCTTACCCCGCGCCGGGAACTGCTCAAGGGACGTTGGTTTATACAAAAAAATGATATAATAGCCGGCGAGGAGCGCCCGATGGATCTTCACCAATTGCGCTGTTTCGTGGCCGCCGCCGAAGAGCTGCATTTCGGCAAGGCGGCGCAGCGGCTGGAAATGCTGCCCTCGGCGCTCGGCCGTTTCATCCGGCTGCTGGAGGACGATCTCGGCACAAGGCTGATGGCGCGCACCACCCGCAGCGTGACGCTGACCGATGACGGCGCGCTGCTGTTGAAAGACGCGCGCGCTTTGTTGGCGCAGGCCGAGCAGCTCGCCTCAAAATTCCGCAGTTCGGGCCGCAAGCAGGCCGCGACGGTCCGGCTCGGCGCGATCGACAGCGCCGCGGCAGGCCTGGTGCCGATGCTGCTGCACGATTTCCGCGAGCGTTGCCCGGATGTCACCGTGCAACTGGTCGAGGACAAGACCATCCGGCTGTTGCCGCGGCTATTGTCGGGCCGGCTTGATCTGGCGATCGTGCGGCCGCCGGAGCATCCCGACAAGCGGCTTGAGCTATCGTTGCTGTTTTATGAGACCGCGGTGGTCGCGGTGTCGGATCAGCACCCGCTCGCCGCAAGAAAACGGCTGACGATCGCCGATCTGGCGGAGCAGCCGTTGATCGTGCCGGAGCGCCGCGCCCGACCGCACAGCCACGACCTCACCGCCAAGCTGTTCGCCGAGGCCGGGCTCGAGCCGCGCATCGCCCAGATCGCCGACGAGAAGCAGACCATCGTCAACCTGGTCGCCGCCGAGCTCGGCGTCGCCATCGTGCCGAAATGGACTTCGCGGATGGCGGCGCGCGGCGTGCGTTATGTGCGGCTGGCGGCCTCCGACATGAACAGATTGCCGCTGGCGGCGGCCTGGCCCCGCGGCACCCGCGACCCGGTGCGCGACGCCATGCTGCAGATGCTGCAGGCCCGGCTGTCGCATTACGCCCGCGAGGCGTGAGCGGCGCTGCCGCGCGAGCGCCTCGTTGAAAAAGAGCCTTGAAACGCCTGCGTCCGATCCGTCATTGCGAGCCGAGGCCGGCGCCCGGAGGCAGCCGATATGCCGGCGCCCCCGCGAGCACTGCCTCACGCCGCGGCCCGCAACCGGCGATTTATCGCGCAAATCGCTCGGGCCGGGCGTTGCCGACGCCCGCCCAATCGGCTACATCAACCGGCGAAGCACCCGTAGCTCAGCTGGATAGAGCGTTGCCCTCCGAAGGCAAAGGTCACACGTTCGAATCGTGTCGGGTGCGCCAGCACTGAAGCCGTCGCGGCGCGGCGCAGGCGAAGCCCGGTCCGGGCACGCTGACAACGCACCGAACACTTCCCCTCACGGATGAACGCGCCCGGGGCCGCGGCTGTCCCGGCCGAGCGGTCAGAAGATCTTGATCGCGGTCTGTCGCATGATCCGAACGCTCCCAGGCCAGCGGAATGCCGACGACCGCCCAGAGCGCCCCGCTGGCGATGCCGCGATGGCGGTACGTGCCCTCAAGACCTCTCGGGTCTTATCGCCACGCAGGCGTTACGTTATGCTCAGGCGCGCGAATAGGTCGTGAGCATGGTGTAGTCCTTTCGCGGTCCACCCACGACGTAGCGGATCACAAAATCGCCGTTCGGCAAGAACGTGTAAGTCGACTGATAGGTGTCGCGTCCGCAAAGGTGGCTGGCGCATCCGAGATATTTCGAGCTATCGTCCTGGGCCAAGGAAATTTCGAGAAACAGCCGAGGCGGATTTTCTTTGAACAGGACGTCAAACCCGCCTTCGCGAACTCGGAAAATGTATTCCTGCTCTGCCGGCAGTTCCGTGCCGTCGAGCAGCTTGAAAATGCCTTCCTCGCGGTAGGCTAGATTATCCTGGTCGATCGGCGTGAATGTCGCGGCTCCCTGCATCGAGCCGTGCCCCTCGATCGTCCTGTCCAACGACCATTTGCCGACGAGGTTGCCAAAAACCTCTTCGGGTTTTTCCCACCGGCTCTTGCCCAAGATTTCGCTCATTTGAATCCAGCCCGGCTGCATGCGGATCTAATTTGGGATTCCGCCAGTTCGACTTTAGCGTGCGGTCCGACGAGCCGATAGTGAGCAGGAACAACAGGACCCTGCCGCACGGCGATATTCATCTCGCCGCTCGACGCTGCGACAGGAAAGATGCCCAGCTCTCCGGCGATTTCGTCGGCGAAAGCAACATATTCACCATGCGGAAACTGGGGTCTCGGCCGCTGGCAACGGATGGCGATTTCACGTTCCATTCCAGCCTGCGCCGTCGCCGCGCTCGGGCGCGGCACCGCGCCCGCGAGCAATGCAGCAGCCCATCGGGCCTGAAGTTCGATGATCCCGAAAAACGGACCGCGGTACAGGCCGACAAGACTGAGGTTCTGAAGTTCAGGACGCATCACGGTCCGGTGCGCAATATGCGACACGAAATTGTCGGATGGGTCGTAGGCCAAGGCCTTGCGCACGGCGGGATCGAGAAACGAGAAATCGACCCCATAGCCGGTGCAAAAAACAATCGCATCCACCGGAAGCCGCTGATCGCCTTCGGTCACGATGCCAGCGTCATACAGGCTTTTGACGCGCTCGCGAATCGGCAGGATTTCCCGGTTTTTGACGTGCGGGAGAAACAGATCGGAAATGGCATAAAATGGCGGCGTTTCATCGACCGCCACCCTCAGCGCGCTGTGCACAGCGCCCGGATTGCCAAAGGCCGCCTCGAAGCGTTGGGCGGCGCGTCGGTATCGATCTTCCAAGCTCGGCTCGGGCGTCGCCGTCCCTGCGGGAGATCTTCTGTATAGAAGCAGATCCAACGGCATGGTCGTTTCACTGCCGTCACCGAGAGGAGCATAGCGGGGGAGAATCCACGGCGCTTTCTCGAAAAGGATGACGACCTCGACGCCGTGCGTCGCGAGGTGGGACGCGATCTCGATGCCGCTGAATGACGCGCCGACGACGGCCACCCGCTTGTTCTTGAACGGCGCAGCTTCCTTGAAGTCGCAGCTATGAAGCACTACGCCTTTGAATTGATCGATGCCGTCCAGCGCGGGGATGGCCGGGCGGGCAAACGTCCCGCCGGCGACGCAAACGCCGTCGACCTCAAGCGGCGCAGCCGCCTGTGACGTCTTCACGAGCCATTTGTTTCCGCTCGGAACGACGGATTCGACTTTTGTGCCGCACTCAACCTTGCGATCGACGCCGAAGGCGCTGGCATATCCCTGCAGATAACTTTCAACGGCCGAGCCGAGAGGAAACTCGTCTGCCGTGTCCGGCCAGGGATAATCAGAGAAAGCGCACGTCCATTTCGACAGGTTCGTCCGCATGTCGTGCCAAGTATAGCCGCCTTTGCGCCGCCACAAGCCGCCAAGGCTCGGCGCGGCATCAAAGACGATCGGCTCCACGCCATACTCCAGCGCGGCCTTTGCCGCGGCGAGGCCGCTCGGGCCGGCGCCGACGATAGCTAAGCGTTGTGTCATGGCGCGACGTCCTCATCTCCAACGCGTCGGAACAGGCAAGCGTTGGTCAGGAACGCGTCCCAGACTTCGGCTGTTGGTAGACCATCCCAGATCTGCGCGCATTGCGCCATCTGCCCAAAAGCATCGCTGAGTTTCGGGATTGCGGCCCCGACGAAAGCGTCCGCTGTTCGGCGGAGATCGCAGATCAGGGACATTGCACAGGCTTCGCCCCCCAACCGGCATCAGCGCGCGACCAAACCGCTCCAACGCGCTGGCTTTTCCTTGCCGTCTCGCACGTCTACGGCGAGGTGCCGCATCGTCACAATTTTCCATCCCCACGCTCCAGCGCGTGACGACCGGCCCAACTGGGGTTTGCACGACCATCCAAACAGTGTGCGCCACATGGCCGGCGGCGCTGTTCCCGCAAAGAGCGGGAAGAGCCGACGGACTCAGATCACGATGCTGAGCCGTTTGGCGGCGCGGGTGATGCCGGTGTAGAGCCAGCGCGCGCGGCTCTCCTGGAACGCGAAGCTCTCGTCGAACAACACCACGTCGTCCCATTGCGAACCCTGCGACTTGTGCACCGTCAGCACGTAGCCGTAGTCGAATTCGTCATAGGGCTTGCGCTGCTCCCAGGTGAGTTGCTCAATCGCGCCGCCGAAGCAATCGCCGCGCACCGACACTTTGGTGACGCGGCCGCCGAAGTCTTCATCCGGCGCCAGCCGCATGGTGATGATTTTCGATTTCGACGCGGCGCGCGCCTTGACCCGCCACAGCCCGCCGTTGAACAGCGCCTTCTTGCGGTTGTTGCGCAGGCAGACCAGCTTGTCGCCGGCCACCGGCAACGGATCCTCGATATTCAGCCGTAAGCGAAACCGGGTGTTGTAGGCGCGCCTTGTGTTGTTGCGGCCGACCAGCACCTGGTCGGCGTTCATCACCCGCTGCGGATCGAGCTCGGTGCGCGAGATCACCTCGCTCTCGCCGTAACGCCCGATGTCGAGGTCGCGGCCTTCGCGCACATCCATCGACAGCCGCACGATCGGATCGTCCTGGGCCTGGCGATGCACCTCGGTCAGCATCACGTCAGGCTCGCAATTGGTAAAGAAGCCGCCGCCCTGGATCGGCGGCAGCTGCGCCGGATCGCCCAACACCAGCAGCGGGCAATCGAACGACATCAGGTCGCGGCCGAGTTCCTCGTCAACCATCGAGCATTCGTCGATCACGATCAGCTTGGCCTTCGAAGCCGGCGCGTCATCCCATAATTCGAAGCTCGGCTGTTCGACGCCGCTCTCGCGGGTGCGGTAGATCAAGGAATGGATGGTGGAAGCGTTGTCGCAGCCCTTGTTGCGCATCACCAGCGCCGCCTTGCCGGTGAAGGCGGCGAACTTCACCTCGCCCTTGACGCCGTCGGCGATGTGGCGGGCCAGCGTGGTCTTGCCGGTGCCGGCATAGCCGAACAGCCGGAACACCGGCGGCGTCGAGCCGCGGCCGGGTTTGGCCTTCAGCCAATCGGCGACGGCCTTCAGCGCGGACTCCTGATGCGGCGTGAATGTGGGCATGCGGTCCCGGGTGATCGATCCGGCAGGGAAGCTGCCGCGATTCGTGTCCGCAAGCTAGCCATTCGGGCGGGCAGCGCAAGCCGCCGGATGGGCGGCCCGGCTATTGCCAGCCGGGCACCCCGCGCATGTCCGGCAGATGGTGGGCGATGCCCTTGTGGCAATCGATGCAGGTCTTTTCCGCGCTGAACAGATAGCGCTGATGCGCCACCGCGGCGCGCGGCGATTGCTTGGTGATGTCCATCGACGCCGCGCTGTGGCAATTGCGGCATTCCAGCGAATCATTGGCCTTGAAGCGCGACCATTCGTGCATCGCCAACTCGAGCCGGTTCTCGCGGAATTTGTCCGGGGTGTCGATCGAGCCGAACAGGTGGCCCCAGACCTCCTTCGAGGCCTGCATCTTGCGAGCGATCTTGTCGGTCCAATTGTGCGGCACGTGGCAATCCGGGCAACTGGCGCGGACGCCCGAGCGGTTCGAGAAGTGGATGGTCGGCTTCAATTCCGCGAACACATTGTCGCGCATCTCGTGGCAGCCGGTGCAGAATTTTTCGGTGTTGGTGGCTTCCAGCACGGTGTTGAAACCGCCCCAGAACACGATGCCGGCGACGAACCCCGCCAGCACCAGCGCGCCGAGCCCGAACACCGAACTCGGCCGCAGCAGCACCAGCCACAGATCTTTCAGGAATTGCCAGGCCCGCGCCGGCAACGACCGGCGCGGCGCCGAAGGGTCGATGGCCGTCATCGCCGGCCCCCCGGCGCGGCCTGGCTCAGCATCGAATCGATGTCGGTGAAGTCATTGCTGACCGGCGGCTTGGCGGTGTGCTGCGGCACATGGCACTGGGTGCAGAAGAACCGCCGCGGTGACACCGAAGCGAGAAACTGGCCCTCGCGGTCCATGAAGTGGGTGATGCTGACCATCGGCGCCTGGGATTCCGTGGTGCGGGCGCGGGCGTGGCAGGACAGGCATTTGTTGCCGTTGATATCGATCTGATAGCCTTCAATGCTGTGCGGGATCACCGGCGGCTGTTCCGGATAGTTGCGGGTCTCGCGCTCGGACGTATTCCTTTGCGGCGTCATCAGCGCCGCAGGACCTTCCTCGTTGAGCGGGGTGTCGCCGCGCAGCCCGGAGGAGACGTTCTGCGCCCACAGCGAGGTCGAGGCCGCCGCGATCACGACGACCACAGCGAGCAGAGAGGATTTGCCGATCATGACGCGGTCACCCGTTCGATGCGCACCGCGCATTTCTTGTAGTCGGTCTGCAGCGAAATCGGATCGGTGGCGTCCAGCGTCACCTTGTTGATCAGCTGCGCTTCGTCGAACCACGGCACGAACACCAGCCCGCGCGGCGGCTTGTTACGGCCGCGGGTCTCGACCCTGCTGCGGATGAAGCCGCGGCGCGACTGCACCTTGACCTCGTCGCCGCGGCGCAATTTCAACTCGGCGGCATCATCCGGGTGCATGAAGCACACCGCTTCCGGGAACGCCTTGTAGAGCTCAGGGACGCGCCGCGTCATGGTGCCGGAATGCCAATGTTCGAGCACGCGGCCGGTGGAGAGCCAGAACGGGAAATCGGCGTCGGGGGCTTCCGCCGCGGGCTCGTAGGGCAGCGCGAAGATCCGCGCGCGGCCGTCCGGAAAGCCGTAGAACTGCACACCGGCGCCCTGCTTGACGTAAGGGTCGGAGCCTTCGCGGAATCGCCAGCGGGTCTCCTGACCGTTCACCACCGGCCAGCGCAAGCCGCGCTCGCGATGATAATCGTCGAACGGCGCCAGATCATGGCCGTGGCCGCGGCCGAACGAGGCGTATTCCTCGAACAGACCCTTCTGCACGTAGAAGCCGAACGCGTTGGATTCGGCATTGAGATAACCGGCCTCGATGTCGGCGACCGGAAACTTGTCAACCTGGCCGTTTCTGTACAGCACGTCGTACATGGTCTTGCCGCGCAGCTCCGGCTTCTTCGCCAACAGCTCTTCGGTCCACACCTCCTCGATCTTGAAGCGCTTGGCGAACTCCATCAACTGCCACAGATCGGAGCGCGCCTGTCCCGGCGCGGCGACCAACTGATGCCAGAACTGGGTGCGGCGCTCGGCATTGCCGTAAGCGCCTTCCTTCTCCACCCACATCGCGGTCGGCAGGATCAGGTCGGCGGCGAGCGCCGTCACCGAGGGATAGGCGTCGGACACCACGATGAAATTGTCCGGATTGCGGAAGCCCGGATAGGTTTCCTCATTGGCGTTGGCGCCGGCCTGCAGGTTGTTGTTGACCTGCACCCAATAGGCGTTGAGCAGGCCGTCCTTCAGCATCCGGCTTTGCTGCACGGCGTGATAACCGGGCTTGTCCGGAATGGTGCCTTCCGGCAGCTTCCAGATCCGCTCCGCGATGTCGCGGTGCGCCTTGTTGGTCACCACGAGATCCGCCGGCAGCCGATGCGAGAAGGTGCCGACCTCGCGCGCGGTGCCGCAGGCCGAGGGCTGGCCGGTCAGCGAGAACGGGCTGTTGCCGGCTTCGGAGATTTTGCCGGTCAGCAGATGGATGTTATAAATGAGGTTGTTGCACCACACGCCGCGGGTGTGCTGATTGAAGCCCATGGTCCAGAAGCTTGTGACCTTCTTGGTCGGATCGGCATAGAGCTCGGCCAGCGCCTCGATCTTGTTGGCCGGCACGCCGGAAATCTGCGACGCCTTTTCGATGCTGTAGTCCGCGACAAAAGCCGCGTAGTCCTCGAAGCTCATGTCGGTGGCGTCGTTGGCCTTGGCGGCGCCGGTCGCCGCCTTCTGCAACGGATGCTCGGGCCGCAAGCCGTAGCCGATGTCGGTCTGGCCGCGCTTGAAAGTGGTGTGTTTGGCGACGAACTCCTTGTTGACCCGTCCGGTCTTGATGATGTGGTTGGCGATCGCGTTGAGGATCGCCAGATCGCTCTGCGGCTTGAACACCAGGCCGAGATCGGCGAGGTCGAACGAGCGATGCTCGAAGGTCGACAGCACCGCGACGCGGACGTGCGGCGCCGACAGCCTTCGGTCGGTGACCCTCGTCCACAACAACGGATGCATCTCCGCCATGTTGGAGCCCCACAGCACGAACACGTCGGCGGCCTCGATGTCATCGTAGCAGCCCATCGGCTCGTCGATGCCGAAAGTGCGCATGAAGCCGGCCACCGCCGAGGCCATGCAGTGCCGCGCGTTCGGATCGATGTTGTTGCTGCGGAAGCCGGCCTTGAACAGTTTCGACGCGGCGTAGCCTTCCCACACCGTCCACTGCCCGGAGCCGAACATGCCGACCCCGCTCGGGCCGCGCTTCTTCAGCGCCGCCTTGAATTTCTCGGCCATGATGTCTAAGGCTTCGTCCCACGACACCGGCATGAACTCGCCGTTCTTGTCGTATTTGCCGTCGGTCTTGCGTAGCATCGGCAGGGTCAGCCGGTCGTGGCCGTACATGATCTTGGAGAGGAAATAGCCCTTCACGCAGTTCAGCCCGCGATTGACCTCGGACTTGGTGTCGCCGTGGGTGGCGACCACGCGATTTTCCTTGGTGGCCACCATCACGCTGCAGCCAGTGCCGCAGAAACGGCAGGCCGCCTTGTCCCACTTCAGTTCGGAGACCGCGCGTTCGGTGACGAGATTGGCGGCGCCCGCCGGCATCGCGACGCCGCCGGCCAGCGCGGCCATCGCGGCGGCTTCGAGCTTCAGCACCTGACGGCGATCGAGTTTGGGAGTTGTCATGAGGTTTCCTTGCCGCGGCAGAGGGTGATCTGATTGTTGAACGACGGCGTTCGAACTAGCCGGCCTCGATCGCGTGGAACACCAGCGCGGCCGAATACACGTTGGGCAAAGCCGCGATGGTGTTGAGCGTCGAGCCGATCACGCCGGAGTCCTCGGCGTCGATCACCACCACGAGTTTGCCCTTGGGGTCGCGGGCGAACACCTCGCAGCCGGCGAGCGCCAGAATCGCCGCGGCGACGTCGTCGAGCCGCTCAGGACGCGCCTGCACCAGAATGCTGGCGATCTCGCCGCCGGGCGGGCGGACCACGACGTTGGGATTGGTGAAACGGCCGGCGAACAGCGCGCGGCGATCGATGGCGGGGTTATGGGGCACGGGGAACCTCCGTTGGCAGGGCGGGCGTCACTTGGTCGGCGGGCCGGCGATCGACTGATAGATCCACACGGTGAGCCCGTAGCTGCCGACACTCGCGACCGCGAGCGCCGGCATCAGCACCGCAACGAGCAGGAAGAAGGCGATCACCTCCATGCGTCGACGACGCAGGTGGGCGCCCTTGTCATGGCCAACAGCCGACATGGGTGATCTCGATTGAAATGTGAGTGATGACGGCTTCAGGGCCGCGCCCGCGGCGACAATGCTCAGAGATTGATCCGGCAAGCTTGATCCAAATCAAATCGGCCGACAACTCGGGCGTTTGCGAGGTGGTTGAGATGAAACGGCGACGCCAGGCGAACGGGACCTCATCGGACATGCCGAACAACAACGGCGCGAGCTTGCGCTGCGACAACGACAGCACACAGCACGGAACACTGAGCATCGAGCAATGAGCAGCATGCCCTGCGACCACGAATGGCCACGGCCTTTCAACGCATCGTCCCTGCGCAGGGACGACCCGTCGAGAAGCCCTGCCCGATCGCCTCGATCGCGGCCGGCGACGTCTCGGAGGTCAGCGCGCCGCCGCGGCGGCGTCCTGCTCCTGCTCGACGATTTCGTCGGTCCACACCTTAAAGCTGACCAAAGTATTCGACCCGAAGGTCTGGGTGATCGGCACGTCGGCGGCGTCGCGGCCCTGCGCGATCAGCACCCGGCCGAGCCGCGGCACGTTGTTGCGCGGATCGAATGTATGCCAGCGGCCGCCGAGATAGGCCTCGAACCAGCCGGCAAAATCGCCGACGCCCCAGGGCTGCGGCGTGCCCATGTCGCCGAGATAGCCGGTGCAATAGCGCGCCGGGATGTTCATGCAGCGGCAGAACGCCAGCGCCAGATGCGCGTAGTCGCGGCACACCCCCTGGCGTTCCTGATAGGCCTCGTAGGCGGTGCGGGTGGCGCGGGCATGCTGGTAGTTGAAGGCGATGTGGTGATGCACGTAATCGCAGATCGCCTGCACCCGCGCCCACCCCGGCGGCGTGGACTCGAACAGGCTCCAGGCGATGTCGGAGAGGCGGTCGGTCTCGCAATAGCGGCTGCCGAGCAGATACACCAAGGTGTCCGGCGGCAGATCTTCGACGGCATGCTGGATGGCGTCGGGAACCAGCGGGTCCGGCACCCCGAGGTCGCGGACGATGCCGTCGGCGAACAGCCGCACCCGGCCCTGCGGCGCGACGATGCGGCTGCACCAATTGCCGAACAAGTCGCGATAGGGCGCGATCGCCACCGCTGGCGTCACGGTGAGGAAATCCGGCACGATCACGTCGGAGGCGCGGGTGAAGTGCACGCCGAGCACCATGATCATCGGCGTCGGCTGCGGGAAATCATAGATCATCTCGTAACCGACACGAAGTTTCATGATGATCTCTCTGAATTGGAGGACGGCTCGTAGATTCTCCGCGTAAAAAACCATCCGGCGGCGGGCGATATCGACCATTGATCGAGGATCACCGATGCCGCGCAGACACCAGCCGGTCCGGCTCCGCGTTGAGTATCTTCAGCAAATAGCGATGACAGGGGCAAAAGCAAGGCTATGCGGGACGCAAACTGCGCTTCGCAACATAGCCATGGCTATTGCGCAGGAAACGGCGCATGATTGCTAAGCACTGCGCGCCTGCCATTGCGATCACGCGGCCACGCTCCGGCACGCAGGAAGGTCTTTCGTGACCATAAGATCGCGCCGCGAAACCATCACCTTCCGCCATCCGTTCGAGCTTCCCGGAATCGACCGCGTGTTGCCGGCCGGCGCCTATGAGGTGGTGACCGACGACGAGATGATCGAAGGCCTGTCGTTTCCGGTGTTCCGCCGCGTCGCCACCATGATCACCATTCCAGGGGCTGCGCCGCACCGCGCCTCGCTGGAAATGATCGCGATCGCAGCTTCCGATCTGGCCGAGGCGCGTCGCCTCGATGCCTGCGCGGCGCCGACTTGACCGCAACGCTTTCGCGATCCTGCCTCTCACGCTGCACCGCGTCGTCTCGGCGCTCATCAAAAGGTCCGCATATGCAAAAGCTCTCGCCACGCCACGTCCTCACCGAGGAGTCGCTTCGCCTCGGCGTTGAATCCGGCTGGTACAGCACCAAGGTCAGCGGCACCTTCGTCTCCGGTCCGCACCCGACCGAGGCCGCCTGCCGGTCGCGGATCAACGAACTCGACCCGCCGCCGGCCAAGAAGCGATAAAGCCGGCGCCAGCGCGGCGCCGTCATCAGACTTTGCCTTTCACCCGAGGAGATCCAGATGGCGCTCACCAGCGGCAAGTTCCGCAGTTACGATTGCGACCGCTCGGTCGTGCTGTTCTCGATGATGGACGAGGACACCGAGATCGACTGCGCGGTGTCCACCACCGCGATGGACGCCCTCGACGGCGCGGCGCGCACCACGGCGAGCCAGCGCGAACCGCAATTCATGCGGCTGCGCGCCAGCATCGAAGCGTTGGCGGCGCTGAAATTTTCCAAATCCGAGCTCGAGGGGCATCCCGCCGGGGTGATCCTACGCAGCATCGACGTGCGCAAATAGACGCGGCCGCACCCGCGGATTTACGCTGTGACGCAAGGCATCGCGGGGCCAGAGCGATTCCGGGTCCGATCGAATCAGAACCGGAGCCCTGGATTGTTATTTTGACGCGCTTTCTTCACGCGAACCGGGATCCACTTCGCCGAAAACGCTATATAAGGGCGACCGCATTGTGCTGCGGAGTGCTGGATGAAACGCGTCGCGACCTGGCTGTTCTATGCGATCGGCGCGCTGGCGATCGGTTATCTGGCGCTGTATGTCTACGCCGTTCTCACCGCGCCAAAGCTCACGCCCGGCGAGCCGATCCATATTTATCGCAACCCCAACGCGCCGGATTATTCCTGAGGCGCCGACGCGCAATATCCCGTCTCGGCCTTACGCCGTCGCCACGAAGGCGCGGAATTCGCCGGAGCCCGCCGGCGTCACCGGCAAGCCGCCATCGGCATATTCGTTCAGCTTGTTGCGCAGCGTGCGGATCGAGATGCCGAGGATGTTGGCGGCGTGGGTGCGGTTGCCGAGGCAATGCTTCAACGTCTCCAGGATCAGGTCGCGCTCGACGTCGGCGACGGTGCGGCCGACCAGCGCGCGGGTGACCTGCTCGGCGGCGAGCGTCGCGTGCGCCACTGCCGGCGCGGTCTTCGGCAGATCGAGCCGGTCGCCATCCGGCGAAATGATCGCCTCGGGACCGATCTCGTCGCCTTGCGCCATCAGCACCGCGCGGTGAATGGTGTTTTCCAGTTCGCGGACGTTGCCCTGCCAGCGGTTGGTGGACAGCACGCGGCAGGCTTCCGCCGAAATCGGCCGCAGCGCCACGCCGTTGGCATCGGCGTATTTCTTGGCGAAGTGTTGCGCCAGTTCGAGAATGTCCGCCGGCCGATCGCGCAACGGCGGGATCTTCAGGTTGACGACGTTGAGCCGGAACAACAGATCCTCGCGGAAGCTGCCTTCGCGCACCACGTCGGCAAGATTGCGGTTCGAGGTGGCGATGATGCGGATGTCGATCGGCACCGGCCTTGTGCCGCCGACCCGATCGATCACCCGCTCCTGGATCGCGCGCAGCAATTTGGATTGCAGCCGGACGTCCATTTCGGAAATTTCGTCGAGCAACAGCGTGCCGCCGGTAGCCTCTTCGAATTTGCCGATGCGCCGCGCCACTGCGCCGGTGAAGGCGCCCTTCTCGTGGCCGAACAATTCGGATTCCAACAGATGCTCGGGGATCGCCGCGCAATTGATGCTGATGAACGGCTTCTTGGCGCGGTTGGAGCGGGAGTGAACGTAACGCGCCAGCACTTCCTTGCCGGTGCCGCTCTCGCCGGTGATCATCACCGAGGCGTCGGAACCGGCGATCTGCTGCGCCAGCTTGATCACCTTCGCCATCGCTTCGTCGCGATAGATCAGTTCGCGGGAATCATTGGCCACCGCGGCCAGCACCGCGGCGATCAGTTCCGGATCCGGCGGTAGCGGGATGTATTCCTTGGCGCCGGCGTGGATCGCGGCGACCGCGGCGCGGGCGTCGTTGGCGATGCCGCAGGCCACGATCGGCACGTGGATGTGCTCGGCCTCCAGCCGCATCACCAGGTCGCGGATGTCGAGCGCGACGTCGACCAGCAGCAGGTCGGCGCCCTTGCCGCCGCGCAACACCCGCATCGCCTGCTCGTTGTTTTCCGAATGCGTCACCGAGGCGCCGTTGTCCATGGCGATCTTGGTGGCGGTCGTAAGCTGGCCCTTCAAGGTGCCAACGATGAGAAGCCGCATGGATGTCTCCTGTCAGTCTGCCGCGCCCGTGGTGCCCGGCCGGTTGATTTACGTTAGGCGCGCTCGGCCTTGATGATTTCCGTCATGGTGACGCCGAGCTTGTCCTCGACCAGCACCACCTCGCCGCGCGCCACCAGCCGGTTGTTGACGTAGATGTCGATCGCTTCGCCGACCTTGCGGTCGAGTTCGAGCACGGTGCCGGGGCCGAGCTTCAACAATTCGCCGACGTCCATCTTGGAGCGGCCGAGCACCGCCGACACCTGCACCGGCACGTCGAACACCGCCTCGAGATCGGCGGCAATCCGCGACACCTGTTCGTCGTCGCTGTAGCCGACGTCGCCGAGCGGCGGCGCGTCGTTGGCGTTGAGATCGGGCAACGGCACCTGGCTGTCATTGTTGGCCATCGTTCAAGTCCTCATTGTCCGGGTGAATCCGCATCGGCGCGGATCGCCATGTAGCGTTCGACGAGTTCGCTGATTTTTGCCTCGGTGGCCGCGCGCTCCAGCATCACGCCGCCGTCGGCCCATTCGATCTTGCAGTCGCCATGGGCGATTTCAGGCTCCGCCATGATCACCAGGCGACCCTCGAAACCGCTCTGCTTGGCCAGCCGTTCGACCTGCTCGTGCGCGGCGTCGTACAGCATGTCGTTGATCCGGATCACGATGTGCGGGGTCGACACCAGTTGCCGGAAGCAATCGCCGATCAACGCGGTGACTTCGGTCAACGGCTGCGCCGCGATCAGTTCGCCGGACAATTTGCGCGCCACCGCCACCGCGACGTCCACCGCCTCGGTCTCCATCCGCGCCTCGATGCCGGAAAACCGCGAGGCGATGCCGCGGATGCCGATTCCGATTTCTTCCATCGCCAGCGCCACGCGGCGGTCGCTCTCCGCCTTGGCCTCCTGCTGGCCGGCGTCGTAGCCGGCGCGATAGGCCGCCGCCTCCGCGGCGGCGACCTGCGCCGCGATCTCGGCCGGCGTCGCCGCCTTCTCACGCGCCTTGTCAGGGGCGCCGAAATCCATGTCGAACAGAAATTTTGCAGGAGCAGCCATCAATACACCAGTTCGTCGTCAGCACGATTCTTGGTCAGCACGATTTCACCCTTGGCGGCGAGGTCCTTGGCCAGATTGACCAACAGCGCCTGCGCCTCGTCGACGTCGCGCAGCCGCACCGGGCCGAGCGCCGCCATATCGTCGAGCAGCATCTTGCCCGCGCGGGATGACATATTCCCCAAGAAGAACGAGCGGACCTCCTCGTTGGCGCTCTTCAGCGCGATGCCGAGCTTGTCCTTGTCGACGTTACGCATCAGGGTCTGCGCCGAGCCGGCGTCGAGCTTGACCAGATCGTCGAAGGTGAACATCAAGGCCTTGATGCGTTCGGCCGCCTCGCGGTTGTCTTCTTCCAGCGAGGTGATGAAACGGGTCTCGGTCTGGCGGTCGAAATTGTTGAAGATTTCCGCCATCACCTCGTGGGCGTCGCGGCGCCGGGTCTGCGACAGGTTGGACATGAATTCGACCCGCAGCGTCTTCTCGACGCTTTCGATCACTTCTTTCTGCACCGCTTCCATCTTCAGCATCCGGTTGATGACGTCGAGCGCCATGTCCTCCGGCAGGATCGACAGCACCTTGGCGGCGTGCTCGGACTTCAGCTTCGACAGCACCACCGCGGTGGTCTGCGGGTATTCGTTCTTCAGGTAGTTGGCGAGCACCTCCTCCTGAACGTTGGAGAGCTTTTCCCACATGTTGCGGCCGGCCGGGCCGCGGATTTCTTCCATGATGCCGCTGACCCGGTCGGACGGCAGATATTTCTGCAGCAGCCGCTCGGTGGCGTCGAAATTGCCCATCAGCGCCCCGGAGGCCGACATCCGCGAGACGAATTCCAGCAGCAGATCTTCCACCACGTCCGGCTCGATGGTGCCGAGCGAGGACATCACCGAGGACAGTTCGCGCACCTCGTCGTCGTCGAGCAGCGCCCAGACCTTGCCGCCATACTGCTCGCCGAGCGCCAGCATCAGCATCGCGGCGCGCTTCGGCCCGCTCAACGGCTTGGTCGCGGGACGATTGCCCTGGCGCATCGCCAGGTTGGCGACCACGCTGGCGATGTCCTCGTTGCTGGCGGTGGTGGTCTGCGGTACGGCCATGTCAGATCACGCTGGCTCCTGAAGCCACTGGCGAACGATCGCGGCGGTTTCATTGGGATTGCGGTCGGCCAGTTCGCCGACGCGGTGCACCGACTGGGCGTGGACCTGGCCCTGGACCTGGGCGATGTCGATCATGCTGGGGCCCGGCACCGGCACCGGCAGGCCGTCCGCGCCGATCGCCGTGCCGCTGGCATCGGTCAGCGCCGCCATGCCGCCGGCGGCGGCGGGCTCGGCGGCGAGGATCCGGCGCACCAGCGGCCGGATCACCATGAACATCACCACCAGGCCGAGCAGCATCATCACCGCGAGCTCGATGACATACATCACATCATCCTTCGTGAATTGCAGCATCCCAAGCAGGCCGCTCGGTTCGGCGACCGGCGCCACGCTCGGCGCCTCGGCGAAGCGCAAATTGACCACCTCGACCTGGTCGCCGCGCTTCTGGTCGAAGCCGATCGCCGAGCGCACCAGCGCGGCGATGCGGTCGAGCTGGTCCTTGCTGCGCTCCTGGTAGACCATCTCGCCTTTGTCGTTCTTGCCGTAGACGCCGTCGACCAGCACCGCGACGGAGATCCTGTTGACCCGTCCGGCCTCGGTAACCTCGGTCTTGGTGACGCGCGAAATCTCATAATTGTTGGTTTCTTCGCTCTTCTTGCTCTGATCGCGCGGCGTGACGCCGTTGCCCTGCTGGTTGCCCGGCAGTTCGTTATTGACCGTGACCTGACCGTCGCTGGCGGCGGCAGTCTGCGAGGATTCCTCGCGCGACTGGCTGGAGCGCAGCACCCGGCCTTCGGGATCGAACTTGTCGGAGGTCTGCGTGACCTTGTTGTAGTCGAAGTCGGCGGTGAGCTGGACCCGCGCCCGGCCGTTGCCGACCACGGATGACACAATCGCCTCGACCTGGTTACGCATCCGTTTCTCGAAACCGGCGCGGCGCTCGTCGCCGGTGGCGCCGTCGCTGGCCGGATCGCCGGCGGCGCCGTCGGCGAGCAATTGCCCGGCCTCGTCGACGATCGACACCCGCTGCGGCTTCAGCCCGTTGACCGCGCTGGCGACGACGTGGCGGATGGCGCGGACCTGCTGCGGCTCCAACGCGCCGCGCACCCGCAGCACGATCGAGGCCGACGGCTCCGGGGTCTCGCGCGAGAACAGCGGCCGCTCCGGCAGCACCAGATGCACGCGGGCGGCCTGGATGCGGTCGATGGCGCGGATGGTGCGGGCAAGTTCTCCCTCCAGCGCGCGCAGGTGATTGATGTTCTGCACGAAGCTGGTCGAGCCCAGCGCGTCCGATTTGTCGAAGATCTCGTAGCCGACGCCGCCGCCCTTGGGCAGCCCGCCTTCGGCGAGCTTCATCCGCAGCCGCGTGACCTTGTCCTTCGGAACCATGATCACGCTGCCTTCGTTGCGGATTTCGAAGGGAATCGCCTGGCGTTCCAAGTCCTTGATGATTCCCGAGGAATCTTCGGCGCTGAGGTCGGTGAACAGGGTCGTCATCTGCGGCGTGGTGACCCGCATGATGACGAAGGCGAAGAAGCCAATCAGCGCGGCGGTGACGGCGATCATCGCCATCAGCCGGGCCGCGCCCAGACCTTTCAAAAAGCTCACCAGACCCTGCACGAACCAGCCCCTCAGCTTCGGCACGATCGCAGCCGACTAGGCAAATCTTGCCTATGGGATGGTTTCAATATCGTTAACGATCCTTAACGCCGGTCAAGAAACGCAGACGCGACAAAACCGGGCGTCCTTGCGGGCGTCCGGCATGTCTTAAAACGCGAGTGAAGGGGGTTGGTCTATTGTCGGTATTGCTGAATCCGGGTGGTGCGCAATCCGGCCAGACCGTGCTGGTCGATCGAGAACTGCCAGGACAGGAATTCGTCGACGGTCAGCGTGTAACGGCTGCAGGCTTCCTCGAGGGACAGAAGGCCACCGCGGACCGCGGCAACGACTTCGGCTTTGCGGCGGATGACCCACCGTTTTGTCCCGGGCGCGGGCAGATCCGCAATCGTTAACGGACTGCCGTCTGGCCCGATGACATACTTGACCCTCGGGCGATGGGGCTCTGTCATGGCGTACTCACAAACTCTCAACCACTCAACTCTGAAAACCAACGTACCCCCAGCGACTTAAAATTTGCCTAAGCGTCACACCGCAATCTGAATCTCCTTGAATCATCCCATCGACCTTCGGATAGCGGTCTGAGTGCAGCGCGCGCACAACTCGTTAATCTTGCTTAGCAAGAGGTGAAGACGAGTGTTGTCGAAAGGTTAAAGCGCGCGGCGACGCGGCGCACGCTTCATCGCCTTGGTGCGCAACAGGCGCGCCGGCCGGCGTCTCCACGACCTGTGTCCCGATGTAGCGATCGCAGATCGCTTAGCCTTTGAGATGCGCCACCCCTGAGACTTCGTAGCACCCCGACTAATGCAAAACATATTAGTTATCGCGTAGCATATAGCCGGTCTGAAGTAATCGAAAACAGAACAGCGTTGCGACGCAGGTCGCGCTGGACGCGTCGGCCGTTTATCCCTACGGATCGGCACCCTGCCACGCGGTTCCGTCGCCTGGAGCAGCGCTCAGCGCGAACGGCCAATCCAACTAACGGATCGAAAACCGCACCGGCACCGTGAAGCTCAGCGAATTCTGCGCGATCTCCGGCGGGAACGACGGCAGCGGCTGGGCGCGGCGGACCATCGCCAGGGTCTCGGCGTCGAGCGCGGCATTGCCCGACGATGCGGCGAGCCGGGCGCTCAGCAATTGTCCGCCACGGCCGACGGTGAAGCTGAGCATCGCGGTGCCCTGCACGCCGGCGGATCGCGCCTCCGAGGGATATTGTTTGTAGCGCTGCAGATGCGCCGCCAGCCGGTCGCGATAGGACGGCAACGCAGCCGAAGCCGCGGCGCCGGCGGCTGCCGCCGCGGCGCGGGCCTGCCGCGCGGCGGCGGGTGGCGCGCTGGTCTGCGGCGCCGGCATCTCGGCTGGTTTTTTCGGTGCACGCGGCACCGGCTTGGGCTTCTTCAGCTCCGGCCGCGGCGGCTCGCGCACTAGCTGCGCCGGCGCGGGCTTTTGCGGCGCAGGATCAGGCTTCGGCTCCGCCGGCAACGCCACCGTCGGACTGTCCTGCAACGGCGTCGGGGGCAACGCCTGCTCGGGCTGCGGCGCGACCGCTTCGGGTGGCGGCGGTGGAGGCGGCGGTGCCTCGGCCTGCTGCATCTGCGGCCCCGGCGCGACGTCGAGCGGCTGCGGCGCCGGCGCCGCGGCGGACGGCGCCATGTCGACCATGATCGCCGGCATCATCGCGCCCGCCGGCGGCGAGCTCGCGTACCAGGCGATGCCGGCCGCGATCAGCCCGACATGCATCGCAACGACGACGATCGCCGACAGCGCCCAGCGCCGGCTCGCCGAGCGATCCGTCGCGCCATGCAGCGCAAACGGATTGACCTCACTCGCTTCGGCCATCGAGGCCCACCAGAGCAATCTTCAGATAGCCGGCGTCGCGCAGCAGGTTCATCACCGCCATCAGCTCGCCATAGCTCACCGCCTTGTCGGCGCGCAGATAGATCCGCTCGTCCTTCTGGCCCTTGGTAGCGGCATCGAGCGAGCCCGGCAGCGCCTCGCGCGCGATCACCTCCTCGCCGACCGCGACCGACAGGTCGGGCTTCAGGGTGACGAATACCGGCTGCTCCGGCCGCGGCTGCGGCTCCACGGTCGAGGCCGGCAGATCGACGCCGAGATCGACGGTGGCCAGCGGCGCCGCCACCATGAAGATGATCAACAGCACCAGCATCACGTCGATGAACGGCGTGACGTTGATCTCGTGGGCTTCGACCAGATCGTCGTCGCCGCCGCTTCGTCGCGAACCGCCGAGCCTCACCGCCATGACCTACTCCGCCGCCCGGCCGAGCCGCGCGCCGCGGCGGCCCTGGCCGCGGCTGAGCAGCAGCAGCACCTGCGCCGAGGCATCGCCGAGCAGCGCCCGATAGGCCGCGATCACCCGCGCCAGATGATTGTAGATCACCACCGCCGGGATCGCGGCGACCAGGCCGAGCGCGGTGGCCAGCAACGCCTCGGCGATGCCCGGCGCCACCACCGCGAGATTGGTGGTGTGCGCCTGCGAGATGCCGATGAAGGCGTTCATGATGCCCCACACCGTGCCGAACAGGCCGATGAACGGCGAGGTCGCGCCGATCGTCGCCAGGATGCCGGTGCCGCGCGCGATCCGCCGCGCCAGTGCGCCCTCGACGCGCTCCAGCCGCAGCGCCACGCGCTCCTTGAAGGCGTCGTCGAACACCCCGCCGGACAGGCTGGCCTCGCGCGACGCCGACTGGATCAGCTGCGCCACCGCATCGTCGGCGCCCGCGCAATTCTGCTCGATGTCGTGCAGCGAGGTGTCACTCTCCAGCGTCGCCAGCCGCTGCAACGCACGTTCGGTGGCGCGGCGCAATTCGACGGTCTTCGACAGCCACACCGTCCAGGTCGCCAGCGAGGCCAGCGCCAGCCCCACCATCACCAGCTTCACCACGATGTCGGCGTTCTGAAACATCCCCCACGGCGACAGGTTGCGCGGCAGCGCGGCGGAATCCACCGCGGCCAGCGCCAGCGAGGGTGCCCCGGCCAGCGCCAGCGCCAACAAGCCTGTCCCGCTATGGCGCAGCCCGGCGAGCAACAGCGGCGGCAGGCCCGTCAGTGGTCGCACCCCAGAGCGATCAGCCGGCCGATCTTGAACGATTCTCATCCGATGGATCCAGTGAAACGAGCGAAAAGGACGCGAGATGAAAGCAAGGCGAAAGCCGGAATGAAAGCGGAATTGTCCGGCCGATCCCGAGCCCGCCGCGACGGTCAATTCGGCTCGGAAACTCACAAAGGATACCGGCTTCTTCATGGTGATGAATAGCCCGGAAACCGAACTTCGCCTTCCGCCCGAGTGGTTTTTCAGGTACACACTTATGCATGATCAAGCAAACCGACGCCAAGCAGGGGAAATCACTCGAACGGCCGGCGGCAGCGAAATCCGGCGAGGCGATTCCGGCTCGATTGCAGCCTGCGACGTTGGCGGCGGTCGATGAATGGGCGGCGCTCAATCTGGTTTCGCGCGCGGAAGCGGTGCAGCGGCTGGTGCAGATCGGGCTGTCGATCGCGGCCCCGGTCAAGCCGGCCAAAGCGGTCCGCACCGCGCGGGCGGTCGAACTCGCCGCCAGTCAGATCGGCCGACTTATCGATCCCGATGCGCCGTCCGAAGAGCGCGATCGCCGCATCCACCGGCTCACCGAAGGCCCGCCGGAATTCGTCGAGGCCCGGGTCGACCTGCCGAAGCGCAAGCGCTGAGCCGGCGCCCTCCTCACCCACCAGCACGCCCACCCACGAGTCGTCCCTGCGTGCGCAGAGACCCATCCCCCTGGCGTCGGCGGCGAGAAAAATCCTCACCGCCCGGTGCCCACAAGCAACGCCGCGCCGTATGAGTCGCTGCGTGCGCAGGGACGACTCGTGGCGGCGTAACGCAGCTCGCAATTCAATCAGCGACTCGCGTCGGTCACACCTTGGCATCCACGCGGTCGAGCAGCGCCAGCAGTCCCTGCAGGATCTGCAACGGCGGCGGCGGGCAGCCCAGAATGTGCAGATCGACCGGGATCACCGCGGACACCCCGCCCTCCACCGCATAGCTGCCGGCGAAGCAGCCGCCGTCCTTGGCGCAATCGCCGAGCGCGACCACCCATTTCGGCGCCGGCGTGGCGTCATAGGTGGCCTTCAGCGCGTCACGCATATTCTTGCTCACCGGCCCGGTGACCAGCAACACATCGGCATGGCGCGGCGAGGCGACGAAGCGGATGCCGAACCGCTCGACGTCGTAATAGGCGTTGCCGAGCGCGTGGATTTCCAGTTCGCAGCCGTTGCAGGAGCCGGCATCGACCTCGCGGATCGAAAGACTGCGGCCGAGCCGATGCCGCGCCAGGTCGCCGAGCGAGGTCACGAGTTCTTGCACCGCGGCCTGATCCAGCGCCGGCGCAGGCTCGGTATGCGGACGCCGGAACAGGCCCTGAAACAACAGATCACGCATCCGCGCTTTCCTTCACAGATCCGGCCCGGAATAGGAGCAGTTGAACGATTTGTTGCAGAGCGGAAAGTCGGCGACGATGTTGCCCTCGATCGCGGCTTCTAACAGCGGCCACTGAAACCACGACGGATCGCGCAGATGGCAGCGCGCGATCGCGCCGTCGGTCAATCGCAGCCACACCAGCACGTCGCCGCGGAAGCCTTCGACCAGGCTAAGTCCCTCGCGGTCCTCGGCAATCACGGGCAGCGGCGCGACAAGTTCGCCGGCAGGCAATTTGTCGAGGATCTGGTCGATCATCGCCATGCTCTGCTCGACCTCGCGGATCCGCACCCAGACCCGCGCATTGACGTCGCCCTCGGTCAACATCGGCACCTCGAAGCGCAGCTGGCCGTAGGGCGGATAGCACAGCTTGCGCCTGGTATCGAAGGCACGACCCGAGCCGCGGCCAACGAAGCCGCCGGCGCCGTATTGCTCGACCAGCTCCGGGCTCACCGCGCCGGTGCCGACGGTGCGGTCCTGCAGCGAGGCGGTCTCGTCGTAGAGTTCGACCAGCGTCGGGAAGTGCTGGCGGATCGACACCAGCGCGGCTTCGATCGCGGCGCGGCCGTCGGCGGAGAGATCGCGGCCAACGCCGCCCGGAATGATGACGTCGCGCATCAGCCGATGGCCGAACGCGGTGGTGGCGGCGCGCAGCACGTTTTCGCGCAGCACGCCGCAATGCGCCAGCATCAGCGCGAACGCCGCGTCATTGCAGATCGCGCCGATGTCGCCGAGATGATTGGCGAGCCGCTCCAGCTCGGCTAAGAGCGCGCGCAGCCAGACCGCGCGCGGCGGCGCTTCGATCTGCAGCGCGGCCTCGGCGGCGCGCGAAAACGCATAGGCGTAGGCGACGGTGCTGTCGCCCGAGACCCGGCCGGCAAGTTTGCCGCCCTGCTGCAGCGAAGCGCCTACCATCATACCTTCGATGCCCTTGTGGACATAGCCGAGCCGCTGCTCCAGCCGCACCACGGTCTCGCCGGAGGCAGTGAAGCGGAAATGCCCGGGCTCGATGATGCCGGCATGCACCGGGCCGACCGCCACCTGATGCAGCCCCTCGCCCTCGACCGGCAAGAATGGATAAGCCGGCTGCGTTGCCGCCGGCGTGCGCGCGCCGAGCGGTGCCGTCACGCCCCATCGGCCGTGATCGAGCCATGGCCGCGGATCGGGCGAGCCTGTCGGCAGCAGGCCGAACAGATCGTGGATCGCGCGCTCCAGCCGCAGCGCCGGCGGATGCAGCGCGCCGACCGAGGGAAAGCGCCGGTTCGGACAATCCAGGCTGATCACCGCGACCTCGGCGGTCGGCGGCTCGAGCACCGCCATGTGCACCGCGGCGGGTTCGCCCCACAGCGCCAGCAGCGTCAGCCGGCGCTCGGCGACCGAGGTCGCGGCGCCGCTCCACAGCACTTCGTCGACCACGATGCGCGGCCATGGCCGCTGCTGCGGCGCAAGGAGACCTTCCCGCTTCAGGTCGCTCAGCGACGGCATGGGGACCTCGCGCTATCCAAGAAGGTGGGCGACATGCTGAAACCAGACCACGATCGGCGCCGGCAGGTAAATCCCCGCGACCAGCACCAGCGCCAGATGCGCGAACATCGGCAGATACGACGCCTCGGCCGGCCGCGTCGAACCGCGCGGCTCGCCGAACGCCACGCCGGTCAGCCGCAGCGTCAGCGCGCCGAACGCCACCAACAGGCCGAACACCAAGAGCAGCGCCAATAGCGGCTGCCGCGCAAAGGTCGAACTCACCACCAGGAATTCGCTCATGAAGATGCCGAGCGGCGGCAGGCCGGCGATCGCCACCACACCGGCGACCAGACCCCAGCCCAGCGCGGGGTGGGTCTCGGTGATGCCGCCGATATCGTCGATCATCTGGCTGCCCTTGATCTGCGCGACGTGGCCGACGGCGAAGAAGATCGCCGATTTGGTCAGGCTGTGCATCACCATGTGCAACAGCCCGGCGAAATTCGCCAGCGGCCCGCCCATTCCGAACGCGAACACGATGATGCCCATGTGCTCGATCGAGGAATAGGCGAACAGCCGTTTGATGTCGCGGCGGCGATATAGCATGAAGGCGGCGAAGATCAGCGACACCAGCCCCATCGTCACCATCAGCGTGCCCGGCGCCATGGCGTCGGGGTTGGCGGTCATCAGCATCTTGAAGCGCAACAGCGCGTAGAGCGCCACGTTCAGCAACAGACCCGACAGCACCGCGGAGATCGGCGTCGGGCCCTCGGCGTGGGCGTCGGGCAGCCAGGCGTGCAGCGGCGCGAGGCCCACCTTGGTGCCGTAGCCGAGAAACAGGAACACGAAGGCGACGTTGAGCAAGGCGGCATCGAACTGCGAGGCGCGCTCGATCAACAGCGTCCAGATCATGGCGTCCTGGCCCTCGCCGATGATCGGCCGCGCCGCCATATAGACCAGAATGGTGCCGAATAGCGCGAAGGCGATGCCGACGCTGCCGAGGATGAAGTATTTCCATGCGGCTTCCAGCGCCGCCTCGGTGCGATAGATGCCGACCATCAGCACCGTGGTCAGCGTCGCAACTTCCACCGCGACCCACATCAGCCCGATATTGTTGGACATGAACGCCAAATTCATGCCGAACATCATGATCTGATACATCGCGTGGTAGAACCGCAGATAGGCTGGGGTCAGCCGGCCGGTCTGCAATTCGTGGGCGATGTAGCTGGCGCTGAAGATGCTGGTGGTCAGCCCGACGAAGGAATTCAGCACGATGAATACGATGTTGAGGTCGTCGACCAGCACATAGGGCCCCGGCGTCGGACGCGGCAGGATCAGCAACGACACCGCACAGCCAAAGGTGGCGAGACAAGCCAGCACGTTGAGCCGCGCGGTCAGCCGATAGCCGGGCAATGCCGCCAGCAGCGCCGCGGCGAAAATCGGGATCAGCACCACGCCGAGCACCGGGTTGAACGCGCCAAGCGTCATCGGCGTTCTCCGCGGGATTCGTCGAGCGCTGCGACGTCGACCGAATCGAAGCGTTCGCGGATCCGGAACAGGAAGATGCCGATCACGATGAAAGCGATCAGGATCGAGAACGCGACCGAGATCTCAACCACCAGCGGCATGCCCTTGGCGCCGGTGGCGGCCAGCACCAGGCCGTTTTCCAGCGACATGAAGCCGACCACCTGGGAGACCGCGTTGCGCCGTGTCACCATCACCAACAGACCGAGCAGCACCACGGAGAGCGCGAAGGCCAGATCCTCGCGCGCCAGCGCATCGGCCTCGGCGGTGACCCGCAGCATCAACACCATCGACAGCGCCACGAGGCCCATGCCGGCCAGCATGGTCGGGCCGATGCCGACCGCGGTCTCGATGTCGCGGTGGATGCCGAGTTGGCGGATGATGCGATGCAACGCCACCGGAATCACGATCGCCTTGAACACCAGCGCGATCGCCGCGGTGACGTAAAGGTGCGGCGCGTCCTGGATCAGCGCCTGCCAGGCCACCGCCAGCGACAGCGTCACCGCGTGCAGCGCGAACACGTTGAGCAGCGAAGACAGCCGGTCCTGGTACAGCATCATGAAGCTGATCAGCACCAAGCCGCCGGCCAGCGAATGCGAGATATCGAAATCGAGACTGTGCATCACAAGCTTTTCGATACGAACAACAGCAGCGTGCCGAGCAGGCCGAGCATCAGGGCGGCGCCGAGGAATTGCGGGACGCGAAACACCCGCATCTTCGCGGTCGCGGTCTCAAACACCGCGAGCAGGAAGCCGGCGATGGTCACTTTCAGCAGATACATCGCGGCGCCGATCACATAGGACAACGGCCCGGCCCCGAAGATCGCGATTTCCCACGGGAAAAACAGACAGCCGATCAGCGAGATATACAGCAAGAGCTTGAGAAACGCGCCGAATTCGATCAGCGCCAGATGCCGGCCGGAATATTCCAGGATCATCGCCTCGTGCACCATGGTGAGTTCGAGGTGGGTCGAGGGATTGTCGACCGGAATCCGGGCGTTTTCCGCCAGCGCCACGATCACCAGCGCGATCATCGCCATGCCGAGCGAGACGCGTAAGCCGACCTGCGACGAAGCGATGAAATTGGCTACCGTGGAGAGTTGCGTCGAGCCCGCGACCAGCGCCACGCAGAACACGATCAGCAGCATCGCGGGCTCTGCGAGCGCTGCGATCATCACCTCGCGGGACGAGCCGAGCCCGCCGAACGCGGTGCCGACGTCCATGCCGGCCAATGCCAAGAAGAACCGCGCGGTGCCGAGCAGCGCCACGATCACGATCAGATCGGCGGTCCAGTTGAACAATAGCCCGGTGGCGAAGGTCGGCACCAGCGCGGCTGCGACCCAGATCGCCGCGAAGGTGAGATAGGGCGTGGCGCGGAACAGCCAGGAGGCGTTGTCGGCCAGCACCACTTCCTTGCGCAGCAGCCGCAGCAGGTCGCGATAGGGCTGCAGCACCGAGGCGCCCTGCCGGCGCAGCAGCCGTGCCTTGACCTTGCGGATGAAGCCGGTGAGCAGCGGCGCCAGCAGGAACACCAGCAGCATCTGGATTCCCTGCACCACAAAATCGTCGATGATCACGACCATATCGCGAGCACCAATAGCAGCGTGACGAGGGTGGCGAACACCAGGCTGAGATAGCCGCGGATCGATAGCATCTGCCAGCGGTCGAGCCGGTTGGCGGCAAAGCCGACGATGCCGGCGATCGGGGCATAGAGCCGCTCCCAGACCAGGTCGTGCAGTTCGACGCTGAGTCGCGCCGGCGTCGCCGCGCCCGGCGGCGGCATCGTCACATGCTCGCGGGCCTGGAACAGCAGGGTGCCGAACACCCGGCGGATCGGCTGGGCGAAACCTTGCGCGGAATATTGCGCCGCCGGCACCGCCTCGTCGAAGCCGCAGCCCCAGGCCGGGCCGCGCCGCACCGCATGCGACGACAGCCAGCGGATCGCCAGCCAGGCCAGCGACGCCGACACCGCGATGAACACCAGCACCAGCAGGCCGTTATAGGAGCTGCGGCTTTCCGCGATCGGCACGATAGACAGCCACGGCAGATCGAGTTGCAGCGGCATCCGGCTGCCGAGGATCTGCGCTGTGACCGGCGCCAGCACATCGAT
>NZ_DASWPE010000039.1:0-67263 GCF_036404135.1 Rhodopseudomonas sp. | reverse complement strand
GCCGTGGAATTCGAGCAGCAACAGCGGCGTCTCCGCCAGGGTCAGCTTCGAATAGGCGTTGCTGGCGCGAACCTGCGCCTCATTCATCAACTCGATGCGCGCCACGGGAATGCCGGTCTGGATCGCCAGGATCGTCGCCTGGCAGGCGCCCTGCACCGTTGCGAAAGAACAGGCTGCCGCCGCGATGGTCTCGGGAATACCGCGCAGCTTGATGGTCAGTTCGCTGATGATGCCGAGCGTGCCCTCGGCGCCGACGAACAGATGGGTGAGATCGTAGCCGGCAGATGATTTCTTCGCCCGCGTGCCGGTGGTGATGATCTCGCCGTCGCCGCGCACCACTTTCAGCGCCAGCACGTTGTCGCGCATGGTGCCGTAGCGCACCGCATTGGTGCCCGACGCCCTTGTCGAGGCCATGCCGCCGATCGAGGCGTCGGCGCCGGGATCGATCGGGAAGAACACGCCCTGGTCGCGCAGATGCTCGTTCAGCGCCTTGCGGGTGACGCCGGGCTGAATCACGCAGTCGAGGTCCTCGGCGTGCACCGCCAGAATCTTGTTCATATCGCGCAGGTCGATGCACACCCCGCCTGCGGGCGCGTTGATCTGGCCCTCCAGCGAGGTGCCTGTGCCGAACGCGATCACCGGCACGCTGTGCTTGGCGCAGATCCGCACCACGTCCTGGATATCGGCGGTGTCTTGCGCCATCACCACGGCGTCCGGCGGCTGCGACGGCAGCCAGGTGGTGGTGTGGGCATGCTGTTCGCGCACCGCCTGCGAGGTGACCAAACGGTTGCCGAACCGCGCGGCCAGCGCTTCAATGGCGGCGGCCACCGCCTTGGGCTCGGCACGCTTCGGTTGATTGGTGATGGTCAGGCCCACGTCACGACTCCTTCAGGCAGGGTCGCGAAAGTGTCAAAAGCCGTCGGAGGGGTCAATGGGAAGAATCCGCCGCAGCGCCGCACAAGGAGAGCCGATGACCACGCTGGATGCCGACGATCTCACGCTGCTGCCGGTTCCGTTCGTGGCATCGGTGATGCCGATCGAGCCGCCATGGATCGACTACAACGGCCATCTCAACATGGCTTATTACAACGTGCTGTTCGACCGCGCGATCGACGAGCTGTGGCGGCATCTGGGGATCGGCGCGGACTACCTGACCAGCCGCGGCGGCTCGACATTCACCGCCGAGTGCCATGTGCGCTATCTGCGCGAACTGCATCTCGGCGACCCGGCGCAGGTCACGATCCTGCTGGTCGAAGCCGACGACAAGCGGCTGCATACATTCGAAGAGCTGCGTCACGCCACCGAGGGCTGGCTGTCCGCCACCTCGGAAAACATGACGCTGCATGTCGACATGAGCACGCGCAAGACGGCGCCGTTTCCACCCGATATTCGCGCCCGCATCGCGGCGGTGGCGGAGGCGCATCGCGGCGTGACGCGCCCCGAAGGCATCGGCCGCAGCGTGGCGATGCCCTCGAAACGCGGTTAGCTAGACCCGGGTGCGGCCGCGCGCCAGGCCGACCACGGCCGACACCAGAAACAGCACCACGGCGATGAAGAAGATGATCTTGGCGATTTCGATGGAGGCCCCGGCAATGCCGCCGAAGCCGAGAATGCCGGCGATCAACGCGACGACGAGAAACGTAACAACCCAACCCAACATGACACGACCTCCGATTTCACATCCGGTTTCGACCCGGAGCAGGCTCTAGGTTTTGATGGGGCATGATCTGGTCCGAAAAGCGGGATCCAGTTTTCGGGATCATGCTCGAGCGCGAGTGGCCTGCCGCCGCGCCGTCTGGCGAAACAATCCGTCGCCGGAACAAAAGTTCCTGCCGTGACCGGGCGACGAAATCACGGAAAAGCGAGTGTTTTCGCTGATGGCGCGGCCGCGCCGCGGCGCCATCGCAACACAACGCTGTGCAGCCGCATCATCAGCCCCTATATGGCGGATATCCCGCTATGGAGGCTTCCTCTGCACCGGCCCGCGGTGCCATCGTGGGCGGAAGACGATTCGCAATGACCGACCCGACCAAAAAACTCCTCGCCAACGACCTGCCCGGCTATCAACCCGCCGCGGGCGGCATCGCTGCGCGCGCCCGCGCCCAGGCGATGCCGGCCTATCTGTCCGGCCTCAATCCCGAACAGAGCGAGGCGGTGCAGACGCTGGACGGCCCGGTGCTGGTGCTGGCCGGCGCCGGCACCGGCAAGACCCGCGTCTTGACCTCGCGGATCGCGCATATCCTCTCCAGCGGCCGCGCCCGGCCCGGCGAAATCCTCTCGGTGACCTTCACCAACAAGGCGGCGCGCGAGATGAAGCTGCGGCTCGGCCAGATGCTCGGCCAGGCGGTCGAAGGCATGCCGTGGCTCGGCACCTTCCATTCGATCGGCGGCCGCATCCTGCGCTATCACGCCGAACTGGTGCAGCTTACCTCCAACTTCACCGTGCTCGACACCGACGACCAGATCCGGCTGTTGAAGCAGCTGCTCGCCGCCGACAATATCGACGACAAGCGCTGGCCGGCGCGGATGCTGGCCGGCTTGATCGACGGCTGGAAGAACCGCGGGCTGACGCCACAGCAGGTGCCGGCCGGCGAAGCCGCTGTATTCGGCAACGGCCGCGGCGGCAAGCTCTACGCCGCCTATCAGGAGCGGCTGAAGGTGCTCAACGCCGCGGATTTCGGCGATCTCCTGTTGGAGAACATCCGGCTGTTCCGCGAACACCCCGACGTGCTGCGGCAGTATCAGCACCGCTTCAAGTACATCCTGGTCGACGAATATCAAGACACCAACGTCGCACAATATCTCTGGCTGCGGCTGTTGGCGCAGGCGCCGTCTTCCACCTCTCCCCGCTTGCGGGGAGAGGTGGGATTGCGCAGCAATCCGGGTGAGGGGGCGCCCCAGCAGATCGCGGATTCTCAGGCTGCGGAGACGCCCCCTCACCTCACCCCTCTCCCCGCAGGCGGGGAGAGGGAGCAGTCTGCACCTGGCGCTATCTCCGCCACCCCGACCACCCGCAACATCTGCTGCGTCGGCGACGACGACCAGTCGATCTATGGCTGGCGCGGCGCCGAGGTCGACAACATCCTGCGCTTCGACCACGATTTCCCCGGCGCCAAGATCATCCGGCTGGAGCGCAATTATCGCTCCACCGGCCACATCCTCGCGGCCGCCTCGCACCTGATCGCGCACAACGAAGGCCGGCTCGGCAAGACGCTGCGCACCGAGGACGTCGACGGCGAAAAAGTCACCGTCACCGGCTCGTGGGATTCCGAAGAGGAAGCCCGCGCGATCGGCGAGGAGATCGAACAGCTGCAGCGCGACGGCGCCAAGCTCAACGACATCGCCATCCTGGTGCGCGCCTCGTTCCAGATGCGCGAATTCGAAGACCGCTTCGTCACGCTCGGGCTGCCCTACCGGGTGATCGGCGGCCCGCGGTTCTACGAGCGCGCCGAAATCCGCGACGCGCTGGCCTATCTGCGGGTGATCAATTCGCCGGCCGACGACCTCGCCTTCGAGCGCATCGTCAACGTGCCGAAACGCGGCCTCGGCGACGCCACCGTGCAGCTATTGCACGACCATGCCCGCAAGCGAAAAATCTCGCTGTCGGACGCGGCGCGCGCGGTGGTCGATACCGACGAGTTGAAGCCGAAGGCGCGCGGCAGCCTGCGCGAACTGATGATGAGCTTCGACCGCTGGCGCGTGCAGCGCGACGTCAAGACCCATACCGAGTTGGCCGAGATCGTGCTCGACGAAAGCGGCTACACCGAGATGTGGCAAAAGGACCGGTCCGCCGACGCCGCCGGGCGGCTCGAGAACCTCAAGGAACTCGTCCGCTCGATGGAAGAGTTCGAGAACCTGCAGGGCTTTCTCGAACACATCTCGCTGGTGATGGACCGCGAGGGCGGCGCCGACGAGGACGCGGTCAGCGTGATGACGCTGCATTCCGCCAAGGGGCTGGAATTCGACAACGTGTTCCTGCCGGGCTGGGAGGAAGGGCTGTTTCCGCATCAACGCGCGCTCGACGAACAGGGCCGCGCCGGGCTCGAAGAAGAACGCCGGCTCGCCCATGTCGGCATCACCCGCGCCCGCAAGCGCGCAAAGTTGTACTTCGCCTCCAACCGCCGGATCCACGGCACCTGGAACACGACGCTGCCGTCGCGCTTTCTTGACGAATTGCCGGCCGATCACGTCGAGATCACCGAATCCAAGGGCGGCTCCGGCTGGGGCGGCGCCGGCGGCTACGGCTCCTCGCGCTTCGACACCATGGAATCCTTCGGCTCGAGCTACACCACGCCGGGCTGGCAGCGCGCCCAGGCCCAGCGCGCGCGCAACAACCGCGGCAGCGGCGGCAACGGCTTCGGCGAGGAGCAAGCGCCGTTCGCCTCGTCGCGCGGCGAAGTTGATCATTTCGCCAAGAAGCGCGCGCCGCTCACCATCGAGGGCGAACTGGTGGCGAAATCCACCGGCACCAATTCCGACTTCGCGCTGAAGGATCGGGTGTTTCACCAGAAATTCGGCTATGGCGATGTGGTCCGGGTCGACGGCAACAAACTCACCATCGCCTTCGACAAGGCCGGCGAAAAGAAGGTGGTCGATAGTTTCGTGGAGCGGGTGTAGGTTTATAGGTAGCAGGCCATCACGGAGCGGCATAAAATGCTGGCTCTGGCTGGGGCACGCTATGTTGAGGGACAGTCGCGACATCGTCCGCCGTTTGGAGCGCGAAGGATTCGAACGGATCAGCGTGAATGGGTCGCACCATAAGTTTCGACATCGGGTCTCCAAGCGAATGGTGATCGTCCCCCACCCCAGACGAGATATTGCGCTTGGGACGGTGCGAAGTATTTATCGGCAGGCAGGTTGGAGCAAAGATTGATGCCCCACTATATTGCATTGATCCATAAGGATCCCGACAGCTGCTATGGCGTATCGTTTCCTGACATTCCCGGCGTCATCACGGCGGGAGATACGCTGGATGAGGCCCTGCAGCAGGCCTCCGAGGTGCTCAGCTTTGCTGCGGAAGACTGGGTGAATGAAGATGGTTCGGCAGGCTTTCGACCGCCGCGGACCATCGATCAGTTAAGGCAGGATCCCGAATTTATTGAGGACGCCAGGGACGCGATGATTGCAGTTATCGCATTCCCGGCGCAGGCCCATGCTGCTGAATAGCGGCCCGACATCGTTCAAGACCATGCTGACAGGCTGAACTGACATGCCGCTCTACATCGCCGTGATCCGCGACCGCGCCGGCCATTTTGACGTCTCGTTCCCCGACCTGCCGGGCCTGGTCACCGCCGGCGACAGCTACGACGAAGCGCTCGAGGAAGCCATCGAGGCGCTGGAGGCCGCCGGCGAAGAGTCGAGCAACCCGGACGGCACGATCGGCTTGAAAGCGCCGCGCAGTTTCGAGGAGCTGCAGCGCGATCCCGGTTTCGTGGCACTCGCCGACGGCGCCACGCTGGTCGAGATCGAGTGGCCGGTCGCGGACTGAGCGGGAGTTTCGGACCACAGTTGTTAAACCCGATCAGCGCCGCGCCGCACCGCGGCTCCGCTTGCCGCGCGGGCGATGCGCGGCACGGCTGCGCTGCGCCTTGCCGGCGTGTGCGCGCGGCGGCTCGGCCTGCTCGGCAACGGCCGCTTCGGCAGCCGGAGGCGGCGCGCTGGCGAAGGATTGCTGCAGCGCGTCGAGCTTGGCGCTTAGCGCGGCCACCCGATCGCTGGCCCGCTTGGTCTCGGCCTGCTGGGCGCGCAGCAGATCCTGCACCTCCTGCAACTGGTCGATCGCTTCCTGCTGTGAGACGCCGAGCGCCTTGGTGCTGTCGATCAATTCGTCGAGCTGCGGATTTTTCGGCGGCGGCGCCAGCTTGGCGACCGGCGCGGCCACCGGGCTCGCGGTGATCCGCCACGCCACCGCGCCGCCGACGATCAACAGCGCCGCCATCGCCGCGACCAGCAGCCGCTTCGTCGGGTGGCCCGCGCCGCGGCTTGCGGGCTCGGCGGGCTCGGACGGCAGGGATTCAACCATGCGTGGCAACGTCGCGGAGGCCGCCAAGGTTCCCAGGGCCCGGGCGAGCCGGCGCCCGGCCCGTCGCCCCGCGCTAACCCGTTGAAAATACGGCGTTGCGTCGCGATCTTGGGCGCCGGATTGCAAACCGCAAGCGCAGTTCATATCTGTGCCCTCCCCGCGCGCCGTCGCGCGCCGCGCCGCCCGGCCTGTTGCGTTCGCCGATCATCGCCCCGTCAGACCCGAAGAGCTGGATGCCCCCGATTATCAACGTTTCCCATATGTCGAAAACCTATGGCTCCGGCCTGAAGGCGCTGAACGACGTTTCGCTCAAGATCGACCGCGGCGAGATCTTCGCGCTGCTGGGGCCGAACGGCGCCGGCAAGACCACGCTGATCAGCATCATTTGCGGCATCGCCAATCCGAACGCCGGCACGGTGACGGTCGACGGTCACGACAACATCGCCGACTATCGCGCGGCGCGCTCACTGATCGGGCTGGTGCCGCAGGAATTGCACACCGACGCGTTCGAGACGGTGTGGGCGACGGTGAGCTATAGCCGCGGGCTGTTCGGCAAGAAGGCCGACCCGGCCTATATCGAAAAGGTGCTGCGCGACCTGTCGCTGTGGGAGCGCAAGGATTCCCGGATCATCACGCTGTCCGGCGGCATGAAGCGCCGGGTGATGATCGCCAAGGCGCTGTCGCACGAACCGCAGATCCTGTTCCTCGACGAGCCGACCGCCGGCGTCGACGTCGAATTGCGCAAGGGGATGTGGGAAGTGGTGCGGGCGCTGCGCGCCACCGGCGTCACCATCATCCTCACCACGCATTACATCGAGGAAGCCGAGGAGATGGCCGACCGCATCGGCGTCATCAACAAGGGCGAGATCATCCTGGTCGAACAGAAGGCCGCCTTGATGCAGAAGCTCGGCAAGAAACGGCTGAAGCTGCATCTGATCGGCAAGGTCGAGGCGATCCCGCCGCAACTCGCCGAGTACAATCTGGCGCTGGCCGAGGCCGGCAGCCAGATGATCTACACTTACGACAGCAAGTCGGAGCGCACCGGCATCACCGGGCTGCTCGCAGCGCTGCGCGAGGCCGGCATCCGCTTCCACGATCTCGACACCACGCAGAGCTCGCTGGAAGACATCTTCGTCAGCCTGGTGAGGGCGTAATCATGAACCACCGGGCGGTACGGGCGATCTATCTGTTCGAAATGGCGCGGACCTGGCGCACGCTGCTGCAAAGCGTGGTGTCGCCGGTGCTGTCGACGTCATTGTATTTCGTGGTGTTCGGCGCCGCGATCGGCTCGCGCATCACCCAGATCGAGGGCGTCAGCTACGGCACCTTCATCGTGCCCGGGCTGATCATGCTGTCGATCCTGACCCAGAGCGTGTCCAACGCCTCGTTCGGCATCTATTTTCCGAAATTCTCCGGCACCATCTACGAATTGTTGTCGGCGCCGGTGTCGTTCTTCGAGGCCGTGCTCGGCTATGTCGGCGCCGCCGCCAGCAAATCGATCGTGCTCGGGCTGATCATCCTGTGCACCGCCGGGCTGTTCGTGCCGCTGCACGTCATGCATCCGTTCTGGATGCTGGCCTTCCTGGTGCTGACCGCGGTGACCTTCAGCCTGTTCGGCTTCATCATCGGGGTGTGGGCCGGCAATTTCGAACAGCTGCAGGTGATTCCGTTGCTGGTGATCTCGCCGCTGACCTTCCTCGGCGGCAGTTTTTACTCGATCAACATGCTGCCGCCCGGCTGGCAGACCGTGGCGATGCTCAATCCGGTGGTCTATCTGATCAGCGGCTTCCGCTGGAGCTTCTACGAAATCTCCGACGTCAGCCTCAGCGTCAGCCTCGGCATCACGCTCGGCTTCCTCGTGATCTGCATGGCGACGGTGTGGTGGATCTTCAAAACCGGCTACCGGCTGAAGAACTGACCGCGCGCCGCGCCGCCCACAAAAAAGCGCGGCCGATCCGGCCGCGCTCTTGCGTTACAGCAAGCGTTGGTCAGCGATAGCAGCGATAATGGCCGTGGCGGTAGTAGCCGCGGCAGCGATGACCGCGATAGCCGCGATCCGGCACGCCGAGCACGCCGTTGACGCCGCCGACCACACCGCCGACCCCGGCACCGACCGCGCCGCCCACCACGCCACCGATCGGACCGGCCGCGCGGTTGCCTTCGCGGGAGCCGCGCTCGGCGCCGCCGATGATGCCCTGGGCGTTGACGGTGTGCGGAATCGCCAGCAACGCCAGCGCAAGCGCGGCGCTCGCCAGCAACAGCTTCGCCGGCGAGCGGGCCGGGCGAAGCGCAAGCGTCGAAATCATTGTCTTCATGATGGAATCCTCTGGATTGCCGTCCCCTGTCCCAGCGGTGGGACGCGCCCGGTGTAACCCGGCGCTGGAACGAAAGTTCCATGCGGCGCCGCCGATCGAACGATCGCGCGTTGCGGCGGATTGTTCGCCACGCCATGCTGCCGCCATGTGCTGCGATTAACGATGCAGCGAGCCGCCTCTGGAAACTTCTGCGACCGATGTGCATATAGCAGGGGCACGAAGCGTGCACGTCGGATCACGGCCAGGAGGCCAAACCTCTCATGCGTTCGTATCTCGTTGCGTTATCCGCCCTGATGTTTCTGGTCGGCTGCGACCTCGCGCAGGCCAAAGTCTCGATCACCGTCGACAAGGACGCCCAGCAGATGACCGTCGCGGTCGACGGCGTCGAGCGCTACCGCTGGCCGGTTTCGACCGGTAATCCGTCGCACGAAACCCCGAACGGCAGCTTCCGCGCCTTCCGCATGGAGGAGGATCACTACTCCAAGGAATTCGACGACGCGCCGATGCCGCATTCGATCTTCTTCACCAAGGTCGGCCACGCCATCCACGGCACCGATTCCGAGGGCCGGCTCGGGGTCCCGGTCTCGCACGGCTGCGTGCGGCTGTCCCGCGCCAATGCCTCGACGCTGTACGCGCTGGTGCAGAGCGAGGGCGTGCTCAACACCACGGTGAGCCTCACCGGCTCGGCGCAGGTGGCGCTGGCGCGCAATCCGAAGCCGAAGGCCAATACCGCGGTGGCCCGCCGCGCGCCCGCGCCGGACTATGACGGCGCCGGCGCCCCTGTCGAGCTTGCGCCGCAGCCGGCGCCGCAGCGGATCGCGCCGCAGGTTGCCGACGACGGCTACATCTACCCGGCCGACGGCAGTTCCGATCAGGCGCGCTACCCCGCGCCGCGCGGCTATCGCCGCTATCAGGATGCGCAGGCCGCGCCGCAGCAGCCGCAAACGCAATATTACGGCTCCCGGGTCTACGCGCCGCAGGTCTATGCGCCGCGCCCCTATTACGCGCCGCGCAGCTATTACGGCTATGACGACTGAGCCGGCGGCGGAGCGCGGCGGCAGCGGGTCACTTCACTGCTCGCCGTCGCGTAACCGGCGCCACACCGCGCCGAGCACGTTGGAATAATCGTCGGTCCACACCCGCTGGTTGGCGTCGGCCTCGGTCAACGTCCACTGATCCGAGGCCGCCAGCGCGCCGACATCGGCGCCGTCGCGCGCCGACACCACCACCGAAGTGGAGAAGATGTATTCGGCGTCGCGGCCGGAATCCTCCGAATACACCCAGCTCTTAAGATGGTTGGCGTCGGCGATGCCGACCACTACGCTGGCGAGTTCGAGATGCCGATTGGAAACGTGCATCAGCACTGCGCCCTGCGGCGCCAGCTTGGCCTTGTAGATCGCCATCGCCTCCTGCGTGGCGAGATGAATCGGGATCGCGTCCGAGGAATAGGCATCGACGATGATCAGATCATAGACCCCGTCCGGCTCCTGCGCGAAGGTCAGCCTTGCGTCGCCCATCACCGGCTGCAGGTCAGGCGCGCAGCTTTTCACGAAGGTGAAGTATTTCGGATCGCGCGCGGTATCGACCATCGACTGGTCGATCTCGAAGAATTTCCAGGCCTCGCCGGGGGCGGCGGCGCAGGTCAAGGAGCCGGAGCCCAGCCCGATCACCGCGACCCGCAGCGGACCGCCCTTGCGGGCACGGATCGCGCTGATGCCCTGCCCGATGCCGCCGTCCTTGTAGTAGTAGGAAATCGGCTCCGGCCGCCCGCTGACCGGCGAGCCGTCGTCGTTCAGCATCTTCTGCGCGCCGTGGATCGTGGTGCCGTGCATCAGCACGTGATACTGGCCGTTCGCCGTCACCACGATCTTGTGGACGCCGAAGAAGCTGCGCACGGTGTCGACCCGGCCGTCCTCGTAGGGATAGACGCGCAGCAGCACCAGCCCGAGCGCCACCGTGACGGCGATTTTCCAGCGGTTGGCGCGCAGCACCAGCGCGGCAAAGATCGCCAGCAGCGCGACGTCGCCGATCACCACCACGCGGTGGGTCTCCAGCCAGTCGAACAGCGCACCGCCTTTGAGACTCGGCGCCAGCAGCGCCACCGCGACCACGGCGAGCGCCAGCCAGTACCAGCGGCTCCAATGCGGCAGCGGCTCGGCGCGCGGCGGCCGGCACAACGCCGCCAGCGCCAGCAGGATCGGATATTCCGCGATCCAGGAAAACGTGTAGGGCGCTAACAGCCCGGCGAACAGCCCGCCGAGCATGCCGCCGAACGACAGCGCGACGTAGAAGCCGGTGAGATGGCTCGCCGCCGGCCGGGTGCGCGCCAATTCGCCGTGGCAGGCCATCGCGATGATGAAGAAACAGAGCTGGTGGCCGCCCAGCGTCAGCAGCAGATTCTGCTCGCCGCCATAGGCCAACAGCACCAGCACCCCGGCGATGGCGATCGGCTGCAGCCCGAGCATCCATCTGTGCGGCAACAGCGGCCGCGACTGGAACACCAGCACCCAGGTCAACAGATACAGCGACAGCGGCAGCACCCATAACAGAGGCGCTGCGGCGACGTCGGTGGAGATATGCGCGGTCACCGCGATCAGCAGCCCGGACGGCACCGCGGCGAGAAAGATCCAACGCGCCCGCAGCGCCCAGGATGGCGCCGGTGCGGCGACGTCCTCGGCCTCAGCGCGTAGGGTCTGGCTCGGCGATTGCAGCAGCAGCCAGCCGCAGCCCAGGATCAGCATGATCAGCAGCGCGTAGCCGGCGGTCCATACCAGGTTCTGCGTGCGCAGCGACAGCATCGGCTCCAGCAGCAGCGGATAGGACAACAGCGCCAGGAAGCTGCCGATATTCGACGAGGCATAGAGAAAATACGGGTCATGGCCGTCAGGATGGCCGGTGCGCACGAACCAGGCCTGCAGCAGCGGATTGTTGGCGGCTAGCGCGAAGAACGGCAGCCCGATCGACACAGCGAACAGCCCGAGCAGCCAGAACGCGTAACCGCTCGACGGCGGCGTGCCCCAGCCCCCCGCGATCGACAGTGGTAGGCCGAAAAACGCCACCACCAGCAGCAACAGATGCACCAGCACCGGGATGGTGCGGCTACGCAGCCGCATCAGATAATGCGCGTAGGCGTAGCCGCCGAGCAGCAGCGACTGGAAGAACACCATCGCCACCGACCACACCGCCGGCGAGCCGCCGAGCCGCGGCAGCACCATTTTGGTGAACAGCGGCTGCACCGAGAACAACAGCAATGCGCTGGTGAAGATCGCGGCGGTGTAGACGATCAGGATCAAGCCGTTGCGGGACCGGGCGATCGGCTCCGAGGTGGCGGCGGGCGTCGACGACGTCATGGGGGCTCCAACGTGATGCGGCGGCACCGGGCGGCGCCGGACTCGCGAGCGACGAGCGAGAGCAGAAGGCGAGACAGGCGAAGGAAGCTGTGATGTGATCCTACACCGCGCGCTTGTGCCGGTCATTCAACTCTTCGATAAAGGCCCGCCCGTGGCACGCCGCCACGGCGTTTTGAATTTCACCGAACCATTGTGAATGGCCATGTCGGATTGTGACGTCTTGATCATCGGGGCCGGCCACAACGGCCTCACCTGCGCGGCCTACCTCGCGATGAGCGGCTTGCGGGTGAAGGTGGTGGAGCGCCGCGCCGTGGTCGGCGGCGCCGCGGTGACGGAGGAATTTCACCCCGGTTTCCGCAATTCGGTCGCCGCCTATACCGTCAGCCTGCTCAATCCGAAGATCATCGCCGACCTCAAGCTCCACGACCACGGGCTGCGCATTGTCGAGCGCCGGGCGCAGAATTTTTTGCCGGGGCCGCACGGCCGCTACCTGCTGACCGGCGAAGGCCGCACCGAGCGGTCGGTGAAGAAACTCAGCAAGGCCGACGCCGGCAAGATCGGCCGCTTCATGGCCGAGCTCGAAGCCATCGCCGACGTGCTGCGGCAATTCGTGCTGCGGGCGCCGCCGAATCTGGTCGAGGGCTTCGGCGTCGGCGCGATCCGCGAGGCGATCAACGCGCTCGGCACCGCCAATATTTTGCGCGGGCTGTCGCTGCCGCAGCAGCGCATGTTGCTCGACCTGTTCACCGGCTCGGCCGGCGACATGCTGGACGACTGGTTCGAGAGCGATCTGGTGAAGGCGCTGTTCGGCTTCGACGCCATCGTCGGCAACTACGCCAGCCCCTACGCCGCCGGCTCAGCCTATGTGATGCTGCACCACGCCTTCGGCGAGGTGAACGGCAAGAAGGGGATCTGGGGCCACGCGATCGGCGGCATGGGCGCGATCACGCAAGCGATGGCGGCCGCGGCGCGCGGCGCCGGCGCCGAGATCGAGACCTCCGCCGGGGTCCGCGAAATCCTGGTCGAGCGCGACCGCGTCGTCGGAGTGACGCTCGACGACGGCCGCGCCATCAGGGCGAAATATGTCGCCAGTAACGTCAACCCGAAGCTGCTCTACACCAGACTGTTGCCGGCCAATGCGCAGCCGGACGGCTTCCGCGAGCGGATGACGCGTTGGCGCAACGGCTCCGGCACCTTCCGGATCAACGTCGCGCTGAGCGAATTACCGTCATTCAGCGTGCTGCCGGGCGGCGGCGACCACCTCAGCGCCGGCATCATCATCGCGCCGAGCCTGGGCTACATGGATCGCGCCTGGCACGACGCCCGCGAGCACGGCTGGAGCCGCGAGCCGGTGGTGGAGATGCTGATCCCCTCGACGCTCGACGATTCGCTGGCACCGCCCGGCCAGCATGTCGCCAGCCTGTTCTGCCAGCACGTCGCCCCGACGCTGCCCGACGGCTCGTCCTGGGACCAGCACCGCGACGCCGTCGCCGACCTGATGATCGCCACCGTCGACCGCCACGCTCCCGGCTTCGCGCAAAGCGTGATCGGCCGCAAGGCGCTGTCGCCGCTGGATCTGGAGCGCGACTTCGGCCTCGTCGGCGGCGACATCTTCCACGGCGCGCTGTCGCTCAACCAATTGTTCTCGGCGCGGCCGATGCTTGGCTACGCCCACTACCGCGGCGCCGTCAAAGGCCTCTACCACTGCGGCTCCGGCGCGCATCCCGGCGGCGGTGTCACTGGCGCGCCGGGGCACAACGCCGCGCAGGCGATTTTGCGCGACCACCGCGCATTCTTCATGACAAATCGGTTTTAATATGGACCGCAACCTACTGAAATAAAGCCTAGAATGTCGCCATAAACGCCGCGCGAAAATGTTGGAAAGCCCTGCAAAACCGCTGCCAAAGCTGTGCACAAGTCCTGTATAATCCGGTGCACAATGCGATGAAAAGCTCTGGATAAGCCGCTGAAAAGCTGTGAAGAAGCAGTGGTGGGTTTCAGTCAAATTCTGTCGAGCCGCATACCTCCGGTCGTCTCACAACTTTTTCTGCCCTCCGCGCCTAACCTTGTCGATGAGCCGCTGCACACTTAGCCATTACGTCACCACGAAGTTTGGGACCCGCTGCCACGGGCCGGCGCTGCACGTCGCGTTCTACCACTTCTGCCGAGTCCACAGGCCTGCGGGGCAACGCCTGCAACGGACTCCGTCTCGAGGACAAGGTTTTCAAGACAATAGGTATGGTGCTATGCGCCGCGTCCGGCAAACCCTGCGGCTCTCGGGCCTTATGCTCACTGATTCACCCCTTGCACAGTAACAAGTAATCATGTATGTTCACGTTATGTTCTTTTCGAGATTTTGTCTTTGGCAAACACGATGAGAAATGCGCTTAAGGCATTGCTGTTTCTTTCCGCGTTCTCGCCTGCTCTCATCAGCATTGGCGTAATGCGCCTTCTCGCGGGCGGCGTATTCTGGGATGCTATTTATTACGTCGTAGCCGGAGTTATTGGGAGTTTGTCGGTCGCTTACATTCTATCCGCATTGAAATGCCATGGAGAGGCCCTCCCGTTTCACGCAAAAAAGATTGAGTCGAACGACGTTTTACTTTTCGGGATTGTCGCCACGTACATATTCCCTTTTTTTGGGCGAGCGTCGGATATCACGGCAGGCATTGTCATCGCTCTAGTTTTGGCTGCATGGGTTGTATTCTGGTTCACGGACGCTTCCATTCCGAGCCCGCTCATGCGCGTATTTGGCTTTAAGTTCTATAAGGCAGAATCAGCGAATGGCATGGTCTACACACTGATAACGAACCGTCAGATCAACGACCCCAAAGACGTTAAACTGGTCAAAAAAATCTCATCATCGATGCTTTGCAGGTTTGGAAATGAATCTCTTCGCACTAACACGGGACAGTTCTCGGCGAGTATTGCGCATCCCTCTATCAGCTGAAATCCAAAATGAGGTCAGCGCGCTCTTTAGAGATCAGGAAGCAGATTTTCGTTCTGCCGCCCAAGAAGAGATCGCCTTTGATGGAAAGTATAAGCCTGAAGAGGGAGAGTGTCTGTCAATAAGCGACTATGATGACATCGACAACTTGCACCACGCCGTCGCAAATCCTCTAAGCGTACCTGAGATCGCACCAACGACAGCAGAATTTGAGGGTATCAAAGCGCTATTCTCGGGGAGGACTGAAGGATCACAACAGATTGTGCTGATGCAAACTTTTGACAAGCGAAAGGTCTTGTCAAACCGTGGATTATCGCTCTTCCATGCAGCAAATGTCTATCGCAAGATTGAAGGTGTCGGCTTAACGCTGGATACGCGCGTCGCCGCGATACTTGAAGACAGCAAATTGCGTTTTTTTAGCTTTCACGCGGCTCGTCAAATCCTTGACCTCACTCAGTATTACAAGGAGGCGACGGACGAAGATCTAAGGGACCTGTCTAATAGTGTGCACGTGGCTGATGTTTCTAACTTCGTCGCAGCCTCCGATAGTTGGGTGAGAAGAAAGGTCGCTTTGGTGATGCAGAGCGCGATCCTCGACAAAATCGATCTTGAAGAGACAAAGAAAGTCGCGCTTGTTTTCGGCATTGATCTGAATACAACAATCGTAGGTGAGAAGTCTGTTCTTGTTCTGCCTGAGAATAAAGCTGAATTAAAGAAGGTTCTCAGATTCTTGGATGAGGATTATTTCCAATCCGTACTCTTAAGCACCCCACATCTTTCTAACTCGAAAAGGCAGATCACGGTTTAGTGCCCGAGACCCCGACCACCTTTCGCGCCAGCGCCGCGATCGGCGATGAGCCGACCGCCCGCCGCGTCGTCGATCTGTTGACCGAATGTTTCGACGACGGCGCCGCCGCCGTCACTGCCTTCGAGCGCATCGACGGGGCCTGGGACCTGGCGCTGAACTTCGCCGAGCCGCCGAACCAGGCCGCGGTGCGCCGCCTGGTGGCACTGGCCGCCGGCGACGCCGTGGCCGCAGCGCTCGCCTTCGACACCGTGGAAGCCAAGGACTGGGTCCGCGCCAGCCTGGAGGGGCTCGATCCCGTCCCCGCAGGCCGCTTCGTGGTGCATGGCGCGCATGATCGCGACCGGGTGCCGCGCAACAAGCTCGGCATCGAGATCGAGGCCGCGCTGGCGTTCGGCACCGGCCATCACGGCACCACCCGCGGCTGCCTGCTGCTGCTCGACGACGTCTTGAAGCGCCGCACCCCGCGCCACGTGCTCGACCTCGGCACCGGCACCGGCGTGCTGGCCATCGCTGCGGCCAAGGCGCTGCAGCGCCATGTCACCGCCAGCGATATCGATCCGGTCTCGGTGCGGGTGGCGCGCGACAATGCGCGGCTGAACGGGGTGGGCACTCTGTTCGGCGGCATCTGCGCCGCGGGATTTGCCGACGCGCAGTTTCGAAAAGCCGCACCGTTCGATCTGGTGCTGGCCAATATCCTGGCCAATCCGCTGCGGCAATTGGCGACGCCGATGGCGGCGCATCTGGCGCCGTCAGCCGACGTCATTCTGTCCGGGCTATTGCCGGCGCAGACCCGCGGCGTGATCGCGGCCTATCGCGCCCGCGGCCTGGTGCTGGTGAAGGCCATCATCGTCGAGGGCTGGAGCAGCGTGCTGCTGCGCCGCGGCTGAAACCGCACGCGGCGCGGGCGCTGCGATCGATCCGGTTGGGGTTATCGGGGTGGCGATTGTTCGCCGGTCGACTCATCGGCGTCGGGATGCGGGCGTCGGGCGTCAACGAAGCGATCCAGGATCTGGATAATCAGGCCGCGTTGCTTCTTTTCAGGTTTGGGACTTGGACCGCCGCGCGCCGGCGGCGATATCTTCTCAAACGTGAAAGCAGGCATGTGTATCCCCTCATCGTTGAGTTGAAACACTCCCGGGATTTCCCCAGTTGCAGCGGAAGCCTTGCCTTGCAGCAAAAAGGGTCTCGCCGTTGCGTTGTTAAGCACTGTATTTCATGCACGATGCGTGCCAATACGAGGTTGATTTGCTTCACGATTGCGGCAGCGTCGGACCAGGAGGACAGCGAGCGATGTTCGAAGCCCTGTTTCAAACCTTCGAGGAGCCGGACAGCGGCGTCGCCCTCACCGCGCGGCTCGCCGCGTTTCTCGAGGAATTGCTGCGGCGAAGGCTCAGCGGATTCGTGATTCCCCGCGCCGATCAGCAACAAAACGAATATGTCGCGCCCTCGGAAGAGCGGCTGGCCTGGCTTACCGGATTCACCGGATCGGCCGGTCTGGCGATCGTTCTGGTCGATCAGGCCGCAGTGTTTGTCGACGGCCGCTACACGCTGCAGGCCGCGCATCAGGTCGATGGCCGGGCCTGGAGTGTCCAACCGCTGGTAGAACTACCGCCGGAACACTGGCTTGGCGCGCATCTGAAACCCGGCGACCGCCTCGGATTTGATCCTTGGCTGCACACTTCCGCGGCAGCCGAACGGCTGGCACAAGCCTGCACCAAGGCCGGTGCCGAACTGGTCGCGGTCGACGGCAACCCGCTCGACGCGGTGTGGAGCGAACGCCCGGCGCCGCCGCTCGGACCTGTCGCGGTGCACGGCCTGCAGTTCGCCGGCGAGAGCGAGGCCGACAAGCTCGGCCGGATTCGCGCGGAACTCGGCCCACTCGGCGCCGACGCGCTGGTGCTATCGGACTCCCACGCCGTGGCCTGGACCTTCAACATTCGCGGCGCCGACGTCTCGCACACGCCGCTGCCATTGTCCTACGCGCTGCTGCCGCGCGACGGCCGGCCGACCGTGTTCATCGATCATCGCAAGCTGTCGAACAGCGCCCGCGATCATCTCGAGCACAGCGCCGAGGTGAAGGAGCCCGACGCGTTGACGCCGGCATTGACCGCGCTGGCGCAGACCGGCGCCGCGATCGCGCTCGACGCCGCCACCGCCGCCGACGCGCTGACCAGGTTGATCGATGCCGCCGGCGGCAAGCCGCTGCGCGGCGCCGATCCGGTGACGCTGCTGAAGGCAGTGAAAAACCCAACCGAGATCGCAGGCACAAAGGCCGCGCATCGCCGCGACGCGGTGGCGCTGGCGCGATTTCTCGCCTTCATCGACAACGAGGCGCCGTGCGGCAAATTGACCGAGATCGACGCGGTGGAAGCGCTGGAGAGTTTCCGCCGCGACACCGGCGCGCTGAAGGACGTCTCCTTCCCCACCATTTCCGGCACCGGACCGAACGGCGCCATCGTGCATTATCGCGTCACCCGCAAGAGCAACCGGCGGATCGCGCTCGGCGACCTGCTGCTGATCGATTCCGGCGCGCAATATCAGGACGGCACCACCGACGTCACCCGCACCATCGCGATTGGCGCGCCGACCGCGGAAATGCGCGACCGCTTCACGCGGGTGCTGCGCGGCCACATCGCGATCGCACGCGCGATCTTCCCCGACGGCACCACCGGCGCACAGCTCGACACCCTGGCGCGGCAATTTCTCTGGCAGGCCGGCATCGATTTCGAGCACGGCACCGGCCACGGCGTAGGCTCCTACCTGTCGGTGCACGAAGGCCCGGCGCGGATCTCCAAGCTCGGCACCACGCCCTTGAAGCGCGGCATGATCCTGTCCAACGAGCCCGGCTACTACAAGGCCGGCTGTTTCGGCATCCGCATCGAGAATCTCGAACTGGTGGTTGCGGCCGCGATCGACGGCGCCGAAAAGCCGATCAACGGCTTCGAGACGCTGACGCTGGCGCCGATCGATCGACGGCTGATCGACGTCGGTTCGCTCAGCGACGCCGAGATCGGCTGGCTTGACGATTATCACGCAAAAGTGCGGCGCGAGGTGTCTCCACAACTCGACGACGCCGACAAGCTGTGGCTCGACGCCGCGACGCAGCCGCTGGCGGCCACGGTCCCGAAAATCGAGTAGCGGTATTCCGAAAAGCCGCTGCTCGCGCGGCAGCGGCCTCGGTACAGTCGAGCCATCGCAACATCGGTCAGGACTGGCAACGCCACCTCATGCATGGACTGACCGGCAAGACGCCCACCGCCGAACCTCGCGATCAACTGATCTCCCGCTCGATGCTGCTGCTGCTGGTCGCGATGACCGGGGCGGCGCCGATCTCGATGTACATTCTGGTGCCGGCGCTGCCGATGCTGGCCAACGTGTTCGGCCGCGACATCTCGATCGCGCAGATGACGGTGTCGCTGTTCATGGTCGGGATCGCGTTTTCGCAGATCGTACTCGGGCCCTTATCCGACAAGCTCGGCCGCCGCCCGGTGCTGCTCGGCGGGCTGGCGCTGATGATGCTGGCGAGCGTCGGCTGCATCTTCGCCGAGACCCTGCCGCAACTGATCGCCGCCCGGTTCCTGCAGGCGCTCGGCGGCGCCTCCGGCATGGTAATCAGCCGCGCCATCATCCGCGACCTCTACGCCCGCGACCGCGTCGGCAGCATGATCAGCCTGGTGGTCGCGGTGATGATGATCGCGCAGATGCTGAGCCCGCTGCTCGGCGGCGTGATCGAAACCAGCCTCGGCTGGCGCGCGATCTTCTACGTCATCGCGCTGGTGTCGGTCTTGGTCACGATTGTCATCGCGGTGGCGCTGCCGGAGACACGGCGTGCCGCCGACCGCCCGCCGGGCGCGAGTTTTCTGTCCGATGCGCGCAGCCTGACCACCAGCCGCGCCTTCGTCGGCTATGTGCTGTGCCAGGTGCTGGCGTCCTCGATCATCTTCACCTTCGCCGGCGGCGGGCCCTATGTGGTGGTGACGCAGATGGGACGAAGCTCGGCCGAATACGGCGCCTGGTTCGCGACCTCCGGCCTCGCCTATCTGATCGGCAATCTGTGCTGCGTGCGGTTCTCGCCGCGGCACTCGCTGGAGCGGCTGATCTGGCTTGGCCTGGCGCTGCAATTTCTCGGCGCCGCGCTGAACCTGACCTGGGGCCTGCTCGGCTACAATCAGCAGCCGAACTGGCTGTTCGGCACCCACATGCTGATCACCTTCGCCAACGCCTTCGTGATGTCGAATTCCGCCGCCGGCGCCATCAGCATCAAGCCGCAGGCCGCCGGCACCGCGTCGGGGTTGATGGGGTTTTTGCAGATGGGGTTCGGCGCGCTGTGCTCGCAATTCGGCGCCTGGCTCGGCGGGCATTTTGCAACCCCGGTGCCGCTCAACATCGCCATCGTGGTGCTGTCCCTGGCCTGCGCGGCGTCGATGATCTTCCTGGTGCCGCGCGGCGGCGTGATCGCCACCGAGGACCTGATCGAACAGGCCGAGGAAGAAGAAACCGGGTTGTTGTGACGCGTCGCGTGCCGTGCCCTGCAAGGACACCACATGAACGTAGCGCAAAACGTAGTGCAAGGACGTGGTGCAAAACGAAGCCACTAGTACAACGCCGTCATCCTGAGGAGGCCGGCGTAGCGCAGCGAAGCCGGGCGTCTCGAAGGATGCGGCTGCGCGTGCCTGCGGCCCATCCTTCGAGGCCATCGCTGTGCTCGGGCACCTCAGGATGACGGCGATCGGGTGGCTATGCTCGAGACGACAGCGGTGGCTATGCGCGAACAGCCAGTAGCAAGCACGGCGATCGCGCACGGCAGCGTCACATCACCCTTCGATCAACGTCAGCCATTCGTATTCGGTTAGTACCGGGCGCCTCCAGGACAACGACGTCATCCTGAGGAGCCCGGCGTAGCGCAGCGAAGCCCGGCGTCTCGAAGGATGCGGCTGCGCGTGCCTGCGGCCCATCCTTCGAGGCCCTCGCTGCGCTCGGTCGCCTCAGGATGACGGCGCAAGTGTAGCTACGCCCTTTGCATCACCGCCAGCCCAACGGCAACGCCGCTACCCTTCGATCAACGCCAGCCACTCGTCCTCGGTCAAAACCGCGACGCCGAGGTCGCGCGCCTTGGTGAGCTTGGAGCCGGCGTCTTCGCCGGCGACCACATAGTCGGTCTTCTTCGACACCGAGCCCGCCACCTTGGCACCTAATCGCTCGGCGGCGGCCTTGGCCTCGTCGCGGGTGAATTTGGTCAACGACCCGGTGAACACCACGGTCTTGCCGGCGACGGCGGTGTCTTGCTTCGCCTGCTCGACCGGCAGCACCTTGTCCAATTCACTACGCAACTTATCGAGCGCCTTGACGTTGCGCTGCTCGGCGAAGAACTCGACGATCGCGTCAGCGACGATCTCGCCCACCCCGCCGATATTGTTGAGATCCTGATAGGCTTCGGAATCGTTGCCCTCTGCCACCTGTCCCGCGGCCGCGGCCAGCATCGCGTCACGAAACGCATCGAAGCTGCCGTAATGCCGCGCCAACAGCTTGGCATTGCCTTCGCCGACATGGCGAATGCCGAGCGCGAAGATCAGCCGGTTCAGCTCGATCTCGCGCCGCGCGTCGATCGCGGCGAACAGGTTGCGCACCGAGGTCTCGCCATAGCCTTCAATCTCTTCAAGCTTGAGCGTTCCGTTGCGCTGCTTCAGAGTGAAGATATCGGACGGCTCCTTGACCCAGCCCTTGTCGTGAAACAGTTCGATCTGCTTCTCGCCCAGGCCGTCGATATCGAACGCCAGCCGCGACACGAAATGCTTCAGCCGCTCCACGGCCTGCGCCGGGCAGACCAAGGCGCCACTGCAGCGCCACACCACCTCGCCCTCCTCGCGCACAGCGTGACTGTGACACACGGGGCATTTGTGCGGAAACGCATACGCCTCGGCGTGCTTCGGCCGCTTGTCCGCCACCACGCTGACGATCTGCGGAATGACGTCGCCGGCGCGCTGCACCACCACGGTGTCGCCGACGTGGATGTCGAGGCTCTTGATGTAGTCCTCGTTGTGCAGCGTGGCGTTCTGCACCACCACGCCGCCGACCGTGACCGGCTGCAAACGCGCCACCGGGGTCAGCGCGCCGGTGCGGCCGACCTGGATTTCGATGCCGTTGAGGATCGTGGTGGCCTGCTCGGCGGCGAATTTATGCGCGATCGCCCAGCGCGGCGCGCGGCCGGCAAAGCCGAGCCGTTCCTGATAGTCCAGCCGGTCGACCTTGTAGACCACGCCGTCGATGTCGTAGGGGAGCTGCGCGCGCTCTTCGCCGATCTTGCGATAGAACGCCAACGCGTCATCGACGCTCTTGCAGAGTGTGATCTTGGGATTGACGGTGAAGCCGGCGCGCTTCAGCCACGCCAACATGCCGTGCTGAGTGTCTTCGGGCGGATCGATGAATTCGCCCCAGGCATAGGCGAAGAATTTCAACGGCCGCGACGCGGTGATCGCGACGTCCTTCTGCCGCAGCGAGCCCGCCGCCGAATTGCGCGGATTGGCGAACGGCGCTTCGCCGGCCTCTTCCTGGCGGGCGTTGAGTGCGAGGAAATCGCTCTTCAGCATGTAGACCTCGCCGCGTAATTCGCAGGCGGCGGGGATCGTCTTGCCTTTCAACTCGTTCGGAATGTCGTCGATGGTGCGGACGTTGGCGGTGACGTCCTCGCCGACAAAACCGTCGCCGCGGGTGGCGGCGCGCACCAATTCGCCATGCTCATAGCGCAGCGACAGCGACAGCCCGTCGATCTTCGGCTCGGCGACGATCGCCGGAATTTCCTCGGCGTCGAGTTTGAGAAACCGCCGCACCCGGGCGAGGAATTCGGTGACCTCGTCGTCGGAGAACGCGTTGCCAAGCGACAGCATCGGCACCGCGTGCTGCACCTTGGCAAAGCCGCGCGCCGGCGCGGCGCCGACCTTTTGCGTCGGCGAGTCGGCGCTGACCAGCTCCGGAAACTTGGCCTCGATGGCTTCGACGCGGCGGCGCAGCGCGTCGTAGTCGGCGTCGGAAATCTTCGGCGCGTCTTCCTGATAATAGGCGTTGTTGTGGCGTTCGATCTCGAGCGACAGCCGTTTCAGCTCGACCTTGGCTTTGGCCTTGGTGAGCTTGTCGAGGTCGATGGGAACGGTTGATTTCTTGGCCATCGGCAAGCGATACAATGAAGATCGAATGGTGAAAAGTCATCGTGCCCTTCACCTCTCCCCGCTTGCGGGGAGAGGTCGACCCGGCGAAGCGCAGCGAAGCCGGGTCGGGTGAGGGGGCGCCTCGACAGAACGCGGCGCCCCCTCACCCGGCCCGACAAGCTTCGCTTGTCTCGCCACCCTCTCCCCGCAAGCGGGGCGAGGGAAAGAGCCCTACCCCGCCGCCTTGATCAACTGATCGGCCGCCGCCCGCGCCTCGGCGGTGATCTCGGCGCCGGCCAGCATGCGGGCGATTTCCTCGCGCCTGCGGTCGGCCTTGAGCGCGTCGACGCGCGTGGCGACGCGCTTGCCCTTGTCGAGCGCGTCCTTGGAGATCAACAGATGCTGGTCGGCGCGCGCGGCGACCTGCGGGGCGTGGGTCACCGCCATCACCTGCACCTTGGCGGCCAAGCGCGCCAGCCGGGCGCCGATCGCATCGGCGACCGCCCCGCCGACCCCGGTGTCGATTTCGTCGAACACCAGCGTCGGCGCCGAGCCCTTGTCCGACAGCACCACTTTGAGCGCCAGCAGGAAGCGCGACAGCTCGCCGCCGGAGGCGACCTTCATCAAAGGCCCCGGCTTGGTGCCGGGGTTGGTCTGCACCCAGAATTCGACGCGGTCGCAGCCCTGCGGGCCGGGCGCGGCCTGATCGGTCTCGACCTGGGTGATGAATTTGGCACGCTCGAGCTTGAGCGGCGCCAACTCGCCGTTTACCGCCTTGTTGAGCTTGTCCGCGGCTTTTGCCCGCGCCGCCGACAGCTTGGCGGCGGCTGCGGCATAGCGGGAATCGGCCTCGGCGGCCTTGCCCTCCAGCGCCTTCAATTGCCCGGCGCCGGCATCGATCAGCGCGACCTCGGCGGCGTATTTCGCCGCCAATGCTGCGAGACCGTCGACCGGCGTGGTGTATTTGCGCGACGCGGCGCGCAGCGCGAACAATCGCTCCTCGATCCGCTCCAGTTCCAAGGGATCGAAATCCGCCGCGATCAGGGCCGCGGTGAGATGCTGGTCGGCCTCCTCCAGCGCGTTGATCGCGGCATCGATGGCCTTCACCGCGGGGTCGATCAAGGCCGGCGCGTTGCCGGCGCGGCGCTCCAGCCGGCGCACCGCCGCCGAAAGCGCCGCCACCGGCGAATGATGGCCGCTGACCGCCTCCTGCGCCTCGCGCAGATCGCCGGCGATCTTCTCGCCCTGCATCATGGTGGCGCGGCGCTCGGCGAGCGTGGTCTCCTCGCCGTCCTTGGGGTTGAGCTTCTTCAGCTCGTCGGCGGCGTGGCGCAAAAAGTCCGCCTCGCGCGCGGCGCGCTCCATGCCGGCGCGGTGCGCCTCGAGTGCCGCGCGGGCGGCGCGGCGAGCGTCCCACAACGTCTCGAGGGCAGCGACGTCCTTCTCCAGCCCGGCGAAGGCGTCGAGCAGCCGGCGGTGGGTGGCGGCATCGACCAGCGCGCGCTCGTCGTGCTGGCCGTGGATTTCGACCAGGGAAGAGCCGACGGCTTTCAAAGTCTGCACGCTGACGGTCTGGTCGTTGATGAAGGCGCGGGTGCGGCCGTCGGCGAGCTGCACGCGGCGCAGGATCATTTCCGAAGAATCGTCGGGACTGGCGTCGTCGAGGCCGTTGGCGGCGAGGATCGCGAACGCCGGATGGCCGCGTGCCACGTCGAACGCCGCGGTGACCTGGCCGTGCTCGGCGCCGTGGCGCACCAGGCCAGCGTCGCCGCGGCCGCCCAGCGCCAGCGCGAAGGCGTCGAGCAAAATCGACTTGCCGGCGCCGGTTTCGCCGGTCAACACCGCAAGACCGCGGCAGAATTCGATATCCAACCGTTCGATCAGGACGATGTCACGGATCGACAGGCGGGCCAGCATGCGAGGATGTTCCTAACCGAGGCCGAGCTTCCTGAAGGCCTTACTGATGTAGGACCCCTGGTTCTCGCTCGGCTCAACTCCGCCGGACTTTACTAGATTGTAGGCGTCTTGGTACCACTTGCTGTCAGGAAAGTTGTGGCCAAGCACGGCGGCGGCGGTCTGCGCCTCGCCGACGATGCCGATCGCCATATAGGCCTCGGTCAGCCGCGCCAGCGCCTCCTCGACGTGGCGTGTGGTCTGGTAGCGCGTCACCACGGTCTTGAAGCGGTTGATCGCCGCGGTGTAATCGCGCTTTTCCATGTAATAGCGCCCGACATTCATTTCCTTGCCGGCCAACTGGTCGCGGGCGCCTTCCAGCTTCTTCTTGGCGGAGGTGGCGTATTCCGAGGTCGGATATTTGCGGATCACCTCTTCGAGCGCGGCGATCGCCTTTTCGGTGCGGCCCTGGTCGCGGGAGATGTCCGGGATCTGGTCGTAATGCGAGGCGGCGATCAGATATTGCGCGTAGGCGGCGTCCGGGCTGCCGGGATGCATGGTGACGTAGCGCGTCGCCGAGCCGATGCAGCTGTCGTAGTCGCCAGCTTCGTAGAACGCGTAGGCCGACATCAACAGCGATTTGCGCGCCCAGTCGGAATAAGGATGCTGGCGGTCGACCTCTTCGAATTTCTTCGAGGCGGCCTTGGGGTCCTTGCCCTTGTTCATCAGGTACAAGCCCTCATTGTAGAGCTTGTCGGCGGGCTCGTCGGTGTAGGTCTCGTCCTTGGTCATGAACTTGTCCCACAGCGCGCCGGTGCCGCAGCCGGACAGCGGCAGCGTCAGCACGATCAGGCCGGCGGCGAACCGCAAGCCGCGGGCGGCGCGAATGCCGCCGCAAAGGACAACCAGTTCCCGCAATCCGGGCGTCACACGTTGTGCCGACATATGTTACCTGATGCCTGTGATGCCCTGCCCGCTGCGCGATCCACGAGCATCGCCATGGAGCCCCATCGACGTGCTCGAAGCTGACCGCGCGACCGCAGGCGGTTTAGCCCAAAAAGGTCGATGAACCAACCGAGTACGCAGGCATTTCGCCCGGAATAAGGCGATCGGGTGGCGACCGCCGCGGCTGTGGTTAACTTCGGAACCGATTGCGCAGCGCGCCATCCCGCGCCCCGCAACGCCGAACGCCCGACCGGGGTCGCGGCGCAAGCCGGTCAGGAGACGTCGGGGCCGTAGGCCGGCGCCACCATGCCGCCGAGCATGCCGCTGACCACTTCGGCGTGGCCGCGCGGACGCCGCGCCGGCTCGGCCTCGATCACCCGCCAGGCGCTGTGATCGGCCAGAAGCGTGGTCAGCACGGCGTGGTTGAGCTTGTGGCCGCCGCGCACCGAACGGTAGGCGCCGAGCAGCGGCAGTCCGGCCAGCGCCAGATCGCCGACCGCGTCGAGCACCTTGTGGCGCGCGCATTCGTCGGCGTAACGCAACCCTTCGGTGTTGAGCATCCTGGTGTCGTCGAACACGATGGAATTGTCGAACGAAGCGCCGAGCGCGTAGCCCAGGCTCCACAGCCGCGCCACGTCGGTCATGCTGCCGAAGGTGCGGGCGCGGCAGACTTCGCGGCGGAAATTTTCCGGGCTGAGGTTGAGAATGTAGTTCTGCCGGCCGATCAGCGGATGGGCGAAGTCGATTTCGACTTCGGCGCGAAAGCCGTTGGCATGGGGCCGCAACTCGCCGAAGGAATCGCCGATCGCGACCTGCACCGGCTTCAAGACCTGGATGAAACGGCGCGGCGCCGACTGTTCGCGCATGCCGGCCTGGTCGATCGCGGCGACGAAGGCGGCGGCGCTGCCGTCCATGATCGGCACTTCGGGGCCGTCGACTTCGATGATGGCGTTGTCGATGCCCATGCCGCGCAGCGCGGCGAGCACGTGTTCGGCGGTGGAGACCAGCGGGCCGTCGGTGTCGCCCAGCACGGTGGCAAGCTCGGTGGCGATCACCGACTTCGCCGAGGCGCGGACCTCGCGGTCAGCGCCGTCCAGACCCGTGCGGACAAAAATAAAACCCGCGTTTACATCCGCGGGTCCGATGGAGAGATTCACTGGAAGGCCGGAATGGACACCGACGCCCGTCACCGTGGCCTGCGAACGAAGCGTGGTCTGACGACTGAATTTCATAGCTAGTCTGCCCACCAATGACCCAGTTGAAGAACGATGCAGAGCCGAAGATCCGGCGACTCGCCTTCAATGTCCCCAATGTCAGAAAACCATACCCACTGTCACAAACACCACCAACTCACGCTTTTTTACGGATTGTTACCCTAACTCCGCCGCAAAGCCGCCGCCGGTTGACCGAATTCCGCTCCGATCGTGGCATCGGAAAACTTGCAATAGCCTCCCGCCGCTCGCCTATTCTTATGTCTTCGCAGGAGGTTACGCGACAGCCGCGGATGCTGCACTGCGAAGAATAATGGCCTCGGCGAGTTCCGCCGAGGCCAGTGGGTTGCCCCGATTGTTACACACGCCTCACTTGGATTGGCGCCGCAGGAAGGCGGGGATATCCAGATGATCGTCGCCCTGTGGCGGATGAGCCACAGGCGCCGGGCGGCCATGGAGGTCGAGTCCTTGCGGCGCCGGACGACGCGCGTACTCCGACACCGGCTCGGACGCCATCTGTTCGGCGACGCTGCGCTGCGGCTTGCGCTCCGGCAACGGCGGCATCGGCGCCATCGCCGGGCCGGCGGGACGCGCCGACACCGGCGGCTCGCCGTCGTCCTCGCGCCGGCCGAGGCCGACATTGGCGAGACGCTGCAACAGCGACATCCGGGTCTTGTGCGGATGATCGTCCTCGGTTTCGCCCTGCGCCTGACGGATCTCGTTCTGCGCCGGCATCGGCAGTTCCTCGAACTTCGGCATCCGCGGCGAGCGAATCGCTGCGCGATCCGGCTGCTGCGGAATGAACGATTCCGGGGCCGGCGGTTCTTCCTCGACGACCTGGCGGACCGGCTCCGGGTCCGGAAACAGCGACGGCTTTTGGGCGATGGCGCGCACGGTGACGTCGCCATAGGACGCCGGCTGCGGCGCGATGCCCTGCGGCATCTGCTCGGTGCCGACCGCGGCGGCGATCGCCGCCAAAGCGGCGCGCTCGACGGTGTTGGACGGCGCGCGCGGTGCGGCGGCGGTGGTCGGGCGGGGCGCCGCCGGGGCGGCGTCCTGGGCACGCTGCTGGTCGGCGCGCAGCCGCGCGGTCAGATCGGCCAGCCGGCCGTCGGGAGCGCCGCCGTTCGCGGGCGCGGCCGGCGCAGCGCCGGCGGGGGCTGCGAGATTGCGGGCGAGCTGGGCCTGCTCGATGCCGGTGGCGACCACCGAGACCCGGATCACGCCATCGAGGCTTTCGTCGAAGGTGGCGCCGACGATGATGTTGGCGTCCTGGTCGACCTCTTCGCGGATGCGGGTGGCGGCTTCGTCGACTTCGAACAGCGTCAGGTCCTTGCCGCCGGTGATCGAGATCAACAGCCCGCGGGCGCCCTTCATCGAGGAATCGTCGATCAACGGGTTGGCGATCGCGGCTTCGGCGGCGGTCAACGCCCGCTTCTCGCCGGAGGCCTCGCCGGTGCCCATCATCGCCTTGCCCATCTCGCGCATCACCGCGCGGACGTCGGCGAAGTCGAGATTGATCAGGCCTTCCTTGACCATCAGGTCGGTGATGCAGGCGACGCCGGAATACAGCACCTGGTCGGCCATCGCGAAGGCGTCGGCGAAGGTGGTTTTCTCGTTGGCGACCCGGAACAGGTTCTGGTTCGGGATGATCAACAGCGTGTCGACCACCTTGTGCAATTCGGTGATGCCGGACTCCGCGGTGCGCATCCGGCGCTGGCCCTCGAAGTGGAACGGCTTGGTAACCACGCCGACCGTCAGGATGCCCATCTCACGCGCGGCCTTGGCGATCACCGGCGCGGCGCCGGTGCCGGTGCCGCCGCCCATGCCGGCGGTGACGAACACCATGTTGGCACCCGACAGATGATCGCGGATCTCGTCGATCACCTCCTGCGCGGCGGCGGCGCCGACGTCGGGCTGCGAACCGGCGCCGAGGCCCTGCGTCACCTGGGTGCCCATCTGCACCAGGCGCTCGGCCTTCGACATCGTCAGCGCCTGCGCGTCGGTGTTGGCGACCACGAAATCGACGCCCTGCAATCCGGCGGTGATCATGTTGTTGACGGCGTTGCCGCCGGCGCCGCCGACACCGAACACGGTGATCCGGGGCCTCAGCTCGCGAATATCAGGGACGTTGAGATTGATGGTCATGGGTGCCTCTCGATTACGCGCGCGTTGAATCGCGATGTCCCCGGCCGACAACCGGGAGAGTGGATGGGAATTGAAGCGGTGAAACGATAGTCATCAGAAGCCCTCGCGCAGCCATCGGCCGACCTTCCCGAAGTAACCATTGGTGCCGGTCTTGTGATGGCGCATGTTGCGCGGCTCGACGTGTTCGAGATGCGCATATTGCGGATAGACCAGAAGCCCGGTCGGCACCGCGAAGGAAGCGCTCTTGGCCTCACTGGGCAGCCGGCCGAAGCCGAGCGGCCGGCCGATCCGCACCGGGCGGCCGAGAATCCGGGTGGCGAGTTCGGGCAGTCCGGTGAGCTGCGAGGCGCCGCCGCTCAGCACCACCCGCGCCCGCGGCTCTGCCGCGAACGGGGAATCTGCGAGCCGGTCCCTGACCATTTCAAAAATCTCCTCGGCCCGATGCCGCACGATGTTGGCGATCTGAGCGCGGGAGATGATCTGCGGGGCATCCCGCTCGTTGTCCCCGGCGCTAGGCACCGACATCAACTCGCGAGCATCGGAACCGCCAGTCAGCACGGTGCCATATAACGTCTTGATTCGCTCGGCATCTGCAATGCAAGCCCCCAGTCCGCGGGCCAAATCCATCGTGATGTGTTGCCCGCCGACCGCAAATCCCGAGGCATGAACGAAGCGTCCGGCCGAATAAGTGGCGATCGTGGTAGTTCCCGCCCCCATTTCGACCACCGCGGCACCGATATCGGCCTCGTCGTCGGTCAAAACCGACAGCCCTGCGACATATGGACTCGCCGCCATGGCTTCGACGTTGAGGTGGCAGCGTTCCACCACCAGCATCAGGTTCTTGGCGACGGTGCCGTCGACGGTGACGACGTTCATGTCGACGCCGAACGCCCGCGCCACCATGCCGCGCGGATCGCGAATGCCTTTGACGCCGTCGAGCGTGTAGCTGACCGGCAGCGTATGCAGCACGGTGCGGCCCGGCGGCGTGGCGTGATGCATCCCGGCGCTGGTCACCCTTGTGACGTCGTCGGAAGTCACCGCGCCGCCGCGGATTTCCGCCGAGGCTTCCACCAGTTGGCCCTGCAGCCGGCCGGCCGACACCGACAGCAGCACGGATTCGACCCGCACCTTGGCCATGCCTTCGGCCAAAGCCACCGCCTGGCGCACCGCGCGTTCGCATTCGGCGAGATCGATCACCGCGCCGGCCTTGACGCCGCGCGACTGGATCTGGCTGTAGCCGACCAGTTCGATGGCGTGGCTGCGGCCGCGCAGCGCCTCGTTGGGCGGGCACGGCGTCAGCCTTGCGATCAGGCAGGCGATCTTGCTGGTTCCGATATCGAGCGACGCCACCAGCGCCGAGCGCTTGTGCGACATCGGCCGGGTCTTCGGCGCCTGGTTGTGATCGAGGCCGGTCATGCGTCGCCAGCCTTCTTCTTGGCTTTCTTGTCCTTGTTGAACAATTCGTCGCGCGCCTTGGCGGCGTCCTCGGACAATCGCACCGTCAGCCGGTCCGGCAGCCGCATGTCGACGGCGACGATGTCGCGCGACAACAGCCGGTCCTCGGCGTCGAGCTTGCTCAAGGTGGCGAGCGCGTTGCCGACCTCGTTTTCCGGCAGCCGGATGTCGAGGCCGTTCTTCAGCCGCAGGTTCCAGCGGCGCTCGCCGACATAGACCGCCGCCATTACCACCGAATTGACCTGCGGATAGCGCGACAGCAGCGCGACGAAATCCTTGGCGTGGGTCTCGGCGCCCTTGCCGACCACCAGCGGCAGCGCGGCGAAGCGGCGCGCCACATAGGGCTCCAGCACCGCGCCATCATCGGCGATCACCGCGAGCCGGCCCTGCAACTGCCAGCGCGCGAAGGCCGAGCGCTCGGTGATGTCGATGGTGAGCTGGCCCGGATAGAGCTTGAGCACGGTGGCGTCGGCGATCCACGGATTGGCTTTCAATTTGTCGCGGACGGTCGCCGCATCGAGAAACAACAGCGAGGAGCGGCCGGTGACGCCACCGATCGCCAGCACCTCGTCATGGGTGAGCTGCTTGCGGCCGGAGATCGCCACATTGGTGATCCGGAACCCGGCGACGTTGGCGACCGCGTTGCGGGCGTCGCTCAGCGCGGTGGTCACCTCGTCGAGATGGCCGCCCTTGACGACGCCGAGCGCGACGCTGCCGAGCAGCACCAGCGCGGTGAACACCACGCCGATCCGCGGCGGCGCGTAGGTTTCCAGGAAGGCGATGACGCGATGCGGGCTCTTGGTCCGCTCCTGACGACGGGCGATCCTGGCGCGGCGGCCGCGCTGCAGCCGCTCACGCAAAAGCACGACAACCCCGATGGCTGCCGCTCTCAGGTCAGATCGAAGCCTCTGCCGTCTTACCGACCGAGCGAGGCGTCCTCCACCATCCATTGCACGAGCTCGTCAAATGTTATGCCCGCATCCGCTGCGAGCTCTGGCACAAGTGACGTCTCGGTCATGCCGGGCTGGGTGTTGACCTCAAGGCAAATGAGGCCACCCGTTCCCTCGATGCGGTCGTCGAAGCGGAAATCCGCCCGGCTAACGCCCCGGCAGCCGAGCGCCACATGCGCCGCCAGCGTTAACCTTCGGACCTCCTGGTAAACAAATGGTAAAAGAGATGCAGGCAGGATGTGATTTGATCCGCCGGGAGAATACTTTGCCTCGTAGTCGTAGAACTTGTTGGTCTGCACGATCTCGATCACCCCGGTCGGCTCGCCCTTGACCACCGCGCAGGTCAGTTCCTTGCCGGCGACGTATTTTTCGACCAGCAGGCGGTCGCCATGGGGCCAGTCGTCGCGGAATAATTCCTGCGGCGGATGCTCCTGGGCCTCGTTGACGATGAAGACCCCGACGCTGGAGCCGTCGGCGACCGGCTTGATCACATAGGGCGGCGCCATCACGTGTTTTTTGGCGACCTCGGCGCGGGACAGCGTCAGGCCCTCGGCCACCGGCACGCCGGCGGTCGCCATCACGGTCTTGGCCAGATCCTTCTGCATCGCCAAGGCCGAGGCCAGCACCCCGGAATGGCTGTAGGGAATCCCCAGCGTCTCCAGCACGCCCTGGATGGTGCCGTCCTCGCCGGGCCGGCCGTGCAGCATCACCAGCGCCGCGTCCGGCTTCAGCCCATCGAGCACGGTGCCGACGTTGCGCTGCACATCGACCCGGCTGACCTGGTAGCCGCGGCGCTCCAGCGCGTTGGCGCAGGCCGCCCCCGAACGCAGCGAAACCTCCCGCTCCGACGACCAGCCGCCGAGCAGAACCGCGACGTGCTTGCGTTTTGTCACTTGATGTCCTCAAACTGCGGTGGCCCGATGAAATCGATGCGAACCTTATGCGGCGTTGAAATTTCGTCGATTTTCCTGATTCGGAGAAGCCTCTCCGACAAGCTGTGATCCCCCCTGCCGCCATGACCGTCAATCCCGCAGCCCCCTCCTCCGCCCCGATGCGGATCGCCCTGTTGATTTCCGGCACCGGCGTCAACGGCGTCGCGATGCATTGCCTGCTGCTGGTGCAATATCTGCTCAGCCGCGGCCATCGCGTGCTGCTGCTGCATCGCCCCGGCGCCTGGATCGCCGACCGCCCCGGACTTGAGGGCGCGGAGAAATTCGCCACCTCGTTCGGCCGCAGCCCCGCCGAGCTGATCCGGGTGACCAAGCGGCTGAACGCGTTCCAGCCCGAGGTGCTGCATACCCATATGAGCAGCGCCCACACCTACGGCATGCTGGCGCGGATCCTCAGCCGCCGGCCGGTGGTCGCCACCGCGCATTCGACCTCGCTGCAGCTGCACTGGTGGTTCAATAACCGGGTGATCGCCACCTCGCCGGACGCCGAGGCGCACCACATTAAAGTCAACCGGGTGTCGCACCGGGCGATGCGGATGATTCCGAGTTTCATCGACACCCGCTCGTTTCCGGTGATCGGCGACGCCGAACGGATGGCGGCGCGCGATGCCTTGGGTTTGCCACAAGATTCCTTCGTGATCGGCTGCGTCGGCGACATCTGCGAACGCAAGCGCCAGATCGACGTGGTGCGCGCGCTCGCCAACGTGCTGAAGACCGAGCCCCGCGCCTGGCTGCTGTTGGTCGGCGGTCGTTTCAAAGAGTATTTCGACGAACTCACCAAGGTCGTCGACGAACTCGGCGTGGCTTCGCAACTGATCACCACCGGCAGCCGCAACGACGTGCCGGCGCTATTGGCCGCGATGGACGCCTTCGTGCTGGCGTCGCGAAAAGAGTCGAGCCCGCTCGCGGTGCTGGAGGCGATGTCGCGCGGGCTGCCGGTGATCGCCACCGACGTCGGCATGCTGTCGGACTTCGTCGCCGAGAACGTCACCGGCCATGTGGTGAAGGTCGGCGACGTCGACGCCATCAGCCGGCATCTGATCGCGCTCGCCGCCGATCCGCAGCGGCGCCAAGCGATGGGCGACGCCGCGCAGGCCGCGGCGCGCGCCAAATACGATATGAGCGCGCTGGCGCCGCAGACCGAAGCGGTGCTGCGCGAGGCCGCCGCGATCAAGAACCGGCCGTGGCTCGGCTTCGCCGCCGAGCTGTGCGGCTCCTCATCGGCATAAAGGACATTCGATGATCCGAGCCTGGCTTGACCTCTCGACCTTCGGGACCTTCGCCACGCTCGGCATTCTTTATTATGGCACGGCGCTGGCGCTGGTCGGCGTGATCTTCCTCTCGCCGCTCGGCCCGCGCATCAAGAGCGTGAACGGCGTGGTGGCGCCGTTCTTCTCCTCGGTGGCGATGCTGTTCGCCTTGCTCACGGGCTTTCTCGCCAACGATGTCGGCGATCGCAACCGCCAGGCCAGCCGCGCGGTGCAGAGCGAAGCCGGCGAGCTGCGCAACATCTACACGCTGAGCGTGGCGTCGGTGTCCGAAATGAGTGCGATCCGCATCGCGCTGAAGGCCTACACCGCCTCCGTTGTACATGACGAATGGCCGGCGGTGGAAGGCGGCAGCTCGTCGCAAACCGACGCGGCGTTCGACGAATTGCTACGCCGGATCAGCGACCCCGCGATCAGCCGCGAGGACAGCAACGCGGTGCACGGCGCGATGCTCAACGCCGCGGTGCGGGTCGCCACCGCGCGCGCCATCCGGCTCAGCCTGTCGTCCGACCGGACCAACGATCTGAAATGGATCTCGGTGCTAATCCTCGGCCTGATCACTCAGATCGCGCTGGCGCTGGTGCATCTCGAGCGGCCGCGGGCGATGCTGGCGGCGCTGATCGTGTTCGCCTCCGGCGCGATCGTGGCGCTCGGCCTGGTGGCGCTACAGGAAGATCCATTCGACGGCGTATTCAGAGTCTCGCCGCAACCGCTGCAACGATTGTTGACACTCGCCGACACGCCGGCGGCCCCCGACGCGCCGCCGGCGGACGCGAAGTAATCGTCGGTCAGCGCGGCGCGCCCTCTTCCGCCGCGATCCCGATCCGCTTGATCTCCCAGTGCAGCTCGATGCCGCAATGATCTTTCACCCGCGCCCGCACGGTGTCGCCGAGGGTTTCGATATCCTGCGCGGTGGCGGCTCCGGTGTTGATCAGGAAATTGCAGTGCAGTTCCGAGACCTGCGCGCCGCCGACCCGCAGACCGCGACAGCCGGCGGCGTCGATCAGCTTCCAGGCTGAGTGGCCCGGCGGATTCTTGAAGGTCGAGCCGCCGGTCTTTTCCCGCACCGGCTGCGCCGTCTCGCGATGGCGCTGCACCTCGTCCATCCGGGTGCGGATCGCGTCGCGGTCCATCGCCGCGCCGCGAAACCGCGCCGACGTGAAGATCAGGGTTGGATCGGCGCCGCTGTGGCGATAGCCGAACGCCATCTCGGCGTTGCTCAGTCGATGCAGCGTGCCGTCGCGCGAAATCGCGCTGGCCTCGATCAGCACGTCCTTGGTCTCGCGTCCATTGGCGCCGGCATTCATCCGCAGCGCGCCGCCGACGGTACCGGGAATGCCGTGATAGAACTCCAGCCCGCCGAGCCCGGCTGCGGCCGCGGCCTCCGCGACGCGCTTGTCGAGCGCGGCGGTGCCGGCGCTGACGACGTCGCCGTCGGTGCTGATTTCGCCGAAGCCGCGCCCGCCGAGCCGGATCACCACGCCCGGCAGGCCGCCGTCGCGCACGATCAGATTGGAGCCGACGCCGACCACGGTGACGTCGATCTCGTGCGGCAAGGCGCCGAGAAAATATCCGAGGTCCTGCTCATCGGCCGGCGTGAACAGCGCTTGCGCCGGCCCGCCGACGCGAAACCAGGTCAGCGGTGCCAGCGGCTCGTTGGCGAGCAGCCGGCCGCGCAGGCGCGGCATCGCGGCTTTGAGCTTGGGGATGAGGTCGGGAAAGGTCATGGCAGACGTTGCCATACATCGTGCCGCACAGCCTTGTCACGCGGCTCCGACATCGGAAGCGCCGCGCACTGCACCAACGGCAAAATGCACCGCCCGACCCGATGGATCGAGCGGTGCAACAGTCGCTAACCGAGATCAGGCGCGATGCTCGGCGATCGGTCGATCAGTGCGGAATGACGAAGGTCTGGTTGAAAACCATGCCGTTCGGCGTTGACGCCGCAGCGAAATTGAACGGCGTCACCACCGCCCCCACGGTCACAGCTCCGGAAAATGTCGCCGGGCCGCCCCAGTTGATGCCTGTGATGGCCAGCACGTTCAGGCCCGCGGCGAGATAGGGATCGAGCGGCACCTGATCGTTGATTGGAGGATTGCCTTCGGTCTTCTTGTCGTAGACGACAACGCCGTTGAGAATTGCTGCAACTTCATTATCTGCGTGAGTGACTGTCAATGTCGTAGCCATGGCACTCCCTTTCCTGCAAGATTTTGGTTGCAGTGAAAAGTAAACGCTACCATAGGGCGATCGTCAACCCTATCCGCTCACCTGAATCCCGGCGTTTTAATCCAGCGCCTTCAACTCGCCCGGCAGCGCGTAGGCCCATTGCGTGATGTTGCCGGCGCCGAGACAGACCACGTAGTCGCCGCTGTGCGCGGCGCCGTGCACCACGCTCGCCAGCGCCGCGGAGTCCTGCAGCGGGATCACCTCGCGGTGGCCGTGGGCGCGCAGCCCGAGCACGAAGTGATCGCGGTCGACGCCTTCGATCGGTGCCTCGCCGGCCGGATAGACCTCGGCGACGATCACCGTGTCGGCGTCGTTAAAGCAGGTGCAGAACTCCTCGAACAGCGACTGCAATCGGGTGAAGCGATGCGGCTGCACCACCGCGATCACCTTGCCCTTGGTGGATTCTCGCGCCGCCTTCAGCACCGCGGCGATCTCCACCGGGTGATGGCCGTAGTCATCGATGATGGCAACGCCGTTCCATTCGCCGGTCTTGGTGAAGCGCCGCCGCACCCCGCCGAAACCGGCCAGCGCCTTGCGGATGGTGTCGTCGCTCAATCCCAACTGATGCGCGACCGCGATCGCCGCGGTGGCGTTGAGCGCGTTGTGCCGCCCCGGCATCGGCAACACTAGATCGGCGATCTCGTGCGCGGTGCCCGCCTTGCGGTCGCGGAACGCCACCCGGAAAGCCGAACTGCCTCCGTTGGGTTTGAGATCGAGCAGCCGCACGTCGGCCTGCGGATTCTGCCCGTAAGTGATGATGCGGCGGTCCTCGATCTTGCCGACCAGAGCCTGCACCACCGGATGATCGATGCACATCACCGCGAAGCCGTAGAACGGCACGTTCTCGACGAAGTCGCGGAACGCCTCCTGCACCGCCTCGAAGGTCTTGAAGTGATCGAGATGTTCGGGATCGACATTGGTGACGATGGCAACGTCGGCCGGCAGCTTCAGAAAGGTACCGTCGCTCTCGTCGGCTTCCACCACCATCCACTCGCCGGCGCCGAGCCGCGCGTTGGTGCCGTAGGCGTTGATGATGCCGCCATTGATCACGGTGGGATCGAATTCGCCGGCGTCGAGCAACGCCGCGACCATCGAGGTGGTGGTGGTCTTGCCGTGGGTGCCGGCGATCGCGACGCAGCTTTTCAGCCGCATCAGTTCGGCGAGCATTTCGGCGCGGCGCACCACCGGGATGCGCTGCGCGCGGGCCGCCAGCAATTCCGGATTGTCGCGCTTGATCGCGGTCGACACCACGACGACGTCGGCGCCGGCGACGTTTTCGGCCTTGTGGCCGACATGGATGTCGATGCCTTTGTCCCGCAGCCGGGCGACATTGGCGCCTTCGGAGGCGTCGGAGCCCTGTACGGTGTAGCCCAGATTGCACAACACCTCGGCGATGCCGCTCATGCCGATGCCGCCGATCCCGACGAAGTGAATGGGTCCGATCTCGCGCGGCAGTCTCATGGGATGGTTCTCGCTGGTTGGGTGCGCGCCGGCGCGGGCCGGTCGTCCACGGCGCCGTCAAAGGTGTGGATGCGGCACCCTCGGTATACCGAGCGCAGCCGGATTTAAAGCATCAACTCCGGCAAGGCCCCGTTGATCTCCGCCAACCTATTGGAACTGCGGCGACTTCGACGGAATTCCCGCCACCTTGACGACCAGATCGGCGAGCCGTTCGGCGGCGTCGAGTCGGCCGGCGCTGCGGCCCGCGGCGGCCATCGCGGTCAATCGCGCCGGCTCGGCGGCGAGCGCGGAAATTTCCTGCGACAGCCGGGTGGACGTAAACTCATCCTGGGCGATGCGGATCGCGCCGCCGGCCTGCGACAGCACCCCGGCATTGGCGAACTGATCCTGATCCAGCGCGCCGGGCAGCGGCACCAGGATTGACGGCCGGCCGATCGCGGCAAGTTCGGCCACCGTGCCGGCGCCGGAGCGCGAGATCACCAGATGGCTGGCGGCGAGCCGCGCCGGCAGGTCGTTGAAGAACGGCTCCAGCTCGAAATTCAGTTTCAGCCGGTCATAGACCGCGCGAACCCGCGCCATGTCCTCGTCGCGGACCTGTTGCACCACCACCAGCCGCGGCCACAGCGCCGGGCCGAGTTTCTCGATCGCGCCCGGGACGATATCCGCCATGATCCGGGCGCCCTGGCTGCCGCCGACCACCAGCAAGCGCAGCGGCCCCTCCGGCTGCGGCGCCACGAACGGCACCGCCGCCGCGGCGAGAATCGCCGGACGCATCGGCGTGCCGGTGGTGGTGGTCTTGGCCGCCAGCGCCGGATCGCGATCCAGCACCCCGGGCAAGGAGGTGGCGATCGCCGTGACCTTGTTGGAGAGGAAGCGGTTGGCGCGCCCCATCACCGCGTTGGAATCGTGCACCAACGTCGGAATGCCGAACATCCGCGCCGCCAACAGCGGCGGCAGCGTCGGATAGCCGCCGAAGCCGATCACCGCGGCGGGTTTCAGCCGCAGCATCAGACTGAGCGCCATCAGCGTGCCGGTGCCGAGCCGCAGCGCGGTGCGCGCAATCGCCGTGGGCGAGCGGCCGCGAAAGGTCTCGCTCGGCACCACGGCGACCATGTCACGCGAGAACAGCCCGCTGTAGCGCAGCGCGCGCAGATCGGTGACCAGCCGCACCCGCAGGCCGCGCTTCATCAGCGCGACGCCGAGCGCCTCGGCGGGAAACAGGTGACCGCCGGTGCCGCCGGCGGCGAGCATGATCAACGGTGCCATCTGTGCCATCTCATTTCGCCATCGTCGTCGCGGCGCGCCGTCAGGCGTAGGTCGGCGCCGCGGTGGCGTCGCCGATCGATTCCATCTCGACCCGCGGCCGCAGTCTGGTTAGCGCCAACATCATGCCGACGCCATAGGCCAGCGAGATCATCGACGAGCCGCCATAGGAGATGAACGGCAACGTCATGCCCTTGGCCGGAATCAGTTGCAGGTTCACCGCCATGTTGATCGCGGCCTGCACCCCGAACAGGATGGCGAGGCCCGAGGCGGCAAACCGCGAAAACAGGTCCTCGCAGGAATACGCCCGCGACAATGTGCGGATCACGATGAAGGCGAACAGCGCCAACAGCGCCAGGCACAGGATGATGCCGAATTCCTCGGCGCCGACCGCGAACACGAAATCGGTGTGGCTGTCCGGCAGGCTGCGCTTGGCGATGCCCTCGCCCGGCCCGAGCCCGAACCAGCCGCCATTGCTGAACGCCTCCATCGCGGTATCGACCTGGAAGGTGTCGCCGGAGGCCGGGTTCATGAAGCGTTTGATGCGGCCGGCGACGTGCGGCACGAACAGATAGGCGGCGAACAGCCCGCCCGAGGCGAGCCCGGCCAGCCCCATCACCCAGACGATGCGCATCCCGGCGATGAAGAACACCGAGCCCCATACCATCAGGATCAGCATGGTCTGGCCGAAATCCGGCTCCATCACCAACAGCGACACCAGCATGATCAACAGCACCACCGCCATCGAGGTCGCCGGCATTTCCGGGCGCCGCGCGGATTCCGAAAACAGCCACGCCGCCAGCACCACGAAGGCCGGCTTGGCGGATTCCGAGGCCTGGATGTTGAGGCCGAGAATGGTGATCCAGCGCCGCGAGCCCTTCACTTCCGGGCCGATCAGCAGCGTCGCCACGATCAGCGCGATCGAAACCGCGAACACGATCAGCGCCGAGCGCCGGATCTGCCGCGGCGACAGGAACGACACCGCGATCAGCACGATGAAGGACGGCAGCAGGAACATGACGTGGCGGTTGAAGAAGTGGAACGGGTCGAGCCCGATCCGCGTCGCCACCGGCGGCGACGCTGCCAGCGACAGGATCACGCCGCCGAGAATCAGCACGACCAGCGCCGCCAGCAGCAGCTTGTCCACGGTCCACCACCATTCGCTGAACGGTGTGCGCTGTTCACGGGAGATCATCGGCCATCCTGCTGGCAAGGGGTCCGCCAAGGTCCCCCATCGTGGTTGCCAGAGCGTTAACGCAGTCGACATGATTTGCGGCGGCGGCCGCGGGCGGCGTGCGCCGGGTTGCGACGGGGGAGAGAAATCATCGCCGGATACGGCGTCTCTGGAACGATATGTCGCACCCCGGGTTGATCGGAGTGACAATTCTCTCGCGCCAGTTTCTTGCGTCAGTTTTTGGGACAGTTTTCGGAGACAGCCATGATCAAGTCAGTCAGCGCCGGCCTGTGCCTCGTTGCGCTCACCGGAACCCTCGCCTTCGCCCAATCCAGCCAGAGCCAGGGCGGCGCCTCGACCAGCCCGACGGCTGCCAATGCGCAGACCGCTCAGGACCCGATGAATGCCAACGCCGCCACGAAGAAAAAGAAAAAGAAGAGCACCAAGTCCAGCATGTCGGGCAGCGGCATGTCGAACGGCTCATCGACCACCGGCATGGGTGGCAGCGCGCAGAAGGACGGCACCGGCAACGGCATGAGCGGAATGTCGAAGTAACGAGCCCGACACCGTTTCCGGAACGCTCCGCGCCTATCGGAGCGTTCCGCGATTTTTTATTTGGGCCCGTTTTTTCACGCGAACCGGGATCCACTTCGATCGAAAGCGCTGCTTCGATCGAAAGCGCTGCAACCGGCCGCGGACTGTTATGGTCACGCGGCGGTTTTGCTGGGCGGGCGGCGCCGACAGGCTTGTCACGCCGCGGCGGCCACCACGCGGTTGCGGCCGTCATGCTTGGCGCGATACAGCGCGGTGTCGGCGCGTTTCAGCACGTCGGCGATCGGCTCGCCCTTCTTTTCCAGCGTCGACAGCCCGATCGAGATCGTGACCTCGATCCGCTTGGTGCCCTTCTCGATCGCGAACAGTTCGCCGGCGATGGCGCGACGCAACCGCTCCGCCACCATGCCGGCGACGCCAAGATCGGTTTCCGGCATCACCACCACGAATTCCTCGCCGCCGTAGCGGCAGGCCAGATCGATGCCGCGGATCGATTTGCGGATCCTGACCGCGAATTCGCGCAGCACGTCGTCGCCGGCGTCGTGACCGTAGCTGTCGTTGATCGCCTTGAAGAAGTCGATGTCGAGCATCATCAGCGCCAGCGGTTTGCCGCGCACCCCGGCCTGCTCGGCCAGCGTGGCGAGATGGCTCTCCATGTAGCGGCGATTGTGCAACCCGGTGAGGCTGTCGGTGATCGCCATCTCGATCGAGTTCTGCACATTGTCGCGCAAATGATCGGTGTAGCGCCGCCGCCTTATCTGGGTGCGCGCGCGGGCCAGCAGTTCGTTCTTGTCGACCGGGCGCAGCAAGTAATCGTTGACGCCGATCTCCAGCCCGCGCAGCAGCCGGGTGTTGTTGTCGGCGTCGGCGATGGCGAGAATCGGCACGTGGCGGGTACGCTCCAGCGAGCGGGCCTGGCTGCACAGCCGCAGCCCGTCGAAATTCTCCAGCCCCAGCGAGACGATCAAGAGATCGTAATTGCCATCGGCGGCATGAAACAGCGCTTCCGACGGATTGGTCTCGACATCGACGGCGTGCTCGACCGCCAGCACCGGCGCCAGCCGCTCATAGGACGACGGCCGGTCGTCGACCAGCAGGATGCGGCCGCCCTTGCCAGTCTCGGCGACCGCTTCGCGCTCCGGCGCCTGCACGCCGATCTCCATCGAGGTCAGCGCGCGCATCCGCAATTCGTCGGTCATCATCTTCAAGCGGGTGAGCGAGCGCACCCGCGCGATCAGCACCACGTCGGACACCGGCTTGGTGAGGAAATCGTCGGCGCCGGCTTCGAGGCCACGCACCCGATCGGACGCGCTGTCGAGCGCGGTCACCATCACCACCGGAATGAAATGCGTCGCCGGATTCGACTTCAGCCGACGGCAGACCTCGAAACCATCCATGTCCGGCATCATCACGTCGAGCAGCACGATATCGCAGGTGGCGCGCGAACAGATTTCCAGCGCCTGGGCGCCGCTGGAGGCGGTCAGCACGTCGAAATACTCCGCCGATAGCCGGGCCTCGAGCAGCTTGGCATTGGCGGGAATGTCGTCGACCACCAGAATCCGCGCGGACATCGAACTCTCCTACCCGATAAAGCGGCGAACGGTTTCGATGAACTTGCCGACCGAGATCGGCTTGGACAGATAGGCCTCGCAGCCGCCCTCGCGGATTCGCTCTTCGTCGCCCTTCATAGCGAAGGCGGTGACCGCGACCACCGGGATGGCGCGCAGTTCGGGATCGTCCTTGATCCAGCGCGTGACCTCCAGACCGGAGACCTGCGGCAACTGGATGTCCATCAGGATCAGGTCGGGGTGAAGCTTGCGGACGAGTTCGAGCGCCTCATAACCGTTGCTGGTTCCCGACGTCTGGTAGCCATGGGCTTCCAGCAGGTCACGAAACAGCTTCATGTTAAGCTCGTTGTCTTCCACGATCAGGACGGTTTTTGCCATCCCGCCCTCCAATCCCCAAACGAATGCCCGGATCTGCGACCAGCGAACCTGTTCGCCACGCCGCAAGACTCGGGCATGATGAATTAAAATAGAGACTATAAGTTACGGAAAGGCAAACATTGCAGATGAGCAAGGATCATCGAAAAGCCCGCCAAGTGGCTGAAATCGTGGCAGTCCAGGCCCTGTCCTTCGTCGCCTCGGAGCCCGAGCGGCTGGGCCGGTTCCTGGCCGAGACCGGGCTTGGCCCGGAAACCCTGCGGCTGGCCGCGGCCGACCCGCAATTCCTCGCCGGCGTGCTGGACTTCGTGCTGCGCGACGACGACACCGTGAAAGCGTTCGCCGTGGCATCCGAACTCGATCCCACCACGATCGCCGCGGCGCGCCAGGCGCTCGACGAAGTGCCGTGGGAACGCGACGTGCCGTGACCGCGGAAGCGCCCGCGAGGGCGCGCGGCTTCTGCCGCGACTGCCTCGCCGAATCCGACGGCGCGGGGCTGCGGTGCGGCGGCTGCGGCTCGCCGCGGCTGGTGCGTCACGCCAAGCTCGGCACGCTGACGCTGGCGCATATCGACTGCGACGCGTTCTACGCCACCGTCGAAAAGCGCGACAATCCGGCGATCGCCGACCGCCCGGTGATCATCGGCGGCGGCAAGCGCGGCGTGGTCTCGGCAGCCTGCTACATCGCGCGGACCTATGGCGTGCGCTCGGCGATGCCGATGTTCAAGGCCCTGGCGCTGTGCCCCGACGCCGCGGTGGTGCGCCCCGACATGGCGAAATACGTCCGCGTCGGCCGCGAGGTGCGGCACGCCATGCTGGCGCTGACGCCCTTGGTCGAGCCCTTGTCGATCGACGAGGCGTTCCTCGATCTCGCCGGCACCGAGCGCGTGCACGGCATGATCGCCGCCAAGGTGCTGGCGCGGTTCGCCGCCAAGGTCGAGCGCGAGATCGGCATCACGGTGTCGGTCGGGCTGTCGTGCAACAAATTTCTCGCCAAGATCGCCTCCGATCTCGACAAGCCGCGCGGCTTTGCGGTGCTCGATCAGGACGACGCCCGCGCCATGCTGGCGGGTCGCCCGGTCGGCTTCATCTTCGGCGTCGGCCCCGCCACCGAACAGCGGCTATTCGCGCGAGGCTATCGCCTGATCGGCGATCTGCAGCGCGCCGCCGAGGTCGATCTGATGAAGCAGTTCGGCGCCGAAGGGCAACGGCTGTGGCGTCTCGCCCGCGGCATCGACGACCGCGCCGTGGTGCCGGACCGCGGCGCCAAAAGCATTTCCAACGAAACCACCTTCGAGACCGACATTCGCGATCTGGCGACGCTGGAGAAAGTGCTGTGGCGGCTGTCGGAGAAAGTCTCGTCACGGTTGAAGAGCGCCGATCTCGCCGGCTCGACGATCACGCTGAAGTTGAAGACCGCGGACTTCCGCCAGCGCACCCGAGCGCAGACCATTCAGGCGCCGACCCAGCTCGCCGGCAAGATCTTCGCGCTGTCGCGCGACATGCTGGCCAAGGAAATCGACGGCACCGCGTTCCGGCTGATCGGCACCGGGGTCAGCGCGCTGGCGCCGGGCTCGGCTGCCGACGACACCGACATGCTGGACGCCCGCGCCGCCCACGCCGAACGCGCGATGGACGACCTGCGCAAGAAATTCGGCAGCGCCGCGGTGATCAAGGGCATCGCCTATGACGGGCCGGAGAAGCCGAGGGAGTAACTCCTTCCTTCTCCCACAACGGGAGAGAGAAGAAGAAATTACTTCACGCCCTCATACGTCACGCGCTTACTTGCAGGCCTTGCTGTCCTTGACATCGAACTTACCGAGCGCGCCGGCGATCACGAAATCATTGTAGTCGAGCACCAGCGCGCGCGACACGCCGTTTTCATAGAGCTCGAACGACATCGCATAGACCGGCGTCTGCTCGCCGGAATTGGCCTTGGTGTCGCGGTCGTAGTAGCTCACCGTCACCGGCCAGCGGGTCAATGACTTCATCGCATCATAGCTGGTGGAGGGATCCGGCGCCGACACCGCGCGGTCGCCGGCGATCGGCTGGCCGATCACGGTCAGCGTGTTGTAGACCTTCTCGCCATTGTCCGAGCCGTCATAGACCGACAATTCGAGCACCGACTTGCCGGACCGCGCCGCCTCGATGATGCGGTGGATCTGTTCGGTGGGAAACACCGTCGCGCCGTCCAGCGTGAAGGTCTTGGCCGCCGGCCGCTTCAGCTTGACGGTGACGTGATCGCCGTTGCGCTCGGCGATGCCGTCGACCGAGCTCGGATCGGCATCGTTCATCCGGGTGTCGATCTTGAAGCGATAGCTCTTGCCCTCGCCGTCTTCCCAGCTGGTCGAGCGCAGATCGCTCAGCGTGTTCTTGCCCTCGCCGCTGTCGAGTTCGGAAACCTGGCGGAAATCCGAGCTGTAGCCTTCGCAGGCGCTGCCGGAGAAATTATACAGGATGCGGCCGCGCACGCTGTTGACCGAGGCATTGCCGCGCGCCTTCAACAGGCTGAGTTCATACAGCGCCTGATGCGCCAGGAACGCCGGCGGCGCGCCGGCCTCGGCGGCACCGCAAAACCCGGCAGGCGACACGGTCACGGCGATTGCCAGCAACGACAACCGAACCCGCGAAATTGGCCACAAACGGCGCATCACACCTCCCCTGCGTTGAAACCGCGAGAATACTGGCTCCCGCATTGCGCCGCAACCATGGCTCGAACGCGGATAGCGGCGCGATTTTTCACGGGTTGCGACTGGTTCCGGGCTTGCTTGCATGTCGCGGCGCTTTGCGCGAAACAGGGAGTCCCCCGTTCGCGGCCTGCGGCGGGTCGCGACATAACAATCATCGGGGATCAGCATGGCAGGAACGGTTGAGCAGAAACTTGCGGCGCAGGGCGTGGTGCTGCACGAGCCGGCGAGCCCGGTTGCGAACTATGTCGGCTTCGTCCGTTCCGGCAATCTGCTGTTCGTCTCCGGTCAGGTCTGCTTCGATCCGCAGGGCCAGCTGATCGCCAAGGGCAAGCTCGGCGCCGACGTCAGCATCGAACAGGGCGTCGCCGCGGCGCGCGGCTGCGCCGTCAATATCCTGGCGCAGGTCAAGGCAGCGCTCGGCGACCTCGACAAGGTGGTGCGCGTGGTGCGGCTCGGCGGCTTCGTCAATTCGGCGCCGGATTTCATCGACGCTCCGAAAGTGGTGAACGGCGCCTCAGACCTGATGGTCGCGGCGTTCGGCGACAAGGGTCGCCACGCCCGCGCCGCGGTCGGCGTCGCCGCGTTGCCGGCCGACGCCGCGGTCGAGGTCGACGCGGTGTTCGAAGTCGCCTGAGGAAACCGCCGATGCGCGCGCCGGACTGGTTGACCGCACGGCCGATCGCGCATCGCGGGCTGCATGATCGCGCCCGCGGCGTGGTCGAGAACATGCCGGGCGCGGTCACCGCGGCGGTGGCCGGGCGGTTCGGCATCGAGGTCGACCTGCAATTGTCGGCCGACGGCGAGGCCATGGTGCATCACGACGACGCGCTGGGGCGCCTCACCGAAGGCCGCGGCGCGCTGCACGACCTGACCGCGGCACAGCTGAAGCAGGTGCCGTTCAAGGAGACGGCGGAGCGGATGATGACACTCGGCGATCTGTGCGCCCTGGTCGACGGCGCGGTGCCGCTGCTGCTCGAGGTGAAGAGCCATTTCGACGGCGACCGCCGGCTGGTGGCGCGGATGGCGCAGGTGCTGACGCGCTATCGCGGCCCGGTGGCGGCGATGTCGTTCGATCCCGACCAGGTGCTGGCCTTGCGCGAAGCGATGCCGCAACTGCTGCGCGGCATCACCGCGCAGCGCCGCTATGACGACGCCGAGTGGCAACAGCTCACGCCGGCGCAGCGCCAGGGCATGCTGCAATTGCGCCATGGCCTGCAGACCCGGCCGCATTTCGTCGCCTATTGGGTGCGCGATCTGCCGGCGCCGGCGCCGTGGATCGCGCGCAAGCTGTTCGGCTGTGCGCTGTTGACCTGGACGGTACGGACGCCGGAGCAGCGGCAGCGCGCCGCGCGCTACGCCGATCAGATGATTTTCGAAGGATTCCGCCCGGACGCCTGAGCGATCTTGAACTGCCGCGGGCAATGCACAAATCTGCAGGATGGCGCCGACGATGCTCGATCCCGATTTGCCCGATCCTGTTGCCCGGTCTGTCGATCGATGACCTCGCCGGAGATCTCGCTCGAAGCGGTGGGCTCGGTCAGCCAGATTGCGGCCGAAGAGTGGGACGCCTGCGCGGTCGCGCCGCTGCAACCCGGGGCCTCGCCGGGCAACAGCGTCTGCGTCCCTGCCGCGTCGTTCAATCCGTTCACCTCGCACGCCTTCTTCGCCGCCCTGGAGGCCTCGAAATCGGCCTGCGCCCGCACCGGCTGGGGCCCGCGCCATCTCGTGGCCCGGCAGGAGGACAGCGTGGTCGGCATCGTGCCGTGCTACCTGAAGTCGCATTCGCAGGGTGAATACGTGTTCGACCGCGGCTGGGCCGATGCCTATCAGCGCGCCGGCGGCCGCTATTATCCGAAGCTGCAGGTCTCGGTGCCGTTCACGCCAGCGACCGGGCCGCGGCTGTTGATCCGCGCCGGCGTCGACGCCGCAGAGGTCGGCACCGCGCTGGCCAACGGCCTGATCGCGCTGTGCGACGTCAGCAAGGCGTCCTCGGTGCACGTCACCTTCGCCCGCGAAGCCGAATGGAGATTTCTGGCGCAGCAGGGCTTCCTGCAGCGCACCGACCAGCAATTTCACTGGCACAATGCCGGCTATCGCAGCTTCGACGATTTTCTCGCCACGCTGGCGTCGCGGCATCGCAAGGCGATCAAGCGCGAGCGCCGCGACGCTTTGGTCGACGGCATCAGCATCGAGGCGTTGACCGGCGCCGCGATCACCGAAGAGGCCTGGGACGCGTTCTTCGAATTCTACATGGACACCGGGTCGCGCAAATGGGGCCGGCCCTATCTGACCCGCGCGTTCTACAGCGAGATCGGCCGCACCATGAGCGAGCATGTTCTCTTGGTGATGGCGAAGCGCAACGGCCGCTTCATCGCCGGGGCGATCAATTTCATCGGCGGCGACACGCTGTTCGGCCGACACTGGGGCGCGATCGAACACCACCCGTTTTTGCATTTCGAGGTCTGCTACTATCAGGCGATCGACTTCGCCATTGCGCGCGGCCTTGCCACGGTCGAGGCCGGCGCGCAGGGCGAGCACAAGATCGCGCGCGGCTACCTGCCGCAAACCACCTATTCGGCGCATTACATCGCCGATCCGGCGCTGCGCCGCGCGGTCGCGGACTACCTAAAGCAGGAGCGCGCCTATGTCGCCGCGGCGGCGCGCGAACTCACCGAGGCCGGGCCGTTCCGCAAAGCCGCCGACGAGCCGTCTTGACCGCGCCCCGCGCGGCGGCGACAGTCGCCTCCGTCAATTTCCGGAGTCGTCATGACCGCCTATGATCCCGACAACATCTTCGCCAAGATTCTGCGCGGCGAATTCTCCTGCTACAAGGTCTATGAGAACGACCACGTGCTGGCGTTTCTCGACATCATGCCGCGCGCGCCCGGCCATACGCTGGTGTTGCCGAAGGCTAAGGCACGCAACATCCTCGACATTTCCGCGGAGGATTTTGCCCATGTCGCGCGCGGCGCCCACACCATCGCCCGCGCCGCCAAGGCTGCGTTCAACGCCGACGGCATCACCGTGCAGCAGTTTTCCGAAGCCGCCGGCGGCCAGGTGGTGTTTCACCTGCATATGCACGTGATCCCGCGCCACGATGGCGTGGCTTTGCTGCCGCCGGCCAGCCGCAAGGAAGACGAAGCTGTGCTGGAGGCGCAGGCGGCAAAATTGATCGCAGCGCTACAGGGCTAATCGGGCTAAGCCGTCATCCTGATCGTGCGTTCGTCACCTCGTCATTCCGGGGCGCGAGCAGCGTAGCTGCGAGTGAACCCCGAATCTCGCAACGCGCTTGGCCCCTCCGCGGGTCGTCCCTGCGTACGCAGGGACCCATACCCCCTGGCGTCGGAGGTGGAAAAAAGGTCTTTACCACAGCGCCAAAAAAGCAATTTCGCGCCGTATGGGTCCCTGCGTACGCAGGGACGACCCGCGGAAATGGTGACGCCACATCCCCACCGATATGTGCTCGGATCAGTCCGAGAATACATATGCGATAGCCCTGCGGAATGACGACCTGTTATTTCCCGGCACATCGACCAAACCGGAAAGCGCGAGCGCTACTTCCCCTCCGGCATCGCGCACTGGAAGCGGTCGGGCTTCAGATCGATCAGCGGCGTGTCGTCGAGGCAATCCAGCCCGCGCACCAGCACGCTGGCGCCTTCGATGCCGACCAGCGTCACCCGCGAGGTGCCGATCGGATTGGGCCGCAGCGGCGAGCGCAGCGCGAAGGTGCCGCGCGCCGCGTCGCCGCGGCGTTTCTGCAGCACCAGGTCGCGCCGCGACAGATGCAGCCAATACAGCACTTCGAGATAGGCGTATTTCTCCAGCCCCTGCAGCGCCGGCAGCCAGGGATCGAAGATCTGCAGCCGGCACACCGGCCCGTCGAGCGCGCCCTGTCGCGGCGTCTGATCGCGCGAGGTCCACGGCGTGCGGACGCGGCCGATGAAGATCAGCCCGGCGTCGGTGGCAGGCGGCGCCGTCACGGCGATTTCGCCGTCGCGGATGTCACTATAGGTCATGGTGCAGTCCAGCTTGTGGCGACAAGGCTGATCTCGCGGTTAGACCAATGCGACCGCCGCGGCAAGCGCTATCCGAGCGCCCATTTGCCGATCAGCATGGTCGCCTCGCCTGCCAGCACGCCGAGCAGGATGGAGCGGGCGCGCCACGACGAACACCACCAGCCCCACGGCGACCGCGCCATAGCGCAGCGGGCCCGGCACGCTGGCCAGCGCACCGGGCGGCAGCACCAAGATCTGGGCGATCACGCCGGCGAGGATCGCGGTCGCCACCGCCCTCACCCACACCAGGATTTCGGAGGCTTCGTCGAGCCCGTGGCCGAGCCACAACCCGAGCATCCGCCACACCTCGTTCGGCAGAAAGCCGGCCACGAGTAGCACCACCAGCGCGTGCCAATCGCCGATGAACTCGCTCATCGCCGCCGTCTCCAGACATGCACGCCGTAAGCGATGCTGCCGGCAGCGACGCCGCTGATCAGGATGTCAACGCCGGTGTTGAGCAGCGACACCAGCGGAAACAGCGCTAGTCCCAGCCCGAGCGCTGCGACGTCCGCGAGTTCGCGGCAGTTGCGCGCGGTCGACAGCAGGAACGCCAGCGGCGTCAGCAGCAGGATCGCGGCGCCGAACAATTGCGGCAGATTGGCCGCGAGCTGAAAGCCGACCACATTGGCGACCAGGCAGACCGAGACCAGGCCACAGCCCAGGCCAAGGGTGAAGGCGATCCGCGCCTGGCGCGGCACCATCGGAAACAGCCGGAAGCACTCCACCCACAGCGTCACCGCGATGAAATGCGAAGGCAGGATCAGTTGCCGCTTTCTGGTGGTGGCGGTACGCATCATCGGCAGCACCGCGACCACCATCGGAAACAGGCGGATCGCGCTCACCGTGACCGCGATCGCGGCCTGCGCCACGGTCGCCCCCGAAGCCAGCGTCGAGATCAGGATGATCTGCGCCGGACCGGCCCAGACAAACAAGGTCGACGCCAGCACCCAGCCGAGGCTGAAATGCGTATCGTGCGCCAGCGCGCCGATGCCGAGATAGGTCGCAAACAGCACCGCCGTCAGCACCGAGGTCGTCACCGCGCGCAGGCCCTGCCTGAAAGCGCCGGCCGCAGTCTGCCATTTTGGCGAATCGAGATCAGCAAGCGCCATGATGCCCGTCGATTGCGTGAAGCGTCGTATTGGCGGACCGAAAGGCCGGCCGTCAAGCCGGCGCCTGACGCTTTGCTTGATCGTCAGCCGTTCAACCGCGCATTGCGCAACACCAAGCAGGCGCCGCCGGCGCGGCGGATCTTGCCGCAGAGATTGTCCGCCACGACGCGGCTGTCGGCGCCGATCCGCACCTGATAGAAGGTACGCGTGCCGCGGCTGCGCCACACCGAACTCAACAGATTCGGGTCCTGATCGCCGATCACCGAACCGAGCCGCGACATCGCGCGGGCATAGAGCGACAATGCGCGGTCGCGATTGAAGCCGGCCGCCAGCTGCACGCCCCATGGCCGATCCGCCCCGAGTTTCACCCGCTCGGCGAGCTGGGTCACGAACGGATTGGGCGCCCGCGTCAACAGCGCCATCAGCGTCCGGCAACTGGTCGGCGGCGCCGGTTCGGCGGCCTTGCCGTTGCGGCCGATCGCCGCCCAGTCGTCGACCGAGGTGCCGGTGATGGCGGAGACGTAGTTGCGGGTCTCCTGTGGCAGATAACCGGAGCCGGCGATCCAGTCCTGCACCCGGCGCGGCCCGGCATTATAGGCCGCAGCCGCCAGCCCGAGATTGCCGAACTGGCCGCGAAATTCGCTCAGGAATTCCGCGGATTTCGGCAGCGCCTGCACCGGATCGAACGGATCGAGCAGCCGCCGCTCGCTGGCGGTGCCGGGCATGAACTGCGCGATGCCCTGGGCGCGGCTGCCGCTGCGGGTCAACGGGCCAATCGCGTCGGGCTGGAACCGGCTTTCCTGCCAGATCACGCGGGCGAAAAACTCCAGCGGCAAATCATGCGCCTTGGCGGCGGATTCGATCATCAGGCAGATCGCCTCGCGGGTGTCGCCGTTGCCCGCGACCTCAGCCGGTAGCGAGGCTTGCGGTGGCGAGGCTTGCTGTGGCGGCGCTTGTTCGGGCTGCTGCGGCGGCGATGCTTGTTGAGGCTGTTGCTGCTGAGACTGTTGCGGCTGAGCGTCCTGCTTCGGCTCGGCCTCGCCGCTCGGCGCCGCCGCGGCGGGCGCCTCCTTGGTCCTTGCGTCGCTGCCTAGCGGCGCATCTTCGGCGCGCAGCGGTACGCCGACGCTCAGCGCGCCCAGCATCAGCAAACAAACAACCGATCGCAAGGCGCGAGGTGCCGGCATCAACAGGTCCATTTCGAATGCGGCGTGTGACCGCGCACGCTGCGACTTGACACCAGGCGCAGCGCGACAACAATCGCCTGCATGATCGAAGCCGGGGCAAAGTTATGGCTGTAACGCTGCGTGAGCAACCCGGTTTCGCTGCCGAGGACGACGTGCCGATCCCCTATATGGCGCGCACCCGCGCGTATTACACCGCAATCGGCTACACCGAGCCGTATCGCTGGGCGCATCATATCGGCGCGCCGTTCCATCCGCTGCGCAAGCCGCTGGCGCAGGCCCGCGTCGCGCTCGTCACCACCGCGGCGCCGTTCGATCCGGCGAAAGGCGACCAGGGCCCGGGCGCGCCTTACAATGGCGAAGCCAAGTTCTATCAGGTCTATGACGGCGACACCGCACGGCCGCACGATCTGCGCATTTCCCACATCGCCTATGACCGTATCCACACGACCGCCGAGGACAGCAATTGCTGGTTTCCGCTGCCGCAGCTCAAGCGCCTCGCCGCGGCCGGACGCATCGGCGAGGTGGCGCCGCGGTTCTTCGGCGCGCCGACCAACCGCAGCCATCGGGTCACGCTGGAGACCGATGCGCCGGAGATCCTCTCGCGCTGTCGCGGCGATCGCGTCGACGCGGTCGTTCTGGTGCCGAACTGCCCGGTGTGCCATCAGACCGTCAGCCTGGTGGCGCGGCAGCTGGAGGCGAACGGCATCGCCACCGTGGTGATGGGCTGCGCCAAGGACATCGTCGAACACGCCGCGGTGCCGCGGTTTTTGTTCAGCGACTTCCCGCTCGGCAATTCCGCCGGCAGGCCACATGACCCGGACTCGCAGGCCTTGACGCTGGAACTGGCGCTGCGTTTGCTGGAATCCACGCCCGGCCCGCAGACCACGATGCAATCGCCGCTACGCTGGCGCGATGACCCGTCCTGGAAGCGCGACTACAACAATGTCGACGCGATGAGCCGTGAGGAACTGGCGCGGCGGCGGCGCGAGTTCGACGCCCAGAAACAGCGCGCCCGCGCCGTTCGCGACGGAGTCACCTAGGCCGATCCCCGGCATCATGTCGGCCATCATTTACCCTAACGCCAGCTAACCCGGCGCGCCGCCTTCCCTCGCGCCGCCAGAAGCGTAGGGTCGCGTTTTCAACGCGGGATGGCGGCAATGACGATCGATCGGCGTCGAAACTTGCGCGACAAAGTGCTGTACGGCGCGATTGCGTCGCGAAGCGACAGCGGCGTCACCCGCGACTGCATCGTGCGCAACATGTCCAGTAGCGGTGCCCGCCTGGAATTCGAGAGCACCATTGGCCTGCCCAATGCGATCGGCCTGCGTATCGCGCACAAGGGCCGCTCGTTCCTGGCCAACATCGTCTGGCGCAGCACCGAAGCGGTGGGCGTGGCGTTCGACGACGACGTCCAGGCCTCCGACCTCGGCGAGCGGCTGCGCAAGAGCGAAAAGATCCAGCGTGCGCTGAAGCGCAAGATCAAGATGCGGCTCGGCGAAGGCTGACCGCGCTTGCGCTGTGGGCAAGTCGCGCCCGAACGGTGCCCCCGTGCGCCCGGCGTCGCGCCGCAAGCCCCGGCCGATTGCCTTGCCGGGCGATTTGATTAAAACGTCGTCGGTGACCACCACGATCGGTTGCGCCCGCTCGCCGGTTGCGCGCCGCTCTGCCTTAGGACGACGAGCATTAAGCGCAAGAAGCCCAAGCACCGGCCGCCGAAGAAGCGTCACGGTTCCGCGCCGCCAGCGGCCCAGCGCGCTGCGCCGAAGCCGGTGACGGCGGCTGCGGCCGGCGAGGCTTCGGCCGCGGTCGGCCCGGCGCCGGCCGCCATCGCGGAGCAACGCGCTGCCGCGCCTGCCCCCCGCGCCGTGCCGCCGCAAGCTGGCGCCGCAGCAGCGCCGCGGGCCAAGGCCGCCAAGCCGACCGCGACCGCAGCGCCCGCCGCCGGCGCAGCGCAGGCTACGCCTGGTGCCGGCAAGGCCGCGCCCGGCTTTTCGTTTGCCAAGCTCTACGCCGAGACCTGCGATTCCTTTCTCGATGCGCTGCGGACCTCGCCGACCCGGCTGTTGCTGTGGATCATGGGGGCCTATGGCGCGCTATGGTTCTCGAGCACCGTCAGCTTCCCCAGCATGCCGTTCGACAGCTACGAGATGTTCCTGTTCGGCAAGGAAATGCAGTGGGGCTATTGGAAGCACCCGCCGCTGGAGCCGTGGCTGACCGAAATCGCCTATCAGCTCACCTTCCACTGGATCAGCTCGCATTTCGTGCTGGCGATCGGCTCGATCCTGGCGACGTTCTATTTCGTCTATCTGATCGGCGCGGAGACCGTCGGCAAGACCGGCGCGACGCTCGCCGTCGCGCTCACCATCCTGATCTATTATTTCGGGCCGCCGGTGACGATGTACAGCCACAACGTCGGGCAGTTGCCGATCTTCGCGGCCACCGTCTACATCTATCGCAAGGCGGTGCTGGGCGACAAACTGTCGAACTGGGTGCTGTTCGGCGTCGCCGCGGCGATCCTGATGTATTCGAAATATTCCGGCGCGCTGCTGCTGGCGGTGCTGGCGCTGCATCTCTTGCTGATGCCGCAGGGCCGCAGGCAACTTCTGACCCGCGGGCCCTATGTCGCGGCGCTGGTCGGGCTCTTGGTGCTGCTGCCGAACCTGATCTGGCTGGTGCAGAGCAATTTTCTGCCCTTCAGCTTCGCGTTCGACCGGCCGCCGGTGGAAGGATTCCTGCCGCGGGTCTGGGCGGGGCTGAAATTCCTGTTCGCGCAACTCGGCTACCACGCCGGCATCCTCGTCGTGGGGCTGCTGGCGCTGATTCCGAAGCTGCCGCTGCAGGGCGAGCCGGTGGCGATCGAACTTGATCGGCCGAGCCTGTTCGACCGATCGCTGGTGCTGATGGCGGCGTTCCTGCCGCTGTTGATGATCGCCGCGATGACGTTCTGGGCCGGCGTCGACCAGCGCCCGGAAATCGGCGGCTCGCTGGTGGCGCTGTCAGGCCTCGCCATGGTGATGCTGCTGCCGTCGACCGTGGTGCTGCGCGCGCCGCGGCTGGTGACGACGATCTGGCTATTGGTGCTGATCGGCCTGCCGATTGGCCACGTGGTGTTCGTCAACGCCAAGGCCAATGGCAGCGGTCAGGTGCCGACCCAGATGTGGCCGGCGCGCGAATTGTCCGGCGCGATGCAGGCGATCTGGAACAGCAAATCGTTGCGCCGGCTGGATATCGTCACCGGCGATTTCAAGCAGGCCGGCTTCGTGGCGCTGTATGCCTCGCCGCGGCCGTCGGTGTTCATCGACGCCGATTTCCGCAAGAGCCCGTGGATCACCCCGGAGCGGCTGAAACAATCCGGCACGCTGGTGATCTGGGCGACGTCGGATTTCCCGCGGACCGACGAAATCCCCGCGCCGTATCGCGCGGCGCTCCAAGGGCTGACGCCGACGCTTGGCACCATGGTGCTGCCGCTCGGCCACGGCAAATCGCAAACCTATGGCTGGGCGGTGATGCTGCCGGACGGCACCCCGACGCTGACGCCCGCCCCCGGCGCAACCAAGCTGCCGTGAGACCAAACCAACGGGGCCGGCGATCGCTCGCCGGCCCCGTCGCATTCACTCGTCGCGAGTGCGGTCTGCCGATCAAACCTTGACCAGCGGCCCCTTCGAGGACGGCCCGTCGGAGCCGCCGCCGGATTTCGGCTTGCGCGAGGCGCTGCGCTTGCGCGCGCCGGGCAGCTTCTCCGGCTTCGGCGTCACCGGGCCTTCGAGATATTCGAAGCCGATCTTCTCCAGTTCGACACCCGGCACCGCTTCGTCCTTGACCAGAACGACACGGACATGGCCGCCGCCCTTCAGCTTGCCGAACAGCACCTCGTCGGCCAGCGGCTTCTTGATGTGCTCCTGGATCACCCGCGACATCGGCCGCGCGCCCATCTGCTCGTCATAGCCGTGCTGCACAAGCCAGGCCTTGGCGGGCTCCGACAGTTCGATGGTGACGTCGCGATCGGCGAGCTGCGCCTCGAGCTGCAGCACGAACTTCTCCACCACCATGCCGATGACGTCGGCATTGAGGTGCGCGAACGAAACGATGGCGTCGAGACGGTTGCGGAATTCCGGCGCGAATTGCCGGTTGATCGCCTCGTGGTCGTCGCCTTCGCGCTTGTTGCGGGTGAAGCCGAACGCCTGGCGGGCCAGATCGGCGGCGCCGGCATTGGTCGTCATGATCAGGATGACGTTGCGGAAGTTGACCTGCTTGCCGTTATGGTCGGTCAGCCGGCCGTGATCCATGATCTGCAACAGCACGTTGTAGAGGTCGGGATGCGCCTTCTCGATTTCGTCGAGCAGCACCACGCAATGCGGGTGCTGATCGACGCCATCGGTGAGCAAGCCGCCCTGGTCGAAGCCGACATAGCCCGGAGGCGCGCCGATCAGCCGCGACACGGTGTGGCGCTCCATGTATTCCGACATGTCGAAGCGGATCAGCTCGACGCCGAGCGAGGCCGCGAGCTGCTTGGCCACTTCGGTCTTGCCGACGCCGGTCGGGCCGGAGAACAGATAGGAGCCGATCGGCTTCTCCGGCTCGCGCAAGCCGGCGCGCGCCAGCTTGATCGACGCCGCCAAGGCCTCGATCGCCTTGTCCTGCCCGAACACCACGCGCTTCAAGGTGGTTTCGAGATGCTTCAGCACTTCGGCGTCGTCCTTCGAGACGCTCTTCGGCGGAATCCGCGCCATGGTCGCCACTGTGGCCTCGATTTCCTTGATGCCGATGGTCTTCTTGCGCTTGTTCTCCGCCACCAGCATCTGCGCCGCGCCGGATTCGTCGATCACGTCGATCGCCTTGTCGGGCAGCTTGCGGTCGTGGATGTAGCGCGATGACAGCTGCACCGCCGACTCGATCGCCTCGTTGGTGTATTTCAGCTTGTGGTAGTCCTCGAAATACGGCTTCAGCCCCTTGAGGATCGCGATCGCGTCCTCGACGGTCGGCTCGTTGACGTCGATCTTCTGGAAGCGCCGCACCAGCGCGCGGTCCTTCTCGAAGTGCTGGCGGTATTCCTTATAGGTGGTCGATCCCATGCAGCGGATGGTGCCCGATGCGAGGGCAGGCTTGAGCAGATTAGAGGCATCCATCGCACCGCCGGAGGTGGCGCCGGCGCCGATCACGGTGTGGATCTCGTCGATGAACAGGATGGCGTTGGGATGTGCTTCCAGCTCCTTCAGCACCTGCTTCAGGCGTTCTTCGAAGTCGCCGCGATAGCGCGTGCCGGCGAGCAGCGTGCCCATGTCGAGCGAGAACACCGTCGCGGCGGCGAGCACCTCGGGCACTTCCGAGTCGACGATGCGCTTGGCGAGACCCTCGGCGATCGCGGTCTTGCCGACCCCGGCTTCGCCGACGAACAGCGGATTGTTCTTCTGCCGGCGACACAGCACCTGGATCGCGCGGTTGATTTCGACGTTACGGCCGATCACCGGATCGATCTTGCCGTCGCGGGCCTTCTTGTTGAGGTTGACGCAATAGGTGTCCAAAGCGTCACCTTTCTTTTTCGAGTCGTCGCCACCCTTGGTCTCGGTTTCCTCATCAACCCCGCGCACCGGCCGCGCCTCGGACACTCCGGGCCGCTTGGCGATGCCATGGCTGATATAATTGACGGCGTCGTAACGCGTCATGTCCTGCTCCTGCAGGAAATACGCGGCGTGGCTTTCGCGCTCGGCGAAGATCGCGATCAGCACGTTGGCGCCGGTGACTTCTTCGCGGCCGGACGACTGCACGTGGATCACCGCGCGCTGGATCACCCGCTGGAAACCGGCGGTCGGCTTGGCATCGTCGGCGCCGTCGGTCACCAGGTTCTCGAATTCGGTCTCGAGATAATTGACGAGGCTGGTGCGCAACTTGTCGAGATCGACGCTGCAGGCCCGCATCACCGCCGCGGCATCGGAATCGTCCACCAGCGAGAGCAGCAAATGCTCGAGCGTCGCATATTGATGATGGCGCTCGTTCGCGATCGCGAGGGCGCGGTGCAGGGATTGCTCAAGGCTCTGGGAAAATGTTGGCATTCTCGTCCTCTGTGGCCCCCGCCTATCATGGCCGCCGTTGCTTGGTCAGGCAACAACAACCTTGCTCATATAGTCATCCAACCTCTTGGCGAAAGTCCGGTTCCGCGCGGGCCGAGCGCGGAGCTTAGGTCCAGCCCGCCGAAAACAATCAATGCAAGACCCGTTCCGAGATTGCAGCGATCCCGGCCGCGTCACTTCTTTTCCATCACGCACTGTAGAGGGTGCTGGTGCTTGCGGGCAAAATCCATCACCTGCGTTACTTTTGTTTCGGCGATCTCATAGGTGAACACGCCGCACTCGCCGATGCCATGATGATGCACGTGCAACATCACCTGGGTGGCGGCTTCGACATCCATCTGGAAGAACTTCTCCAACACATGCACGACGAATTCCATCGGCGTGTAATCGTCGTTCAGGATCAACACGCGATACAGATTGGGACGCTTGGTCTTCGGCTTGACCTTGGTGATGACCGAGGTTGCCGGGTTGCCGGGACCGCCGGAGCGGCCCTCGTCATTGCCCATACGCGGAGCGGAGCAAAGGCGGTGCTGCGTCGCAGACCGATTGAAGGGCGAATATGCTCGATGTGACGTCGCGTGCAGCATGTTTAGGCGTTCGAAATCCAGGGAGGCAACTGACGGCAAACCGCAGGCGCCCCCCAATATGGCCCTCGATTGCGTTCTAACCAGCCTCTTGGGAGCCGCTCAACGGCAGCGGCCGATCCGCCGACTGGATCGGATGGCGTGAATATGGGTCAGCATCAGCTTGGCCGCAAGCACAGAGATTTAAAGCGATTCCGGAATGTCACGGGGAGCGCTTCCCGGCAGCGCGACGGCGGCGCCGGCCGAAAGTTAACGGGAACCGGGGCGACTTCGCCGAATCAGCCATCGGCGATTCATCCGGCGTTGACAATGGCCGAACCGCCGCCCCGTTTCACCTCGGAATTCTACGGCAATTAACGTTGTTTTGCAGCACATCTTTACCCCGCCTTCATCGCATGCGCCCGAAATGACCGCAAAGAACCGGAATTCAGGAAAAGCCATGCCTCTCGCCTCACCTCTTCGCCGGCTGCGCCGCGCGGCCAGGGCTTTTCGGTCAGCCGAAAATGGCAACATCGCGGTGCTGTTCGGCATCGCCGTCATCCCCTTGATCAGTTTCGTCGGCGTCGCCGTCGACTACAGCCAGGCCACCGCGGCCCGCTCGGCGATGCAGGCCGCCGCGGATTCCGCCACGCTGATGGTGTCGAAGGATTATGCGGCCGGCGTCATCACCGCCGGCGACATCCAGGCCACAGCGCAAAAGTACTTCAACGCGCTGTACACCAGCACGGGCATCAACAATATCACCGTCACGGCGACTTACACGGCGAAGTCCGCCGATGGCACCTCGACCATCGTGATGAACACCTCCGGCAGTCTGCCGACAACCTTCCTGAAGGTCGCCGGCTTCACGGCACTGCCGTTCGCGGCCAGCTCGACCTCGAGCTGGGGCGCAACCCGGCTGCGCGTGGCGATGGCGCTCGACGTCACCGGCTCAATGGATAAGAACGGCAAATTGACAGCAATGAAGTCGGCGGCCAAAAAACTGATCGACACGTTGAAGGCGTCGGCAACCCAGACCGCCGACGTCTACATCTCGATCATCCCATTCAATCAGATGGTCAATGTCGGGAAAACCAATATCGCCGCCACCTGGCTGGATTGGCATGCGCGGCTGACTAATACCAGCAACAGGAATTACGACGTCAGCGACTACGGCAGCTGCAGCAGCTCCAGCTATCCCACCGCCGCCTTGTGCAAAGCTGCGAACAAGACCTGGACCTTCTTCGGCACCTGCAGCAGCTTACTATACTCCACCGCAAGCACATGCACGGCGAGAGGAAAGACCTGGACCGAAACCCGAACCACGACCTGGCAGGGCTGCGTCACCGATCGCGACCTGAACCACACCGCCGACAACGACACCACCAAGGCCACACCGACCACGACAGACCCGGCGACGCTGTTCGTGGCCAAGAATTACTCAGCCTGCAGTTCGTCGATCCTGCCGATGACCGCGGCTTATGATGCCAACGAATCCGACAGCTCCACCAATGATGCGACGCTGAAAGGCAAAATCAACAATCTGGCGGCCAACGGCGGCACCAATCAGGCGATCGGCATGCACTGGGCGTGGATGGCGCTGCAGCAGGGCAATCCACTCAATACGCCCGCCAAGGACGCCGACTACAAATACACCGACGCCATCATCTTGTTATCTGACGGACAAAACACCATCGATTATTGGTACGGCAACGGATCAGACTACGCGTCCCAGGTTGACGACCGACAGAAGACGCTGTGCGACAACATCAAGAATGCCGCCAATGGCAGCGTCACGATCTATACCATCCAGGTCAACACCACCAATGACCCGGATTCGGCGGTGCTGAAATCATGCGCCAATGACGGGCAGTTCTACCAGTCGACCACCGCCGACCAGATCGAGGTGGCATTCCAGTCGATCGGCTCGTCGCTGACCAAGCTGCGGCTGGCGCAATAGCGTTTGCACCTCAGGCAACAAAAAGCCCGGCCGTCGTTGCGGCCGGGCTTTTGCATTCAACAGAAATGAAATTGGATTAGCGCGCGGCCGGCACGAATTTCGCAGCGAGGCTCTCGAGCGGCTTGAAGCTCTGCTTGGCCAGATCGGTGTAGAGGCCGGCGATCTTCTGCGACTCGGCGACGAAGGTCTCGTAGGTGGCTTTGGCGTATTCGGTTTGCAACTCGATCGCCTTGTCGATCGATTTGACCGCCGACAGCTTCTCGACGAAGGCGTTGCCGTCCTCGAACGACTTCTTGGTGTAGTCGCCGACCGCAGTGGCGATCGCCTGATAGCTCTTCTGCACGCCACTCGCCGAGGCAATGGCGGTATCAAGCTGCTCTTTGCCGTACTGCTGGATCTCTTCAATGTTGGCCATGATCGAGTCCTTTCCCAGACTGTTATCGCCGGGCGGCCCGGCTTTTCACCAGGCGAACATAGTGCGCCGCACAATAATGTCAAGAATATTGTGCACTGCACAAGTCGGGTATAGGGTCAATTCAACGATGCCGTGCAACAGTTGGTTAACCTTTTCGAAACTCAGCCAGCCTAACCTGCCCTTGGAATGTCGCGTTGAGATAAATAGTCGCGTGGACACAGCCAGTTAGCCGGAAACTGTGACAAACCTTGCCGGGCCGGCGGACCGAACACGACGCAACCTGCAGCACGGTCGGCGGGCGTCGGGCTTAATTTAGCCTCACGGACCGTTGATGTACTAAGAATCGGACGGGGACGTTTATGCATCGCATCACCTCAGTTTCGCGCGCCCTGCGGGTCTGCGTGCTCGGGCTGGCCACCGTCACAGCGGTCGTGATCACCACCACCAACTCCGCCGATGCCCGCCGTCACCATGCGCGCCACCATGTCCGCCATCACGCCGCGACGGAAAGCTACAACCCGGCCTTTGCCTCGATCATGGTCGACGGCAATTCCGGCGACATCCTCGCCGCCAACAATCCCGACGGGCTGCGCCACCCGGCGTCGCTGACCAAGATCATGACCTTGTACTTGCTGTTCGAGCGTCTCGAATCCGGCAAGATGCAGCTCGACAGCGAAATGGACGTCTCTGAACACGCCTCGGTCCAGGCCCCGACCAAGCTCGGCCTGCGCCCCGGCCAGACCATCCGCGTCGAGGACGCCATCAAGGCGCTGGTGACGCGTTCCGCCAACGACGCCGCCGTGGTGATCTCCGAAGCGATTGCCGGGGACGAAGGCGACTTCGCCAAGCTGATGACCAAGAAGGCCCGCTCGCTCGGCATGACGCGGACGGTGTACCGCAACGCCTCCGGCCTTCCCGACGACGACCAGGTCACCACCGCGCGCGATCAGGCCACGCTCGGCCGCGCCATCCAGGAGCGCTTCCCGCGCTATTATCGGTTCTTCTCGACCAGCGTTTTCAACTATCACGGCAACGCGATCCGCAATCATAACCGGCTGGTGGGCAGTGTCGAAGGCGTCGACGGCATCAAGACCGGCTATACCCGCGCCTCCGGCTTCAATCTCGTGACCTCCATGCACCGCGGCAACCGCTATCTGGTCGGCGTGGTGCTGGGCGGCCGCAGCGGCGGTTCGCGCGACGCCATCATGCGCAATTTGCTCGCCGAAAATCTGGACAAGGCGTCGACCCGGCACACCGTCGCCGCGATCGCCGAGCGCAGCGGCGCCGAGGCCAATGCCGACGTCGCCGAGGACGAAGCGGACGATCGCCCGACCAAGACGGTCCAGGCGCAAGGCGCCGTTCAGGCCCCGGTGCAGGTCGCCTCGGCGACGCCCGAGGTCAGCGGCCCGCGCCCCGCGGCCGCGCGATCGCTGATCCCGCCGGCGCAACCGCAGCCGGCCCAGAAGCCGGAAGCCGGCCCGCTCAACAGCGGGGTCGTTCAATCGCAGCAGCAGGCCTCGATTCCCGGCGCCAACGAGCCGATGAAGCCGGTCCGGGTGAAGACGGTGCAGGTCAAGGCCGGACCGATCAAACTGGCCTCCGCCGGCCCGTCGCCGTCGGCGCCGCCGATCACCAGCGCCATCCCGGCGCGTAGCGAAGTGGCCGAAACCTCGGGGTCGATGATCGCCAAGGCGGATCGCGCCGAGCCGTCGCGGCCGATGATGCCGCCGCAGCCGCTCAACCACGGCACAGGTCAGGGCGTGCTCGGCGTTCTGCCGGCCTCCGCCGCCGGCGCCCCCTCATCGCAGGCGATGGCCTATGCCGATCCGTCGCGCGGACAACCGCAGGCGGTTCAGCAGAACGGCGCGGTGAAGCCCGCGGCGCATAGCGGCTGGATCGTCCAGGTCGGCGCGCTGGAAAGCGAAACCGAAGCCCGCCACCGGCTCGACGCGGCGCGCGACCAGGCCCGCGGCACGCTGGCCAAGGCAGAGCCGTTCACCGAGACGGTCGCCAAGGGCGAGAAGAAGCTGTATCGCGCCCGCTTCGCCGGCCTCGACCGCGACCAGGCCGAGGCGGTGTGTCGCGCGCTGAAACGCACCGAGATTTCCTGCATCACCATCAGGAACTGACGACGCCAAGCGCCGGCGGCCGGCGCCGTCTCACGCGACGCGCGGCTGCCGGCTTGCGCGCCGGTACCGGGCATGTGTCAGCGCAGACGCGGTCGGTCATGGTTGACGACCGATAAAATTTATCCGCTGAAAACCACTCATCAAGGATTGGCCGATACAACGGATCCGGAGGGCTGACCACGCCGGCAAACGGCGGGCGGCCCCGGGGCGTTGAACAGAGACCAGAAGCAACTCGCAGTCGGTAGCGTATGTAGCGTGCTGGAGTTAGCTGCGATGAGTGCGAAGCAAAGTATCCTTGGCCGCGTTTACGCGGGCGGCAAGGTACGTCGACCCCCCTTGGTCGGGATGCAGTTTCTTCATGAGCGTACGGTGGGCTTGCCCGATTTCGGCGCGCCCCGCACCCGGCTTCAGGCCAAGGATCTGATAGGCCTCCTCGTCCGTCATTTTGCCGCTCGACGTCTGGCGGCTCTGCCCCCCTGCCCCCTCGCCCTGCGCGTTTTGTCGCCAAGCGGGAAACCGGCGGTCAAGATAGCTTTCAAGTAGCGCACAGCTCTCGGCATCGAACGACGGAATCAGCGCCGCCAGTTGCGGCAGATCGAACTCGTCGAGCGAGCGGCCGGCATAGGGGCCGGCCAGGAAACGGCCGCTCAGGGCGCCGCTGTCGTGGTCGAGACTCATCTCGATGTAGCGCGACACCACCCGCGAGGTCTGCCCCGCGGAGCGCTGTCCCCACGATCCGAACAGCGTGCCGAGATTGCCGAACGCGCTGGAGCCGAACGGCGCCCAGCCGAGCAGCCCGGCGCCGAAGATGCCGAGCGGAATCGCCACCGCCAGTTCGCCCTTGACCCCGGTGAACGCGGCCACCGCCAGCGTCACCACGCCGCCGCCGATCTTGATGCCACGTGCCAGCACCGCCGGGTTGGCGGCCCGGAACATCTGCAGCAGCGAATACAGCACTATGACGGCGACGACGCCGGCGATCAGCGTGGGCATGGCCCCCATATAGTGCGGGCCGACGGCAAATGCACCGCTTTGTGCAGCCGCGTCCGGCGCGCGCTCACTTCATCTGGTCAAGCAGCTTGGCCGCGCCGCCGTCGGTTCTCGACAGCCGCTGCAAGGCCTCGCGGCCGCCGGCGGCATAGGCCGCGGCGGCGCGCAGCAAGTCGCGCAATTGCGTCGCGGCGCCCGGATCGAACCGGCACCATGCCCCGCCGGTGAGCCGCGCGATCTCGCGGAAGGTCTGTTCGGCGGCGGCGTCATGACCTTCCTGGAACAGGAACACCGGCACCTTGAGCAGCCCCAACTCGCCGGCCTTGACGCAAAGCTGATCGGCCGACTCTTCCATCGCGTCGCCGACGAACACCACCGCGCGCACGCCCGCGGCCACGGCATCGCGGCGGGCTTCCGACAGCACCTTGCCGATCTGGGTGTTGCCGCCGCGGCAATCGATCTTGCCCATCAGCGCGGCCAGTTTGGCGGAATCCGAGATCCAGCCGCTGGCGCGGCACTCGTTCATGCCGCGATAATACACCAGCCGGATGTCCAGGCTGCCGAGCGCTGCGGCCTCGCGGAACATCTCCGCCTGCAGGCTGCAGGCCATGTCCCAGGTCGGCTGCCGGCTCATGGTGGCGTCGAGCGCGAACACCAGCCGCCCCCTGGCGCCGGCGGCATGCGGCGACATCGCCCGCGCCTTGGCGACAAACGCCGCGATCTCCTCGGAGGGCGACATCGTGCTGTCCGGCAGTGCGCCGGCGCGCGAGGCCGGCGGTCGCGAAGGAGGTTGCGTCGGTTGGCGTGTCATGCGGGAGCTTATGTGGAGAGTGGCCGCCGCGCGGTCAATGTGTCGCGCGCCCGCGTCGGATCGTCAGGCGTTCAATGGCCATGACCGTGGGCGACGGTCTTGGCGTCCGCCCAGCGCCCGGTCTGCATCACCGACGGCGGCGGGGCCTGCGCCGGCGCCGGCTCGCTGTCCTGCAGGAACTTGTCGAGCACGCCCTGGATGTTGGTCTTGACCTTGGCCGGCCCGCGGTCGCTCATCTCGACGTGCTGGAACTCGGTCTTGACCACGGTGATGCCGGCCTTTTCGCAGATCTCGGTGTCCGGAACCACGCCCGGATCGGCCTTGAACACCGGATCGGTGGAGCGGAACGACAGGATCTTGAACCTGCCGTCGATCATGAACGGCACCCGCAGATTGTCCAGCGTCACCACCTTGGTGATCCGATCCGGATTGATCTTGGCGAAATACATCGAAATGTCGCCGCCGTTGGAATGCCCGACCATGGTGAGATGGTCGTAGTCCGAATTCGGCTGGATGGTCTTCAGCCGATCGATCGCGAAATTGATGTTGGCGATGCCGCGCTGGTACACCGGCAGCCGGCCGACATAGGGTTCGCCGACATTGGTCACTAAAGGCGCGTCGGTGTCGAGGTCGTGCTGGATGCTCACCGCCATGTAGCCGCGCGCGGCGAACAGATTGGCCAGGAACGAATACTCGGTGAATTTGACGGTGTTGCCGTGGTTGAGGATCGCGATCGGCAGTTTCAGCATTCCTGCCGCCGACTGCATTTCACGGTCGCGGCGCACCGCGATGTCGACCTCCACCGGCCGGCTTCGCGCGGCGTCGTAGAAGGTCAGGGTTTCGTGGCGGATCGCCCATTTGCTCGCGGTGAAATACGCCGCGGCGAACACCAAGCAAAGCGAACCCAGAATGTAAATTCCGCGTTTCATCTGCGATCCTGATCGGCGAAACGCCTCGTCCGGGTCCCATCAACCGATCGTGCTGAAGATCTATTATACCTATTATAGCGGGCGGGCGACCGGCAAGACGAACAAAGATTAGCTGCCAAGGCACTTTCCTGTGCACACCGTCATAATGCTGAAACATGCTTAGCAGAGGCGCGCGATGCGAACTGATCTTGTCGCCGTGCAGCGCTTGCGAGCATAACTAATGCATTGCCGTCCAAGGTTGCGATAAATCAACGCAAATTCTTAGCTCTCTGTTCTCGCGGGCGATCGCGGCGGCGCGGCTGGTGCGCGGCTGGACCTGCCGATCGAACGGCGTTCGCGGAGCGCGGCGGCGCGCGCGATGATGAATCCGGCACGCAAGATTGGCGGTGCCGTACCCAACTTGTTAGACTTGGCTCCCGCCGTCCCTGCACAATCGAGTCGCAATGTCCCGTTCTCCCGTTATCGTCCGCACCCTGCCGGCGCTGCGCCGCGCGCTGGATACGCTGCGTAGCCGTCACGCCAGCCTGGCGCTGGTTCCCACCATGGGCGCGCTGCACGACGGCCACGTCTCGCTGGTTCGGCTGGCGAAGCGCCGCGCCAGCAAGGTCGCGGTGTCGATCTTCGTCAATCCGGCGCAGTTTGCCCCGAACGAGGATTTTGCCGCCTACCCGCGGACCTGGAAGGCCGATTTGGCCCGGCTCGCTGCCGAAAACGTCGACCTGATCTGGAACCCGGATGCCAAGACGATGTATCCGGCCGGCTTCGCCAGCAAGATCCTCACCGAGGGCCCGGCGCTGGTCGGGCTCGAGGATTGGTTCCGGCCGCAATTCTTCGGCGGCGTCACCACCGTGGTCGGCAAGCTGTTCGCCCAGGTGCGACCGGACCTCGCGCTGTTCGGCGAGAAGGATTTTCAGCAGTTGCGGGTGGTGACGCGGATGGCCCGCGACCTCGATCTCGGGGTCAAGGTGCTGGGCGTGCAGATCGTCCGTGAGCGCGACGGGCTCGCGATGTCGTCGCGCAACCGCTATTTGTCGCCCGAGCACCGCGGCAGCGCGCCGGCGCTATATCGTGGCCTGAAAAAAGCCGCGAAGCGGATCCGGGGCGGCGACAAGCTGGCGCCGGCGCTGGCCGAGGCCGCCGCGACGATCACCGCGGCCGGCTTCAAGCTGGACTATCTCGAAGCCCGCCACGCCGAGACGCTGGCGCCTATCGCCTCGCGCAAGGACGGCCCGATCCGGCTGCTGGTGGCGGCAACCATCGGCACCACCCGGCTGATCGACAACGTCGCGGTCTGATCAGACGGCGCGCTGCGCGTCGCCGACGACAACCTCCACGACGGCTGCCGCAGGCCGGATGTGAAGCGCAAAACCGCTCGCGCCGGGCTCGCCCAGTCCGGGGCGCAGTTCGCAGTTCGGAATCAGATAGTCGCCGCCGTTCTGCGGCCGATAAGCGAGCGGCGGCGTGGTCGCCAGCGTCCGCATCCGCTCGCGCAGATCTTCGGCGATCGCCTCGAACCCGCTCTCTTTGATGCGATCCGCGCTGTGCACCACGAACGGCGGCAGCACGTCGTAGCCCGGATAAAACAGAATGCCGTGGTTGATCGGAAATAGCAGGTCGTCGATCGGCCCGTTCACGCCGCGCGGCCCGTAGTGCTGCTGCCATCCCCCGGTGGTGACGACCAGCATCGCGCGCTTGCCGGCGAAGACCCCCTCGCCGTAACGGTCGCCCCATTTGCTGTCGCTGTGCTCGCCGACGCCGTAGGCGAAGCCGCGGGCGAACACCCGGTCGACCCAGCCTTTGAGGATCGCCGGCATCGAAAACCACCACAGCGGAAATTGCAGGATGAGCACATCCGCCCACAATAGCTTGTCCTGCTCGGCCTTGACGTCGTCGGTCAGCGCGCCGGCCGCGAAGCCCTCGCCCGACGCGGCGGGCACCTTGAGCCGCGCCTCGGAAGCCAGCTCCGGGAAGTCGCCGAGATCGACCTGGGCTTTCCAGCGTTCGGCATAGAGGTCCGACACCCACACCTCGTGGCCTTCGGCCTCGAGCGCCTTGATGGCGACGTCGCGCAAGGCGGCGTTGAGCGAGCGCGGTTCAGGATGGGCAAACACGAGAAGCACTTTCATGACCAGGATCCTTATGGAACTGGTCATTGACTAGTTGTGGAGCCTCAACAGGTTGTCCTCGGACAGAGCGAGGCGACTGATGGGTGTTTGTGATTTTATCCCACCGTGTGGCCGATGCCAGTTGTATCTATGCAGCCAGACCGGCAGTTCGAGGGCGCGGCGTTGTGAGGTCGGATAGGCTTTTGCATAGGCCCATTCTCGGAGGGCGC
>NZ_DASWPE010000038.1:0-2243 GCF_036404135.1 Rhodopseudomonas sp. | reverse complement strand
GTAAACTATCCTTTAATCATTGTTCAGTCCATATAAATCAATGTGTTATGGAATATAACTCTCGAACTCGAAACCAGAGGGGGCACTTGCTGTAAAGGCGATACAACCGCGCCCCCGGCCAACTGACAGCGGGGCGTGGTCGTCAGATTGTCGGGGGTGTCAGGTCGGCCCTGCCAGCATGGTCAGCCCGCGACCCGCGCAGGCCGTGCGCGCCGCACCGACCGCCGCGATCAGGTTATCATCCGACAGCCGGCCCGAGTAGACCGCGCCATAGGCGATGTCGATGGCCCCGGTATAGGTGGCCGGCGTGTAATTGTGCGGGTTCCCAAAGCCGAGTTTCAGGCCGCTGAGGTTCGGGCGCGGCAGCGAGGGATTCCAGCGCGCGCGGGCGGTGTATGTGCTGGCGGTCGTCGTCGGGCTGATTCGTTCATCATAGCCCCACACAGAATAGCGCGGCGGCGTGTCGGCCGTGCCGGCAGGGTCATTGCCGAATGCCACAAACGCGGCGTGGAATTCGGCGCTCTCCCCGACCGGCAATGTCGCAAGGCTGGTTTCGATGGCCCACGGCTGCGACCGCGCAGACAGCCGGAAATTGGCGTTCGCCTCGCGATACATCCACCATCCCGCAGGGCTGGCCGCAGGCGCGCCCATGATGATCACAGCCGCCGCTGCGGGCATTCGGCAAATCGCAATCATGGTATGCGCCGCGGTCTCGTCGAACGGGGTCAGCAGACCAGATGAGGCAGGCAGGCGCGCATATCCGGCGGCGAGCGTCGGCGTGGTGCCTGCCACGGTCAGGGCGTTACCGCCACCGACTGCCGCATATGTCGGGTTGTCGGAGCCGAGATACCACTCCGCCAGCAGCGTGCCGGTCGGGATCGGTTGACCATAGAGCGCCCCGGCCTCCGCTTCTGCCCACTTCGCCGGCTTGCGTGTCCCGAAGGTCCGCGTCGAGGCCGCGTCATAGTGGAAAGCATCGAAAACCGTCAGGCCCACATTGCTGACAACCGCCGAATGCGGGATCAGGCGCGGCAGGTCGATGATCCTGCTGTTGATCCCACCGGAGTTTGTCAGGCCAAGCGGGATCTGCCCGAAGGTCCAGGGGGTGTCCGCCGTGACCTTCGGGCAGGACGCCATCAACCGGGTGCGCAGATCGGTGACCCGGCCAGTCCACTCGGAATGATAGGGCACGTCCCATTCGCCCTGCACCCAGTCCACCATGGCGACGGTATCGTCGGGATATGCCGAGAAGTAGCTATTGATCCGGCTGACCGCGCCGGTATAGGCCGATCCGCCTGCCGCCCATTTGGTATCCCGGAAGCCAGAACCGCCCACGGCGCAGGGCACGAACACGATTTCCGCGTCTGGATAGGTCGCGCGCAGCGCAGCGGCCAGGGTGATCTGGTTGCCCATCCGGCCGGTGCCGACAAGGCTGTCCGGGTTGGGCAGCTCATAAAGCCCTTCCATGCTGACCAGGGTAGTGCCGTTCCAGGCCCAAACGTTCGAGCCGAAGCCGCCGAGGCCGTCAGCCGTGTCGCGGGCCGCGTTGTTCGACTGGCCAAGGATGAGGATAATAATGCGGGTGATCGGAGAAACCGGAACGGAAAACCCCTTCGCCATCGTCACGACCCGGATCTGCACCGATGCCGCCCCGGTGTTATAGGGCAGCGCATCGACAGAGACGAAGCTGAACGTCACCCCTTCGTCGGTGCTGACCTGAAACCCGAAAGCGCTGGCCGGGCCGGTGATGACCACCTTACCGCCTACCGTCGCGGTGCTTGCGCGGGTGGCGCCGCCGGCGCGGCGGATTGAGGGGATGCTCGGATGGTTCACAGCCCGGCCACCCGCGCAATGACAGGCGTGCCCGCCTCGGACGCCCGGTAGTAGACGGTGGTGCCGGCAGGCACCGGGATCGTCTGCCCGATCAGCAGGGGGATGCCCAGGCGATCTGCCTCGACCGGTTCCGTGTCAATGATAGCCATCGCGTTCCAGGACGACCAGATCTCGTCGGCCGTTGTGGTGACGCTCGACCAGCTGGTGGTGATGTTCGTGATCTTCATCCGGTTTCTCCGTTCAGGGTTGCGGGGTCGACGCCGGCGCCGGCAGCATTGCGTGCGCGGCAGGTGATCAGGGCGGCGCGGTCCTGCCCCCACAGGCTGACCACCTCGGCCCGTGTCAGGTCGCGCTCTGGCAGTTCCACCGGCCGCGCGCAGTCAGCGAAGGCGGTTGAGGCGCGCTGCGTC
>NZ_DASWPE010000037.1:0-65561 GCF_036404135.1 Rhodopseudomonas sp. | reverse complement strand
GCTGACATGACCAAACGCATCGACCACATTTTCGGTGGCCAGAATGCGGTTGGCGGCAACGATATCCTCGATGAGGTATTTGATTCTTGTGGCGGCATCCATGAGCGTTTCTCCGTGCTGTATTAAGTACAACCAGTGGCGATCGCAGCCAGTGTGGCCGGACTAGGCCCCTCTTTTCTCAAGAAGGTCGACGATCTCTCGCGTCGTTCCCGTCTCGCCAAGCCTCGGAAAAATATAGGCGACACTATTAGCGTGGGCTTCGGCGTTCCGGTCGGTCATCGCGTCAACGGCGAGTGTCACGTTGAACCCCAGCTCATAGGCCTGACGTGCGGTGGACTCCACTCCGATGCTGGTGGCGACGCCGGCGACGACTATTTGAGTAACACCTTGGCCTTTCAGATAGTCTTCGAGATCAGTGTTTCTGAACGCACCCCATGTTCGCTTTGTCACCCCATGGTCCTGCGCCTGCCGGTTCAGTTCCGGGACCAGATCGGCCCAATCGGCCGCGCGTGGTCCCTGGCTGAGCGCCTGTTCGGTCCGGCCCGGCGCGGTGCCGGCCACGTTGACGAGTACGACGGGGAGATCGTGGTGGCGGAAGGCGCCGGCGAGCGCCGCCGCGTTCTGCACGATTTCGGTCATTGGATGGACGCCGGGATGCGAGATGATGCCCTTCTGCAGATCGACAATAATCAGGGCCGTTTTCGAGTCGAGCGCGGTGACGGTCATACGAATTTCCCTTCACGGATTGAGGCTTTGGTGCTGAATGAACTCATTCCGCTTATCGTGATCGGGCTCGCTTGCGTGCCGCCGGTAACCGCGGCCAAGGTCCATGATCGAAGAGAGGCTCCTGTCGAGGAAACGTCACCGATAGCGGTGGACCGGTTCGCGACCATCACGCGAAACCTTCTTCATCTCGGTGATCGGACTCGCCGCATTTCCAGTATCCAGCGGCATGAAGAGCTTTGCGATCGACGCCCCACACCGCCAAGGCATGCTCTCGGATGGACTTCACGACTGACGATTCCGCTGCGACCCAGATAACAGTGTTTTCGTCAGGCCACCCCACTGCTCTCGCGGCTTCCTCCAGACTGCCGGATACCTGCGTTCCGCTTTCCTTGCGATGCAACCAAGTGAGATTGACAGCAGCGGCAGATTGAAAGGTCTGCTCCTCGGCGGCATCGGCGACTTCTACGAAGACCTCTGCCCGCGCGTGGCCCGGGAGAGATTCGAGAATTCCACCGATCGCCGGTAGGGCTGTCTCGTCGCCGAGCAGCAGGTAGCGCTCCGTCGAGGGCTGGATGGCAAAGCCGCTGCGCGGATGTACGGCGCTGATCTCGAATGGATCACCGGGCCGGGCCCGCCCTGCCCAGGTTGAAATCGGACCATTGTCGCCATGCAAGACGAAGTCGATATCCAGCTTTTGCGAGACCGGATCAAAACACCGAACCGTGTACGCCCGCCCCGCAGTGTGCTGACCATCGGACAGCGGCACGAAAACCTTGAGCCATTGGGCTGGCAGCCCGAACCGAAAATCCGGCAGGCAGCGTCCGTCGACGGTGATCCGTTTCATGTGCGGCGTTATCAATTCGACGCGTTCGACGGCAACCTGAAAGAGCGGGTAAGGCGGACGAGTCATCGGCATGAGTTATCCTTTAACGAAGGGCCGCTTGTTCGAGGCTGGGCCATGGCTGCCCGCTTTACGGGCCAGCACGAGCGTCGGCGGCTGGAACCGGGCTCGACGGTCATCGGACGCCAAAGCGACGGAAAGCACCTGCCGTTTCAAGTTTGACGCAGCCCATGGCCATCCCGAAAATATCGCAAATGCCTCGCATTCGCACATGAAGGAATACACCGAGGTCGAGGACGCCACATTGCGCAATTCAGCCAATTTATGGCTTGAACCTGCCAACGCCTCCCGATCGAGCGACCATTCCAGGCTCTTCGGATCATGGATGACTCGATGGTGGGACCGCACCAAGATAGAGATTGCTGCGCGGATGACGGCCGCGCCAGCGCACGTGACCCGGATGATGTTTGACCCGGCCGTGAGGGTTGGTGCCCCCCTCGCCAGATCCCGGCATCAACTTGGCGGTCGCTCGACGCCGCTTGAGCGGTCGGCGAAATAACGCCCCGGCGGCTTGCCAAGAGCCTTTCGGAACATCGTGATGAAGGGGCTGGCGCTCTCATAGCCAAGATCCAGCGCCACCGTCTGCACCGGTGCTCCCTCCGCGAGACGCTGCAAAGCAAGAAGGATATGAAGCTGCTGACGCCAGCGGCCGAAGCTCATGCCGACCTCGCGCTGGAAGATGCGAGAAAGCGTCCGCTCGGCGGCCCCCACGCGGCGGCCCCATTCGGCGATGGTGGCGCGGTCGGATGGATCGGCGATCATGGCGTTGGCAATTCTCCGAAGCTTGAGATCGCCAGGCATGGGAAAGTTGAGCTGCTCGACGGGTGCGGTGGACAACTGATCGAGCAGCACCTGCGCGACACGGCCATCTGGACCGCTCTCGTCGTAAAGTCCTGAAAACGAGGCGGCATGGAGCAATAGCTCCTGCAACAGGCGCGAGACAGTGATCGTACAGCATGCATCCGGCAGGCCGGATGCAGCGCCGGGCTCGACGAAGAGACAGCAAATCCGGACATCTCCGGAGGCTTTCAGGCTATGGGGTAGACCGCCGGGGATCCAGACCGCGCAATGGGGGGGCACGATCCAAACGCTGTGGTCGACCTCGCACGTCACGACGCCGCACAGGGTCATGACCAATTGCGCCTTGCGGTGATGATGAACGCGGGTCTCCGCCATTTTCGTCAGGGTGGTGGCCACACCCATGGCGACGATCGGACGCGGGATATCATGGGGCCATTGGGCGACCTCTAGATAGGCTGGACCGGCGGCGCTTGGACGCGGAATCTCGCTCGGCGAAGCGTGCGGACGGCGATCATCTGGCAGCGACATAGGTCCTCTAAGAGCTTGCGTCGGAAATGAGGCCAACGCGGCTCAATTCTATGCTCGTGGCCGATTAGCGCAATAGAATGGCATAAATTCGAAAACCGGCCAGGCTGGGAGCACCCAAAGCGGCGGGTTTGAGCACTCTAATGGCGAAACTGCCCAATGTAGCCGGTGGTGGGCGGCGCTACTTTACGGGCTGACGATCTCCGGCGCCCTGCGGTCCTTCACAGCAATGGCACCGGCGCAGTGCATTGGAGTCAGCCATGCTTATGGACGCCGTGAACCTTCCGAAATTCAAGACCCGACTCAAAGCCGGAAACGGTGGCAACGAAGGTGAAATCGTCGCCGATACTCGCCCGCGCGTAAACGCCGAACGAGCCGAAGCCGCGATCGCCCCGCTGCCCCACCGGACTTCGCTCCAAAGCGGAGTCCCGGCATGACGACGGTTGCTGAACATATCGCGGATGATGCCGGCGCGACGCCTCGCACCGATGCCAGCCAGGCTGCCGTGCGGCAGAAGGTGGCGAAGAGGCACGACCGTCACGCACTGGCTGCGTGTCTTGGGCTTGCGGTCGTTGCGGCGGGATGCTGGGCGGGACTTCAATATTGGACCGTCTGGCGGTTCATGGAGTCCACGGACGACGCTTATGTGCAGGCCGACTCGACGATCGTGGCTCCTCGGGTGTCCGGGTATGTCGCCGCGCTGTTGGTGGACGACAATCAGAGCGTCAAGGCCGGCCAGACGCTGACCCGGATCGATGATCGGGATTTCCGCACCGCCCTCGATGAGGCAACGGCGAGCGTGTCCGCCGCCGCGGCTTCCGTCGCCAACCTGGGTGCCCAGATCACCGCCCAAGAGTCCCAGATACGACAGGCCGATGCCAGCGTCGCCGCAGCCACCGCCTCGCTCAGTCTGTCACAGCGCAACGACGTCCGCCGACGGACGATGGCACAAGTCGGCTACGGCTCGGACGAGCAGGCAGACGATGCATCGACCGACGCCAGGGAAAAGGCGGCCAACCTGGAACGGCTGCAGGCGGCGGCCCTCAGCGCCCGCCAGCAGGTGGATGTTCTCGCCACGCAGCGTCAACAGGCGCAGACGCAGCTTGCGCGTGCCGAAGCGGCGAAACGCCAGGCCGAGTTGAACCTCAGCTACGCCACCGTAACCAACGCGGCGGATGGCGTGAGAACGGAGCAACAGGCTCTTGGCTCCGCCAGTTCGGCCCTGCGCTTGACGCGGTTGGGGTATGGTATCGGGAACGCTGGCATTATCCAGGTGCTCGACGCCCAACGACTTCAGCAGCTCGCCGAACTCAGTTTGGTCCGGGCGCAAACACAACGATACACTCAGACGGTCAATCTCTTTCTTGCCGCTGGCGGCGGGATAACCGGCGCGACCCAACGGGGGGCCTGCAAAATAGCTGGAGGGAGAAAATGCCCAGCGGGACAGGGCTGACGGGAAGGACTTCCTCTAGTCGGGCGATGCAGCGGGCGCGTTGTCGCTGAGTCGGCGCGGCGCGATGCTGAAACGCCGCGGCATGTCGTCCCCGCCCCCGCCAAGATGGTTGGCTGTCTGCTCCCATCGCGACATCACCTGGTGTTCGCCAATCCGACGCCACAAGCCCTGGCTGGCCTTACCGAAGCGGCCGAACGGGGCCAACTCGTCCTGGCGGGTCGGCCGCATCGTGCCGCTGTCCGAGGCGATCTCGGCCGTCGTCGAACTTGAAACGACAGGCTTGCCCAAGGGAAAGCTGGTGATTGTTTCCACTCAACTCAGCTGAACCCTACAGTAAATCCGTTACTGCTCCTTCTTGAACAGGTCCTGGAAGATCAGCTGGCCCCAAATGCGGCCGCGTGCGTGCACCAGCGCGCCGCCCTCGTTGAGCTTTCCCAGCTTGACGGGTGCGAACCCGAGTTGTTTGGCCAAGGCCGCCACGGGAGCGGTCGCGTCCTCGTCGTCGCTCGACAGAAAGACGACCCGGTGGCCGCCCTCGACGACCGGATCGGCAGCCAGGGTGGCCGCGATCAAGTGATTGAACCCTTTCACGAGCTTGGCGCCGGTGAACGCCTTCGCGACGAAGGCCGAGGACAGGAGACCGTCCATCTCCTCAAGGGGAACCAGCGCGCTCATCGCGTCGATGACTGTCTTGCTTTTCCAGCTCGGCAGGGCCTTCGCAACCTCGCGATGCTCCCCGAACGGGACCGCCAAGATGATTGTGTCGGCATCGAGTGCATCCCGCAGCGACTTGGCGACGACCGTGGGGCCAATCGCCCGAGCCTGTGGCGCCAACGCCTCGGGCGGCCGGCGGCTCGCGACGGCGACCTCGATGTTCTTGCGGGCGAAGGCGTGGGCGAGGGCCTGGCCGACCTTACCGAATCCGACAATTGCGTAGCTCATGATATTTCTCCGACCCGTGTTGATATTGATTCCCCGGCTTTCAGCGGCGCTGGGTGATCCGTTCTGATGTGCGGTGACTTTGCGCAGGGGAGGCTCCCCGAGACCTTGGAAATGGGGCGGCCGGCGTCGGGCGGTGAGTGCGGAAGCGCGCACATCGCTGGTGCGAAATCGATCCGGCTGGACGGTCGACGTCCGGCGCGAGGCTCGCTGTCCGCTGTTCGAAAGCGGCGGCGCTCGTCGACCCAGGCGGTGATGACCGCCCGTATGGCTGTTCCATGTGTTATAGTGTTTTCAAGCGAAGTGGATCCCGGTTCGCGTGAAGAAAACGCGTAAAAATAAGAATCTAGAATTCTGGTTCTGATTCTATCAGAACCGAACTCTATGATCCGCGCAGCGTGCGACGGAAGGCATCCATGTGGAAGCGCGCCTGAGCCGGCGCATATTGATAGGATCGCCCAATCGGACAGGCGCGCCGTGCGCGACATCCCAGCGCAATGCAGTCAATTCCTTCGGCTTGATCCAGTCGTGATAGGCAAAGGTCGGTGTCATAGCCCTGGGTGCTGAAGGCGTGGTTCGGGCAGGCGCTCAGGCAGGGTTTGTCGGCGCAGCCGTCGCACGGCGACGCCGTCCGCGGCACGCCGGCGGGGCCGACCTTGTCTGCGAGCAGCAACGCGCCGCGCAGCGCATGCCAGAGCCCGAAGCGGGGATGGATCAGGATTCCGAGCGGCGACGAATGACACGGTTCGGCCCGCGTCGCCCATTGCTGGAACGGCAAGAACGGCCGTTGAAACGGAAAGACGATGCCGGCGCCGATCTCCTCGGCGATCGGTGTCAGGGCCTCTCTGGTCCAAGTATCAAGCGGCGAGCGGCCGGCCCGGCGCGCGTTGCAAAACTGTTGCCACATCGCTGGCCCGGCATTTCCGATCATCAGCACCGTGCCGGCCGGCGTCCCGTCCGGCAGAGCCGGAACAGCATCGCCCGGCTGCGGCGTGAAGCTGCCGCGCAGGCAAAAGCCGAGCGGCGTCAGGATTGCTGAAACATCATCGATCAGCATGGCGTCGATCCGCAGCACAGGAGATGACTGAACATACACCCGGATGCGAAGGCGCGGGCGAGTTTTTGCAAAGCCTTAGCTATCGCGGTTCGCCAGCCTGCGCGTGCCGAAATAGCGACGCCCATGTTTCGGGATCGGCGAAGCTCAGCCGCGCCCGCGAGGTCAACGCGACAGCATCTCCACGAAGGCGCGGACCCTCGTCAGCAACTGGCCGCTCGGCGGGCCGACCTGGAACGAGCCTTCCAGAAAAATCCCCGGCAGCCCCTTGCGGCGGAAATGCTCGGCCTGGATCTCGCGATGTACGCTGCCGAACGAGCAGCCGATATAGCCGTAGAACAGGATGCCCTGCGCGCCGAATTCCGGCAGCGTCTCCTCGATGCGCTGCATCTGCCGCACCGGCGAGCCGAGCGTGCGTGCGGTGACGATGTGGTCGGCATAGGCTTCGAGCGGCGGCAGGTCTTCGCGGAAATCGCGGGTCCAGTCGTCGGGATTATGCCAGGCGGTGATGGCGCCGCCGGCATCGTCGATGGTCTTGTAGACGCCGAATTCCTGGCCGCGGCCGCCGACCCAGGCGAGTTTGACCAGTTGATCGGAGGGGTGCGGCGCCTTGGCAGCCGTTTCGAGTTCCTCGATCAGAATGTCGAGCACCTCCTCATAGGCCTCCGGCTTGCCGAAATAATGCGTCATGCCGAGCAGCACATACATGGTCGCGAGGCTGCGGATGTAGAGCAGGTCGCGCATCCGCAACCGCAGGATCCGGCGCAATTTGGCAATGATGCGGTTGGCGCGGCGGATTTCGTCGGCGAGCCGGGTCTCGTCGATCGGCTTGCCGGTCAGCCAGCGCACCAGGTCGGTCAGTTCGTCGGCCAGGAACACCTGCAGTTGCGCCACCCGCTCCGGATCATCGGCGACGTTGGGGCGGTTGACCGCCTCGATGCGAAACACGTCGAAGCCTTCATCCTTCAGCAATTCCCAGGCGAGGTTCAACGGTTCGCACTGCGCGTTGTAGACCACAAGACGGCGCGGGGTGCGGGCGGCGCGCAGATAGAACTCGCCGAGGATCGCGCCGACCATGGCGCAGGACTCTTTCGGCAGTTGGAAGTAGTCCTCGGCCGCCGCCAGCGAATCGCTGGAGCCGAGCCTTCCGAGTTCGCTGACCGGGATCGGCAGCGTGTCGTGGCTGTAGAACAACGGCGCCAGGAACGGCACGCTGATCCACGATACACTGGCGCCATTTCGCGCGGCCTGTTCGGCGTCGCCGATGAAATTCCGCACCAGATCGAACAGCCGGCCGACCGCCGGCGAATAGCCATGGTCGCGCCGGGTTTCCTCCATATAGGCAAGCTGGCTGCCGAGCGCTTCGCTGGTGCGCAGCTTCGGCGTCGGCGCGCCGCCGCGCAGCTTCGCGAGGTCGACGAGGCTCAGCCCCTGGCCGTTCGGCGCGGTCTCGGTCAACGTCATCTCAGGCCTCCGCCTTCTCGGTCAGGACTTCGACGAAGGCCTCGAGCCGGGTTTTGATCTGGCCGTCGTCGCCATGGGAATAATCGCTGGCGAGCTCCAGCACCGGCCATCCGGCGGCCTGGAAGGCATTGAGGAATTTGCCCTTGGTCAGCCCGTAGCAGGGGCAGAATTTGAGATAGCTGAACAGCACGCCGTCGACCTGGTACTCGCGCGCGAGGTTGACCGCGAACTCCACCCGACGCTGCAGCGGCACCTGACGGGCGCAGGGCGCGCGGTCGAGATAGCCGTCGGCCAGCGCCCGCCACGGATCGCCGCTCGCATTGCTGTCCTGATAGAACGGGCTGAGCCCGGTGCAATGATCCTCGACCACGATGTCGGCGCCGATCTCGTCTTCGACCAGATCGAGAATCTTGCGGTCGCCGTCGGCGACAATGCCGCCGCACATCATCAGCCGCAGCCGTCGCGGTCCCTGGTCGGGAACCCGGACCAGCCGGTTGTAGACGTATTCGAGCAGTGGAATCAGCTCCTCGGCCTCCAGCGTCGCCGCGGCGCGGGCGATTTCCAGAAAGCCGCGGCCGTCGAGCGGCGGATGGCGCCGCTTGCGCAACGCCGAAATGTCGCGGACGATGGCGCGGACGCGGTTGAACAGCGCGATCTGCGCCTGCACGTCCTCGTCATGGATCTGGCGGCCGGTCAGCTGTTCGAGGTCGCGCCGGAAGCTGAGGATCTCACTGCGGAAGAAGGCGCGCGCGCCTTCGCGGTCGGCGTTGCGCGGCACGATATAGCCGCGCGTCGGCCGGTAGAAACTGTCGATCGCCTGCGAGGTCGCCCGCATCGCGTCGCAGGTGTAGAACGTGAAGACCTGATCGACCGCCTGGTTCAGCGGCGCCTTGGTCTCGAACTGGCCGATCACCGCCTTGGTGAAGTCGCAGAACACGCTCTTGGTAATGCGCTCGCCGCGCGACACGTCTTCCGAGCTGCCGCATTTCAGCAGCCGGATGAAGCCGGCGCCGGAGGCACCGAGCAGTTCCACCGGCGTGTAGTTGCACAGATAGGCCGCCTTCTTGACGTCGGTTCGGGCGACGAAGCGGGCCTCGGCGAGCGCGATCCTCGTGGTGACGTCGGCGAGATCGTCGCGCCGGCCGCGTTCGGGGCGTTGCGCGACGCGCCGCCGCTCCGCCAGAAATTGCTGGGCGTAGATCGCCGCCCCAAGTGCTCCGGCATAGATCGCGTCGATTCTGGTCGGCTTGATCGGGAAGCCGATCAGCGTCTGCAGCGCGTGGGTCATGCCGGCGTTGTTGGAAACCCCGCCGGTGAACACCAGATCCTCCTGCAACGGCACCTTGCTGACCAGGTTGCGGACCCGGCGCGCCGAGGCGAAGTGCACGCCGGCGGCGATATCCTCGCGCGGCAGGCCGCGGGCGCGCAGCGAGATGATCTCGGATTCCGCGAACACCGTGCACTGGCTGCTGATGTCGGGATGCGACACCGAACGCAGCGACGCCGCGCCGACCTCCTTGACGGTGTAGTCGAGTAGGCCGGCGGCCTTCTCCAGGAAGCGTCCGGTGCCGGCGGCGCATTTGTCGTTCATGATGAACTTGGCAACCTTGCCGGTGTCGGGATCGACCTGGATCGCCTTGGAATCTTGGCCGCCGATATCGATGATGGTGCGGGTCGCGGCGTTGAGAAAATGCGCGCCCATGGCGTGGCAGGAGATCTCGGTGACGATCTCGCTCGGCAGCTCATCGAATTGCAGCGCAACCCGGCCATAGCCGGTGCCGACTGCGTAGTCGATCTCGGTGCGTTCGATCGCCGCGAGGCCGAGCAACTCCTCGAGCAACTCGTCGGCGGTGGCTTGCATGTCGACGCCGGTCCAGACCTTGCCGAGGAACACCTGGCCGTCGTGCAGCAGCACGCCCTTGGCGGCGCGCGAGCCGATATCGAGGCCGAGCACGGTGGCGTTGCTCAGCCGACCGACCAGCGCCGGATCGATCACGTCGGAAATGCTGAAGGCGTGTTGTTCTGTCATGACCTGCGATCCGCTCAGGCGTGTCCGGCCTGGTAATGCCGTTGCGCGATCACCGCCGCGCCGATCGCGCCGGCATAGACCATGTCGAAGTTCGGCGTGCTGATCGGGTGACCGATCAATTGTTCCAGCGCGCGCTTCATGCCGAGATTGTTGGAGACGCCGCCGGAAAACACCAGTTCGGGGTCGAGCCCGACCCGGTTGACCAGATTGCGCACCCGCCGCGCCGAGGCGTGGTGGATCGCGGCGGCGATGTCCTCCGGCCGTTCACCCTTGGCCTTCAGCGAGATCACTTCGGATTCCGCGAACACCACGCATTGGCTGGAGATGTCGATCTTCTTCTGCGACAGCAGCGACTTTTCGCCGAGTTCGTCGAGCCGATAGCCGAGCAGTTCGGCGATCCGTTCCAGGAAGCGGCCGGTACCGGCGGCGCATTTGTCGTTCAGCACGAATTCGACGACGCGGCCGCTGTCGGGATCGACCCGGATCGCCTTGGCGTCCTGGCCGCCGATGTCGATGATGGTCTTGGTGCCGCGGTTGAGCGCGTGCGCGCCCATCGCGTGGCAGGAAATTTCAGTCACGACCAGCGTCGGCACTTCCTCATAGTCGATCGCGATCCGGCCATAGCCGGTGCCGACCACCAAAGCCAGATCCTTGCGCGCCAGCCCGGCCTTGCGCAGCAGCCGGCCCACCAGTTGATCAGCGGTGTCCTGGGAATCGACACCGCTGGAAGTGATCGCGGTGTACACCTCGCCGCCACCGATCAGCGCCGCCTTGGCCTGGCGCGATCCGATATCGATGCCGATTGTGATTGCCGCCGGCAGATCCGCCGCAAGGCCGTCGCCGAACAAATCCTGAGCTCTCACGCCGACGGTCCCTCCTGGCGGTGACATAACGGCGAAGCGCCCGACGTGCGGTGAGTGCACGTGATCCGGCCAGTTGATAGCAATCGCTACGGCAGCCGTCCCGCACTGTCGCAATGAGGGCAACGCTATCGCCCGAGGTTGCGGCTGGCAATTCTATAATTGGTCAAGTTAGTAGACCAATTCATGTGTAGCTGCGCCATCGCCGCAGATTTGTCACCAATCGATCGGGCGGGGTGCATCGCAGGACATCGCAGATCGACGCGGTCCCGCCCAAAACGGCCGGGTTGGCAAGATACTTCGCGTCGGCGGCGCCGGCGCGGCGGAGTCATCCAACAACCGACCGCAAAATGCAAACATATGCCAGCGCAACTATGCTTAGCTTGCGGCTGGGCGATCAATGCGGCGCGATCGGAATGGGGATGACATCGGAATGGGGATGACAATGGCGGAGCCGGAGGCCAAGCGAACCACGACATCCAAGCTGCTGTCACGCCGTGCACTGTTGACGGCGGCGACCGGCGCAGCGCTGGCAGCGCCGTTCGGATTCGTCCGCGCGGCCCGCGCGCAGGAAACCAAGTCGCTGAAACTCGCCTGGATGCCGACGGCGCTCTGCCATATCGGGGTTCCAGTGGCGCTGCACCGCGGCTTTTTCGAGAAATACAAGCTCAACGTCGAAAGCATCAATTGGGCCGGATCGACCGACCTGCTGCTGCAGGCGTTGTCCGCGGGCAACGCCGACTTTGCTATCGGCATGGCGCTGCGCTGGATCAAGCCGCTGGAATCCGGCTTCGACGTGAAGTTGACCGGCGCCACGCATGGTGGCTGCATGAACATTCTGGCTGGCGAAAATGCCGGGTTGAACAGTCTTCAGGCGCTGCGCGGCAAGCGGATCGGGGTCGGCGACATCGCCGGGGTCGATCGCAATTTTTTTGCCATCGCGCTGTCGAAACGCGGCATCGACCCGGTCAAGGAAATCGAGTGGCGGCAGTATCCGCCGGACCTGCTCGGCGTCGCGATCGAGAAAGGCGAGGTCGACGCGATCAGCACCGGCGACCCGCTGGCGTTCAAGCTGAAACGCAGGCACCATCTGGTCGAGGTTGCGACCAACCTGGTCGACGAATATGCCGAACGCGCCTGCTGCGTAATCGGTGTTCGCGGCAGCCTGTATCACAACGACCGGCCGGCTGCGGTGGCGGCTACCAAGGCGCTGATCGAAGCCACGCAATGGGCGCAGGATAATCCGGATGAGGCGGCGGTGGTCTATGGACCCTATGCGCCGAAGGAAGACCCCGCCGACCTCGGCCGGATGTTGCGGTCGCTGACCAATTATCGGCATCCGATCGGCGAGGATTTCAAGAATGAGATCATCACTTACGCCGAGGAGCTGAAGGTGGTCGACGTGCTCAAGCGCACCACCGATACCAAGAAATTTGCCGACCGCGTGGTTGTTGACATCAGCTAGCGCGGCGCGGATCGAGTGCAGCGGTGCGAGCGCGGCGACGGCGGGTGTTAGCCGATCGATCGCCGCCAGGTACATCGGCGTGGTGAAGAGTCGGCGCTGTACGGATGAAGTGCCGATCGTTGGTGTCGATGAGCCGCAGGCGGCGGCCGGCAAAGTTGTCGCTGCGACGCGATCGATTGCGGCAATAACATTCTGTGCGGGCGCCACGACCGGCGCTGTGCATTGCTTTCTTTCGCATCGGATTGCCAAAGCCGATCGCGTGGGCGAACATCCAAACCCTTCCGCGGCAGAAACGCGGTCGTTTCGGGAAAGAGGTCTGCTGGTGGCGAGCCAAAGTGCGGAAATCATCGATCTGAAGGCGTATCGTGAGCGGCGTTCGCAATCGGCCCTGCCGCGGCATGCGGTGCCCGATTGCGGCATCCTTCCGCTTGCCATGATGCCTTCGGCGTTCATCGTGTTCTGGCCGGCTTGGGTCTTCACGCCGGCGATCCCGCTTGCCGCGGCGACGGGTGGACAGGCCTCGCCATGAGCGATGCGAGTTTCCGGTTGAGCTCGGATGGCGATAGCGAGCATAGCCACCTCGCGGCGGATCTCCCGGCGATCGTCGGCAAGAATCTGCGTCGACTGCGGATCCGCCAGGGCTATTCGCTGGAGCGGCTGGCCAAGCATTCCGGCGTGAGCCGTGCGATGCTCGGACAGATCGAGACCGGCAAGAGCGCCCCGACCATCGGACTATTGTGGAAGGTGGCGACCGCGCTCGGCGTGCCGTTCGCCAATCTGATCGCGACCGATGAGGCGCATGGACCGCTGGTGTTTCGTCGCAACAACGCCAAGCTGCTGTCATCCAATCAGGGGCAGTTCACCTCGCGGGCGCTGTTTCCGTTCGACGGCGAGCGTCAGGTGGAGTTTTACGAGTTGCGGCTGGCGCCGCTGCATCGCGAGGAGGCCGAGGCCCACGCCGCCGGGACGCGAGAAAATCTCGTGGTCGCCAAGGGCGCGATCGAAGTGACGGCCGGACATGAGCGGCCGACCATTCTGACCGAGGGCGACGCCATCCTGTTCGAGGCCGACGTGCCGCACAGCTACCGCAACCTCGGGACCGAAGAGGCCGTGGTGTTCCTGGTGATGACCTATGTCGAATCGATCGGCTGACGCCGAAGCGAGTCAATGCAAGTCGCCCGATTCCTACGACAAACACCGCCGTCAGCGGCAAGAAAAATGAACGGCCGGCGGAAGGCCGGCCGTTTATTCGAAGGATCACGCGGGTGATGCTCTGGCCTTGATGATCAAGCCGGGCGATCGGTTCCTGATGATCAGGTCTTGACGATCGGCCCTTGACAATAAGGCCCGGACGATCAGGCCTTGGCGGGCATCGGCATCATGCCCATCATCATCATGCCGCCGCAGCTCATCATCATCGGCATGCCGGTCGCCATCATGCTCATCATGTTCTGGCAGCATTGCGCGAACATGTCCTTCATGGAGTCGTCCATCGGCGCCATCTCGCAGCTCATCATGCCGTTCGGGGTCATGCGGCAGGTCATCTTGCACATGATCATCGGCATCGCCATGCCGGGCATCCCGTTCATCATGCCCATCATCGGGTTCATCATCATCGGGTTCATCATCATGGGGTTCATCATCATCGGGCTCATGCCGCCCATCATCGGCATCATGCTTTGCATCGCGGTGTTCATGGCTGTGCTCCACTCAGTTAGACGAAATTTGCTTCGTCTGTCGCATATGAGAATAGGAGCGTCTCATTGGGGCTCAACCATGAAATGATTGCGCTGTTCGCTTTCCTCCAACAAGCCGCCGGATATGCCAACGCAGCGGACGGTTCGGCTGCTATCGCGGAGGGATTTCCAAGATATTGGCCGGCGAAGGAGAGGGCAGCGACCCAGCAGGACGCGGCGGGCCGTTGAACACATCGCCGGCGTCGCCGCCAGGTGAGTCCACACCGCCGTCGGCCGTGTCCGGCGATGAGACGGCTACACGCCGGTCGCGGTGCCGACGCTCAGCCCCGCCGAAGCGAGGCCGACGCCGATCCAGAATGTGCCCCACCAATAGCCGGCCACGGCGGCTGGATGCGAGCCGCGGCACAGCGCGCGGGCCAGCTCACACAGATCGGATCGCCCGATCAGACAGGCGGCGGCTTCCGGCGGCGTGAGATAGGCGTAACGAACGACGTCGGCATAGCTGATCCACCACCACGCCACGGCGACGGCGATCACCAGCAGGCCGGCCACCGTAACGCGGCCGCTGCAACGCCCGAGTACAAATGGCATGGCCGCGCTCATGCCACGATGCCGAGGGTGCCGAGAATGCGGCCGCGTAATTCGATCAGTTCCGGATCGGTGCGATGCCGCGGGTAGGGCTTGTCGAAGCGGAACTCGGCCTTGATCCGCGCCGGCCGTTCGCTGAGCACGATCAACCGCGTCGACAGCAGCAGCGCCTCTTCGACGTCGTGGGTGACGAGGAGCGCGGTGAAGCCGCTGCGCTGCCATAGCCGCACCAGTTCGGCCTGCAAGGTGAGCCGGGTCAACGAATCCAGCTTGCCGAGCGGCTCGTCGAGCAAGAGCAGCGACGGGTCGTTGACCAACGCGCGCGCCAGCGAGGCGCGCTGCGCCATGCCGCCGGACAATTGATGCGGATAGGCGTCGGCAAAACCGCCGAGTCCGACCAGCGCCAGCGCCTCATCGACGCGACCGCGCTGCTGCTTCAGCACGCCGCGGGCCTCCAGCCCGGTGGCGACGTTGCTCCACACCGTCGCCCAGGGAAACAAGGTCGGATCCTGAAACACCAGATTGCGCGACGGATCGGGGCGGCCGACCGGCTGGCCGTCGGCAACGATGCCGCCGCCCGAGGGCGGCTCCAGCCCGGCGATCAGCCGCAGCAAGGTCGACTTGCCGCAGCCGGATGGCCCGAGCAGCGCCACGAATTCCCCGGGCAACACGCTGAAATCGATCGCCTCCAGCACCGGCAATTGTGCGCCCGACAGGCTGAAGTGATGGCTGACGTTGCGGATATCGACCGCCATGCCGGCTGCCGGAGCCGCCGCAGGGATCTTTGCGCGCGCAGCATTCGACATCAGATGAATCCCTGCTGCCATTTGAGCAGGTGATCGCGCACCACGAACAGCAGCCGGATGATGCCGGCGCACAGCACCGCCATGATCAGCAGCGCGGCGTAGACATTGGCGTAGCCGGAATAAGCGGTCTGGAACTGGATGTACCAGCCGAGCCCGTATTTGGCGCCGAGCATCTCGGCGACGACCAGCACCGCGAAGGAATAGTACAAGGCCATGAACAGGCCGACGAAGACGTGCGGCATCGCCGCCGGGATCGCGACCCGGCGGATCAGATAGCGGCTGTCCGCGCCGAGGATGCGGCCGACGTCGTAATAGGCGCGATTGACCGCGCCGACCCCCGACGCGGTCAGGATCGCCACCGGAATTCCGGAGGCGAGCGCCACGATGAAGATGCTGGCGCCGAAGGTGGTGGGAAAGAAATAGAAGGTGCAGGGGATCCAGGCGGTGGCCGGCACCGGGCCGATCAGTTTCAACAGCGGCATGCCCCAGTAACTGAATCGTTTCGACCAGCCGAGCGCCACGCCGACGCCGTAGCCGACGATGATCCCGGAGGCGAAGCCCAGCCCCCACAGCCGCAGCGTATAGCCAATGCAGATCAATAGCCGCTGGCCGTCATTGACATAGATGTTGAGCAGGCCGTGCGGCGGCGAGAAGAACGGCTTCGGCAGCCAGCCGGTTTTCGCAGTGGTCAGTTCCCACAGCGCCAGCCACACCCCGATCGCGATCAGCCACGGCCCGTAATGGATCAGCACCTCGCCGAGGCGCCCGAGCCGGTGCACGATGAACGCCAGCACCACGAAGGCCACCGCGCCAAGGCCGGTGATCGTGGCGAACAAGTCGCCGCTGCCCCATGGCACCACGTCGGGCAGGCCGACCGTCGCCACTGCGGCCGCCGCCCAGGACGACGCCGCCAGCAGGCCGTCGCGCCACAGCCATGGCCACAGCGCTGGCGTAGCATCTGCTGCGGCGGCGTCGAGCGCCTCGGTCGCGTCGGTCATCGCCGCGCGCTCATGCCAGCAGATTGACGGTGACGCGCTCGGCCAGGGCTTTCGGATCGGTGCCGGGGTCGAGCACCTTGACCAGCTTGAGGTCCTCCGCGGTCTGGCGGATCTGCTCGACCAGCGGTTGGCCGATCGGATGGTTGTGCAGCACGAAGGAGCCGAGGATCTCGGTCAATTCGGCCAGCGTGAGCCCCGCCGGCTTCAACGTGTCGAGGTACCACTTGGCCAATTCATCGGGATGGGCGGCGACGTAGTCATGCACTTCGATATTGGCCTGCGCGAGGCGTCGCAACGCGTCCTTGTTGGCGTTGAGGAACGGGCCGTTGGCCCCCAGCACGCAGCAGACATGTCCTTCATAGACGCCGGTCTGGGTATCGGCGATCTTGACCAGATCGAATTTCTTCTCGATCGAATAGGCCCAGGGATCGAGATGCGCCGCGATGTCGGCATCGCCGCGGTTGACCGCCGCGCCGACCAGGTCGAACGGCACCACCTTCCAGGTGACGTCATTTTCCGGATCGATTCCGGCCTTCGCCAAGGTCACCTGGAACGCGACCTTCGGCGGCGACACCACGTCGTAGCTGGCGATGGTCTTGCCTTTGACGCCGGCGATGTCGGTGACGCCGGAGGCCTTCGAGGCCAACAGCCGCTGGCAGCCACCATGCGAGCCGACGAACAGCTTGACGTCGAAGCCCTGTTCCAGCGGCTTCAGCCAATCGCCGATCAAGCCGGCGCCGACGTCGGCCTTGCTGGTGGCGAGCGCCTGGATCAGGGTCTGGCCGCTGGCGCCTTGATAGAACAATTCGACGTCGAGATCGTGTTTGGCGTAGAAGCCCTTGGCGACGCCGAAGCCGAGCGGTGAGTGACAGGCCGCGACCTCGGTCCATGCCAGCCGCACTTTTGGCAAAGGGCCGGCGATCGCCGGCGAGTAGATCTGGCTCGCCAACACGCCGGATGAGGCGGCAAGGCCGGCCGCGCCGGTGGCTTTGAGCAGAGTGCGACGGGAAAGGCCGGCACTTTGCGATTTCGATCGCGTCATGGAATTCTCCTGGTTGGCATCGCGGGCGGCTAATAGGCCGAGGCCGGCTCCGAAGGGGGCGACGCAGGGTCGAGCAGATCGGCGTGATGGCGCCGCGCCACATCGGGATGCGACCGCAGCCGGCCCTTCAGATAGTTCTGGCCGACCTCGCGAAATAGCGGATTGAGCGGGTCCTGCGTCACCCCGCGGGAGTGCGCCGCGAGCTCCGGCGAAAGATCCAGCAGTGGCACGGTGGCATCGAGGCGGGCGCCCAGAAAGAATGCCACCGACAGCCTGTCGACGCCCGAGGGCGGCGACACCACGCGATGCACATTGGCCCGCAGCACGCCGTTCGAAGCCAGTTCGAGAATTTCGCCGATGTTGACGACGAAGGAGCCAGGCCGCGGCGGCGCGTCGATCCAGCCGCTATCGGTCTCGACCTGCAAACCGGCGACGCGATCCTGCAGCAGGATGGTGACGAAGCCGGAATCCTTGTGGGCACCGACGCCCTGGTCGCTTTCGCCCGCCGCACGGCCGGGATAGCGGATGATCTTCAGGAGCTGAGTGGGGGCGGGCGCGTAGATCGGCTCGAACACATCGTCCGGCTGTCCGAGCGCGGCGGCGAGCGCGCGCAGCACGGCGATCGCGATGCGCGTCACCTCCGCTTGGTAGCGCAGCAGCGTCGGCTTCAAGGCCGGCAGTGCCGCGGGCCATTGATTGGGGCCCTGCAGCCGCGTCCACGGCGGCGAAGATCGATCGAACGGCAACGCCTCGCGTTCGGCTCCGACGTCGAGCTGTTCGCGCCAGTCCGGTCGGCCGCGGGTGAATTCCAACCCGGCGCGGGTGTAGCCGCGAAAATGCGGCGAGTTGATCATCTCGATCGACAGCTTGTCGCGCTCCGGCAGGTCGAAGAACCGCCGCGACGCGGCCAGCACGTCGCTGATCAGCTCGCTGGAGACGCCGTGGCCGACCAGATAGAAGAAGCCTGGCCCCTGAGCCGCCTCGCGCAACTCGCCCAACAAGGCGGTGCGTTGCGCCGGGTCGGCGTCGAAACGGGAGAGATCGAGCACAGGGAGCGAAGGTTGCGCAACAGCCATGGATGAGACGCCGATGCCATGAACGACGTGCGGAATGATGCCGTCGGGTTTTGAGGCTGTCGAGCCGCCGGGAAAAATAGCGATGCTTTCCCTGCCGCGGCCAAAGCCGGCGCGCGATTCATGTCGGACGAGCGCAGCATCGAGGTGCAATTTTCCCCGCGGCTTGGCGACGCCACGACGTCCGGCGGGAAGCTGAGCGTCGCAGCCGGCGTGCGCCGTTGTAGTACATTGCTACCAGCTACCGATGCGTCTCTCTCGACACCCCGCGATTGACAAACTCCTTTTCCTAATCGCGACGACATTGAAGTTTCCTTCTATGCGTCGCGATTGATATTCCCGGTCGGCCTATCTAGCGTTGCAGCATTCGCCTGGACGACATTCGCAGCTTGCGGCGTCGGTCCCCGAGCGCAATTCGCTGCCCCCCGGATCGAGAGGACGTTTTATGTCGCTGCAAACGCATCAGCCGCTTCAGACCAGCAATATCGATACGCTCGCTTTGCACGGCGGCTCGTTCCGCGCCGACCCGGCCACCGGCGCCACCACGGTGCCGATCTATCAATCCACCTCGTTCGACCTGCAGAGCACCGAACGCGCCGACCGGCTGGTGAATTTCGAAGAGTTCGGCTTCGTCTATTCGCGGATCGGCAACCCGACCTCGCACGTGCTGGAAGAACGGCTGGCGGCGATCGAGGGCGGCGCAGCGGCGCTGGCGCTGGCCTCAGGGCAGGCCGCCACCGCGCTCTCGGTGCTGACGCTGGTGCAGGCCGGCGACAACATCGTCACCGGCACCGATCTCTATGGCGGCACCTGGAATTTCTTCGCCAACCGGCTGAAGCAGTTCGGCATCGAGGCGCGCTTCGTCGATCCGGCCGATCCGGAAGCGTTCCGCGCCGCTACCGACGACCGCACGCGGCTGTATTTCGGCGAAACCCTGCCGAACCCGAAACTCAACGTGTTCCCGATCCGCGAGGTGGCCGAGATCGGCCGCGGCTTCGGCATTCCGCTGATCATCGACAACACCGCGGCGCCCTTGCTGGCGCGGCCGATCGATCATGGCGCGGCGATCGTGGTGCATTCGGCGACCAAATATATCGGCGGCCACGGCACCACCATCGGTGGCGTGATCATCGACAGCGGGTTGTTTCCCTGGGAGGAGTTCGCCGACCGGCACAAACTGATCACCGGGCCGGACCCGTCCTATAACGGCCGCAACTGGGTCGACATCGCCCGGCCGTTCGGTCCGGTCGCCTACGCCTTCGCCGCGCGCGCTGGCGTGCTGCGCGACCTCGGGCCGGCGATTTCGCCGCAGAATGCGTTTCAGTTGATCCAAGGGTTGGAGACGTTGCCGCTGCGGATCCGGCAGCAGACCGCCAACGCCGCAAAGGTTGCGGACTATCTGTCCAAGCATCCCAAGGTGGAAACCGTGATCTATCCCGGTCTGCAGAGCGGCGAGGCGCGCCGGCGCGCCGACACCTATCTGCAAGGCGGCTACGGCGCGCTGGTCGGCTTCGAATTGCCGGACGGGTTCACCGCCGGCCGGCGCTTCATCAACGCATTGAAGCTATTATTCCACGTCGCCAATATCGGCGATGCGCATAGTCTGGCGATCCATCCTTCGTCGACCACGCATGCGCAACTGGCGCCGAGCGAACAACTCGCCTCCGGCGTCACCCCCGGCTATGTGCGGATTTCGGTCGGCATCGAGGGCGTCGACGACATCATCGCCGACATCGCGCAGGCGCTCGATCAGGCCTAACTCAAGGACCAACGCCAGAGGACAGCATGGCGCTCAATCTCAGACTGCCCCAGGTCGAAACCCGCGACCAGCGGCTCGGCACCATCACCCAATGGGAAGGCAGCGCGCGGCAATTGGCGCGCGACTCCGCCTTCACCTATGGCTGCTCGAAAGGCTGCGAGAAGGGCGGGCGGCGATTGTGCGAGCAATCCAGCCCGTTCGCGCAGGCCTCGATGTGCGCCGAGCATATCGCCGTCACCAACGCCACCATCATCCAGCAGTCGGTGGTGGTGCAGCACGCGCCGATCGGCTGCGCCGCGAGCCAATCCTTCACCGCGCGCTATTACCGCGATCTGGCGGCGCGGCGCGGCTGGAAACTAGAAGACCCGAAATCGATCTGCAGCAATCTCGGCGAGCAGGACATGGTGTTCGGCGGCGTCGAGCGGCTGGAACAAACGATTCGCGACGCTTTCGCGCGGCATCATCCCCGGGTGATCTTCGTCGCGACCTCCTGCGCCACCGGCATCATCGGCGACGACGTCGACGGCGCCGCCAAGCGCGTCGAGGACGAGATCGGCATTCCGGTGGTCACGCTGCATTGCGAGGGCTTCAAGTCGAAACACTGGTCGAGCGGCTGGGACGTGATCGAGCACGGCATTCTGCGCCGGCTGGTGCCGCACGCGCCGCAGAGGCAGGCGGACCTGATCAACGTCATCCATCTCGGCGGCCCGGACGTGTTCACGCCGTTGCTCGCGCCATTGGGCTTGCGGGTCAATCTGGTGATGGGCGGCAATACGCTGGAGGTGCTGGCGCAATGCTCCGAGGCCGCGGCCACCGTGACGATGTGCTTCGTGCTGTCTTATCTCGCGACCGGACTGGAACAGGAATTCGGCGTGCCCGAGGTCAAGGCGCCGCTGCCCTATGGCCTTGACGCCACCGACGATTGGCTGCGCGACATCGCAAAACTCACTGGCCGCGAGGATCGCGTCGAGGCGATCATCGCAAGCGAACGCGCGCGGATCGCCCCGGAACTGGCGCGGTTGCGCAAGGCGCTCGCCGGCAAGCGCGGCTTCGTTGCCGCGGGCGCTGCCTTTGCGCACGGCTTGTTGGCCGATCTGCGCGAACTCGGCGTCGTGGTCGACGGCGCGTTCTCGTTCCACCACGATCCGGCGACCGACAGTGGCGACCCGCAGCAGGATTCGCTCGGCCATCTGGTCGAGACCTGGGGCGACGTGCCGAACTACACCGTCAGCCCCGATCAGCATTTCCAGGCCCACGCCGCCTTGCTGCGTGCCAAGCCGGATTTCGTGATCTGCCGGCATTCCGGCACCATGGCGGTGCTGGCCGGACGGATGGGCATCCCGGTGCTGCCGATCTTCTATTCCAATGACGGCCTCGGCTATGACGGGCTCTTGACGATCGGCCGCGCCATCCTGCGGGTGCTGCCGCGCAAGCGGTTCTACGACGATATCGCGGCGCATTCCACATTCCCGTATCAGCCGTCCTGGCTGGCCGAGACCAACCCCTATGCACTCAGCGCCGAGCCGGCCTAGAGAGTTCTTCGATGTTATCTCCGACCAAAGACCTCGACGCCTCGGGCGAATTCTGCAGTTCGCCGGGCGCGATCGAGCAGGTGCGCTACGGCTGCAGCCTCGGCGCGCTGGCCAGCGTGATCGCGATCCCCGGCGCGGTGCCGATCACCCATTGCGGCCCGGGCTGCGCCACCAAACAATTTCACGCGCTATCCGGCATCAACGGCTATCAAGGCGGTGAATTCCACGTCCCCTCGACCAATCTCGGCAATCAGGAGGTGATCTTCGGCGGCGCCGACCGGCTTGACGAACTGATCCGCTCGACGCTGAAAGTCATGACTGCCGATCTCTACGTCGTGCAGTCCGGCTGCATTCCGGGTCTGGTCGGCGACGACGTGGCCAGCGTGGTGAGCCGCTATCGGAAGCGCGGCGTGCCGATGGTGTTCGCCGAAACCACCGGCTATCGCGGCAATAATTTTTCGGGACATGAGATCATCGCCCGCGCCATTATCGACCAGTTTGTCGGCGCAAGCGATGCGCCGAAGCAAAACGGCTTGGTCAATGTGTGGTCGTTGTTGCCATACCAGAACCCGTTCTGGCGCGGCGACCTGTCGGAGATCAAACGGATTCTGCAGGGCATCGGGCTTACAGTGAACATCCTGTTCGGCCCGGCGTCTGGCGGCGTGGAGGAGTGGCGGGCGATTCCGCGCGCGCAGTTCAATCTGGTGCTGTCGCCCTGGCTCGGGCTCGCCACCGCGGCGCATCTCGAACAGACTTACGGTCAACCTTTTCTGCACGTGCCGACGATTCCGATCGGGGCCAGGGCGACCAGCGCGTTTCTGCGCCAGGTGGTTGACTTCGCCGGTCTCGACCGCGGCCGCGCCGAAGCCTTCATCGCGGCCGAGGAGAAGGAGCATTACATCTATCTGCGGGATTTCACCGCGTTCTACGCTGGCTGCACCAGCCAATATCGGCTGCCGTCGCAGGCCGTCGTTGTCAGCGAGAGCGCCTACAATCTGGCGCTGGCGAGCTTTTTGATCGAGCAGCTTGGGCTCAATCCCGGGCCGATGGTGATCAGCGAAAATCCGCCGCCGGAACATCGCGAGGCAATTCAGGCACGCTACCGCGCTTTGGCGGACGGCGCCGGCGCCGAGGTGGCGTTCGAGCAGGACGGCCATGCGATCCACCAGTTGATCCGGCAGAGCGACTTCAGCGGCGAGTTGCCGATCGTGTTCGGCTCGACCTGGGAGGCGGCGCTGGCCGACCAGCTCGGCGCCTCGTTGGTCGAGATCGGCTATCCGTGCACCGACGAAGTCGTGCTGTCGCGGGCCTATGTCGGTTATCGCGGGGCGCTGGCGCTGATCGAGCGCACCTACACCACCGTGGTCCGCGCCAGCACCGTCGGCTGACGCGCGCCGCTCGCACGGGGGCGAGCGGCACGGTCCACGGTCAATGGAATGCGATCAGCGATCGAGGAGGGGGTGCCGGTAACGCCGATCGTCCCGGCCGTAGCCGCCGGTTCGGACCAGCAGCGGTTCGTGGCGGCTCCAATGATCACGGGGGAGGCTCAAAACCCGGCCGTCCACCACTACGGTGCGCACGCCATGGTCTTCCGGTCCCCAGCCGATGCCGACCGTGGCCTGGGCGGGCGCCGCCGCAAGCATCGTGCCGACAGCCGCTGCAATCGCAAAACGCGTCATCATGAATCTGCTCCTGTTGCCACGAAATAATTCCCTGACAATCGGCTGCGATGAAAAAAGTTCCCTGCCAACGCCGGCCCACGGTGATTTCGGCCGCGGCCCCACCTCGCTGGGTGGAGGGCAGCTCAAGACGTCGAATGGGCGGGTTGGATTGGCTTGCAGGGCGAGCGGGGATCGCGAAGGTCACCACGCGCCTTTGAAGCCACGCGGCGCGCAATCTTGACCGAACGTGCTTGGTACAAAGTCGCAATTAGCGTCGAACGCGGTGGGCGCAATTGCGCCGAGTTGAAATATCGCGTAACCGCGCTGTGACATGGACGATTAGTATCGAGGTGCGCGAATCTTTGGATGGTACGAAGACCGCCATTTCATTGACAAGAATGGCCCGACAAATCACGCTTAGTTGATGAAACGACGCGATGCACGTCGTTCGATGAACGGGGACGCGCAGTCCCATCCCGATCAGATCCCTTTCGCCTTGCCGGACGCGCCGGCATCGGGCGATCCACGGTAAAGGAGTGACTTGATGAGACAATTGTTGCGCCGGCATGCCGGCAAGTTGGTTCAGGCGACGGCGATCGCCGTCGCAATGCTCGGTGTGGTCAGTGCGGCCGATGCCGGTCCGACGCTCGACGCCATCAATGCCCGCGGCAAGATCAAGGTCGGGGTGGGAACCTCGCCCGGCTTCTTTGCGCCGGACAGCAACGGCAAATGGCAAGGCTTCTTCGTCGATTTCGGTCGCGCGCTGGCGGTCACCGTGTTCAATGATCCGGACAAGGTGGAGTTCACCTCGTCGTCGCCGCAGCAGCGATTGCCGGCGCTGCAGGCCGGCGAATTCGACATCCTGCTCTCGGGCGTCACGCAGACCATCACCCGGTCGTTCAAACTCGGCTTCCATTTCGGCCCGGTGGTGTTTTACGACGGTCAGGGACTGCTGGTGAAGAAGTCGCTGGGCGTCAGCAAGGGCGCCGATCTGAACGGCGCCACCATCGGCATTCAAAGCGGCACCACCGGCGAGCTCAACATCGCCGACTTCTTCCGCAAGAACAAAAAGACCTTCAAGCCGGTGGTGATCGAGGAGACCAAGGAACTTCGCACCGCGCTGGAATCCGGCCGGGTCGACGCCTTGACCCAGGACGCCACTGACCTCGCCATCACCCGCGTACAGCTGTCGAAGCCGGACGACTACGTGCTGCTGCCGGAGCGGCTGTCCAAGGAGCCGCTGGCGCCCGCCATCCGCTCCGGCGACGACCGCTGGCTCGAGATTGTCAACTGGACGGTCTACGCCACCATCCAGGCTGAAGAACTCGGCATCACCAAGGCCAATGTCGACAGCCTGCTGGAAAGCGACGATCCGGAGATCAAGCGCTTCCTCGGGATCGACAAATCGCTCGGCGAGTCGATCGGGCTCGACCCGAAATTCGCCTACAACATCGTCAAGGCGGTCGGCAATTACGGCGAGATCTATGAGCGTCATGTCGGTAAGGCCACCAAGCTCGGCTTCGAGCGCGGCTACAACCAGCTCTGGACCAAAGGCGGTCTGCTGTACTCGCCGCCATTCCGCTGAGTTGGACCGATGACGGATAGCCGACTTTCTTTCAGCGCGGCGAGGCCGAACCCAACCGGGTTCGGCCTTCGTCACGTCATGGCAGCATGGTGGGGCGAACGGCCGTTGGCGCAGCTCGGCGTGCTCCTCGGCGTCGGGGTGATGTTCGCCTATCTCGGCGATAATCTGTCCGGCAACATGCAGCGCGTCGGCATCACGCCGGGATTTGCCTTCCTTTCGCACGCGGCGAATTTCGAAATCGGCGAGTCGCCGATTAACTATGCGGCCGGCGACAGCTACGGCCGCGCCATCCTGGTCGGGCTGCTCAATACGGTGAAAGTGGCGGCGGTGGGCAGCGTTCTTGCCACCATGCTCGGCGTTGCGCTGGGCGTGGCCCGGCTGTCGAGCAACCGGCTGTTGTCGGGGCTGGTGCGCGGCTACATCGACGTGGTGCGCAACACCCCGCTGCTGCTGCAATTGTTCTTCTGGAACATCACGGTGCACATGCTGCCGGGGCCGCGCCAGGCCTTCGAGCCGGTGCCCGGCGTGCTGCTGAGCAACCGCGGGGTGTTCGCGCCGGCGTTGCAGCAAGGCTCGGAATGGATCGCGTTGAGCATCCTCGCGCTGCTGCTGCTGACGGGTTGGGTGGCGCGACGTCGTCGGCTGGCCGGCGCGCCGCTGTCCGCCGCCGTGCTCGCCGCGGCGCTGCTGTCGGCCGTCGTCGTGCCGCTGGCGGCAGCGCGGCTGCTCGGCGTAGAGACCGCGCTGGACTGGCCGCGGCTGCAAGGTTTCAATATCGCCGGCGGGCTGACGCTGTCGCCGGAATTCGCCGCGTTGCTGATCGGCCTGGTGGTGAATTCCGCGGCCGGCGTCGCCGAGACGGTGCGCGCCGGAATTCTCTCGGTGCCGACCGGCCAATGGGAGGCGGGTCAGGCCTGCGGACTGCGGCGCTGGCACGTGCTGCGGCTGATCGTGGTGCCGCAGGCGCTGCGCGTCATCGTCCCGGTGATGACCTCGAACTATCTCAGCCTGACCAAAAATTCCAGCCTGGCGGTAGCGATCGGCTTTCCTGATCTGGTCAGCGTGCTCAACACCACGGCCAACACCACCGGCCAGGCGCTGGAGACGATCGCCATCATGATGCTGGTCTATCTGTCGCTCAGTCTCGGCGTCTCTGTGGCGATGAACTGGTACAACCGCCGCCTGGCGGCGCGTGAGGCGGGTCGCTCGTGACGGTGACAAGTCTCAATTCCGAACCCCGGCGCATGCCGCGGCGCGGCGTGACGGTGCCGCCGTGGCGTCGTGGGCTCTTGGATTCGCCGGCCAACATCGCGATCACGCTGACCTATCTCCTGGTCGTCGGCTGGCTCGGCATCCCGTTGCTGCGCTGGGCGATCCTTGACGCGACGTTCAACGCCGATGCCGCCGGCTGCGCGTCCAGCGGCGGTGCCTGCTGGGCGTTCCTCGGCGAAAAATGGCGCTTCATCCTGTTCGGCACCTATCCGGTCGATCGGCAGTGGCGGCCGGCGTCGGCCTGCCTGCTGCTGATCGGGCTGCTGGTGGCGGCCTGTATTCCGCGGTTCTGGGGGCGTGGGCTGGTCTATGCGGGACTGGCGGGCCTGGTCGCCGCCGCAATGCTGCTGATCGGCGTCCCCGGGCCGATGGTGGCGACCGATCAATGGGGCGGCTTGCCGGTGACCCTGGTTCTGTCGGTCGGCGCCTTCGCCGGCGCGTTCCCGCTGGCGATCGGTCTGGCGCTGTGGCGACGCTCTGACCAGGGCGGCGTACGTTGGCTCGCCACCGCCTTCATCGAGATCGTGCGCGGCGTGCCGCTGATTTCGCTGCTTTACATGGCGACGCTGCTGTTTCCGCTGATGCTGCCGGTCGGCGCCAGCCTCGATAAATTCGTCCGCGCCGGCGCCGCGCTGACGATTTTCGTCGCGGCCTATCTGGCCGAAATCATCCGCGCCGGCCTGCAGGCGGTGCCCCGCGGTCAATACGAGGCGGCGCTGTCGCTTGGACTGTCGCATCGACAGGCGACCCTGCTGGTGGTGCTGCCGCAAGCGTTGCGCGCGGTGATCCCGCCGATGGTGAATCTGGCGACCGGCATGTTCCAGGAAACCACGCTCGTCGTCATCATCGGAATGTTCGACCTGCTCAATACCGCCCGGGCCGCGGCCAACGATCCGAACTGGCTTGGTTACTACAACGAGGCCTTTGCCTTTGTGGCGGCGATCTATTTCGTGTTCTGCTTCAGCCTGTCGCGCTACAGCCTGTGGCTCGAGCGCCGCTTTGGCAAAGCTAAGCGGTGAGCCGCCGATGCCGTTGATCGACGAGTCATTGACGCAGCCCTGCCGCGCGCGACACCGCGCCGGCGCTCATTGCCGCGATGCGGGCAGCCGATGAGTCGCCGTCTGCCGCCATTGATCCCGTTGCGGGCGTTTGAGGCCGTGGGGCGCACCGGCAGCATTCGTGCCGCCGCCGAAGAATTGTCGGTGAGCCATTCCGTGGTCTCGCATCATCTGCAGACGTTGCAGCAGCAATTGCGCGTCAAGCTGGTGCGGGCGCGCGGCCGCGGCATCGAACTGACCAGCGAGGGGATCCGGTTTCAAGACGAGATCGCGCGGTCGTTCGACCTGATCGCGCAGGCAACCAGTAACCTCGCCGGCGCGCCGGCGGAACGCACCCTGAAGATCTGGTGCCGGCCGGGGTTGGCCGATCGCAAGCTGATGCCATGGCTGCCCGAACTCAGGGCCAAGCTGCCCGGCCGCGAGATCGTGCTGTGCCCGACCAATCTGCGTCCCGACCTCGCTGCCGGCGAGGCCGACGTCGAAGTGACCTCGCTCAATCACATGACCTCGGATCCGCGCTTGGCCGCCGAATTACTGCTCCGCCCGCGGGTGTTTCCGGTCGCGAGCCCGGACCTTCTGGCGTGCTATCCGCAAACCACCACCGCCGAATCGCTGGCGCGGATGCCATTGCTGCACGAAGACACCACCAAGCAATGGGAGCGCTGGTTCGGCGCCGTGCATCCCGGCGCGTTCGATCGGCCGCTGTGCGGGATGCGGCTGTGGAATGCTCAATTGACCATCCAGGCCGCGCGGCTGGGGCAGGGCGTCGCGCTCTCCAACGACGCGCTGGTGTCCGAAGATCTCGCAGCCGGCGAATTGATCGAGCCGATGTCCTCCAACGTGCGACTTTGGGGGTACTACGTCCTGACGACATCGTCGCGCTGGCGCGATCCCGACATCGTCGTGGTACGCGAGTGGCTGCACGATGTTTGCAGCTCGGCGCCGCCGCAGGCTTAAAACTTGAGCGTTGCGTGGTTTCGGCCACACCCGCACGTTGCCTATCAAATCGCAGGATGTGCGGGACGGTCTCGTCGGTCGGGCGTGACGGCGTTGGAAACGTTGCGCCTCCGGCGACGTGGCCGCGGTTACGCGCTTTGCGCGAAACTGTTTCATCGAAGATTCTGCTACGCCATCAAGCTGCGATGCGTTCGCGGTCATGAGTCGACCGTATTGCTGCATCAGATCGACCGATCAGTTCGATATTACGTCATTGTCCGGCTGAAGCCGTCCCAACATAGTTTTGCCACGGCTTGTCGCGCATCACCGACATTTCACAATCAGCAACAGCGGAGCTGGTTTGCAGCAGCGCGAAATGCGTCGGCGGGCCGCGCAACACAGGGCGAGTAGATCGCCATCGAAACGGGGGACGTTGATTATGCGAATGACGACACGACTACTTGCCGGCGTGTGCGCAGCGGCGATGGGCCTTGGCCTTGGTGCGGGGCCTGCCGCCGCCGATGAGGCCACCGATCTGAAATCGGAAGTGAGAGCGTTGAAGGCGGCGCTCGAGGCCGTGCAAAAGCGTCAGCAGGCGCTGGAGCGCAAGCAGGCGGAGCGGCAGACCGTGGTCGCCGCGGCGCCGGTTGCGGCGCCCGCGCTGGCCGTGAAGTCGCCCTTCGCCGCCGCGCATCCCGGATATCTGCAGATCCCCGGCAGCAATACGCTGATCAAGATCGGCGGTTATGTGAAGGTCGACGGCGTCTATGACGTCAAGGGCAGCTTCAACGGCACCGCCGCCACCTTCGGCGACATCCCGCTCGAGGGCACGGCGGCGTCGAAGCGCAATCCGAATTTCGGCGCGACCGCCCGCGAAAGCCGCTTCAACATCGCCACCCTGACGCCGACCGAACTGGGCGAGCTGAAGACATTCATCGAAGGCGATTTCTACGGCACCGGCGGCAACGCCGAGCAATCCAACAGCTACGGCTTCCGGCTGCGCCAGGCGTTTCTCGAAGTCGGCCCGTGGCTCGCCGGTCAGGCCTGGACCACCTTCGCGGATCTGGAGACGGTGCCGGAAACCTTGGAATTCAACGGTCCGTCCGGCTTCCCGATCGCCCGCCAGGCGCTGCTGCGCTACACCACCGCGCTGGGGCCGGGCGCCCTCAGCTTGGCGTTCGAGAATCCATCGAGCGACGCCGAGTACACCAGCGCCGTCTGGCCGGATTCGATCGGGAGCAATTTTGCGCCGGAAGGGGTGGTGCGGTGGAAGGCCGATCCGTCCTGGGGTCACGTCGCCGTCGCCGGCCTCGCCCGTGAGATCACCATCGATAGCGGCGGGCCGACGAATATCTACGGCATTACCGACTCGTCCTCGACCTTTGGCTGGGGCGTGTTGGGCGCGATCGGCTTCAACACCATCGGCAAGGATCGGCTGTCGTTCCAGGGCATCGTCGGTGAGGGCATCGGTCGCTACTTCAACAACGGGGCCGACGACAATTACCAAGGCGCCTCCGTCAATCTCGACGGGTCGCTGCGGGCCACGCCGGCCTTCGGCGTCACCGCCAGTTACAAGCACTATTGGAACGACTGGGTCCGTTCGACGGTGGCCTATGGCCACACCGGATACGACAACGAGCTGCCGCGCGACCAGCTCCATTCGATTCGCAGTATCGATTCGGTGCATGCCAACGTGTTGTTCAACCCGATCGCGAACACCACGGTCGGCGTCGAATACGTCTTTGGGCACATCAAGAAGGATGCGTTCGATCCGACGACGGGGGCGACCGGTCCGGACGGCTGGGCGCACCGCATCCAGACCTCGGCGATCGTCAACTTTTGAGCGCCGCGCCGCAACCCGCGGCTAATTGTTACAACAGCGATGACCGGCGGCTCCGTGCCGCCGGTCATCGGCACTTGCGCCGATGCCATGGGCGGCGCCTGCGATGGCGGCGGGCGCGCCGTGGCCGACCGGCGTGTGAAGTCCGAGATTGGTTTGGCGCAGCTTTCCGCTTATCGTTCCCGCAAACCAACCACTGAAAGAATCAAGACAGATGAGCGATGCCATCGACAGGCGCCCCTCGACCCTTTTGGGATTTGCCGGCGCGCCGACCCAGCCGGCGAGCTTCGCCGAGGCGGCCTTGGTGCTGATCGACTACCAGGCCGAATACCTCACGGGCTCGCTGAAACTGCCAGACGGTGCATCGGCTTTGGTCGAAGCGCAGCGCTTGCTGGCGGCGGCGCGCGCGGCGGGGGCGCCGGTCTTTCATGTCGTGCATCATGGCCGGCCCGGTGGGCGGCTGTTCGATCCAGACGGCCCGTATGTGGCCATCGCTGCGCCACTGGCGCCGCTTGCCGGCGAGACGGTGATCGCCAAGCCGCTGCCCAACTCCTTCGCCCAAACCGATTTGCAGGCGGCGATCGCCCGCAGCGGGCGCAAGCAATTGATCATCGCCGGCTTCATGACGCATCTGTGCGTCAGCGCGACGACGCGGGCCGCGCTCGATCTCGGCTACCGCAGCACGGTGGTGGCCGAGGCCTGCGCCAGCCGCGATCTGCCGGATCCGCTTTCCGGCGGCGTTGTGGCTGCCGGCGAGGTGCATCGCGCCACTCTCGCGGCGTTGGCGGACCGCTTCGCGATCGTGGTGCGCAAGACCGACCAGTTGGCTGTGGGGTGAGCGGCTCCGCGGCCGATCATTTGGGCGAATGCGCGAGCGGTCGTTGCCGATCAAGGCGCGGCTATGGCGCGACCAAGCCGTGGCTGCGGAACACGTCGCGGGTGCGTTCGATGAGCTCGGGCGATGGTGCTTCGGTGTCGGCGAGCCGATACGGCACGCCGACGTCGGCCCATTTGAACGCGCCCATGTTGTGGAACGGCAGCACGTCGACGCGCTCGACATTGCCGAGGTCGCGCACGAAGCCGGCCAGGCCTTCGATCTCGTCGAACTTGTCGGTGAGGCCGGGTACCAGGACGTAGCGCAGCCACACCGGCTTCTGCATCGCCGCGAGGCGGCGGGCGAACACCAGCGTCGGCTCAAGCGCGACCCCGGTGAGGTTTTGGTAGGTCGTCTCGGAGAACGCCTTGATGTCGAGCAGCACCAGATCGACGTCGGCCAACAGATAGTCGTCGGCATGGGCGCCGAGGAAACCCGCGGTGTCGAGCGCGGTGTGCAGCCCCATCTCCTTGCAGCCGCGCAGGATGGCGTGGGTGAAGTCCGGCTGCACCAAGGGCTCGCCGCCGCTCAGCGTCACCCCGCCATGGGCGTGCATCAGAAACTTGGTATAGGTCGCGATGTCGCGCAGCACCTCGCGCGAGTTGGTCGGCTTGCCGTGGTGCATGTGCCAGGAATCGGGGTTGTGGCAGTATTGGCAGCGCAGCAGGCAGCCCGCCAGGAACAGCACGTAGCGAATGCCAGGACCGTCGACGGCGCCGCCGATCTCGGTGGAATGCACCCAGCCGTTGATGGCCGGGCGGACGGCGCGCAACCCCGAAGGTTTGCGCGCCGCGGTAGCGTAACCGGCGTTGGCCTGGTCAGTGTACACTATGGAAGGTCCGGGAGATGACGTCGAGCTGCTGCTCGCGCGTCAGCTTGGTGAAGTTCACCGCATAGCCGGAGACCCGGATGGTGAGCTGCGGATAGAGCTCCGGGTGGTCCATCGCGTGCAGCAGGGTCTCGCGATCGAACACGTTGACGTTGATGTGGTGGCCGCCTTGCGCGAAGTAACCGTCGAGCAGGCCGGTCAGGTTGTTGACGCGGTCGGCTTCGTCGGCGCCGAGCGCCGAGGGCACGATGGTGAAGGTGTAGGAGATGCCGTCCTGCGAATGCGCGTAGGGCAGCTTCGCGACCGAAGCCATCGAGGCCACCGCGCCCTTGATGTCGCGGCGGTGCATCGGGTTGGCGCCCGGCGCGAACGGCTCGCCGGCCTTGCGGCCGTCGGGGGTGTTGCCGGTCTTCTTGCCGTACACCACGTTGGAAGTGATGGTGAGCACCGACATGGTGGCGACCGAGTTGCGATAGGTCTTCTGCTTGCGCAGCCGCTCCATGAACTCTTTCACCAGCCAGATCGCGATCTCGTCGACGCGGTCGTCATTGTTGCCGAACGCCGGATACTCGCCTTCGATCGCAAAGTCGGTGGCGAGCCCGCGGGCGTCGCGGATCACCTTGACCTTGGCGTGCTTCATCGCCGACAGGCTGTCGGCGGCGACCGACAGGCCGGCGATGCCGCAGGCCATGGTGCGCAGGATGTCGCGGTCGTGCAGCGCCATCTCGATCCGCTCGTACATGTATTTGTCGTGGCAATAGTGGATGGCGTTGAGCGCGCCGATATAGACCTTGGCGAGCCAGTCCATCATCGGGCCGAGTTTGGCCTTGACGTCCTCGTAGTCGAGCACGTCGCTGGTCACCGGCGCCAGCGTCGGGCCGATCTGTTCGCCGGACAGTTCGTCGCGTCCGCCGTTGATGGCGTAGAGCATGGTCTTGGCGAGGTTGGCGCGGGCGCCGAAGAACTGCATCTGCTTGCCGATCCGCATCGCGGAGACGCAGCAGGCGATGCCGTAATCGTCGCCCCAATAGGCCCGCATCAGGTCGTCGTTCTCGTATTGGATCGAGGAGGTGCGGATCGAGGTCAGCGCGCAATAGTCCTTGAAGCCCTGCGGCAGGTTGTCCGACCACAGCACGGTGAGGTTGGGCTCCGGCGCCGGGCCCAGCGTCTCCAGCGTGTGCAGGAAGCGGAAACTCGACTTCGTCACCAGCGGACGGCCGTCGAGCCCCATGCCGCCGATCGATTCGGTGACCCAGGTCGGATCGCCGGAGAACAGCGCGTCGTACTCCGGCGTGCGCAGGAAGCGCACGATGCGCAGCTTCATGACGAAGTGATCGACCAGTTCCTGCGCGGTGGCTTCGTCGAGCACGCCTTCGGCGATGTCGCGCGCGAGATAGATGTCGATGAAGTTCGACACCCGGCCGAGCGACATCGCGGCGCCGTTGGATTCTTTCACCGCGGCGAGATAGGCGAAGTAGGTCCATTGGATCGCTTCGCGGGCGTTGAGCGCCGGCTTGGAGACGTCGAAGCCATATTGCTTCGCCATCACCACCAGTTCCTTCAGCGCGCGGATCTGCTCGGCGATCTCCTCGCGCTGACGCAGCACGGCGTCGTCGAGGCTGTCCAGTTCGAGGCTGGCGGCCTGCTCCTTCTTGTCCTCGATCAGCCGGGCCGCGCCGTACAGCGCGACGCGGCGATAGTCGCCGATGATGCGGCCGCGGCCATAGGCGTCGGGCAACCCGGTGATGATGCCGGACTTGCGACACTTCACCGCGTCCGGCGCATAGACGTCGAACACCGCGTCATTGTGGGTCTTGCGCAGCGTCGGGAAGATCTTCTCGAAGCTCGGATCGACCTTGAAGCCATAGGCGTCGAGCCCGTTCTTCACCATGCGCCAGCCGCCGAACGGCATGATCGCGCGCTTCAGCGGCGCGTCGGTCTGCAGCCCGACGATCTGCTCGAGCTCGCGGTCGATGTAGCCGGAGCCGTGCGACACGATCGAGGAAAACACCGTGGCATCGACGTCGAGCACGCCGCCGCGGGCGCGCTCGGCCTGCAGCAGTTGCTTCAGCTTGCTCCACAGCGCCTCGGTGCGCGCGGTCGCCGGCGCCAGGAACGTGGCGTCGCCGGTCCACGGCGTGACGTTGTTCTGGATGAAATCACGAACCTCGATGTCCCGGGTCCAGCGGCCACCGGCAAAATCCCGCCATGGATCGCTCGGGATCGCTGCGGCGGCCGCGAACTCGATGGTGTTCTGCACTTGGATATTCATGATGCCACCTCGTTGGATGAAAGGTCGTGCGTTGGCGTGGCGCCGTGCTGGGTGATGCCTCGCAACCGTCTACGCAGCGCGCTCGTGTCTAATGACGCTCGGGTCTGAACAATCCGTGTTCCGACGTGGGACGGCACGTCTGAACATCGCCTATTCCATTGCGAGCATCGCCCCGCTTCTCAACCTGGCGCCGCGCGGCGACAGGCTTCAAACCCGCGTCGCTCGCCACCGCAACTGCGGCCAGGACAGCGAGAGCAACGAGCGGGCACCGCGTCACAGATCACCGCCGGGTTTGCCCGTCATCGGGGCAGCGGCATCAGCTTGGTCAAACGCCGCACCGCCTTGCCGTTTGTGCCCTCAGTGATCGGGAAGATCCATCACGCCGACATCGGCGTCGCGCCGGCGACGCTCGCTTGCCACAACCTGGCTCGGGAACCGTCCCTTTAACGCTGCGATCCGCCCAATTCCGACCGTTCTCGCAGATGCGAGCGTGAGGCAGTCGCGTCGGGATGTCAAGGAACATGCGCGTGCAAACGAGCATGCTGCCGATGCTGAACGGCTTGGCAAACAGCCGGCCGTTGTAGAACGCGGCGGTTGAAAGCTGGCGAGGCGGAGCAGTGCCGACGGGGACCTGATCCGGCAGGGCGACGCGCCGGATGTCTCTGCCGTCGTCATCGCGGGAATGGTCGCGCGCTATCATCTGCTGCCGAATGGCCATAGGCAGTATTCGTCGTTTCACATGGTCGACGATATGCCGGATTCACAGGCGCTGTTTGTCGACAAGATGGATCATGCGGTATGCGCGATCGGCCGGCGCTGATCGCGTCGATTCCGCACAACGAACTGCGGGCCGCGTTCCATCGCCGACCGCCGATCGGCTTTGCGCTCTGGCGGGAAACCCTGATCGATGCCGCGATCTTTCGCGAGGCGATCACCGACAACAGCGCCAGAACGATGCCGGCCCGGATGGCACCTGTTCTGCGAACTGGTCTATCGCGCTCGCGCCTCCGGCTTGCCCCAGGGAAACAAGTTCGCGGCTCCGATCACGCTGGTGCAATTGGGTGAAACCCGGGGATTGTCCATCGGTCAATCGCACCTTGCAGGAAATTCGGGAATCTCGCGCGGCGAACTTTGGCCGCGGCGAACTGCAGATCGAAGATTGCCGGCGCCTGACGGAGATCGGCCAGTTCAGTCCGACGTATTTGCACCTGAAACAGCCGCGGTAGCGTGGCCGCTGAGACTTCCCGGCGTCATCGGGGCTCGGGCGACTGCATCGCTGCGAATCCCGTCCCCCAGACGCGCCGGTGCGGGCCGCGAGAGGGCGGGCGAGTGCAAATCTGGCCTGCCGGCGAGGCGAGAAGCGGAATTCTATTCCTCGGATCGCCGCAACAACGCCAATTTCCTCCCTGGCTTACTCCTGTAAGGTCCCGGATACGCGATCCGATTGCGCGGCCTCGCTGCTACTGTTTCGCCAAGGCAGAAATGTCATGTGGAACGGACAGTGACGATGCAGACGATTGGCTTGATTGGCGGAATGAGTTGGGAAAGCACTGCAGTGTATTATCGCCGATTGAACGAGCAGATCCGCACCCGGCTGGGCGGATTGCACTCGGCGGACATTCTGATGCGGTCGATCGATTTCGACGCCATTGTCAGCCTGCAGAAGCAGGGTCATTGGGACGAGGCCTGCCAGATCCTGGCCGACATCGCCCGGGTGCTGGAACAGGGCGGCGCCGGCTGCCTGTTGATCTGCACCAACACCATGCACAAACTCGCCGACGAGGTGCAGCAGGCGGTGTCGATTCCGCTGCTGCATATCGCGGACGTCACCGCCGAAGCGGTGAAGGCCGAGGGGTTGCGCCGGCCGCTGTTGCTGGCCACCCGCTACACCATGGAACAGGACTTTTACGTGGAGCGGTTGCGCGACCGTTTCGGGCTCGATCCGGTGATTCCGGATGCCGAGGGGCGGACGGTGATCCACGACATCATCTTCGACGAATTGTGTCAGGGCATTGTTAGCGACGCATCGCGGAATCTCTATCTCGAGGTGATCGCGCAGGGTAAAGCCAAGGGCGCCGATTGCGTGATCCTCGGCTGCACCGAGATTTGCCTGCTGGTCGGGCCGGAGCATATCGATCTGCCGGTGTTTGATTCAACGTTGCTGCATGCCGACGCCGCCATCGAGTTCTCGATGGCCAAGCTGGCGCCGCGGCCGCGCGCCGCATGAATCAGCCCTCGTGATCAGCAAGACGTGAAACGAACGATCTTGCAAATCTCCCGACAACGCAGCTAAGGCAGGACAAGTATGAGCGATCCGGTTGCCGCCATTGCCAAGATCCGGCCTGTTCTCGATCACGTCGTCATCAATGTGATGGGCAGGCTGGACGAAGCGGCGGCGCAATATGCAAGGCTTGGATTCCAGCTTACCGAACGCGGCCACCATACGCTCGGCTCCAGCAACAATCTGGCGATCTTCGGCAATGATTATCTGGAACTGCTCGGCTATCTGCCGGGGCGGGAGACCCAGCGCGCCGACCTCTGGGCGCATCCGCCGGGGCTGACCGGGCTGGTGTTCAAATCGGTCGATGCCGATCTGGCCTATTGCACCTTGCAGGCGCGCGGCGTGCCGGTGCAGCCGCCGATGAGTTTTGCCCGCCCGGTGACGTTGGCCGAGGGCACGCATGACGCGCGCTTCAAGGTCATTCGCGTCAGCGGCGGGCAGGTCGAAAATGGCCGCACCTTCTTCTGTCATCACGATACGCCGGAACTGGTGTGGCGCCCGGAATGGCAGCAGCACCGCAACGGCGTCACCGGCATCGCCGAATTCGTGATCGCCGCGCGGAACCCGGCGCGCACCGCGTCGCTCTACGAACAGATGTTTGGCGAGGGGTTGTTGTCGCAGATCAGTGGCGGGGTGTCGTTCCGCGCCGGAGCGGCCACCGTGCTGGTGCTGCAACCTGACGCGGTCGCCGCGCGCTACGCCGGAGCGCCGCTGCAAAGCGCGGATGGCTCCGATCGCATGGTCGCGCTGGTGTTCAGGGTGGCGTCGCTCGACACGCCGCGGTCGGTGTTCGATGCGGCCGGGATCGCTTACCAGAGCTATGCCGGCGGCATCATCGTGTCGCACGCCGAAGCCGCCAACGTCGCACTGGGATTCACCGCATGAGCTCCGCCATCATCAACGATTTCACGCAAAGCTTTGCGCTCGACTACAACGGCGCGCGCAGCAAGTTCATCGCCACCGCCGCCGCGCTGGGGTGCGAGCTGTCGCAATATCAGCATCCGACCAAGACCGCACCGGACGGCGGGCCGCTGTCGATCGACGTGGCGCGGCTCGGCGATAAGCGGGCCCCGTCGCAGCTGGTGATCATCAGCGGCACCCATGGCCTGGAAGGGCTGAGCGGGTCGGCGGCGCAGATCGGCTGGATGCAGAGTAAATTCGCCCGCGCGCTGCCGCGCGGCGTCTCGGTGCTGTTGGTACACGCGCTGAATTCCTATGGTTTCGCCTGGGGTACCCGCACCACCGAGAACAACGTCGATCTGAACCGCAATTTCATCGATCACGACGCGCCCTATCCCGCCAACCCGGGTTATGCGACGCTGTATCCGCATCAGGTGCCGGACGACTGGACCCCGGCGGCACTATTGCCTTACACGGAAGCCGTCGCTGCGTTCCAGGCGGCGCACGGCCCGGACGCGCTGTTCGATGCGCAGGCGAGGGGACAATACGAGTTTCCGCAGGGCACCAATTTCGGCGGCACGCAGCGCGAATGGTCGAATCTGACGCTCGAGCGCATCGTTGCCGATCATCTCGGCGCGGCGCAACGCGTCGGCTTCATCGATTGGCACACCGGCATCGGCGACTGGGCGAAATCGTTCTTTCTGTGCTTCAACGACGAGCCCGGCGCGCTGCATGCCGAGGCCGTGCGGTGGTGGGGCAAGGAGCGCATCGTCGGGCAGCGGCCGCACAATGTGGCGCGGCCGAATTATCAGGGGCTGGTGTTTCACGGCCTCACCAAATTTCTCGGCGGCCGGCCGATGGTCGGCGCGGTGATCGAATTCGGCACCCGCGGCGCCAATGTCCGCCAGGCGCTGCGGCTCGATCAATGGCTGAAATTCAAGGCCGAAGCGGACAGCGAACAGGTTCGCCTGCTGCGCGCCGACCTGCACGACTGCTTCGTGCCGGTGTCGTCGCATTGGCGCGGCGAAACCACAGACCAAGCGATCTCGATTACCCAACAGGCCATCGAGGGACTGACGACCTGGTCCCTCGCGGCCACAGCAGCCTAAAAAAACGGAGCGAAACAGCACATGCGAGCGGTGGTCCTTCACGAACATGGTGACAACGACAAATTGCAATTCGTCGCGGATTATCCGACGCCGAAAGCCGGCGAGGGCGACGTCGTCGTCAAGGTCAAGGCCTCCTCGATCAATTATCACGACGTATTCACCCGGCGCGGCATGCCGGGCATCAAGGTGCCGCTGCCGGTGATCATCGGGCTCGATGTGGTCGGCGAGATCAGCGAACTCGGCGCCGGCGTCACGGGCTGGAAGCTCGGCGACCGCGTCTTGATCGACCCGGTCAACCGCGTCGAAGGCGGCTTGATGGGCGAAACCCAGGATGGCGGGCTTGCGGAATATTGCCGCGCCAAGGCCCACCAATTGGTGAAGATTCCCGACGCGGTGACGTTCGAGCAGGCAGCGGCGTTGCCGGTGGCGTATGGCACCGCGATCCGGATGATGAACACCATCGGCAAGATCAAGGCCGGCGAAAAGGTCTTGATCCTCGGCGCCAGCGGCGGCGTCGGCGTCTGCTGTGTGCAGCTCGCCAAGCTTGCCGGCGCCTATGTGATCGCCTGCGCCGGCAGCGAAGAGAAGGGTCGCCGGCTGACCGAACTCGGCGCCGACGAGATCATCCTCTACACCCAGGCCGATTTCATGAAGACGGTGTTCGAACGCCACGGCAAGCCGCATCGCCGGCGCTTCGTGGAAAGCGGCGGCGTCGACGTAGTGGTGAATTTCACCGGCGGCGACACCTGGGTGAAATCGATGCGCGTGCTCAAGGTCGGCGGACGGCTTTTGACCTGCGGCGCCACGGCCGGCTATTCGCCGCAGGAAGACTTGCGCTTCATCTGGACCTTCGAACTGCAGATCCTCGGCTCCAACGGCTGGGAGCGCGACGATCTGCCGAAACTGTTCGATCTGGTCGAGAGCGGCAAGCTGAAGGTGCTGATCGACAAATCCTATCCGCTGGAGGACGCCAAGGAGGCGGTGCGGGTGATCGAAGACCGCGCGGTGTTCGGCAAAGTCGTGGTGACGCCATGAGCAAGCCCGCGCCGCTGACCGCGGCCGAAATTCAGGCGATGCTGGATGCTTCGCCGTTCGCGCTGTTTCTCGGATTGACCGTGACCTCGGCCGATCCTGTGAAGCAGGAGGTGACGATGCGCTCGCCGATGCGCGCCGAATTCGAACGCCGTCCCGGTTCCAAGCAATGGCATGGCGGCGTGATCGCGTCGCTGATCGACACCGTCGGCGATTTCGCCGTCGGCATGATGGTCGGCCGCGGGCTGCCCACCGTGAACTTCCGGGTCGATTATCTGAAGCCGGCGGTCGACACAGCGCTGGTGGCGGTGTCGCGGGTGCGCCGCGCCGGCAAAAGCGTCGGCGTCGCCGACGTCGACGTGTTCGACGACAAAGGCGCGCTGCTGGCGATCGGACGCGGCACCTATTCGACGCTGGAGTCGAAATAGCATCGCAAGCAACGGACGACGACGGTTCGACGCACGGGCAACGAAGGAACACAGATGAGCAGGTTTTCGCGACGTGACTTTCTGCTGACGAGTGCGGGCGTGGTGCTGGCGAGCCGGCTCGGGGTCTCCGGGGCTGCGGCGGCGACGCCGAAGCGCGGCGGAACGCTGATCGGCACCTGGGGCGGCTTCGAGCCGCAGTCGCTGTTCGTTCCCGCGGGCGGCGGATCGAGCCCGTATTTCACCTCGACCAAGGTGGTGGAGCGGCTGTTCCGGCTCACCGTCGACTTGAAATTCGAGCCGGTGCTGGCGCTGTCGATCACACCCGCCGCCGACTTCCGCAGCTACACCATCAAGCTACGCGACAAGGTGATCTGGCACGACGGCAAGCCGTTCACCGCCGATGACATCGTCTACAACGCGATGGAATATTGGAAACCGATCTCGGCCGGCGTGTCGCTGGACGCGCTGGACACCGCGGAAGCGATCGATCCGCTCACCGTGCTGTTGAAGTTCAAGGCGCCGGTGCCGGAATTCTTCCTCAAATCGGTGCTGTCCGGCAAATCCGGCCTGGTGATCCCCAAGCACATCTATGCCGGCAGCAACATTATCACCAATCCGATCAACAATACGCCGATCGGCACCGGGCCGTTCAAGGTCAAGGAATGGGTGCGCGGCAGCCACGTCGAATATTCCCGCAACGAGGCCTATTGGAATCCGGGACTGCCCTATCTCGACAAGCTGGTGATCCGCTGGTGGCGCGATCCGGCGTCGCGGTCCGCGGCGTTCGAGGCCGGCCAGCTCGACATCGGCACCTTCAATCCGATTCCCTATCCGGAAATCACCCGGCTCACCGCCGGCGGCAAATTCGTCGCCGAGACCAAGGGCTATTCCAACTCCGCCTGGATCGCCACCGTCGAGTTCAACCAGCGCCGCGAGATCTTCAAGAAACGCGAGGTGCGCCAGGCGCTGATGATGGCGATCGATCGGCAATTCATCTCCGAGACGATCTTCTTCGGTCGGGCCCAACCCTCGATCGGTGTGGTGCACAACTCCAACGCGATCTTCTTCACCAAGGACGTTCAGGCCTATCCGTTCGACGTCAAGAAGGCGGCGGCGATGCTGGACGCCGCGGGCTATCCGGTGAAGGGCGGCTCGCGCTTCAAGCTCAGCCTGGTGTCGGCCGGCTGGTTCGAAGAAAACGTCAAGATGGGGCAATATCTCAAGCAGGCGTTCGAGGACCTCGACATCACCGTCGACCTCGCGGTGCCGGACCGCGCCACCTCGCTGAAGCGGATCTACACCGATTACGACTACGACGTGGCGATCTCGAACAATTCCGGGGGCATCGAGTTGGTCCCCACCACCACGCAATATTACACCACCGACGGCATCGTGAAGGGCGCCGCGTTCCGTAACGCCACCGGCTATTCCAATCCGGAACTCGACAAGATCGTCAGCAACATGACGGTGGAGACCGACGAGCCGAAGCGCATCGCGCTCGCCAGGGACTTCAACCGCCTCGCCACCAGCGAGGCGCCGATCCTGCCGATGGTTGATCTCGAGCCGGTGACGATCGCGCGCTCCGACGTGCGCGATCATTCGCTGACCGCGGACTTTATGGGTGAAAGCTGGGCTGAACTCTGGCTCGATCGCTGACAGCGGAGGCAACGTGCGTCGCATCATCATTCGCCGCCTCATACAGATCATCCCACTGATCTTCGGGGTGATCGTGCTCAACTTCGTGCTGATCCATTTGGCGCCGGGCAGCCTGTTCGACGTCATGACCTCGGAGCAGCAGGTCACCGATCCGGCGATGCTCGATCAGCTGCGCCATACCTACGGGGTCGATCAGCCGACTTCAGTGCAGCTCGTCAAATATATCTGGTCGGTGATGCGGCTCGACCTCGGCTATTCCTACCGGCAGAACGCGCCGGTGCTCGACGTGATCGTGGAGCAGTTGCCCTCGACGGTGATTCTGATGCTGTCGGCGACCGCGATCGCCTTGCTGGTCGGCATAACTGCCGGCGTGTTGGCGTCGGTCAAGGTCAATACCATCTGGGACAATCTGATCTCGCTCGGCGCGGTGTTCTTCTTCGCGGCGCCGAGCTTCTGGCTCGGCATCATGATGACCGTGCTGTTCGCCGTGAAGCTCGGCTGGTTTCCGGTCGGCGGCATGCGCACCATCGGCACCGAGCAGGGTACGTTCGGCGACGCGCTGGATGTGATGCACCATCTGGTGCTGCCGGCGACCGCGCTCGGGCTGTTCTATGCCGCGACCTATGCCCGGGTGATGCGGGCCTCGATGCTGGAGGTGTTCCGGCTGGATTTCATTCGCACCGCGCGCGCCAAGGGGCTGTCGCGCGGCCGCGTGGTGATCGCGCATGTGATGCGCAACGCGCTGTTGCCGATCGTGACGTTGCTCGGGCTGCAGCTCGGCACCATTCTCGGCGGCAGCGTGGTGATCGAGGCGGTGTTCAGTTGGCCCGGCATCGGCAGCCTGTTGTTCGACAGCGTGATGAGCCGCAACTTTCCGATGGTGCTTGGCGTATTGGTTCTCGGCTCGCTGCTGGTGGCGGTGTCAAACGCCGCGGTCGATTTGATTTATCTGCGGCTCGATCCGCGCATTCGGGCGAGGTAGCGCATGCTGAGCCAGATGATCGATTTTGCCCGCCGCTTCGCCCGCAACCGCGCCGCGCTGGTCGGCTTCGTGCTGGTGATCCTGGTGATCGGCGTCGCGCTGGCGGCGCCGTGGCTGTTTCCGCGCAATCCGTTGCGGATCGTCGGCAAACCGGAGATCTGGCCGTTCGTGTCGTCGCGCTATCCGCTCGGCACCGACTCGCTCGGCCGCGACATCGCCGCGATGATCGCCTACGGCGCGCGCACCACCTTGCTGATCGGGCTGTGCGCCAGCCTCACCGCGACCATCATCGGCATCAGCGTCGGCGCCACCGCGGCATATTTCGGCGGCTGGGTCGACGAATTGTTGATGCGCTTCACCGAACTGTTCCAGACCATCCCCAACCTGATCTTCGTGCTGACCATCGTCTCGATCCTCGGCCAGAAGATCGAATACGTCACCATCGCGGTCGGTATCGTCACCTGGACGCCGATTGCGCGGCTGACGCGTGCCGAATTCATGTCGCTGCGCGACCGCGAATTCGTGCAGGCCTGCCGGGCGATGGGGATGGGCAATCTCCGCATCATGGTCGGCGAGATCCTGCCCAACGCGCTGCCGCCGGTGATCGTGCTGTCCTCGCTGGTGATCGCCGGCGCGGTGCTGTTCGAATCCGCGGTGTCATTCCTCGGGCTCGGCGATCCCAACGTCTCGAGCTGGGGCCGGCTGATCGGCGACGGCCGCACCCTGATCCGCAGTTCCTGGTACATCTGCGCGGTGCCGGGACTGGCGATCATGCTCACCGTGCTGGCGCTCAATCTGGTCGGCGACGGGCTGAACGACGCGCTCAACCCGAAGCTGAGGGACCGCTGATGGCCGTCACGCTGGCGCCCGCTTCGCCGCTGTTGGAAATCGACCGGCTCGAGGTCTCTCTGTTCACCCGCCGCGGCGTGCTGCCGGCGATCGACGGGCTGTCGCTGACGGTCTCGGCCGGCGAGACGCTGGCGATCGTCGGTGAATCCGGTTGCGGCAAATCGCTCGCCGCATTGTCGGTGATGCGGCTGCTGCCGGAGCCGCCGGCCAGAATCGTCGGCGGCGCGATCCGTTTCATGGGCCGCGATCTCGCAGGCCTGTCCGATCGCGAGATGCAGCGGGTGCGCGGCCAGGACATTTCGATGATCTTTCAAGATCCGATGACCTCGCTGAACCCGGTGATCACCATCGGCGATCAGTTGATCGAGGCAATCCGCTGCCACGCCGACGTCTCGCGCAAGGAAGCGTCGAACCGCGCGGTCGAGATGCTGCGGCGGGTGCGGATTCCGGACGCCGAGCGGCGCCTCAACGACTATCCGCACCAGATGTCGGGCGGCATGAGCCAGCGGGTGATGATCGCGATGGCGATCGCCTGCGGGCCGAAGCTCTTGATCGCCGACGAGCCCACCACCGCGCTCGACGTCACCATCCAGGCGCAGATCCTCGATCTGATGAAAGAGGTGCAGAGCGACACCGGGATGGGGCTGATCATCATCACCCACGATCTCGGCGTGGTGGCCGAGACCGCCGACCGCGTGGTGGTGATGTATGCCGGCCGCAAGGTCGAGGAGGCGCCGGTCGAAGGCTTGTTCGAGCGGCCGCTGCATCGCTACACCCGCGGCCTGCTCGGCGCCACGCCATCGGCGTTGCGCCACGGCAACCGGCTGGTGGAAATCGCCGGCAACGTGCCGGCGCTGGAGAACCTGCCGAGCGGCTGCGCGTTCCAGAATCGCTGCCCCGACGCCTTCGACCGCTGTCGCGCCGAGCGTCCGGTGCTGAAGCCCTTGCTGCCACACCGCACCGCCGCCTGTTTCGCCGCCGAAGAGGAGTTGTCGCGCGATGTCGCTGCTATCGGTTCTTAGCCTTTGCGTGCAATACAAGACCGCGCAGGGCACCGTGCGCGCGGTCGACGACGTCAGCTTCGAGCTCGATGCCGGTGAGACCGTCGGCCTGGTCGGCGAATCCGGCTGCGGCAAGTCGACGCTGGGCAAGGCGGTGATGCGGTTGGTGCCATGCTGTGACGGCCTGGTGGTGCTCGACGGCCACGACATCACGCATGTGCACAGCCGCGCGCTGAAAGACGCCCGCAAGACCATGCAGATGATCTTCCAGGATCCCTACGGCTCGCTCAATCCGCGGCACAATGTCGGCACCATCGTCGGCCAGCCGCTCAGCGTCGCCGGCTGGTCGCGCCGCGACATTCGCGATCGGGTCAGTGAGCTGTTGGAAAAGGTCGGGCTGCCCAAAGAGGCGGTGCGGCGCTATCCGCACGAATTTTCCGGCGGCCAGCGGCAGCGGCTCGGCATCGCCCGGGCCTTGGCGCTCAGTCCGAAAGTGATCATCTGCGACGAGCCGGTCTCGGCGCTCGACGTTTCGGTGCGTGCCCAGGTGATCAACCTCTTGGAAGATCTGCAGCAGTCGACCGGGGTGGCCTATCTGTTCATCTCGCACGATCTGTCGGTGGTCGAGCACATCTCCGACCGCCTGATCGTGATGTATCTCGGCCGCGTCGTCGAGAGCGGCCGCAGCGAAGACGTCTGGCGGCAGCCCGCGCATCCTTACACCCAGGCGCTGCTGGCGGCGGCGCCGGTGGCCGATCCGCGGCTGGCGCGCAGGCGCGGCAAAAGCATCCTGCAGGGCGAGTTGCCGAGCCCGCTCAACCCGCCGCCGGGTTGCAGCTTCAATACCCGCTGTCCGTTCGCGCAGGAGCGCTGCCGGCAGGAGCGCCCGATGCTGCGCCCGCTCGGCGACGGGCGCCGGGTGGCCTGCCATTACGATCTGCTGGAGCATCCCGCGGCGATGCCGTTTGCGGACGCGGCCCAGTGACACGTCGGAGTTGTTTGGAGGATGGCGATGCGTTGGCATAATCTCGGAGACTTGGTCGACCGCAGTCGCGACCTCGATCGCGAGGCGATCATCGACCTCGTCGATCGCGAGCATCCGCGCCGCTACAGCCATCGCGAGGTCGATCGGCTGGCCAACGGCGTGGCGAACTATCTCACCGCGCAGGGTTTCGCCCGCGGCAGCCACATCGCCATCGCGGCGTTCAACCGCGCCGAATATATCATCAGCTATTTCGGCATCATGCGCGCCGGCTGCGTCGCGGTGCCGGTCAATATCAAGCTGCCGCGCGACACCATCGACTATGTGATGGATGACGCCAAGATTGCGCTTGCCTTCGTCGACGCGGCGCACCGGCCGCTGGTCCGCGACGGCATCACGGTTATCGATTTCGACGACGCTGGCCCCGGCGGCTTTGCCGCGACCATCAAGCCCGGCGAGTTCGACAGCGTGAAGGCCGCGCCCGACGAGATCGGCCAGATGCTGTACACCTCGGGCTCGACCGGGCGGCCGAAGGGCGTGCCGCTGACGCATCACGGGCAATTGTGGGCGATCTCCACCCGCACCAGCGGCGCGCTCAACGAGAATGAGCGCTACATCATCGCCCAGCCGCTGTTTCACATGAACGGGCTGTTCGCGATCAAGACGATTTTCGCCACCAACGCCGCGGTGGTGCTGCTGCCGTCGTTCGAGGTGCGCAGCTATATCGACGCGCTGGCGACCTACAAGGTGACGGCGGCCACCGCGGTGCCGACGATGTGGGCTCGAGTCGTCAAGGAGCACGAGCTGCTGGCGACCCACGACATCACCTCGATTCGGCGGCTGATGCTGGGCTCGGCGCCGATGACCATGGCGCTGTGGGACAAAATCAAACAGGCGATCCCGAACGTCGTCATCACGCTGGGTTACGGCACCACCGAGGCCGGGCCGGCGGTGTTCGGTCCGCATCCGCAGGGCATTCCGACGCCGCCGATGGCGCTGGGCTATCCGATCAATCCCGACGACGTTCGGCTGGCGAATGGCAGCGAGAGCGAGGGCGTGTTGCTGATGCGCAATCCGGCGCTGATGCCGCGCTATCATAACCTGCCGCAGCAAACCGCGAAGGCGATCGCCGACGGCTGGTATTACAGCGGCGACGTGATGCGCCGCGACGCCAACGGCTTCTACTATTTCGTCGGCCGCGCCGACGACATGTTCGTGTGCTCCGGCGAGAACATCTATCCCGGCGAGGTCGAGAAGCTCTTGGAGCGCCACCCGCAGGTGCAGCAGGCGGTGGTGGTGCCGCTGCCCGACGAGGAGCGCAGCCAGGTGCCGGTCGCCTTCATCGTCAGCCGCGCCAAGGCGCCGCCGAGCTTCGACGAGATCCGGCAATTCGCCATCGCCAACGGCCCGGCCTATCAGCATCCGCGGCGGATCGAATTCGTACACGAATTGCCGTGGGCCGGCACCAACAAGATCGACCGCAAGAGCTTGATCGAGCGCGCCCGCACGCTTGAGGCCAATCGCGGGTGGTCGGCGTGACGAAGCCGTTGTCCGGAAAGATCGCGCTGGTGACCGGCGCCAGCCGCGGCATCGGCCGGGCGATCGCCAAGCGGTTGGCCGCCGACGGCGCCACCGTTGCGGTGCATTACCATGCCGCCGAGGACGCGGCGCAGCAGACCGTCGCGGAGATCGTCGCGGCGGGCGGTGCGGGCTTTGTGCTGCAGGCCGATCTGTCGGCGCGGAGCGGCGCTGCAACGCTCGCCGAGCGATTGTCGGAGCAACTGATGGAGCGGTTTCGCAGCGCGCAATTCGATATTCTGGTCAACAATGCCGGGCTCAGCAAACGCGCCACCATCGAGGACGTCACCGAGGAGGATTTCGATCGGTTGCTGCAGACCAATCTGAAATCGCCGTTCTTTCTGATCAAGGCACTCTTGCCGCAGCTGCGCAATGGCGGGCGCATCGTCAACATTTCCTCGATGGGAACGCGCGCGGCCTATCCCTTGATGGCGGCCTATGCGCCGGCGAAGGCCGGCCTCGAGGCGCTCAGCCGGTTGCTGGCGCAGCATCTCGGTCCGCGGCAGATCACGGTGAATTCCGTGCTGCCGGGCGCCACCGCCACCGACATGAACGTGACCGCCCGCGATCCGGTGGCGAGCCGCGCGGTCGCCGAAACCATCGCGCTTGGCCGCGTCGGCCAGCCCGAGGATATTGCCAAGGTGGTGGCGTTTCTCGCCTGCGATGACGGCGGCTGGGTCACCGGCCAAGAGATCGATGCCAGCGGCGGCCAGCGCCTGTAACGCGGCCTTCGCCGCCAAAGGAATTTTGATGAGCTTCGTTGACCCCTCGGCCTTCACCACCCGCCCGGAAATCGTCGGCACCTTCGGCGTCGTGACCTCGACGCATTGGATCGCCACCGCGGTCGGCATGTCGATCCTGGAAAAAGGCGGCAACGCGTTCGACGCCGGCTGCGCGGTGGCCTTCGTGTTGCAGGTGGTGGAGCCGCATCTAAACGGCCCCGGCGGCGACGTGCCGGTGATCCTGCACGACGCCAAGCGCGACCGCACCGAGGTGATCTGCGGGCAGGGCACCGCGCCCGCCGGCCTCAGCATCGCGCATTGCCGCGAGCTTGGGCTCGACCTGGTGCCCGGCACCGGACTGCTGGCCGCCTGCATTCCCGGCACCTTCGATAGCTGGATGCTGCTGCTGCGCGATTACGGCACCATGGATCTGGTCGAGGTGCTGGCGCCGGCGATCGCCTATGCGCGCCGCGGCCATCCGCTGGTGGAGCGCGCCAGCGCCACCATCGCCACCGTCAAGCAACTGTTCCTCGAGCATTGGCCGACCTCGGCCGCGGTGTTTCTGCCGAACGGTGAGGTGCCGGCGCCGGGCACGCAGTTCAAGAATCCCACGCTCGCCGACACCTATCAGCGGGTCCTCCAGGAGGCGCTCGCCACCGGCGGCAATCGCTTGACGCAAATCGAAGTCGCGCGAAAAACTTGGTCGGAGGGGTTCGTCGCCGAGGCGATCGACAAATTCTGCCGCGCGCCGGTGATGGACGTCACCGGCCGGCCGCATGCCGGCGTGTTGACCGGCCAGGACATGGCGAATTGGCAGGCCAGCGTCGAGCAGCCGGTCGGCTATGATTACGGCCGCTACCGCGTGCTGAAGGCGGGGCCATGGACGCAGGGCCTGGTGGCCTTGCAGCAACTGGCGATCCTGAAAGGCTTCGATCTCGACAGGCTGAGCCCGGTCGATCCGGAGTTCATCCATCTGGTGGTCGAGGCCTCGAAATTGGCCTTCGCCGACCGCGAGGCGTTTTACGGCGATCCGAAATTCGCCGACGTGCCGATCGAGATTCTGCTGTCCGATGCCTATAACGCGGTGCGGCGGGCGCAGATCGGCGAGATGGCGTCGATGGAATTGCGGCCCGGCAGCATCGACGGCTTCTCCGGCAAGGTCGACGCGCGGGTGTCGAGCGGCGCGCGGGTCGCGGTCGGCGCCTCCGGCGCCGGCGAGCCGACGGTCGGGCGGATGGGCAATGTGCGCGGCGACACCGTGCATTTCGACATCATCGACAAGGACGGCAACATGATCGCCGCGACGCCGTCGGGCGGCTGGCTGCAGAGTTCGCCGATCATTCCCGAGCTCGGCTTCGCGCTCGGCACCCGCGCGCAGATGTTCTGGCTCGACGAAGCCCATCCGGCGGCGCTCGCGCCCGGCAAGCGCCCGCGCTCGACGCTATCGCCGACCATGGCGCTACGCGACGGCAAGCCGTATCTGGCTTGGGGCTCGCCCGGCGGCGATCAGCAGGATCAGTGGATTCCGCAGTTTTTCCTGCGCCACGTCCACGCCGGGATGAATCTGCAGGAGGCGATCGACGCGCCGGCCTGGCACAGCGAGCATTTCCCGGCGTCGTTCTGGCCGCGGCAATCGCGGCCGGGCGTGCTGGTGGTGGAAAATCGTCTGCCGAAGGCAACGATCGAGGAGCTGCGCCGCCGCGGTCATGTCGTCGAGATGGGCGAGGACTGGTCGGAAGGCCGCCTGGTCGCGGCGTCGCTCGACGGCGGCTATCGCCGCGCCGCCGCCAATCCGCGCGGCATGCAGGCCTACGCCAGCGGACGATAGCGCGCTGTCGCCGCACACGGCCGGCGCAGGGCCATCTAAATCCACGCAGCGTCACGTTCGGCAGGCGATCGTTTGGCGTCGCCTGAGCGCGGTGTTGACGCGGCCGTCGTCATCATGACATCAAATCAAGCGCCGGCGTGCTTCGACAATGCGCAGCCTGACGAATGTTTATGCTCGCGAATGCGTTTGCCTCGCAATATCCTTGCACAATTGCGGCGTTAGGTGACATGATTATGCTCCCGCCGCGCTGAATTGGAGGCCAATATGCTCGATGAGCTCGACCGCAAGATTCTCGCAACCTTGCAGGTAGACAGTAGTCTGTCGATGCAGGAGGTCGCCGAGCGGGTCGGACTGAGTTCGACGCCGTGTTGGCGTCGGATTCAGAAGCTGGAGAATTCCGGCTACATCAAGCGCCGCGTCGCTCTGCTCGACGCCGAGAAACTCAACCTCGGCGTCAGCGTGTTCATCGCGGTGCGCACCAATCAGCACAGCGCCGAATGGGTGCAGCGGTTCCGCAAGATCGTCGTCAGCTTCCCCGAGGTGGTCGACTTCTATCGGTTGAGCGGCGACGTCGATTATCTGATCCGCGCCGTGGTCTCGGACATCAAGGCCTATGACGATCTGTATCAGCGGTTGATCGCCAAGATCGATCTGCAGGACGTCTCCTCGATGTTCACCATGGAGCAGATCAAGTCGACCACCGAATTGCCGCTGATGAATGCCTCGGCCAAACGCGGCCACAGCGACGCTGCGACCGAACGGCGTCTGGCTTTTGCGCAGTGACGAAGCGCGCGGCCTGACGATGCGCGGGCGTTGCGCCCGCGCGCCCTGCATTTGATGAGGCGTCGCAACCGATCGGCACGACCGGGTGAGCCGCGCGCCCGACGCGGCCTGCACGCAGCGCGTTCAGCCCAGATGATGCACCTCTTGCAGCCCGTAGACCGGCGTCGCAAGGCCCTCCATCCGGGATTTCAATTGCAGCGACAAAAACTGCGAGTAGTGCCGCGACTGGTGCAGGTTGCCGCCGTGAAACCATAGTCCCGGTTGCTGCGTCGGCTTCCACATGTTGCGCTGCTCGCCTTCCCAGGGGCCGGGGTCCTTCCGGGTGTTGGAGCCGAGCCCCCAGCATTTGCCGACCTTGTCGGCGACCTCCTTGGAAATCAGCTCGGCGGCCCAGCCGTTCATCGAGCCGTAGCCGGTGGCGTAGACCACGAGATCGGCCGGAAGCTCGGTGCCGTCGGTCAGGATCACCGAATGTTCGGTGAGGCGTTTCACATCGACGCCGCTCTTCAGCTTGATGCTGCCATTGGCGACCAGTTCGGAGGCGCCGACGTCGATGTAGTAGCCGGAGCCGCGGCGCAGATACTTCATGAACAGGCCGGAGCCGTCGTCGCCGAAGTCGAGCATGAAGCCGGCCGCCTCGAGACGCTTGTAGAAATCGGCGTCGCGCTCGCGGATCGCGTTGTAAATCGGTATCTGGAATTCGTGCAGGATCTTGTAGGGCAATGAGGCGAAGATCAGGTCGGCCTTTTCGGTGGTCATGCCGTTGCGCACCGCCTGTTCGGAATACAACGGGCCGAGCCCGATCTCCATCAGCGAATCCGACTTCACGATGTGGGTGGAGGAGCGCTGCACCATGGTGACGTCGGCGCCGGCTTCCCACAGCGCCGCGCAGATGTCGTGTGCGGAATTGTTGGAGCCGATCACCACCGCCGTCTTGCCCTTGTAGGCGTCGGGCCCGGGATGCTGAGAGGAGTGATGCTGGTCGCCTTTGAACAGCTCCATGCCTTCGAATTTCGGCATATTGGGCTTGGCCGACATCCCGGTCGCCAGCACCAGTTGCTTGGGCTTCAGCACGATCTCCTGGCCGTCGCGCTCGACCACCACGGTCCATTCGCCGGCCGCTTCGTCGTATTTGGCCTTTTTGCAGGTGGTCGAACTCCAGTAGTTCAGCTCCATCACCTTGGTGTACATCTCCAGCCAGTCGCCGATCTTGTCCTTCGGCGAGAACACCGGCCAGTTCGCCGGGAACGGCAGATAGGGCAGGTGATCGTACCACACCGGATCGTGCAGGCAGAGCGACTTGTAGCGCTTGCGCCAGCTATCGCCGGGGCGCTGGTTCTTTTCGATGACGAGGGTCGGCACCTTGAGCTGGCGCAGCCGCGCCGCCAGCGCAATGCCGCCCTGGCCGCCGCCGACGATCACGCAATAGGGCTGCCGGCTGATGCCGAGCTCGGCGGCCTCCTGCTCGCGCTCCTCCTTCCAGGTCTTGCGATTGCGGTCGGCGCCGTGCTTGGCGCCCATCGGCCGGTCGAAGCCCTGCGGCTCCTCGAATCCCTTGAGTTCGACCATGGTGGTCAGCAGCGTCCAGATCCGCCCCTGCTTCAACCGCAGATGACCGAAGCCGCGGGCGACCGCGGTTTCGAACTGGATCCAGCTTTCGATGATGCCGTCGGCCTCGGAGGAAGCTTCGCCCTCGGCGATTCTCCAATGCGAGGGTTTGGTGTCGGCGAGCCGCGCCTCGAGCATCGCGCGGACCGCGTCCTTGCCCTCCATGGTCTTGATATTCCAGGTGAAGGCGACGAGGTCGCGCCAATAGCAATCGGTCTGAAACAGCTCGAGCGCGGCCTCGACCTCGCCGGCGGCCAACGCCTGGTCCAGTGTCGCGAGCAGTTCGGAGACTTTGCCGTTGGGGGCCTTGTCAAGCATCGTGATGTCCTCCCGCCTGTGATGATTTTTACGACGCGCCGATGCGCCGGCACGTTCTTATCAGGCGATCCTAACATCGCTGTTTTCGCGGTGGCGAGTGCGAAGCGGGGGGCTTTTGAAGTTGTGATAGCAACGGCGCACTGCACAATAGGTGTTGCGGGTTGTGCACTGCGAACGGCCGGCTTGTGACGAGACCAAGCGGCGTACCAACGCCAAGCCCGCCCGCGCGGCCGGGCCGCGCTGGGCCGACCTATTCCCGCGGCCGAATTATTCCGTCAAGATTTTCAGCTTGGTCGCGCCGTTATAAGCGTAAACGTCGTGCAGCAGGGACAGGATTTCGCCGGCGATTACGGCATCGGCCAGTGTCAGCGGGTAGCTCTTGCTGTAGTTCGGTGCGCGACCTGGCTCGGCGTAGCCGGCGGCAGCGAGCCGTGCTACCCGATCGGGCGTCAACACGGCGCTGAGTGCGGGCCAGCTTTCGGCGGATTGCGCCTCGCAATACAGCGCCACCGGCGGAATTTCCGGCATGCATTGGATGTAGCCTATCCCGCTCTCAAACACGACATGTACGCGCTGCGTCGCATTGATGCGCAGCCGCTGGATTTCAGCCGTCACCGTCGGGCCATACAGCGCGATCAGCGCCGCGGCGGTTTCCGCCTTCCTTGCAGTTTCCGGCGCCTTGTAGCTGCAACCGAGCAGCGCCGTGCTCCGCATCGCGCGCGCGTCATTGATCATTCCGGCGAGGTTTTGCGACGGGCCGTTGCGCGGCGGGCAGGGCGTGTCGATCACCCAGGCTGTCATCACCTCGAGATCCTTGAGGTTGACGTCGTAGCTCACGCTGAGGCTGCGCAGCAGATGATCGGCGATCTCGGCGGTCGGCCGATCAGCGGGAAAGCTTTGCACGTAGTTGCCGAAGGCCGGATCGAGCACCCAACCCTGTTCCGCGAGGCGGCTCACGCGGTCCGGCGTCAGCACGCGCGCCAGCGAGGGCTGCATCACGTAGCCTGCGGCTTCGCAGCGCAGTTCGCGTGAGGCGAGACGGCGGCACTGGATGTATTTGTTGCCGTCCCAGAACGTCGCGTAGCCGACGCGCTCGGCGCGCACCAGCGCCGTGATGTTCTGCAACGCCTCGTCGATGCGGCTTGCGGGCGACTGCGCCCACGCCGCGCTCGCGACGCAGGCAAACAAGGCAGCTAGCGCGACGGTTTGCCAGCTCCATCTCGGTTGCCCCATGAACGCCCCCCAACGCCCGATCTACTGGAACATAAGAAGAACATCGATCGCCGCTCGTGTCAATCATCAGTTGTGACTTGCGGTGCGGCCCGTGCTGGTCGGCGTCCACTCGCGCCAACAGGCGTCGCGCCGGAATCGGCCCGCGAGGCGGAGATCCAGCATGCTGCGCCGCCGCGCCTGCCTGCCGCACTGCAAAAAATATCAACTAACAGTCGGCGATTCTGGCGTAGTGGACTGCGAAAGGTAGTTAGTTTCGGATGAGTCGCGATCAGCGTCGGGCGCCGGACATGACTCCGGCGGTATGATTGCGCTGTTTTTCTCAAACCTATTAGTTTGTGTCAAAACACTGCGGGACATTTCGTCGCGGTTTGATTTGAATCAAAGGCGCGCGGCCTGCCGCTGTGAAAGCGTGAGGTACTTGAATGGGTCTAAACTATGTTGATTAGCGTTATGCTTGTTAGTTGTCGGTTTGTTACCGTCTCGCGATCTCTCTGTTAGCGTTGTTACTGTTACCGTTGTTCCTGTTAACGTTCTCTGTGTTGCGATGATCGGACTGGTCGGCCGATCCAACTAATCACGACAATCAAACATTGTACGCGCCGAGCGCGTATCTGTGGGGGTTACGATGGGGGGCTCTTTGCGAGCTGCGCCACTTTATTGTGGCGCGGCAACGGTGGATCGTACGCCGGTGAACCACGCCGGTCGCCCGCCGATCGGCGATCCGGCGATCGGCGGGCTGGCGATCGGCGGGCAGGGCGGGGCTTCCCTGACCGTGCCGATCCTCGCAGCCCGGGGTCGGATCCCGGCGTTCCTGACAGCCCTGGCGATGGCGCCGCTGGCGTTCGCGGCGCTGGTGATTGTAACGCTGGTCTCAGCGCTGCCGGTCCCCGCCAAGGCCGATGAGGCCGTCCGCGTGGACGGCCCGGCGTGGCTCGATTCCGGCCCGACGCTGGCGGCCAACATCGATCCCGACGTCGCGGCGCTGGCGGACTACGCCGCGGAGAAGCTCTCCGGGCCTGGCGCCAAGCCGAATTTTTCACCCGCACAGCCCGACTATGCCGCGGTCGCCGCCCATGCCGGGCTCGGCCATGGCGCAGGCTTGGCCGCGCCGCACGGCGCCTCGCCGCACGGCGCCGGCGGCCATGGCGCGGCGCGGCGCTTCACCACACTGCTCGACGAAGGCGCCGACCGCGGCCCGCCGACGCTGGCGTTGCCAGAGGATCCGATGCTCAAGACCGTTGCCGAATATGCCCGGCTGCAGGCCGCGATGAGGCTTGCCACCGCGGCGGAGCAACGCATCCTGCGCGGCCACGAGCAGCGCCGCCTGCGGGCGCAGCGGGCGCCGCGCGAGCCGGACTATGTCGCGCTGATGCCTCAGCCGCGCGAGGAGCTGGTGAAGACCTGGGTGGCGCTGGAAAATCTCGAGGACGCGCTGCTCGACGACACGCCGCAATCGACGCCGCAGCTCGATTTCATCCAGATCCTGGCCGGCAAGAACGACAGCTGGAAGCCGATCCTGATCGCGGTGCAGAAGCAGACCGCGGTGGCCGCCGGCGGCAGCGCGCGGGCGCCGATGGTGGCACCGGCGCCGGGCGATCCGGACGGCCGTTACTTCGTCGGGTCGAAGCCGTGCGAGACCTGCCACGCCGGGCTGTTCGACGAATTCCAGCAGACCGTGATGGGCCGCAACATCAAGTCCGGCAAGGTCACGCCGCAGGGCAAGATGGAATGCGAGACCTGCCACGGGCCGGGCTCCGCGCATGTCAACGGCGGCGGTGGCCGCGAGAAAGGTGGCATCCGCTCGTTCCGCCTCACCGACAGCCGCGGCGTCGACGTCGCTGATTTCAATGGCGTCTGCCTGAGCTGCCATGAGAAGGGCGACCAGACCTATTGGCAGAGCTCGGCGCATGAGAGCCGCGGTCTCGCCTGCGTCAACTGCCACACCGTGATGCGCAGGGTCTCGCCGCGCAACCAGCTCAAGACCGAACTGGTGATGGACACCTGCTTCCAGTGCCACAAGGACCGCAAGGCGCAGGCGCAGCGCACCTCGCATATGCCGATCCGCGAGAACAAGATCACCTGCGTCAATTGTCACAACCCGCACGGCAGCGCCAGCGAGAAGCTGTTGCGCGAGGCGACCGTCAACGACACCTGCTACCAGTGTCATGCCGACAAACGCGGTCCGTTCCTGTTCGAGCACCCGCCGGTGCGTGAGAACTGCCTGAACTGCCACGAACCGCACGGCTCCAACCACGAATCGCTGTTGATCGTGGCGCGCCAGCGGTTGTGCCAGCAGTGCCACTCCAATCCGCACAATCAGCCCGGGCTTCCAGCGTCGGCGCGGTGGGCGGTCGGCAATGCCTGCCAGAATTGTCACACCAATATTCACGGATCGAACGCGCCGTCGGGGTCGCGATGGCACCGCTAGGCAGAGCTGCAGGGCGACCGCCGTGGTGTCGGGCGGTCGCCGCGACGGCGACGCCCACCGTCACCACGAGGCGGCCAATGGACATCAGAGGGGGCTGGGGAATGAGGATCAAGCAAAGATTGCTGCCGATGTCCGCCGCACTGGCGGTGGCAACCGTCGCGCCGTTGAATGCCAACGCCGCGGACCCTCCGGCTCCTGCTCCGGATGTCGAAGCGGCGGCCGAGGGCTACGACTATTCCGGCGAATTCGACGTCGGCGGCCGCGTCTTCGTCAAACGCCCGCCGAAATCCTCGGCGCATTACGTAACGCCGTCGAGCCCCAATGCGCCGGCCAATCCCGATCCGAACAACCGCTCGAAGTTCGAGGAATACGGCGCCGTCCCGCCCGGATTGTTTGCCGAGTATCTGCGGATGACGCTGCAGAGCAAGGACGGCCTCTACGCCAGCGAACTGCGCGCCGACAACATCGGCAACAACAACCAACGCTACATCGTCGACGCCTCCAAGGCCGGCGAGCACTATTTGACCTTGGTCTGGGACCAGATCCCGCATCTGTACAACACCAGCGCGCTGAGCATCTGGAACGGGGTCGGCTCCAACAATCTGACCACCAACGTTACCATACCGGGCAGCGGCTTGTCGGTGGTGGCGCCGGCGACCACCACGACGGCGGCGCAACGTGCCGCGGTGTCGAACGCGCTGAACGGCAAGGTCAACACCATCGATGTCGGCATCCAGCGCGACAAGGCGGCGGTGGCCTATCGCTGGACTCCCGATCAGAACTGGGACATCAAGGCGAGCTATTCCCACGAGAAGCGGGAAGGCATCCAGACTTCCGGCGTCGCCATCGGCGGCCTCGCCGGGACCGGCCTACAGCAGCTGCAGGCGCCGCGCCCGATCGACGACACCACGCAGATCGCCAAGGTGAGCGGTCAGTATTTCGGGCCGACGCCATGGGGCGGACATTTCAACGTCCAGCTCGGCGGCGGCGCGTCATTGTTCGAGAATAATTTCAATTCCTTCACGGTGCAGAACCCGTTCTATGACGCCGGCAATCCGCGGCTGTTTCCGGCATCCGCGCGCGTCAGCCTGGCGCCGAGCAATCAGGCCTACAACACCGCGGTGACCAGCGGCGTCGATCTGCCGTTCAAGACCCGCTGGAACAGCACGCTGCAATTCACCACGATGCGGCAGAACGACGACTTCATGCCGTTCACGATCAATCCCAGCATCGCCACCTTCGTGCTGCCGGCCTCCAGCCTGAACGGCGAGGTCAATACCATCCTGTACAACACCAACGCGACCACGCAGTGGAGCCCGGATTTCCGCTCGACGTTTCGCTACCGCATTTACGACAACGACAATCAGACGCCGGAATTGTTGATGCCGAATTATGTGGTCGAGGACTCCTCGGCCACCGGCATCGCGGCCGGCGTTCCGCGCCGCTCGCTGTCGATGTCCTACACCAAGCAGAACGCCAGCGAGGAGTTTCAATGGCGTCCTGCCAAATGGGTCACCCTGGGCAGCAGCGTCGGGTGGGAACAGTGGGACCGCACCCGCCGCGACGCCAATGTGACCAACGAATTCATCGGGCGCGGTACCGCCGACTTCAAGATCTACGACGTAGCGACGCTGCGAACCAGCGCTCAGTATGCGGAGCGGCGTTACGACAATTACGACGGTCTGGCGATGGCCCAGCTGACCTATTACAGCACCGCGAATCTCGGCACCAATATCAACATGCGCAAATTCGACATGGCCAACCGCAACGAGACCAAGGCCAACGTCTTTCTCGATATTTCCGGTCCCAGCGGCAGCATCTTCAGAGATTTCGTGATCACTCCGACCGCCGGTCTGCGCTTTGACGACTATCCCGACAACGATCTGCTGTTCGGCCTGAAGAAGAGCAACACCTGGAACGCCGGCGTCGACGGCACCTATGTGTTCAAGCCGGGGACCTCGATCCAGGCGTCTTATCTGTACGAGACGTTTGATCGGTTCCAGGTCGGCAGCGAAACGATCTCCAATTCGGTCACCGGGCTGCCGAACGCGACCCCGGTCACGGCATTCGCCAGCAACACCCACGAAAAAGTCCACACCATCATCGTGGCGGCCAATGTCGAACTGATCCCCGGTGCGCTCGATTTCAAGCTGGGCTATTCGATCTCGCGCTCCAACGAGGACTGGGACTACTCTCAATATGGCAATTATGCGTTGCTGGCGAACGCCGGTGGAGCGGTGTACTCGCCATTCCCGACCGTGCGTAACTACTACCAGCGGCTGGATGCCTCGCTCAAGCACACCGTCGATCCATCGATCGTTGCCAAGCTCGGCTGGACCGGCGAGGTCTATCTGAAGGCGCGCTACATCTGGGAGCGCAACAGCGTCGACAATTGGCAACAGGACCTGATGTCGCCGTATCTCTACCTGGTCGACCAGACGCTGGCGCGGCTGATCGACATGGGAGCCACCAATCCGAACTACAACGCGCAGTACTTCCAGTTGTCGCTCAACGCCAAATGGTGAACTGCGTGGCCGTGCCGCGAGATCCCCGCGGCACGGCACCTGATCAAGCCCGGCGGGCGCGGAAGCCGCGCCGGCGCTTGTGTCGACGGCGGCAACAGCAGAAGTGCCGCCGAATTTTGCAACCTCGTCAAATGATGTGGAGGAAGTTCACCATGAACGACAAGACCGAAGAGACCCATCCGCTGTCGCGGCGTCGCCTGCTGAGAAGCGGAGCCTATGCCGTCGGTGCCGCGGCGATCGTCGGCATTGCCGCGACCGGCGCGAGCGCCCAGGTCGCCAAGAAGGCCTCGCAGCGCGACGCCGGCTACCAGGAATCCCCGAACGCCGGCAAGAGCTGCTCGTCCTGTCGCCAGTTCCTGCCGCCGAGCTCCTGCACCACGGTGGAGAGCCCGATCAACCCGAACGGCTACTGCAGGCTCTACGCCAAGAAAGCATGATCCGGTGCGCCGGTGGGCTTTGGCCGCACCGGCGCGCTGCTGACCGGGCGGCTCGGGTGACGCGCGCGGCGCGCGTTCGCCGGAACGCGGAGCCCTTGGGTAAGGCAGCGATCGACGTCCGGCGCGGCTCCATCGCCCCCTAGGATCGTTGCGCGGCCCGGGCGTTGCGGGGTTGTGAGACGGGCAGCGGCGCGTTATGCGACGGGACCTGCCATCGCCCGGATCGCGCCATGACCATCACGCTGTACGGCATCAAGAACTGCGACACCATGAAGAAGGCGCGCGGCTGGCTCGACGCCAACGGCGTGGCGTATCGGTTTCACGACTACAAGGCCGCCGGCATCGAGCGCGCCGAGCTTACGCGCTGGGCCAAGCAGCTCGGCTGGGAGGCGTTGCTCAATCGCGCCGGCACCACGTTCCGCAAGCTGCCCGAGGCCGACAAGAGCGACCTCACCGAGGCCAAGGCGATCGCCTTGATGCTGGCGCAGCCGTCGATGATCAAGCGCCCGGTGCTCGATCTCGGCGCCAAGCTCCTGGTCGGGTTCAAGCCGGAGCTTTATGCGCGCGAGCTAGCCTAGCGCGGTCCCAGCTGCGCAGCGGGCGCAGCTGCGGCGTCTTCTTGTGCTGGTGGCCGTCCATTCGCGCCAGCAGGGTATCGAGTTCGCCGATCGCCTTGAACAGATAAGGCCCTTTGTTCAGCATCACGCATTCGGCGCGCGCCGCCATCGCCGCGTCGGTCATCTCGCCGCGCGACGGCGTGCCCTTCTTGACCAGATGCTCCAGCACCTGCGTCGCCCAGATCACCGGCACGTGCGCGGCTTCGCCGATCCACAGGATCTCTTCCTGCATTTCGGCGAGCCGGGCAAAGCCGATCTCGACGGCGAGGTCGCCGCGCGCGATCATGATCGCGGTGGGTTGACGGCCGGCGGCCTGCACCACGATCTCCGGCAGGTTGGCCACCGCTTCCGGGGTTTCGATCTTCAGCACCAGCGACAGCGTGTGCCAGTCGTGCGGGCGGCGCTCGGCCAGCGCTGCCTGCAGCATCTCGACGTCCTTCACCGACTGCACGAAGGAGAACTCGATGCCGTCGGCGTGGCTCGCGACGAAATCCAGATCGCTGCGGTCCTTGATGGTCAGCGCCGGAATCGCCAGCGGCGTATCGGGGAAGTTCAGACCCTTTTCCGGCTTCAGCCGCAGTCCGTTGTCGGCGGCGGCGGTGACCCGGCCGAGCAGGCCCCACGGCGCGACGCGCTCGATGCGGACGCATAATTTGCCGTCGTCGACGAACACCCGGGCGCCGACCGCGGTGCGTAGGATCGGTTCGGACAGCGTGCATTCGATGGCGAAATACTCGTCGTCGAGGTCGACGCGGTCGAGCCCGCCCTGCGGCACCAGCGCCAGCACGTCGCCCAGTCCGATCCGCTCGCGGCCGGCCGGCGAGCGGGGCAGGCCGGTGCGGATTTTCGGGCCGGCGATGTCCATCAGGATCTTGATGCGCCGCCCGGTGGCCTGTTCGGCGGTGTGGACGTGGTTGATCATGCGCTGCCATTGCGCCGCGGAATCATGCGCGCAGTTGATCCGGATGGCGTCGACGCCGCGTTCGGCGAGCCGCAGCATGAACGACGGATCGTCGGCCGCTTCAGTCGGGCAGGTCACCAGCAGCGCGGTGTGCCGCGCGGAGGGCGGGCCGAACACGGCTTCGGCGCGCTGCTGCAGGTGCTGTTCGCCGGCAAAGAACTGCCGCACCGAGGGGCGTTCCGCAGCGCTCTCGCCGCACAGCGCCGCGACGCTGGCGGCCACCGCCCGCAGCGTCGGCAGCACCCGGCTTTCCAGCCGGCCCAGCGACGACATCCCGAGCGCCATCAGCGCGCGTTGCAGCGGCCGCAGATCGTGACGGCGCAGCGCCAGATAATGCGCGAGGTTGGCGGCGCTGGCAGCGAAGTCCGGCCGCTCGATGCGATCGCTCCAATTCGCCATCCGCACCGCGCCTTCGGTGCTGACGTCGGCGATCAGGCTATCGAGTTTCCGCTTCAGGGACGCGACATCGTGCATTTCTGGCTCCGGCGCTGGCAGGCCGCCGCGCGACCGCAACCCGGCCCTGTAGCCAATTTCGACGAAAGCCATGTGACGCTCAACCGGCGCGGCGCGCTTTGCCACGGCGACCGCGAGCGTCGCCCTGTGGCGCTGCCCAGCATTGCATCTTGCGCAACCCTACGGTCGATTGCATATTCCAATCAGACACGATCGGTTCCCGGCCGGCCACGCGGCCGAGGGACCGGCGACAAAAAAGTCGGCGCGCGCGCGAGGCTTTCGCTGCGACGACCGAGGGGGAAATCTGTTTGGCCGATGACTTCATTCTGGAAACCCAGGGACTGACCAAGGAATTCGCCGGCTTCTTCGCCGTGCGGGACGTCAATCTGCGGGTACGCCGCGGCTCGATTCACGCGCTGATCGGCCCCAACGGGGCCGGCAAGACCACGTGCTTCAACCTCTTGACCAAGTTCCTGCGGCCCTCCGCCGGGCAGATTCTCTACAAGGGGCGCGACATCACCGCGATGCCGCCGGCCGCGGTGGCGCGGCTCGGCCTGGTGCGCTCGTTCCAGATCTCCGCGGTGTTTCCGCATCTCACCGCGCTGGAAAACGTCCGCGTCGCGCTGCAGCGCCAGCACGGCCATTCGTTCGATTTCTGGCGGGCGAAGTCGATCCTCGACCGCTACAATGATCGCGCCAACGAGCTGCTCGCCGACGTGGGCTTAAGCGAATTCTCCAACACCCCGGCCGTCGAAATGCCTTACGGCCGCAAGCGCGCGCTGGAGATCGCCACCACGCTGGCGCTCGACCCGGAGATGATGCTGCTGGACGAGCCGATGGCCGGCATGGGCCACGAGGACATCGACAAGATCGCCGCGCTGATCAAGCGGATCTCGGCGAAATACACCATCCTGATGGTCGAGCATAACCTCAGCGTGGTCGCCAACTTGTCCGACATCATCACCGTCTTGACCCGCGGCCACGTGCTGGCGGAAGGCAATTACGCCGAGCTGACCCAGGACGAACGGGTCAAGGAAGCCTATCTGGGGGCAGGGCATGGTTGAGACCACGAGGACGTCGCCCGGGCCTAAAGCTGCCGCGCCGCAGCCCGTCGCCGAGGTCGTGCTGGCGGTGCAGAATCTGCAGGCCTGGTACGGCGAATCCCACATCCTGCACGGCATCGACTTCGAAGTGCGCGCTGGCGAGGTGGTGACGCTGCTCGGGCGCAACGGCGCCGGCAAGACCACCACGCTGAAGTCGATCATGGGCATCATCGGCAAGCGCAGCGGCAGCATCCGCTTCGAGGGCAAGGACATCAGCCGCGCCTCGTCGGACAAGATCGCGCGGCAGGGGGTGGCGATCTGTCCCGAGGAGCGTGGCATCTTCGCCAGCCTGGATGTGCGCGAAAACCTGATGCTGCCGCCGCAGGTGCGGCCCGGCGGATTGTCGCTGGAGCAGATCTTCGAGCTGTTCCCCAACCTCAAGGAGCGGCTGAAGAGCCAGGGCACCAAGCTGTCCGGCGGCGAGCAGCAGATGCTGGCGATCGCCCGCATCCTGCGCACCGGCGCGCGCTTTTTGATGCTCGACGAGCCGACCGAGGGGCTTGCCCCGGTGATCATCCAGCAGATCGGCCACACCATCCAGCGCCTGAAGAACGAGGGCTTCACCATTCTCTTGGTCGAGCAGAATTTCCGTTTCGCTGCCACCGTGGCGGATCGCTACTACATCGTCGAGCACGGCAAGATCATCGACGGTTTCGCCAACTCGGAACTCCAGGCCAACATGGAGAAGTTGCACAGCTATCTCGGCGTCTGACGGCGCGTCAAAAGACCATCGAATGGAGGAGACAATAATGAAAAACAAGATTTCCGCGCTGTTGCTCGGTACCGCCAGCCTGCTTGCGTTCGCCGGCATCGCCCATGCCGACGACAAGGTGATCAAAATCGGCTCGCTCAGCGACCAGTCCGGGCTTTATGCGGATGTCGGCGGTCCGGGTTCGACGCTGGCCGCGCAGCTCGCGGTGGAGGACTCCGGTCTGCTCAACAAGGGCTGGAAGATCGAGGTGATCTCCGGCGACCATCAGAACAAGCCGGATATCGGCTCGAATATCGCGCGGCAGTGGTTCGACGTCGACAAGGTCGATGTCGTGGTTGATACGCCGAACTCCGGCGTGGCGCTGGCAGTCAGCAACATCATCAAGGAAAAGAACGGCGTGTTCCTTAATTCGGGCGCCGGCAGCTCGGATCTGACCAACGCGCAATGCACGCCCAACACCATTCACTGGACCTACGACACCTATATGCTGGCTCACGGCACCGGCGCCGCCTTGACCAAGGCCGGCGGCGACAGCTGGTTCTTCCTGACCGCCGACTACGCCTTCGGCGCGGCCCTTGAGCGTGATACCACGTCCGCCGTCGTCGCCGGCGGCGGCAAGGTGATCGGCGGCGTGAAGCACCCGCTCAACACCTCCGACTTCTCGTCGTTCCTGCTGCAGGCGCAGGCTTCCAAGGCCAAGGTGATCGGTCTGGCCAATGCCGGCGGCGACACCTCCAACGCCATCAAGCAGGCGGCGGAATTCGGCATCATCAGCGGCGGCCAGAAAATGGCCGGGCTCTTGATGTTCATCACCGACGTCCATGCCATCGGCCTGCCGGTGGCGCAGGGGCTGAACTTCACCGAGACGTTTTATTGGGACGCCAACGACCAGACCCGGGCGTTTTCGAAGCGGTTCCAGGACCGCATGCGCAACAAGCAGGTGCCGACCATGTCGCAGGCCGGCGTCTATTCGGCGCTGATCCACTACTTCAAGACGCTGGAAGCGTTGGGCGGCAATCCGCATGATGGCGCCAAGATCGTCGCCAAGATGAAGGAACTGCCGACCAACGACCCGTTGTTCGGTAAGGGCTCGATCCAGCCCAACGGTCGCAAGATTCACCCGGCCTATCTGTTCGAGGTGAAGAAGCCCGCGGAATCCAAGGGGCCGTGGGACTATTACAAGCTGGTTGCCACCATTCCGGCCGAGGAAGCCTTCACGCCGCTCGACAAGAGCACGTGCCCGCTGTTGAAGAAGTAAGCGTCGCGGCCCGGCGGCTAAGCGCCGCCGGGCCGGATTGTCCTCGCATCTGCAATCGGGAATCCCATGTCGATCAATCTCCAGGCCTTGTTCGCTCAATTGCTGGTCGGGCTGATCAACGGCTCGTTCTACGCGCTGTTGAGCCTCGGCCTCGCGGTGATCTTCGGCATGCTCAACATCATCAATTTCGCTCATGGCGCGCTGTATATGATGGGCGCCTTCGCGGCGTATTTCCTGCTCAACGTGCTCGGCATCGGCTATTGGTGGGCGCTGATCATCGCGCCGCTCGCGGTCGGACTGTTCGGGATCATCCTCGAGCGCACCATGCTGCAATGGATCGCGCAGCTCGACCACCTCTACGGGCTGCTGCTGACCTTCGGCCTCGGACTGATCATCCAGGGCGTGTTCCAGAATTATTTCGGCTCCTCGGGGCTGCCTTACGCGATCCCCGACGAGCTGAAGGGCGGGATCAATCTCGGCTTCATGTTTCTGCCGGTGTATCGCGGCTGGGTGGTGGTGTTCTCGCTGGTGGTCTGCCTCGCCACCTGGTACCTGATCGAGCGCACGCGGCTCGGGGCCAATCTGCGCGCGGCGACCGAAAATCCGACCCTGGTGCGCGCCTTCGGCATCAACGTGCCGCGGATGATCACTTTGACCTACGGGCTCGGCGTCGGGCTGGCCGCGCTCGCCGGCGTGCTGTCGGCGCCGATCAACCAGGTGCGGCCGCTGATGGGCGCCGACCTGATCATCGTGGTGTTCGCGGTGGTGGTGATCGGCGGTATGGGCTCGATCATGGGGTCGATCATCACCGGCTTCGCGCTCGGCATCATCGAAGGCCTGACCAAGTATTTCTATCCGGAAGCCTCCAACACCGTGGTATTTGTGCTGATGGTGCTGGTGCTTCTGGTGAAACCCTCTGGACTGACGGGACGGACCACCTGACATGAGCGCGATCACCGACCAGGCTGTTCCCGTTGCCGATCGCCGCGCCGTCCGCGACGAAATGATCGCCTTCGCCGTCATGACCGCGCTGTTGGCGGCGGTGCCGCTGACCGGCGTCTATCCGTTCTTCGTGATGCAGGGCCTGTGCTTTGCGTTGCTGGCCTGCGCCTTCAACCTGTTGATCGGCTATGGCGGGCTGTTGTCGTTCGGTCACGCGATGTTTCTCGGCACCGCGGGCTACGTCACCGCGCATGCGCTGAAGGTGTGGGGGCTGCCGCCCGAACTCGGCATTCTCGCCGGCATCTTGGGCGCCGCGGCGCTCAGCGTTCTCACCGGGCTGATCGCGATCCGCCGCCAGGGCATCTATTTTGCGATGATCACGCTGGCGCTGTCGCAGCTTCTGTACTTCGTCTATCTGCAGACGCCGTTCACCCACGGCGAGGATGGCATCCAGGGCATCCCGCAAGGAAAACTGTTCGGCATTTTCAACCTCGCCAACTCGACCACGCTGTATTACGTGATCCTCGCCGGCTTCCTGCTCGGCTTCCTGCTGATCTACCGTGCCATCAACTCGCCGTTCGGCGAGGTGCTGAAGGCGATCCGCGAGAACGAGCCGCGCGCGATCTCGCTGGGCTACAAGACCGACCAGTACAAGCTGATGGCCTATATCCTGTCCGGCACGCTGGCGGGCTTCGCCGGCTCGCTGAAAGTGTTCGTGGCGCAGAACGCCTCGCTCACCGACGTGCACTGGACGATGTCCGGCGAGATCGTGCTGATCACGCTGGTCGGCGGCCTC
>NZ_DASWPE010000036.1:0-2123 GCF_036404135.1 Rhodopseudomonas sp. | reverse complement strand
TGTTCGCGCGCATCGACCGTCGCCGCAAGATTCCGGTGACCTCGCTGATGTTCGCGCTCGGGCTCGACGGCGAAGAGATCCTCAGCACGTTCTACAAGAAGATCCAGTACAAGAAGATCAAGGAAGGCTGGCGCGTTCCGTTCGACGCCGGGCGTTTCCGCGGCTATTCGACCATCAACGACCTGATCGACGCCGACACCGGCAAGGTGGTGCTGGAGGCCGGCAAGAAGCTGACCGTGCGCGCCGCCCGCCAGTTGCAGGAAAAGGGCCTCAAGGCGCTGCGGCTGTCCGACGAGGAATTGGTCGGCAACTATCTCGCCGAAGACCTGGTCAACCCGAAGACCGGCGAAATCTACGCCGAAGCCGGCGAGGAGATCACCGAGAAGTCGCTGAAGGGCCTCAACGAGCAGGGCTACAAGGAACTGCCGCTGCTCGACATCGACCACGTCAACATCGGCGCCTACATCCGCAACACGCTGGCCGCCGACAAGAACATGACACGCGAAGACGCGCTGTTCGACATCTACCGGGTGATGCGTCCCGGCGAGCCGCCGACCATCGATTCGGCGCAGAACATGTTCCAGTCGCTGTTCTTCGACAGTGAGCGCTACGACCTGTCCGCGGTCGGCCGCGTCAAGATGAACATGCGCCTTGAACTCGACGCGCCCGACACCCATCGCACGCTGCGCAAGGAAGACATCCTCGCCGTCATCAAGACCCTGGTGGGTCTGCGCGACGGCCGCGGCGAAATCGACGACATCGACCATCTCGGCAACCGCCGGGTGCGCTCGGTCGGCGAATTGATGGAGAACCAGTACCGCATCGGCCTGCTGCGCATGGAGCGCGCGATCAAGGAGCGGATGTCCAGCGTCGATATCGACACCGTGATGCCGCAGGACCTGATCAACGCCAAGCCGGCGGCCGCCGCGGTGCGCGAATTCTTCGGCTCCTCGCAGCTGTCGCAGTTCATGGACCAGACCAACCCGCTGTCGGAAATCACCCACAAGCGCCGTCTCTCGGCGCTTGGCCCCGGGGGCCTCACCCGCGAGCGCGCCGGCTTCGAAGTCCGCGACGTGCATCCGACGCATTACGGCCGGATCTGCCCGATCGAGACCCCGGAAGGTCCGAACATCGGCCTGATCAACTCGCTGGCGACCTTCGCCCGCGTCAACAAATACGGCTTCGTCGAGACGCCCTATCGCCGCTGCAAGGACGGCCGCGTCACCGACGAGGTGGTGTATCTGTCGGCGATGGAAGAGGGCCGCTACTCGGTGGCGCAGGCCAACGTCGCGCTCGACCCCAAGGGCCGCTTCGTCGAAGACCTGATCGTCTGCCGTGACGGCGGCACCCGCGACGTGGTGCTGATCCCGGCCGACAAGGTCGACTTCATGGACGTGTCGCCGAAGCAGCTGGTTTCGGTCGCCGCAGCCCTGATCCCGTTCCTCGAGAACGACGACGCCAACCGCGCCTTGATGGGCTCCAACATGCAGCGTCAGGCGGTGCCGTTGGTGCGCGCCGAAGCGCCGTTCGTCGGCACCGGCATGGAAGGCGTGGTTGCGCGGGACTCCGGTGCTGCGATCGCCGCACGCCGTACCGGCGTGATCGACCAGATCGACGCCACGCGTATCGTGATCCGCGCCACCGACGATCTCGACCCGACCAAGTCCGGCGTCGATATCTACCGGCTGATGAAGTACCAGCGCTCCAACCAGTCGACCTGCATCAACCAGCGTCCGCTGGTGAAGGTCGGCGACATGGTGGCGAAGGGCGACATCATCGCCGACGGCCCGTCGACCGATCTCGGCGAGCTGGCGCTCGGCCGCAACGTGCTGGTCGCGTTCATGCCGTGGAATGGCTACAACTTCGAAGACTCGATCCTGCTGTCGGAGCGGATCGTCAAGGACGACGTCTTCACCTCGATCCACATCGAGGAATTCGAAGTCATGGCCCGCGACACCAAGCTCGGGCCTGAGGAAATCACCCGCGACATTCCGAACGTCTCGGAAGAAGCGCTGAAGAACCTCGACGAAGCCGGCATCGTCTATATCGGCGCGGAAGTTCGCGCCGGCGACATCCTGGTCGGCAAGATCACGCCGAAGGGCGAAAGCCCGATGACGCCGGAA
>NZ_DASWPE010000035.1:0-22028 GCF_036404135.1 Rhodopseudomonas sp. | reverse complement strand
CAGGCGATTCGCGCGCTGCTGCCGCGCTTCACCGGCGAGATCGAACAGACCCCGCCGCAATATTCCGCGATCAAGATCGCCGGCGAGCGCGCCTATGACATGGCGCGCGACGGCGAAGTCGTGCCGCTGGTCCCGCGCCCGGTGGTGATCCACGAATTAACTCTTGTCGAACAACATGATGACAGCCATTCGACGTTCGAGGCGGAATGCGGCAAGGGCACCTATGTGCGGGCTTTGGCCCGCGACATGGGACGGTTGCTCGGCTGCTACGGCCACATCTGCGCGCTGCGCCGCACCCTGGTCGGGCCGTTCGGCGAGGCCGACATGATTCCGCTGGAACAGTTGGAGGCTTTATGCGATAGAGCCGCGTCCGGCGAGGGAAGCCTCGCCGACGCGCTTTTGCCCGTTGAGACCGCGCTGGACGACATCCCGGCGCTGGCCGTCACACGGGCTGATGCGGCAAGGCTCCATCGGGGCCAGGCCGTTTTGTTGCGCGGACGGGATGCGCCCAACTGTAGCGGCACAGTTTATGTCACGGTGGCAGGCCGGCTTTTGGCCCTCGCCGAACTTGGCAATGGCGAACTCATCCCCAAGCGCGTGTTCAACCTGAACGGACTGACCGCCAGTCCGCTGCCTAAGGAAAGTCACTGACGATGTCGATCACCGCAGAACGTAAAGCGGAAGTCATCAAGACCAATGCGAAGAAGGCCGGCGACACGGGTTCGCCGGAGGTTCAGGTTGCGATCCTGTCGGAACGCATCGCCAACCTCACCAGCCATTTCAAGACCCACGTCAAGGACAACCATTCCCGCCGTGGCCTGCTGAAGCTGGTGTCGACCCGGCGCTCGCTGCTTGACTACGTCAAGAAGAAGGACGAGGCGCGCTACAAGGCGCTGCTCGAGAAGCACAACATTCGTCGTTGAGCGAAGTTCGCGCGCCGACCCCGGCGCGCGTTTTTGCATAGGGTGGGACCACGGGTTTCCCGGTTGCGGTTCGACCCCGTGCAGATGATGAGCGGGCCAGTTGATGGCCCGCAAGACAATGTCCAGCAGCACTCCGGCGGCTGGACGATGACGGGCAAGGGGTCCGTCGCGCGGGCAAGCGTCCGAAGGACTTGTCCGCACCGATCGGGAGGATGGACGCCATCCAGGGCTCGAAAACCATGGCAGGATCGCCGGACGCTGACGCCCTTGCGGCCTGGTCAGCGTCTCGCAATCTTGCGCATGGTTTTCGGGGTTTGGGCGTTCGTGCCTTTCGTGAACACATGAAAGAAACACGCAATGTTCAATATTCATTCAGTCGAGATCGATTGGGGTGGGCGTCCGCTCAAGCTTGAGACCGGCAAGATCGCCCGTCAGGCTGACGGCGCCGTCGTCGCCACTTACGGCGAGACCGTGGTGCTCGCCACCGTGGTCGCCGCCAAGTCCGCCAAGGAAGGCGTCGACTTCCTGCCGCTGACCGTCGACTACATCGAAAAGACCTACGCCGCCGGCCGCATCCCCGGCGGTTACTTCAAGCGCGAAGGCCGCCCGACCGAAAAGGAGACGCTGGTCTCCCGCCTGATCGACCGCCCGATCCGTCCGCTGTTCGTCGACGGCTGGCGCAACGAGACCCAGGTCATCGTCACCGTGCTGTCGCACGACATGGAGAACGATCCGGACATTCTGGCGCTGGTCGCCTCCTCGGCGGCGCTGACCTTGTCCGGCGCGCCGTTCAAGGGCCCGATCGGTGCTGCCCGCGTCGGCTTCATCAACGACGAATACGTGCTCAACCCGGTGCTCGACGAGATGGTCGAGACACAGCTTGACCTGGTCGTCGCCGGCACCGCCGACGCCGTGTTGATGGTGGAATCCGAAGCCAAGGAACTCAACGAAGAGATCATGCTCGGCGCGGTGATGTTCGGTCACCGGCACTTTCAGCCGGTGGTGCAGGCGATCATCGAACTCGCCGAAAAGGCCGCCAAGGAGCCGCGCGAAGTCGCGGTGGTCGACGAGAGCGTGCTGGAGAAGGAAATTCTCGGCCTGATCGAGCCCGAGCTGCGCGCCGCCTACGCCATTCCGGTCAAGCAGGATCGCTACGCTGCGGTCGGCAAGGCCAAGGAAAAGGTGATGGCGCACTACTTCCCGGAAGGCCAGGAGCCGCAATACGACAAGCTGCGGATCGCCGGCGTGTTCAAGGAACTGGAAGCCAAGATCGTCCGCTGGAACATCCTCGACACCGGCAAGCGCATCGACGGCCGCGATAGCAAAACCGTGCGCAACATCATCGCCGAAGTCGGCGTGCTGCCGCGCGCCCACGGCTCGGCGCTGTTCACCCGCGGCGAAACCCAGGCGATGGTAGTCACCACGCTCGGCACCGGCGAGGACGAGCAGTACATCGACTCGCTGTCGGGCACCTACAAAGAGACCTTCCTGCTGCACTACAACTTCCCTCCCTACTCGGTCGGCGAGACCGGCCGCATGGGCGGCACCAAGCGTCGCGAGATCGGCCACGGCAAGCTCGCCTGGCGCGCGATCCATCCGGTGCTGCCGCCGCATCACGAATTCCCCTACACGCTGCGCGTGGTCTCCGAGATCACCGAGTCGAACGGCTCGTCCTCGATGGCCTCGGTGTGCGGCGCCTCGCTGGCGCTGATGGATGCCGGCGTGCCGTTGAAGCGGCCGACCGCGGGCATCGCGATGGGTCTGATCCTGGAAGGCGAGCGCTTCGCGGTGCTCTCCGACATCCTCGGCGACGAGGATCATCTCGGCGACATGGACTTCAAGGTGGCCGGCACCGAGCAGGGCATCACCTCGCTGCAGATGGACATCAAAATCGCCGGCATCACCGAGGAGATCATGAAGGTCGCGCTCGGCCAGGCCAAGGACGGACGCATCCACATTCTCGGTGAGATGTCGAAGGCCTTGACCAACGCCCGCGCCGAGCTCGGCGAATACGCGCCGCGGATCGAGACCTTCAAGATCGCCACCGACAAGATCCGCGAAGTGATCGGCACCGGCGGCAAGGTGATCCGCGAGATCGTGGAAAAGACCGGCGCCAAAGTCAACATCGACGACGACGGCACCGTCAAGGTCGCATCCAGCGATGGCGAATCGATCAAGGCGGCGATCAAGTGGATCAAGTCGATCGCTTCCGATCCGGAACTCAACGCGATCTATGACGGCACCGTCGTCAAGGTCATGGAGTTCGGCGCCTTCGTGAACTTCTTCGGCGCCAAGGACGGTCTCGTCCATATCAGCCAGCTCGCTCCGGGCCGGGTGCAGAAGACCTCCGACGTCGTCAAGGAAGGCGACAAGGTCAAGGTCAAGCTGCTCGGCTTCGACGACCGCGGCAAGACCCGGCTGTCGATGAAGGTGGTTGATCAGGTCACCGGCGAAGACCTCGAGGCCAAGCAGAAGGCCGCCGAGGGCGCCTCCGCCGCGGAGTAAGCCTCGGCGCGAGCCGGGCGAATTGGCGAGTAGCGAATAGTAAGTAGCGAATAGAAAAGAGGGCGGCCGTGAGGCCGCCCTTTTTGTTTGGTCGAGCTTTTGCTGTCCCGCACTGCGCGGTTCTATACACCGCTTATCCCAAAAAAGGCGTCATTCCGGGGCGCGAGAGCGCAAGCTCGAGCGAACCCGGAATCTCGCCACGCGGCGAAGCCGACGCGAGCGGCAGATTCCGGGTTCGCTCGCCCAAGTGGGCTCGCGCCCGGAATGACGACATTGCTTTGTTGAAAGCGCGACGACCTTGATCAGCGAGGCTTTGACCCGACTGCGATCGGCCCAATTCTCAGCTAATCGATCACCGCGGCGTGGTCGGGGGCCTCGGACTGCTTGCGCAACGCCGCCTTGCTGGAGCCGATGATGATCGCCGCCGGGATCGCCGCCGCGGTGAGGAACATCACCAGCGCGTAGTCATGAGAGAACGCGATGATCTGCGCCTGCATGGTGACGATGGCGTCCATCATCGCCCGCCCGGTGTCGGTGGCCATGTCGATGGTGCCACGGACGTCCGGCATCTGCATCGCATGGTTGAACGGGGTGACGTATTCGGTCAGCACCGCATGCGCCCGCCGGGTGCCCGAGGTCAGTTCGGCGATCACCACCGAAATCCCGATCGAGGAGGCGACGTTGCGCACCAGCGTCAGCATCGCAGTACCATCGGTGCGCAGATGTCCCGGCAGCGTCAGGAACGCCACCGTCGACAGCGGCACGAACACCAGGCCGAAGCCGAAGCCCTGTGCGACGCTGACCACGATGATGCTGGCGACGCTGGTCTGGTCGGTCCATTGCGTCATGAAATACAGCGTGGCGCAGGTCAGCGTCAGCCCGCCGGCGATCAGGGTGCGCGCCTCGATATGCCGCATGATCCGCCCCACCAGCATCATCGCCACGAAAGTGCCGGTGCCGCGGGTCGCCAGCAACAGCCCGGCGGTGAGGATCGGAAAGCCGATCACGTTCTGCATGAACGGCGACGACAGCGCCATGGTGGAAAACAGCACCAAGCCCATCACCGCCATGAACACGCAGCCGCCGATGAAGTTCTTGTCGGTGAAGATCGCGAACTGGATGAACGGCTTCGGCGTGGTGAAGGAATGCGCGAAGAAATAGTAGAAGCCGACCACCGAGACGATGCTTTCGGCGATGATCTCGTTCGATTCCAGCCAGCCGAGCTGTTCGCCGCGGTCGAGCGCGAGCTGCATCGCGCCGATCCCGACCGCCAATGCTGCGAAGCCGAACCAGTCGAACCGTAGCGCGTGGTTGAGTTTGGTTTCGTCCATGAACACCAGCAGTCCGGCCACGGTGATAATGCCGAACGGCAAATTGACGAAGAACACCCAGTGCCAGGAATAGGTTTCGGTGAGCCAGGCGCCGAGCGACGGCCCCATGATCGGCCCCAGCATCACCCCCATGCCCCAGATCGACATCGCCTTGGCGCGCTCGTGCAGCGCGTAGATGTCGAGCATCACCGATTGCGACAGCGGCACCAATGCTGCGCCGAACACGCCCTGCAGCAGCCGGAACAGCACCATTTGCGTAATGTCTTGCGCGAGGCCGCACATCACCGAGGCGACGGTGAATCCGGCCGAGCAGATGATGAAGATGCGCTTTCTGCCGAAGCGGTTGGCGATCCAGCCGACCGGCGCGGTCATGATCGCGGCGGCGACGATGTAGGAGGTCAGCACCCAGTTGATCTGATCCTGCGACGCCGACAGCGAGCCTTGCATATAGGGCAAGGCGACGTTGGCGATGGTGGTGTCGAGCGCCTGCATGATGGTCGCGGTCATGGCGCAGATCGTCACCATGTTGCGGCGCAGGCCGGGAACGGCAACCGGAGCTGCGGCGGCGGTGGTCATCGCTTAGTCTCCTCGTTGCGAAAGATGCGGATCATCGCTCGGCTCGGTGTTGCCTCGGTTGCTGTCAACGGCGCTTGTGCAGGCGCGCGGTGGGAGATTGCCCTGCCGCATCGGCAGCCTGCTCCCTCTCCCCGCTCTTGCGGGGAGAGGGGTGGGGTGAGGGGTGATCCGATCGGTGAGCTCAATGCCCTCGCGCCGCCGTGCCAGGCCCCTCACCCGACCGGCTTCGCTGACGCTCGCCGGCCGCACCTCTCCCCGCGAAGAGCGGGGAGAGGTGCGGCCGTGCGCGCGGGACGTTTGAGTTCAAAATCCATCGGTCCGTTCAATCGACAATGCTTAATCCTGCGGCTGCGCCTTGGCCGACGACAGCCCGATCAGCCCGGCCAGCGAGCGGGTATGTTTGGTGTCGATCGAGACGTAGGAGCTCATGCCGGCCTTCAGCTTGCCTACCACCCTGTCGTTGGTATCAAAATAGATCCGCACCGGCACCCGCTGCACCACCTTGACGAAGTTGCCGGTGGCGTTCTGCGCCGGCAGGATGGCGAATTGCGCGCCGGTGCCGGGCGACAGCGAGCCGACCGTGCCGACGAAGGCGTGGTCGGGGAAGGCGTCGATGTCGATCGTCACCTTCTGGCCGATGGTGACATAGGTGAAATCGCTTTCCTTCGGATTGGCGTCGACCCACGGCGCGGTGGTGTCGATCACGCTGAACACCGGGTTGCCGGCGGCGACGAAGCGGCCGAGCTGAATGTTGTCGACCTGGGTCGCGGTGCCGTTCATCGGCGCGCGCACCGTGGTCAGATCGAGATTGCGCTGCGCGTCGTCGAGCGCCGCCTTGGCCTGCATGTAGGCCGGGAACTTCTCCAGCGGCAGCTTGGGATCGCCGAGCAGCTGGTTCATCGCGGTCGAAAGCTGCTGCTTGACCAGTTGCAGTTCCGCCTGCGCGGTCACCAGCGCAGAGTTGGAATTGTCGAGGTCGAGCTGCGAACCGGCCGAACTCTTGACCAGCGAGCCCTTGCGCTCGACGTCGCGCTGCTTGATGGCGATGCCGGCGTTGACCAGGTCGACGGTCTGGCCATAGAGCTGCACATTGGCGATCAGGTTGTCGTGGCTGGTCTTGGCGTCGTCGAGCTTGGCGCGGGCCTGTTGCACCGCGAGCTGGTACGGCACCGGATCGATCTGGAACATGACGTCGCCGGTCTTCACCAATTGGCCTTCCTTCACCGGCACCTCGATGATCTTGCCGGCGACGTCCGGCGTGATCAGCACCTTCTGCGCGCCGACATAGGCGTCGTCGGTGGTGACGTAGCGGCCGCCCTCCAGATAGAAGGCGATGCCGGCGATCAGCAGCGCCAGCGGCAGCACGAACAACAACAGCGGCCGGCGATACGCCTTCAGCGCGCCGAGCAGGCTGCGCCGCGGCGGCGCCGTCGGCTCGACGCGCGGCTCCGGATTGCCCTTCGCTTCGGGCGCGAGTTTCAGCACCGGATCAGCCATGACGCTGGACCTTTCTTTGGGGCGCCGCATGCGCCTGGTGGATGGCGCCGCGGACGTTTTCCCGGATGGTTTCGAGATGGCCGACCAGTCGATGGATCTCGACCGGGTTGATCCCGGCGAGCGCCGTGGCGGTGAGTTCCGAGCGCAGCCCGGCCAGTTTGCCGAGTAACGGCCGCGCCGCCTTGCGCAGATACAGCCGCTTGGCACGGCGGTCGGTGTCGTCGCTGCGCCGTTCGATCCAGCCATGCTCGCACAGCCGGTCGATCAATCGCGTTAACGTGATCGGCTGCATTTCCAGCAGTTCGGCGAGTTCGGATTGCTTCAGCCCCTCGCAGCGCTCGACCTTGGCGAGCACGGCCCATTGCGCGCGGGTGATGCCGTAGCGCGACGCCGCCTTGTCGGCATAGGCGCGCACCAGCCGTTGCACCTCGGCGAGCGTAAACAGAAAATTCAGATCGACGGATCCGCGCGGCATGGCCGTTTCAACTCCTTAGCGACCTATAAGATAAGCTAGCTCATCATTTTCGCGATCCGCATTTCGGTATGCGGTTAATGTCTGGTGCGCATGCCGTTCCGCATTGCGGAACCCACGGGACCCGGCCGGCGGCCGGCGCGATGAAACGGTGGGCGAACCGCCCGCGCCGCGCTACATAGGGAAGATGACCGCCGCCAAGCCGACCTTCCCGCCGCCCGATCACGATCACGTTCGTTGCGCCACGGACGCGATCGACCACGCCGAACGCATCTGCCAGCGCCGCGGCCAGAACTTCACGCCGATCCGGCGCCGGGTTCTGCAGGCGCTGTTGACCAGCCACCGGCCGCTCGGCGCCTATGAGGTGATCGACGAACTGGCCCGCGAGGCCGCGCGTCCGGCGCCGATCACGGTGTATCGCGCGCTGGATTTCCTGATGCAGAACGGCCTGGTGCACCGCATCGAAAGCCGCAACGCCTTCCTGGCCTGCGCGCATGACCACGACCATGCTGCGGCGGTGGCGTTCCTGATCTGCGACCGCTGCGGCTCGGTCGGCGAAATTCCCGCCGGCCCGCTCGCCTCCGGGCTCAACGAAACGGCGCGCGCCACCGGCTTTGCGCCGAAGCTCGCGGTGGTGGAAATCGCCGGCACCTGCGCGCATTGCCTGTCCGCCGAGCCTCCCGGCCCCTGATCACCGCTCAACACGGCGACAAGCCGGAGGCACGATGGCGTTCCACCAACCGACCGCGGCGCCGTCCGCGCGCCCGCTCAGCCTCAGCGCGATCGCGCTGGTGCTGTTGTGCTGCCTGTCCTGGGGATTCAACCAGATTGCGGTGAAGCTGGTGCTGCCGGAGATCCCGCCGTTCCTGCAGGCGGCGCTGCGCTCGGTCGGCGCGCTCATCGTGATCGGACTGATCGCGCGGGCGCGCGGGGTGAAGCTGTGGCAGCGCGACGGCGCGCTGCGCGCCGGGGTGTTCGCCGGGGTGCTGTTCGGGCTGGAATTCGTGTTGATCTATCGCGGCCTGATGCTGACTACGGCGTCGCGCGCCGTGGTGTTTCTCTACACCGCGCCGTTCTTCGTGGCGTTCGGCGCCTATCAGTTGCTGCACGAACGGCTGCGCCGGCTGCAATGGGGCGGGCTGGCGCTGAGCTTCGTCGGCGTGGCGCTGGCGATCGGGGTGCCGCAGCCCGATGTCGACGCCCGCGTGCTCTTCGGCGACCTGATGATGATCGGCGGCGGCGCGCTGTGGGCCGCCACCACGCTGATCGTGAAGACCACCCGGCTCGGCCAGGTGCCGGCGGAAAAGGGCCTCGGCTATCAGGTCGCGGTGTCGATCCCGATCCTGGCCGTGGCCGCCTGGCTGTCCGGGGAGACCCTGCCGCATTGGCCGGGGCCGCTGTCATGGGCGCTGCTGGCCTATCAGGCGATCTGGGTGGTCGGGCTGACATTCCTGTTGTGGTTCGGGCTGGTGAAGACCTATTCCGCCAGCAAATTGTCGTCCTTCACCTTCATCACGCCGCTGTTCGGCGTGGCGGCCGGCTATCTGATCATGGGCGATCCGTTGACGCCCGCCTTCGGCGTCGCGGCGCTGCTGGTGACCGCGGGGCTCTATCTGGTCAATCGGCCGGCGTCCTAGCCGCGGCGGATGGCAGGGCCAGATCGGATCACACGGCGAGAAGCAGCGCCTTCGCTCGCTCGATCGAGCCGATAGGTCTCGCCGGAATAGCGGGCGAAAGCCTTTGCCGCGGCCACCAGTTGCCGTTCGTCGATATCGAACATGCCGGCGAACGCCAACTGTAAGGCAGGCTCAACCTCGCCGAAAAACGACGACATATGCCCCGGAACGGCTCGGGCGACCGCAGGGTCGAGCAGACAAGCGGCAAGCTGCCGCGCATCCAGCTGTCTCCGATACGGCGCATTCACGGTGGTTAAGACCAGGTCGGGGCTCATCCGATGTCTCGCTTTCCGCTATCCTATTTAAATTGGGCCCGCGCCGAAGTTGTCAATGATTCACTTGCTCCCGGCCCTTCGGAACCAGGTCCCATGGGGTCGTAAGGAATATAAACCGAAAATCGGCGCGTTGGTTGCTCGCCACCGATTGACGTGACTGCGAACCCGAAGCAGATCGGGCGAGTTCCAGGGCCGCCCCCTTGGTTTACCGGGCTCCTCGGGCCATCTGAGGCTGCATGCCACCTCTGATCCCGGTTCCTGCATCCATTGATCGATTGCTGACTGTCATCAAAATCTGATATTTGGGGCCCCATGAACAAGCTCGAAAATCCGCATCCGAACGACCTCGCCGGCCCCGCAGCCCGGCACGTCACCACCCAGGTCATGGTCGGCAACGTCGCCGTCGGCGGCGGCGCCCCGATCGTCGTGCAGTCGATGACCAACACCGACACCGCCGACGTGGCGGGCACCGTGGAACAGGTCGCAGCCCTGACCCGCGCCGGCTCCGAACTGGTGCGGATCACGGTGGATCGCGAGGAGGCCGCGGCCGCGGTGCCGCATATCCGCGACGCCTTGCGCAAGCGCGGCATCACCACGCCCCTGATCGGCGATTTCCATTACATCGGCCACAAGCTGCTCGCCGAGTATCCGGCCTGCGCCGAGGCGCTCGACAAATACCGGATCAATCCCGGCAATGTCGGCTTCAAGAACAAGCGCGACAGCCAGTTCGCCGACATCGTCGAGATCGCGATCAAGAACAACAAGGCGGTGCGGATCGGCGCCAATTGGGGCTCGCTCGATCAGGAACTGTTGACCAAGCTGATGGACGAGAACGCGGTGTCGGCCAAGCCGCGCGACGTCCGCGCGGTGACCCGCGAGGCGATGGTGCAGTCGGCGCTGTTGTCGGCGGCGCGCGCCGAAGAGATCGGTCTGCCGAAGAACAAGATGGTGCTGTCGGCCAAGGTGTCGGCGGTGCAGGACCTGATCGCGGTGTATCAGGATCTGGCGTCGCGCTCGGATTACGCCATCCATCTCGGCCTCACCGAGGCCGGCATGGGCTCCAAGGGCATCGTCGCCTCCTCGGCGGCGCTCGGCATCCTGCTGCAGCAGGGCATCGGCGACACCATCCGGATTTCGCTGACCCCGGAGCCCGGCGGCGACCGCTCGCTGGAAGTCCAGGTCGCGCAGGAACTGCTGCAGACCATGGGCTTTCGCACTTTCGTGCCGCTGGTGGCGGCCTGCCCGGGTTGCGGCCGCACCACCTCGACCACGTTCCAGGAACTGGCGCGCTCGATCCAGGATTTCATCCGCGTCGAAATGCCGGCCTGGAAGACCCGCTATCCCGGCGTGGAAAATCTCAACGTCGCGGTGATGGGCTGCATCGTCAACGGCCCCGGCGAGAGCAAGCACGCCAATATCGGCATCTCGCTGCCCGGAACCGGCGAAACCCCGGCGGCGCCGGTGTTCGTCGACGGCCAGAAATTCCGCACCTTGCGCGGCGCCAATATCTCCGGCGAGTTCAAGGCGCTGGTGATCGACTACATCGAGCAGCGCTACGGCGCGGGCGTCGCGGCGCCGGTGAGCGCGGCGGAGTAGACTCTACTTCGCGACGAAGACCGGATCGGCCGGCGGGGCAGCGGGCTCCTGCCATTCGGCGACGCTGCCGATCAGCGCGGCGCGTATCTGCGGCCACACCGTTTCGAGACCCAGATTCTGCGGCCCGAACGCATCCGGCAGCAGCTCCGAAATCGCAGCCTCGTGGATCTGCGCCAAGTCGCCGCTGCAGGAAAACACCCTGACGTCGACGCCCGCGACCTGCGACGCTTCGAAGATCAGTTGCCGGCACCGCCCGCACGGCGTCACCACCTGCGAGGCGTCGCGGGGGGGGGTGAATTTGTGGCCGACCACCGCGATCGCCTCGATATCGTAGCCATTGGCCGAATTCGCCGCGGTGATCGCCGCCACCTCGGCGCACATGCCGAGGCCATAGGAGGCGTTCTCCAGATTGGCGCCGGTGAAGATTTTCCCGGATTTGGTCCGCACCGCGGCGCCGACCGCGAAGCCCGAATAGGGAGCGTAGGCATTGGCCGACACCCCGCGCGCGCTGTCGATCAGCCGCCGATCCGGATCGCTGAGCTCGGCGAAGTGGCGGGGCTTGATCATGAGCAACCTCATCGGGGAACCTAAAAACGCGCGACGCGGTGAGTTTATTCCAGTTTGAACAGCGCCGTCTGCACCCAAAACAACACCACGACCGCCGCCGCGGCGAGCGTCAGCAGCCACGCGATCAGATAGTAATGCGTGCGGTCGTCGACCACATTCGCCAGCCGCTCCGCCTCGCTTTCAAAGTCATAGGGCCCGCCCTTTCTCCTGCGCACCTGGCCGAGGAATTTCCAATTCACCCGCACGATCAGGAAACACAGGAAGGTGGAGGCCAACACCAGGCCGAGCACAAGCTCGGCGGTCGTGACCTGCGGCTTGGTGATCCCGAACAGATTGCTCTGGGTGTTGGGATTGTCCTTGGCGTTGGCGGCGCCGAGAAAGAACAGCAGGATGGTGATGAAGCTGGCATTGACCCGCAACAGGCCGTTGGCCTTGGCGTCCAGGATGCTGAGCACGCCGTAGAACCAGGTAATGACTTCCCTGTCCGACTTGTTGTCGGCGTGATGCAGCGACCTCGCCTTCTCCAGCGCCTCGTGGCCGCGATCCGGTCCGACAAAGGACAATTCGTTGGGCATGGCTGAAATCCCGGCCGGCGACCTCGGGAACGGTCCGCGCTTGCGAACGCCAGATCAAACGCAAACCAGCAAATGAAATTATCTGGCCGCCGCGCCGCGCCGGCGGGTGGTCATGGCGAAACAATAGGGTATTTTCTCTCGGCTGCAACTATCAAGATCGCTCGCGTCACCGCTTCTTGTACTCCCGGTTCGCCAGACTGGCCTCCTCGAGATCGAGGTCGCGCTCGATCCTGCGGCGGCTTTCGTCGGTGATGTTGCCGTCGCGCAGTTGCGCGTGGATGAATTTGCGCTCCTCGGCGATCAGTTCGCGCACCAATGCCGCGCCGGTGGCGGTGACGTCGTGGCCGTCGGCGTCGGGCGGCTGCGGCAACTGGTTGGCGCGGGTCTGGTGCCGCGCGCGCAGCAGCTTCACCACCTCGTCGGAGAGTTCGCGGTCGTCGGTGATGGCGTCGAGCGAGGCCAGCGCTGCGTCCAGCGCCTGGCGTCGCGCGGCGATTTCCGCCTCGCGCTCGCGGTGGTGTTCGGCGTGGCCGTCCTGGGTGAGGCCGAGCCGGCGCACCACCATCGGCAGGCTGAGACCGAGCCCGACCAGGGTGATCAGGATGACGCCGAACGACACCAGCTGGATCAGGTCGCGGTAGGGAAAGTCGACGCCGGAGGGCAGCGTGAACGGCAAAGCCAAAGCCGCGGCCAGCGACACCGCGCCGCGGACCCCGGTGAACGCCACCACGAAGATCGACCGCCAGTTCGGCAGCGGCTCGGCGCGCAGCCGCTTGCGCCACAGCCGCGGCAGATAGGTGCCGGGAAACACCCAGGCGAACCGCGCCAGGATCACGATCGCCGCGACCAGGCCGGTGGCGAACAGGATGTCGCCGAGCGGAAACTCCCTGGATTTCTCCAGCAGTACCCGCATCTGGAAGCCGGTGAGCAGAAACAACAGCCCCTCGACCAGATAGATCACCAGATCCCAGAAGAAGATGCCCTGCAGCCGGGTCGCCGAGGAAATCAGCAGCGGCCCGTTCCAGCTGATGTAGAGCCCGCAGGCCACCGTGGCGATCACCCCGGAGCCGCCGAGATGCTCGGGAATCCAGTAGGCGGCGTAGGGCGTGATCAACGACAGCGTGATCTCGATCTGCGGATCGCGGGCGCGGTGGCGCAGCCGCAGGCTGAGCCAGCCGACCGCGACGCCGAACGCGATTTCGCCGGCCAGGATCGCCGCGAAGGTGCTAGAGGCCACCGGCAGCGAGAACGCCCCGGTGCTGATCGCCACCACCGCGAAGCGGTACAGGATCAGCGCGGTGGCGTCGTTGGCCAGTCCCTCGCCTTCCAGCACCACCAGGATGCGGCGCGGCAGCCCGAGTTTGCGGGCGATCGCCAGCGGCGCCACCACGTCCGGCGGCGCGACGATGGCGCCGAGCAGGAAGCCGACGCTCCACGGCAGCCCGATCAGCAGATGCGTCGCCGCCGCCACCGCGCAGGCGGTGAAGATCACGCAGCCGATCGCCAACAGCGCGATCGGCTCCAGATTGAATTTGAACTCGCGCCAGCTCATCGCGACGCTGGCCGAATAGATCAGCGGCGGCAGCACCACCAGCAACACCAGTTGCGGCGGCAGTTCGACCGGCGGCATGCCCGGCACCAGCGCCAGCACGACGCCGGCCAACAGCAGCAGGATCGCCGGGGCGACGTCGATCCGCCGCGCCAGCCAGGCGGTGCCGGCCAGCACCGCGAGCAGGGTCAAGAAGATCTGAAATTTGGCTTCCACTGCGGCACCACGACAACTGGAGACACTGTGAATCTGCAATCGCCCGGCGCCGCCGACAGGTCAAGCCATACCGCCATTGCCGCGGCGAGTTGCGATCGATTCGTCCTAACCGCTGATTTACCCTCACTTTGATCTGCGCGGTAAATTCATGCTTTTGCAACGATCGCACTGTTTGCTGGTATCATGCCGATCCGCGTCAAATCCGACCCCCCTGCGACTGTCGAACCGGCGAAACGGCGCCGTCGCGCCGCCGCCATCGACCGTGCGCGGGAGCCGGACGAAGCGCTGGCGCTCAGCGTGTTCATGCAAATGGACCTCGCCGGAGCCGTGGTCAGCAATGAGGGCCAGCTATTACTCAGCAATCGCGGCTTCGACGATCTGTTCGGCGCCGCGCCAGGCGCCGCGGTGCTCGATCGCGTCATCGGTGAAGCCAGCCGCAAGAGCGGCAAGACCAACCGCCAGGCCAGCTTTCCGGACGGCCGCACCTACGGCATCGAGACCTTTCCGGTCGCCGAGGGCTGGCTGATCACCGCCGGCGATCTCACCGATCATCTGGCCGAGGAGGCCCGCGCAGCCGAGGCCGCCCGTACCGATCGCATCACCGGGATCGGCAACCGGCTGATGTTTCGCGAGCAACTGAGCCGCATCCTGCAACGACCCGATCTCGCCACCGACGGCGCCGCGATGTTGGTGGTCGACCTCGGGCGCTTCAAGGCGCTGAACGAATCGCTCGGCCGCAAGGTCGGCGACGCGCTGCTGAGGCTGGTGGCTCATCGGGTCCGCTCCGCGGTGGCGGCGAGCGACGTCGTGGCGCGGCTGGAGGCCGACAAGTTCGGCATCCTGCAACTCGGGCAACCGCAGCCGCAATCCGCCGACGCGCTGGCGATCCGGCTGGTCGATCTGGTCGGCCGCGCCTATCTGCTCGACGGCCAATTGATCAACGTCGCCGCCAGCGTCGGCGTGGCGCTGCTGTCGGGTGATGCCTCGGACTGCGATCGCGTCATGAAGAATGCCGATCTGGCGCTCAACCGCGCCAAGACCGACGGCCACGGCTGCTATCGCTTCTTCGAGGCGGCGATGGACGAGCGGATGCAGGCCCGCCGCAATCTCGAGATCGATCTGCGGCGCGCGCTGGCGCTGCGCGAATTCGCGCTGGTGTATCAGCCGCAGGTCAATCTGCGCACCAACACCGTCACCGGCTTCGAAGCCCTGCTGCGCTGGCATTGCCCGACCCGCGGCCTGGTGTCGCCGCTGGAATTCATTCCGCTCGCCGAGGAGACCGGGGTGATCACGCCGATCGGCGATTGGGTGCTGCGCACCGCCTGCCGGGAGGCCGCGAAATGGTCGCCTCACCACACCGTCGCGGTCAATGTCTCGGCGGTGCAGTTTGCCAGTCCGAAGCTGGTCTCGACCATCCTGTCCGCGCTGGCGGAGAGCGGGCTCGATCCGCACCGGCTCGAACTCGAGATCACCGAGAGCGTGATGCTCGACCCGCGCGGCACTGCGCTCGCGGTGTTGCAGACGCTGCGCACCATGGGGGTGCGGGTGGCGCTCGACGATTTCGGCACCGGCTACTCGTCGCTGGGCTATCTGCGCAGCTTTCCGTTCGACAAGATCAAGATCGACCAGAGCTTCGTGCGCGGCACATCGGGCGATCCGGCCGGCCAGGCCATCGTGCGGGCGATCGCGACGCTCGGCCACAGCCTCGGCATGGCGACCGTCGCCGAAGGCGTCGAGACCGCCGAGCAACTGGCTCGCGTCGCGGCCGATGGATGCACCGAGGTGCAGGGTTATTACTTCAGCCGTCCGATCGCTCCGGAACAGATCGGCGACTACTTGTCGACCAGAAACCAAGGCGCGAATTTGATATAACGCTTTTGCGCCGAGCGCGACGCAGAGGAACCATGGATCCGAATCTCTATCGTCTGGTGTATTTCAGCAAGAACCGCATCGTCGGGGGGCCGAGCAACATCGCCCGCGAAGTGGAGGCGATTCTGCGTTCGGCCGAGCGCAACAATTCCCGGCTCGGCATCACCGGCGCGCTGATCTTCAACGCCGGGATCTTCGCCCAGGTGCTGGAAGGCTCGCGCGACAGCATCGAAGTCACCTTCGAAAAAATCCAGCAGGACATCCGCCACGGCGACGTCCAGGTGCTGGCCTTCGAAGTGGTCAGGGAACGCGTCTTCGCGCGCTGGTCGATGGGCTATTTCGGCCAATCGCGCGAAGGCCAGGATCTGTTCGGCCACATCGCCGCCGCCACCGGCTTCACCACGGCGGGGATCGAAGGCGCGAGGATGTTCAAGATCGTCCGCGACATTGCCTTCGAGGAGGAAGCCCGCGCCGCCTGACCCTGCGCCGTCCGCCCCAATGCAGCTTGTCGGTGGTGTCGCCGGTCAGATCGCGCTGGCGGCGATGTTGACCATCAAGGCGACCAACGCGGTGTTGAACACGAACGACACCACGCCATGCGCGGTGGCGGTGCGGCGGATCGCCTTGTCGGTGATGCCGACGTCGGAGACCTGCGCGGTCATCCCGATCACGAAGGAGAAGTACACGAAATCCCAGTAGTCGACCTCGTCGTGGCTGTCGCCGCTGGGAAACTGCAGGCCGCCGGGCTTGGCGCCGCGGTAGTACTCATGCGCGTAGTGCAGCGCGAAGGTGGTGTGCACCATCGACCACGACAGCGCGATGGTCAGCGTCGCCAAAAACAGCTCTGCCGATCCGCGGTGCGACGCGCCGAGTTCGGAGACGATCGCCGCCATGCTGGCAAAGGCGCCGATCGCCACCACCAGCAGGATCAGAAAACGGCCGTCATCCTGCAGGACGGCGTTGCGGCGGATATGGGCGATGCCGCTGCGCAGCACCATGCCCAGCACCAGCGCCAGATACAGCGCGATGAAAATGTCCCAGCTCAGCAACAGCCGCGTCACCAGCCGCAGCTCGCCCGGCAGCGCGAAGAACGCCGCGGCGCCGATCGCCATCGCGACGAAGGTGCGCGGCCGTGCATAGACCACGCGGGCCGGTCGCGGCAGCCTGCGGAAGCGTGCGAGATGCGGGTCCTCGGGCGCATCCGCGGCCATCGCCGTCAGTTCTTGCGTTCGGCGACGAAGCGCGCGGCCGAGCGCAGCACGTCGCCCTTGTCGCCGAAGATCAACAGCGCCTTGTCGGCGCGGGCCAGCAGGTCGCCGACCCGCTTCTTGGCGCCGTCGATGCCGAGCTGGGTGACGAAGGTGGTCTTGTTGAGCGCGGCGTCGGCGCCGGCGGGTTTGCCCAGCGCCGCGGCGTCGCCCTCGACGTCGAGCAGATCGTCGGCGATCTGGAAGGCTTCGCCGAGCGCGCGGCCGTAATCGTCGAGTGCCTTGTACTGCTCCTTGGAGGCCTGGCCGAGCAGCGCGCCGGCGATGCAGCCGAACCGCAGCAAGGCGCCGGTCTTCATCTGCTGCAACCGCGCCACATCGACCGGCTCGCGGTCGCCGAAGCGGCCTTCGCCGGCGAGGTCGAGCATCTGCCCGCCGACCATGCCGCCGATCCCCGAGGCGCGCGCCAGCGCCCGGGTCAGCAGCAGCCGGACGCCGGGGTCGCCATGGATTTCGTCGCGGGTGATGATGTCGAACGCCAGCGTCAAGAGCGCGTCGCCGGCGAGAATTGCGGTGGCGTCGTCATAGGCGCGGTGCAGCGTCGGGCGGCCGCGGCGCAATTCGCTGTTGTCCATCGCCGGCAGATCGTCGTGGATCAGCGAGTAGCAATGGATGCACTCCAGCGCGGCGCCGGCCAACAGCGCCGAAGCGCGCGGCACGCCGAACACCGCGGCACTCTCCACCACCAGGAACGGCCGCAACCGTTTGCCGCCGGCGAGGCTGGAATAGCGGATCGCTTCCATCAGCCGGCGCGGGCGGGCGATCTCGTCCGGGAGCAATTGGTCGGACAACAGCCGGGCCAGCAGCGCCTCGGTGTCGTCGGCGGTCTGGTCCAGCCGTTGCACAAAATCGGTGGAAAGCGTGAGGGTCGACATTCAGAATAGCTCCGGATCAAGGTGGCGCGACAATCGGTCATGCGACCTGTTTCGTCAATTCCGCCAACGACCCAGCGTTAATGGCCGCGCGATTTCCCAGCGCCGCAAAAAGCCTTAAGATCGCCGCGCAATCGATGGCCGCGGTCGGCTCCGCTGCTGCGCATCCAACCCGGTGGCCCGCCTTGCGTCTCGCTCGCACTCTCGTCCTTGCCGTCGTGGTGCTGCTGCTGTTGCCCTATCTGCTGACGCCGCTGTATGGCGGCGGTCATCCGGTGTCGACGCTGATGGCGTGGCGCTGGCTGACCGGCGCACAGGTTTCGCGGCAATGGGTCGATCTCGCCGAGATGTCGCCGGCGCTGCCGCGCAGCGTGGTCGGCGCCGAGGACGCCAAATTCTGCGTTCACCACGGCATCGACTGGGATTCGCTGCGCGACGTGATCGACGACGCTCAGGACGGCGAGGTGGCGCGCGGCGGCTCCACCATCACCCAACAGGTGGCGAAGAACCTGTTCCTGTGGCCCGGCCGCAGCGTGGTGCGCAAGGCGCTGGAATTCCCGTTGGCGATGTGGATCGATTGGGTGCTGCCGAAGCGCCGGATCCTGGAAATCTATCTCAACATCGCCGAATGGGGGCCGGCCGGCCAGTTCGGCGGCGAGGCGGCTTCGCAATACGCCTTCGGCCGCCCGGTGGCGACGTTGTCGGCGCGCGAAGCCGCGCTGCTGGCGGCGATCCTGCCCAATCCGCGCGCGCGCAGCGCCCGCAATCCGGGGCCGGGGGTGCGGCGGCTGGCCTCGACCTATGCCGCGCGCGGCCAATCGGTCGAGTTGCCGCGCTGCTGGGGCGAGGGCCGCGGCTGAGCTTTTGAGGCAATTTTGCAGCGCCTGCGGCCTAGCTTTGCCGCCGGGCTTCCGTTATAAGCGCGGCCTTATCCGACTTTTGCCCGCGCCACGGCGCCCGGCCGTCCGCGGCTGTGGACGTCTCAACACCCTGCAAGGACCCCGATATGGCCGTTCCGAGAAGAAAAACTTCGCCCTCGCGGCGTGGCATGCGTCGTTCCGCGGACGCGATCAAGACCCCGACCTATGCCGAGGACAAGGATTCCGGCGAACTGCGCCGCCCGCATCATCTCGACCTGAAGACCGGCATGTACAAGGGTCGTCAGGTTCTGAAGAAGAAGGAATCCTGATCGCGCCATCCGCAGGAGCGCGCCGACCGGCGTGTCTCCTGGCGTTTGCGTGAGAGGCGGATCAAGAGGGCGCGCAGCGAGCCTTCGGCGGTCCCGGCGGGACGCCTGACGCCGCGCCGGCTGCTGCGACAGAGTGCGGACTTGCGACGAATCGCAACGCTCGTCCAGCCTCCTTCGTCCTGCTTGGAAGGAAGGCTTCGCCGATGTCGGTTATCGGTTTTCCGCTGCTGCTGATTCCGCTGGCGGTCTGCAACATCATCATCTTTCTGATGCCGGGCGTCGCCTTCGACGCGCCGCTCGCCCGGCTGACGCTGCCCTCCGGCACAGGCTTTATGCCGAGCATCGGCGATCTCTTGGTCGCGCTCGGCGTCGTGCTGTTGCTGCCGGAGGTGGTCAAGGGCGCGCGGCCCGGCGCCAAATACGTCACCGACCATCTGTTGTCGCTGTTGCTGTTCGCGGGCGCGCTCGGCGAATTTCTGCTGCTGCCGGCGTTCGGCAATGCGACGGTGCTGCTGCTGGCGTTGCTGGCGCTGGTGGATTTCCTCTCCGGCCTGGCGTTGCGCAACCGCCGCCGCCCGGCCGCCGCGGGCAAGCCGGCCAAGCAAGGAAAAGCCGCCGCCGCGGAGATCACAGCCGAGCCTGAGCCCGCGGTCGGGCCGGCCGCCGCCGCCGTGCCGGCTGTTGCCGACGCCGCGCCGCTGCCTTCGGCCCCGCTCGCCGCCTCGCAGCATCCCGAAGCGCATCCCACCGCACCCTCGGCTGCCGCCACCGCCATTGCGGCCGCGCCGGCGCACTCCGAAACCTCTCCCGCCGGCACCGCAAGCAGCGCCGCTTCGCCACAGCACAGCCCGCCGGAGTTGCAGTCCGACCAGCCCGAACAACCGAGCCGGCCGGCGACGCCATCGGCGCGCTGACGCCGCATAAGCGATCGATCAGACGTTGCGGCGGGTGACGCGCGTAAGCTCGGCCGGGCGCTCGCTGCGAACCGCCGTGGTGTGGTAGGCCGCCAGCGCATCCGCCGAGGTCGCCCGGCGCAGCGTGCGGGTTTGCGGCGAGGCCTGCTGCACCGCGATCAGATGGGTGACGAAACCGGCGTCGGCGCGCGGCAGGATCCGCAGCTGCACCACGCCGTCATCGGCCCGGGCGGCGCCGGCGACGGTGGTGAGCTGCGTGCTCGACCGGCCGCTTGCTTCTTCGGTTTCCGGAACGGTTGACTCGCTCTCGGCACGCATCCTCAAGGCTCCCGGTCCATTGTCTCATTTCGGGACGAAACGTCCCCTTGGCAATGCAACGTCGCAAACTCCATGCCGGAGGACCTAGGTTTGTTCCTAGGTCCGACATCGCATGGTTTTTTAATTGTTTAGGAACTTAGCCTAGCCTCGGCGGCGCCCGGCACCCTATTCTGCACAGAAGAATCACCTGACGTGTCCCGAAACGAGGCGAGCGTGACATCTGCCGAACCGTCGACCGCCGGATCCCCGGCGGCGCCCTCCGGCCGCCCCGACGAGGCCGCCATCCTCGCAGCCCTCGGGCAGGCCGCCTTCGTCTGGGACCTCGCCAGCGACGCCATGATCTGGAGCCCCGCCGCCGCGGCGCTGTTCCGCGACATTCCCGCCGAAGCGCTGGCGAGCGGTGCCGGGCTTGCCAATCTGATCGAGCCGACGCGCCAGGTTCGCGCCGAGGCGCTGCTCGGCTCGTCGTCGCCGGCCGCCACCCGGATTCCCTATCGGATCGAATATGGCCTGCGCGCCTCAACCGCGGCGCCGGTGTGCTGGATCGAGGAGACCGGCTGCTGGTTCGCCGGACCCGACGGCAAGCCGGCGCGGGTCGAAGGCGTAGTGCGGCTCAACAATGAGCGGCATGCCCGCGAGCAGCAATTGGTCAAGCTGGCGCAGCACGATCCGTTGACCGGCGAACTCAACCGCAGCCATCTGGTGGCGTCATTGGCCGAAGCGGTGGAGGAAGCCGCGCGGTTTCGCTCCAACTTCGCCTTCATGCTGATCGGCATCGACCATCTGGCGCGGGTCAACGACGCCTTCGGCTTCGACGTCGCCGATCAGGTGATCGGCGAGGTGGCGCGGCGGATCCGCGCCCGATTGCGCGCCGGCGATCTGCTCGGGCGGTTTTCCGGCAACAAGTTCGGGCTGATCCTGAAGAACTGCACGATCGACGACATGAACGTCGCTGCCGAGCGGTTTCTCGCCGGGATTCGCAACGAGGTGGTGCCGACTAAATCCGGTCCGGTGGCGGTGACGGCGTCGATCGGCGGGGTCAGCGTGCCGCGCTACGCGCGCAATGCCGACGAGGCGCTCAATCGCGCCCACGAATCGCTGGATGCCGCCAAGAGCCGGCGCCGCGGCTCGTTTGCGATGTGGCGGCCCAACGTCGAACGCGACGCGCAGCGCCGGGTCAATATCAGGGTCACCGACGAGATCGTCACCGCGCTCAACGAGCGCCGCATCGTGATGGCGTTCGAGCCGGTGGTGCAGGCCGGCTCGCGACGGCCCGCGTTCCACGAATGCCTGGTGCGGATGAAGCAGGACGACGGCGAATTGCTGCTGGCGCCGGACGTGGTGCCGGTGGCGGAAAAGCTCGGGCTGATCCGGCTGGTCGATCACCGCGTGCTGGAGTTGGTGGTGGCGGAGCTCGCCGTTTCGCCGGGCATCGAACTCAGTCTCAACATTTCGCCCGACACCACGATGGACGCCGACTGGTGGGCCAGCATCGAATCGCTGCTCGGCGCCAATCCCGGCGTTGCCGAGCGGCTGATCGTCGAGATCACCGAGACGGTGGCGATCCAGGACATCGACGACGTCCGCGGCTTCGTCAACCGGCTGAAGAATTTCGGCGCGCGCATCGCGATCGACGATTTCGGCGCCGGCTACACGTCTTTCCGCAACCTGCGCAATCTTGGCGTCGACATCGTGAAGATCGACGGCGCCTTCGTGCAGAATATCGCGCGCTCCGCCGACGACCGCGCCTTCGTGCAGACGCTGATCGACCTGGCGCGGCGGCTCGAGATCAAGACCGTCGCCGAATGGGTGCAGGACGAGCCGTCGGCGATCATGCTGC
>NZ_DASWPE010000034.1:0-16490 GCF_036404135.1 Rhodopseudomonas sp. | reverse complement strand
AAATGGTCGCCCTGATCGCCGTCGCCCGAAAGCTCCTCACCACCCTCAACGCAATCCTGCGGGACAATCAGCCATGGCAAAACGCTTGACAACCAAGACAGTCGCTGAGGCGCCCGAGCAACGCGAGGGCCTCGAAGGATGACGCGATGAGTGCGGAAGTCCATCTCACTTGGAGCCCATCCTTCGAGACGCCCGGCTTCGCTCTTCGAGCTACGCGGGGCTCCTCAGGATGACGGCGGTGGTACGGAAACGCTGATAGATCTGCGAGTCGCGCGGCCGCGATCAGATGATTCTGTTGCGGCAGTAAGTAGGCGTGTAGTGCGCGCGATCGGCCCCTTGCGGCGAACGCGGGTGTCGCTCGCGGCGGGCCGTGTCCCGTCATCCTGAGGTGCCCGAGCAACGCGAGGGCCTCGAAGGATGACGCTGCGGGTCGGGCGCTCGCTGCGCGGCCATCCTTCGAGACGCCCGGCTTCGCTCTTCGAGCTACACCGGGCTCCTCAGGATGACGGCGGTGGTACGGAAACGCTGATAGATCTGCGAGTCGCGCGGCCGCGATTAGCAACCGCAAATCAGCAGCCCTCAAATCAGCTTCATGCCCTTCAGGCTGGCGTGGCCGTTTTTGCCGACGATGATGTGGTCGTGCACCGAAATGCCGAGCGGTTTCGCGATGTCGATGATCTGTTTGGTCATCACGATGTCGGCTTGCGACGGCGTCGGATCGCCGGAGGGGTGGTTGTGCACCATGATGATCGCGGTGGCGGATAATTCCAGCGCCCGCTTAACGATCTCGCGCGGATAGACCGGGGTGTGGTCGATGGTGCCGACCTGCTGCAATTCGTCGGCGATCAGTTGATTGCGCTTGTCGAGAAACAGGATGCGGAATTGCTCCTTGTCGGCGAACGCCATCGCGGTGCGGCAATAGTCGATCACGCTCGACCATGACGACAGCACCGCGCGCTGCTTCAGCTGGCCCTTGGCGACGCGGCTCGCGGCCGCCGCGATCAGCTTGATCTCGGTGATCGCCGCCTCGCCGAGCCCGCCGGTCTCGCGCAGCCGGGCTTCGGAGGCGTGCACGGTTTCGGCGAACGAGCCGAATTTGCCGATCAGCGCTTTGGCGAGCGGCTTGACGTCGCGGCGCGGCAGCGCGCGAAACAGCACCAGCTCCAAGAGCTCGTAGTCCGACAGCGCGTCGGCGCCGGCGCCGCGGAAGCGCTCGCGCAGCCGCTCGCGATGGCCGTGATAATGCGGCGCCTCGGCGAAGAATCCGGGCTCGGTGCGATCGTCGGGGTCGGCGGACATCGGCGCAACGCAGGCAAAGTTGAATGGCCCAAGCTTGCCGCGCCGGCTGAGTTTTGCAACCGGGATTTGTGTTGTTGGATCGGAAAGGCTGCGCGATCGACCATACGCCGTCATTCCGGGGCGCGAGGGCATAGCCCGAGTGAACCCGGAATCTGCAGCGGGCGCGAGGGTCCCTCCAGATGGCGAGATTCCGGGTTCTCTCGCAGCTTCGCTGCTCGCGCCCCGGGATGCCGGCTTAAATATCAGCTCAATCGGCGCTGGGCAGCCGCTTCAGGGTGAATTCGATGCGGTCGCCGGGCAATTCGCGCCAGCTTTCCACCCCGCTCATATAGGCCGCCTTGGGAAACGCCGCGAGAAACTGCCGGGCCGCCGCGCGGGCCTCATTGCGCGGCAGCGTCAGGGTCTGGCGCAGGAAGCCGTCGGTAGGCGCGCGGCGCCTTGCCATGCGGTCCGCCAGATCGCGCGGGCGGTCGGCCATCTCGAGCACTCCGTAGTTTTGCGGATTCCCTTCGGGATAACGCTCACGCCCGCAATATAGCGCAGCCGCGGAACGAATCCGAGGGCATCCACTTGAATCCCGGCTCTGTTGAGTAGCCGAGTTGTTTTGGAGTATTGCGTCATGCCCCCGCGCGCCAACTGGAAGGGCTTTTTGCGCCTTTCGCTCGTGACCTGTCCGGTGGCGCTGTACCCGGCGACCTCGGATTCCGAAAAAATCAGCTTCAACCAGATCCATCGTTCGACCGGCAACAGGATCAAATACCTCAAGGTCGACGCCGAGACCGGCGAGGAAGTCGCGCCCGACGACATCATGAAGGGCTACAAGGTCGATAGCGACAGCTACATCGAAGTCACCAAGGACGAGCTCGACGCCATCGCGCTGGAATCCACCCGCACCATCGATATCGACCAGTTCGTGCCGAAATCCGAGATCGACGAATTGTATCTGGTGCGGCCGTATTTCATCGTGCCGGACGGCAAGGTGGGCCACGACGCTTATGCGGTGATCCGCGAGACCATCCGCTCGCTCGACAAGGTGGCGCTGGCCCGCGTGGTGCTGACCAACCGCGAGCACGTCATCGCGCTGGAAGCCCGCGACAACGGCCTCTTGGGCATGCTGCTGCGCTATCCTTACGAGGTGCGCGACGCCGCGGAGTATTTCGACGACATCCAGGACGTCAAGATCACCAAGGATATGCTGGATCTCGCCAAGCATATCGTCGAGCAGAAATCCGGGCATTTTCAGCCCGAGGGTTTTGAGGATCACTACGAGGCAGCGCTCACCGAGCTGATCAACCAGAAGCGCAACGGCACCCCGCTCGCCGCCAAGGCGCGGCCGAAGGGCGACAATGTGGTCGATCTGATGGAGGCGCTGCGCCGCAGTATTGCGGGCGACGGCAAGGCCGGCAAATTAGCCGACGCCAAGGCGCCTGCGGTGTCGGTGGCGAAATTGTCGGGTGCCGTGGCGGCCTCCGGCAAGCCGGTCAAGGCGAAGAAGCCGCGCAAGGCCGCCGCGGGACAAAAGGAAATGCTGCTGCCGATCAGCGGCAGCCGCGCCAAGGAGGCCAGGGTGGAAGCCGGCAAGCCGCCGCCGCGCCCCGTGAGCAAAGCCCGCAAGGCGGGGTGAGGTGGCGTGTAAATTGAAAACCCGTCATTCCGGGGCGCGAGGGCGATAGCCCGAGCGAACCCGGAATCTGCTGCGAAGGGAGCGCCGCTACGCGTTGCGAGATTCCGGGTTCGATCGCAGCTTCGCTGCTCTCGCCCCGGAATGACGGCGTTTGTCGGAATGACGCTGCGTCTTCACCATCGGCCCATGGTGACCTGCCGGGGTGCGCCTGCCTCAGCCCTGGACCGGCGGCTTGTCGAGCTTGTTCGGCGACAGCGTGAAGATCTCCACCCCGGTCGGGGTGACGCCGACCGAATGCTCGAACTGCGCCGACAGCGAGCGGTCGCGGGTCACCGCGGTCCAGCCGTCGGACAACACCTTCACATAGGGTTTGCCGAGGTTGATCATCGGCTCGATGGTGAAGAACATCCCGGGCTTCAGCGCCACGCCCTGGCCGGGGCTGCCGACGTGGATGATGTTCGGCTCATCGTGAAACATCCGCCCCAGCCCATGGCCGCAGAAATCCCGCACCACGCCCATGTCCGGCTCGACATAGCTCTGGATGGCGTGGCCGATGTCGCCGGTGGTGGCGCCGGGCTTCACCGCGGCGATGCCGCGCAATAGCGATTCGTAGGTCACCTCGATCAGCCGCTCGGCCTTGCGCGAAATCGCGCCGACCGGATACATCCGGCTGGAATCGCCGTACCAGCCGTCGACGATATAGGTGACGTCGATATTGACGATGTCGCCCTCTTTCAGCGGCCGGTCGCCGGGCATGCCGTGGCAGACCACGTGATTGATCGAGGTGCAGGTCGAAAAACGGTAGCCGCGATACATCAAGGTGGCGGGGTAGGCGCCGTGGCTGAAGGCGAATTCGCGGACGAAATCGTCGATCTTCGAGGTCGGCACCCCGGGCTTGACGATGTCGACCAGTTCGTCGAGGCAGCGCGCGACCAACTGGCCGGCCTTGCGCATGCCGGCGAAGGCGTTCGGGCCGTGCAGCTTGATCTGCCCCGTCTTGCGCACGGAGGTCTCGGAGGCGTCGACATAGCTCATCGGGCGATCTTGCTTCGAAAAGGAGTGATTGGAAGCCCCAATCTAGTGATCGCAGCGGATCGCGCAAGCCAAAGCGCCCCGGTCTGGGATCATGCCAGGATGGCGCCGAACGGTCATGGCGCGACTTCGACCACGGTCTCCACCGGCAGGGCGCCGCCGCGGATGCGGATTTCCCGCACCGGGTAGGGAACCCGGATGCCCTCGCGCTTGAAGGACTCCCACAAGGTCAGCATGACGTCGCTGCGCACCCGGTCCATGCCGTCGGGGTCGGCGATCCAGAAGGTCAGGGAGAATTTCATTCCCGCTTCGGTGAATTCGGTCAGAAGGCAGCTCGGGGTCTTGTGCTTGATGGCGCGCGGCACCGCGGCGGCGACATCGGCCGCCAGCTTGCACACCAGCCGCGGGTCGGCGTCGTAATTGGTGCCGAAATTGACCTTCACCATGGTATTCTTGTCGGTATAGGTCCAGTTCACGACCTTTTGCGTGACCAGATCCTCGTTGGGGATCAGGAACTCGCGGCCGTCGCCGGCCGCCACCGAGATGTAGCGGGTGTTCATCGCGCTGATCCGGCCGAAGCTGTCGCCGATGGTGACGAGGTCGCCGGGCTTCACCGATTTGTCGGCCAGAAGGATCACTCCGCTGACGAAATTGGCGACGATCTTCTGCAGGCCGAAGCCGATGCCGACGCCGGCGGCGCCGGAGAAGATCGCCAGCGCCGACAGGTTGATGCCGACCGCGCTCATCACCACGGTGACCGCGAAGATCATCAGCGCGACGCGCACCAGCTTGATCAGGAGCACCTGGATCGACGGGGTGAGGTCGCGCGACTGCGCGATGCGGCCTTCCAGGAACTTGCTGGCGACGTTGGTCAGCCACAGCGCCACCGCCAGCAGCACCGTCAGCTTGATCAGCAAGAGCGGCGTCAGCCGCAGCCCGCCGACCACCACCGACACCGAATCCAGCGCCTCGATGGCCTGTTCGAGCTGGCCGAGGATACTCAGCGCGGCGACGCACCAGGCCGACAGCGACACCAGCCGGACCAGGAATTCGTTGCGGATCACGCTGGTCACCAGCCGGATCACCAGCCAGGCCAGCGCCAGCTTGGCGCATACCGCGAGCAGATAGCTGCGGCTCGGCCAGGTCCAGGCCAGCATGCCGCCGCGCGCCGCCATCATCACCAGGGCGAACGCCGCGGTCGAAGCGCTGCCGACCATCACCCGGGCGAGCAGCCGCAGCGGCGCCGGCCAGCCCATTGAGATCGTGGTCAGATCGACCCTGGCGCGCACCGCGGCGCCCACGGCAAAGGCGATGCCGGCGCCGGCCAGGATCAGGCCGAGTTGGAAATAGAACCAGGGCGACGTAATCTCGGCGCCGACCGAGCGGGTCGCCGACAGCAGCATCTCGTAGACATCGTTGAGGTCCAGGTCCAATTCCATCATCACCCATCTCTAATCGAATGCGGATTGCCAGCGTGTCCTATCCAATGACGGCAACTTAGGCCAGATTGCCAGCGCCGCGTCGCCATCGATCCGACACCGCGGCCCGGCCAGATGCCGAGCTCGGCTGCAGACCGCCGGTCGCGGGCCGTCGCAGCGGGTTGGCGGCGAATGATGGCGACGATAAGGATCAGCGGCGCCGGCGCGCCGGCTTGGGAGGACCATGGCGTCACTTGATGCAGTCAGCATAGCCATTCTGCTCGGCGCCTTTCTGGTGATGGTGGGGATCCTGTCCAGCCTGCTGGCGCTGCGGTTCGGCGCGCCGCTGCTGCTGGTCTTTCTGTTCATCGGCATGGCGGCCGGCGAATCCGGCCCCGGCGGGCTGCGTTTCGACGATCTGCAGACCACCTATCTGGTGGGCTCGGTGGCGCTGGCGCTGATCCTGTTCGACGGCGGCCTGAAGACCCGGCTGCAGAGCATCCAGACCGTGCTGGCGCCGTCGGTGGTGCTGGCCACTGTCGGCGTACTCTTGACCGCGCTGATCACCGCGCCGGTGGCGCATTACGTGCTGGAGATGAACTGGACCGAAGCGCTGCTGATCGGCGCGGTGGTGGCCTCCACCGACGCCGCAGCGGTATTCCTGCTGGTGCACGCCCAGGGGCTGCGGCTGCGGCCGCGGGTCGGCGCCACGCTGGAGGTGGAATCCGGCACCAACGATCCGTTCGCCGTGTTCCTCACCTTGATGCTGGTGGAGCTGATCACGGTCGGCGACAGCTCGGCCTGGCATGTCATCGCGCTGTTTATCCGCGACGCGCTGCTTGGCGCGGTGGTCGGCTTTGTCGGCGGCAGGCTGGTGGTGCTGGCGCTGAACCGCGTCGCCTTGCCGCAGGGGCTGCACGCGCCGTTCGTCGCCACCGCGGCGCTCGTGATCTTCGGCGCGGCGCAGAGTTCGCACGCCTCGGGCTTTCTCGCGGTCTATCTTGCCGGCATTATCATCGGCAACCGGCCGACCAGGGCGCATAATTCGGTGGTGACGTTTCTCGACGCCGCGACCTGGCTGGCGCAGATCGTGATGTTCGTGCTGCTCGGGCTGTTGGTGTCGCCGCAGCGATTGCTCGGCAGCATCGGGCCGGCGGTGGCGATCGCGCTGGCGCTGATGCTGGTGGCGCGGCCGGTCGCGGTGTTCCTGTGCCTGGCGCCGTTCCGCTTCAACTGGCGGGAGAAGCTATTCGTGGCGTGGGTTGGGCTGCGCGGCGCGGTGGCGATCTTCCTGGCCTCGATTCCGATGCTGGTCGGGCTGTCCAAGGCCTATTTGTATTTCGACATCGCCTTCGTGGTGGTGCTGATTTCGCTGCTGCTGCAAGGCTGGACGCTGGGTTTTGCGGCGCGCAAACTTCACGTTGCGTTGCCACGCGCTGACCGCGGGCCGCGCCGGGTCGAGCTCGATCTGCCGGGCCAGCTCGAGCAGCAGCTGGTCGGCTACGCGGTGAGGCCGAAGAGCCTGTATCTGAAGCGCGGGCTGATCCCGTCCTGGTCGAAGCCGACGCTGGTGATCCGCGATCAGCGCATCCTGTCGCCGGCCGAGGCCGAGCCGGTCGCCGCCGGCGACTACCTCTATCTGCTAGCGCCGCCGGAAAAGGCCGAGTCGCTGGATCGGTTTTTCGTCGACATGCCGCCCTCGGCGGCGCCGGACCCGCATCTGCTCGGCGATTTCATGGTGGTCGGCGAGGTGACGCTGGGCGACCTCGCCGGGATCTACGGCGTCAACGTCGCGCCCGACGAGGCGGCGCTGACGCTGGCGGATTATTTCGACGTGCATCTCGACCACGCCCCGAAGCTCGGCGCCACGCTGCCGTTGGATTCCATCGTGCTGGTGGCGCGCAGCCTCGGCGGCGGCCGGGTCAATGTGATCGGGCTCAGGCTGCCGGAAGACGACGAGGCGCCGCGGCCGCCGCCGACCCGGACGCAGGCGCTGAAGCGCAAGCTCGCGGCGATCTGGGCCTCGCTCGCCGGGATTTGAGAAGGCCGAGAACGACGACAACCACACGCCGCGCCGCAAGCAGGGCGTCATCCTGAGGCAGCCGCGCGCGTTCGCGCGGCGTCTCGAAGGATGGGCCGCTTGCGTTCATATCGGTCATCCTTCGAGGCTGCCCGCCGCGCAACAGCGCTGTCGGGCGCGCCTCAGGATGCGGGCGCGTATCGATCAGACGCTACTGCGCCGGCAATAGCGCCACCGCGATGCTGGCGGTGGGGCTGCCGCTGATTTGCAGCAGCAAGGGTCCCGCGGCGAACTGGTATTTCACCGATTTGCGGATGCCGTCGCAATCGCCGGCGCCGCTGAAATCGGCGGGCTTCAGCACCGCGCCGTTCTGCACCGCGTCGATCCAGCCGGGTTGCGACAGGCTGACGGTGTAGCTGCCGGCTTTGGCGATCTCTCGGATGCGCAGGAAGCCGGCGAAGCTGCCGGGCTTCGGCGCGCGTTCCGGCGGCGACGGCAGTGCCGCCTCGGCGGGGTCGCGCAAGGCGAGCAGCACCGCGCTGGCCGGCGGCGCCGGCAGTTCGGCGCCGGACGGCGCATTTTGCCGGTCGGCGGCGGTCAACGCGGCGCGTTCGCGCGCGATCGGCCATTTAAAATTGTCGCAGCCGCTGGGCTCGGCGGCAAACGCCGGCGCGGCGGCAAGTAGCAACAGCATGGCGGCGAGGCCAGGTCGGGTCATCGGCATCAAAGCTCCCCGGGGCGGCGCGCCGCAGCGCCCGCCGACTGATCGCAACATCTGGAACCATCGTCCCGCGCAAGGCGCGGCGCTGACGGCGCCGCGCTCCGCATCGTAGCGCGCCGCGGGCCCGCCGTCATCCTGAGGCGCCCGAGCAACTCGAGGGCCTCGAAGGATGGGCCGCACGAACTCCCGCCGTCATCCTTCGAGGCGCCCGGTTTCGCCTGCGGGCTCAACCGAGCCCCTCAGGATGACGGCTGCTGCAATCGCCGCGGCGAGTCCTGGCGTGCGGCGAGACGCGCGACGGTGCGGCCTGGTTACGGCGCCGCCAGCACGTCGCGGCAGGCCGGCGGTAGGTCGGCGAGCGTCAGCGGCGGCTTCGGTTTCGGCGGCGTCACGGGCGGCTTCGGATGCAACACCGCGTCGCTGAACCAATAGGCCAGATCGGCGGCGGCGCAGGCCTCACCCTCGGTAGGTGGCGGCTGCGCCTCGCATTCGGTGCTGCCGGGCGGGCATTTGATGCGGACGTGGAAGTGATAGTCGTGGCCGTACATCGGCCGCACCTTGGAAAGCCAGGAGCGGTCGCCCTTGGCCTCGCGGCACAGCGCCTTCTTGATCGCGGCGTTGACGAAGATCCGCTCGACCTGCGGCTGCTGCGCGGCGGCGCGGATCACCGCCAGGTGGCTCGGCGTCCACACCCGCGGATCGATGTCGAGCCGGTCCGGCCGCACCATCATCACCGCCGACATCTCCTCGCGCTCGTTGCGCGACAGCATGCGATTCGGCATCGGTGTTAACCAGATGTCGGCGTCGAGCCCGATTTGATGGCTGGCATGGCCGGTGATCATCGGCCCGCCGCGCGGCTGCGACATGTCGCCGATCAACAGCCCGGGCCAGCCCGCGGCCTGCTGCGCGTCCTGCGCCAGCCGCTTCAACAGCGCCACCATCGCGGGATGCGCGTAGTTGCGGTTGCGCGACAGCCGCATCACCTGCCAGGCCTCGCCATTGATCGGCAGCGCCTCGCCGCCGGCGAGGCAACCCTTGGCGTAGAAGCCGATGGTCTGCGCCGGCCGCGCCGCGACCGGCGTGGTCTTGCGGCCGAACAATTCGCGGGCGGCGAGCGTGGGATCGGCGGGATTGCTGAGCGGCGGCAGCGGCTTCGGATCGACGCTGCCCTTGTCCTGCGCCAGCGCGCCAGCCCCGATCAGGGCAGCGAACGGCAGCGTCAGCAGCAGGGGAATCAGCCGGACGGTCATCGCCCGGACTATAGCGCAAGTCGCGCGGAATCGGCGCGCCATTAACCCGGCAGCAACCTTGGCCCCGATTGCCGCAAATTGATGCGCTCATTGTCAGAGCATCCAATGAGTGTCGGATAGTCGACCAAACTCAACCAAAAATTGTCTTTTTGGCCAAGGTCGGCGTGGCCGGACCCTTCTTGGTTGCAGTGCGGTCGCCACGGAAACAGGCAAAGGCGCGGCGCGTTCGCCTTGCGGTCCTTCCGGCAGCTCCGGGCAAGTTGCCAGTGATACAGTTTTTTCAGACACTTAGGCGACAACACCTCGTTAGCATACGAGTGGGGCAACGATGCCGACAATTCGGCCCAAGAAAAAACAGCTGCGGCAACCCGCGCGCGGTCGCACCGCGCTGCCGCGCGGCGCGCTCAAGCCAGGGGTCAGACCGCTGGCCAAGGACCGGCGGATCGCCGCCGAGATCGGCGAAGTGGTGCGCAAGCGCGCCGCCGCCGCCGCTGCGATCGCCGAAGCCCGCAAATCCCACGAACGGTTGCGCGAGGCGATCGACATCCTGCCGCAAGGCATCGTGTTCCTCGACGCCGAAGGCCGCTACATTCTCTGGAACAAGAAATACGCCGAAATCTACAGCCGCACCGCCGACCTGTTCCAGCCCGGCGTCAAGATGGCCGACACGCTGCGCGTCGGCGTGGCGCGCGGCGATTATCCCGAAGCGCTTGGCCAGGAAGAGCAGTGGATGGCCGAACGCATGGCCAAGCTGTTCCAGCCCGGCGAGCGCCACGAGCAACTGATTTCCGACGGCCGCTGCATCCAGATCGAGGAGCGGATGACCGCCGACGGCGGCATCATCGGCTTGCGCATCGACATCACCGAGCTGAAGCAGCGCGAGGCCTCGTTCCGGCTGTTGTTCGACAGCAATCCGGTGCCGATGATCGTCTGCGCGCTCGACGACGAGCGCATCCTCGGCGTCAACGACGCCGCGGTCGAACATTACGGCTATTCCGCCGCCGAATTCAGCGCGTTGACGATCCGCAATCTGCAGGCGTTCGAGGCCGAACGGCCGTGGGCCGGCGACCAGAGCACCGACGAGCGCGCGGCGCGGACCTGGAAACACGTCAAGGCCGACGGCTCGCTGATTGATCTGGCGGTGTATTCCCGGCAGCTGGTCTATGGCGGCGAGCCGGCGGTGCTGCTGGCGCTGATGGACATCACCGAGCGCAAGCGCGCCGAGATGCGGCTCGCCTTCATGGCGCAGCACGACGGCCTGACCGGGCTGCCGAACCGCAATTCGCTGCGCAAGCGGCTCGACGAGATGCTGGGCCACACCAGGCGCGGCACCGAAAAGGTCGCGGTGCATTTCCTCGGCATCGACAATTTCAAGAGCGTCAATGACAGCCTCGGCCATGCCGTCGGCGACAAGCTGTTGCGCGGCATCGCGCGGCGGCTGCGCTCGACGCTGCGCGAGGAGGACGTGATCGGCCGGCTGAATTCCGACGAATTCGCCATCCTGCAAAGCGGCGTCACCCGGCCCGAGGACGTGGTGTTGCTGGCCAAGCGGCTGCTGCATGCGATCGGCGAGCCTTTCCTGCTCGACGGCAATTCGGTGGTGATCGGCGCCAGCGTCGGCATCGCGATGGCGCCCGGCGACGGCGACGATTCGGAAAAGCTGTTGATGAGCGCCGACATGGCGCTGGCGCGCGCCAAGACCGAGACCCGCGGCACCTTCAGCTTCTTCGAGCCCGGAATGGACGCCCGCGCCCAGACCCGCCGCAAGATCGAGATCGAACTGCGCGGCGCGATCCAGAACGACGTGCTGCGGCCGCACTACCAGCCGCTGATCGGGCTCTCCAACGGGCGCATCACCGGCTGCGAGGCGCTGGTGCGCTGGCCGCATCCGGACCGCGGCATGGTGTCTCCGGCGGATTTCATTCCGGTGGCGGAAGACACCGGGCTGATCAACGCGCTCGGCGCCCAGGTGCTGAAACGCGCCTGCCTCGACGCCGCGAACTGGCCCGACGATGTCCGCGTCGCGGTCAACCTGTCGCCGCTGCAATTCCGCCACGGCAATCTGTTGTCACTGGTGATGGACGTGTTGAAACAGAGCGGGCTGCCGCCGAAGCGGCTCGAACTGGAGATCACCGAGACGCTGCTCTTGGAAAAGAGTAGCCAGGTAATCGCCACGCTGCACGCGCTGCGCGCGCTAGGGGTGCGGATCTCGATGGACGATTTCGGCACCGGCTATTCGTCGTTGAGCTATCTGCGCAGCTTTCCGTTCGACAAGATCAAGATCGACCAATCCTTTGTCCGCGGGCTGTGCTCGAACCGCGAATTGCAGGCGATCGTGCGCTCGATCATCAGCCTCGGCATGGGGCTCGGCGTCACCATCACCGCGGAGGGTGTCGAGACCGAGGCCGAACTGAGCTGGCTGCGCGCCGAAGGCTGCCACGAGGCGCAGGGCTTCCTGTTCAGCGCGGCGCGGCCGAACCCGGAAATCGTCGACCTGCTCAGCGTGCAGAGCGGCGCCGATCTCGCCAAGGGCGGCGCAGCCGCGGTTCAGGTGGCGTGAAGGCGGGCGTGCTTCAGGCCGGGTGACGCTCAGCGCGCCAGGCCGAGCACGACGAGAAGCGCGCGGTCGAGCTGCTCGGCGGCGTCCGCGTCGACATGGCCGATGACGCCGCGAATCCGGTCGCGACGTAACGCGACCATCTTGTCGGTCATGATCTGCGAGCGGACGCGCAGGCCGTTGTCGGGCGTCACTTCAATAATCGGTCGGAGCGGCAGGTTGTCTTGAAGATCCGACGTTATCGGGCAAACAAAGATCGTCGACAGCTCGTCGTTGAACGCGTCGGCCTGAACGATGACTCCCGGCCGCGGCCGACCGAGGTCGCTGGGCCCGACCATCAGCACCACGTCGCCGCGTCTCACTTCCAGGCGTCCCAATCATAGACCTGCTCGATCCAGTCATCGATCGCGTCGTTCTCGGGGTGCTGCGCCATCAGCTTGGCCTGCCGGCGTAGATCCGCCAACACCTTGGGATCGCGCAGATCCGGCACCCAATGCTGCACCGGGCGCAGGCCCTGCGCGCGCAGCCGCTGCCGCCGCGTCGCCATGCGCTCGCGCGGGGTCTTTGCAGGCGGCTTGTTCGGGGTCGTGGGCATCGACAGAACGTAACATGTTACGACGCTGCGATCAACGGCCGGCAGTGCCGGTTCGGCGTGAAGGATGGCGGCAACAAACCCTGCGGCCCATCCTTCGAGACGCGCGCCGTTTGGGCGCGCTCAGCATGACGTTTCAGCTGTTGCGGTTCGGAGCGACTCTTATCGAGAGCCGTGCGCTTTCTGGCTATAAGCCTACGGTTCGACCGGCGAGACACCGCGCAAAGGCGCGCGGTTCCTCAGGATGACGGAGACGCCTGGGCGGCGATGCAGGAGTCGGCGACTTAGCTATCCACCTTCAGCGCGGCGATAAACGCCTCCTGCGGGATGTCGACCTTGCCGAACTGCCGCATCTTCTTCTTGCCTTCCTTCTGCTTCTCCAGAAGTTTGCGCTTTCTCGTGATATCGCCGCCGTAGCATTTGGCGGTGACGTCCTTGCGCAAGGCGCGGACGGTTTCGCGGGCGATGATCTTGCCGCCGATCGCCGCCTGGATCGGAATCACGAACATGTGCGGCGGGATCAGTTCTTTCATCTTCTCCACCATGGCGCGGCCGCGGCCTTCGGCGCGCGTCCTGTGCACCAGCATCGACAGTGCGTCGACCGGCTCGGCATTGACCAGGATCTGCATCTTGACGAGATCGGCGGCCTTGTAGTCGGTGAGGTGATAGTCGAACGAGGCGTAGCCCTTCGACACGCTCTTCAGCCGGTCGTAGAAATCGAACACCACTTCGTTGAGCGGCAGGTCGTACTTCACCATGGCGCGGGAGCCGACGTAAGTGAGTTCCTTCTGGTTGCCGCGGCGGTCCTGGCACAGCTTCAGCACGCTGCCGAGATATTCGTCGGGCGTCAGGATCGTCGCTTCGATCCACGGCTCCTCGATCTCGGCGATCTTCACCACGTCCGGCATGTCGATCGGGTTGTGGATCTCGAGCTCGCTGCCGTCGGTGAGATGCATCTTGTAGATCACGGAGGGCGCGGTCGCGATCAGGTTGAGGTCGAATTCGCGCGACAGCCGCTCCTGGATGATCTCCAGATGCAGCAAGCCTAAGAAGCCGCAGCGGAAGCCGAAGCCGAGCGCGGCGGAGGTTTCCATCTCGAAGGAGAAGCTGGCGTCGTTCAGCCTGAGCTTGCCCATCGCCGCGCGCAGGGTTTCGAAATCGTCGGCGTCGACCGGGAACAGGCCGCAGAACACCACCGGCACCGCCGGCTTGAAGCCCGGCAGCATCTGCGTCACCGGCCGCTTGTCGTCGGTGATGGTGTCGCCGACCCGAGTGTCGGCGACCTCCTTGATGCCGGCGGTGATGAAGCCGATCTCGCCGGGGCCCAGTTCGTCGACTTGCGTCATCTTCGGGGTGAAGAAGCCGACCCGCTCCAGATCATAGGCGGCGTTGGTGCCCATCATCCGGATCCGCTGGCCCTTCTTCATCACGCCGTCGACGACGCGGACCAGCACCACCACGCCGAGATAGACGTCGTACCAGGAATCGACCAACAGCGCCTTCAGCGGCGCCTCGCGGTCGCCGTTCGGCGGCGGCAGCCGGGTGACGATGGCTTCGAGCACCAGATCGATGCCGAGCCCGGTTTTTGCGGAAATCATCACCGCGTCGGAGGCGTCGATGCCGATCACGTCCTCGATCTGCTGGCGCACCTGTTCGGGTTCCGCGGCCGGCAGGTCGACCTTGTTCAGCACCGGGACGATCTCGTGGCCGGCGTCGAGCGCGTGATAGACGTTAGCAAGCGTCTGCGCCTCGACGCCCTGGCTGGCGTCGACCACCAAGAGCGAGCCCTCGCAGGCCGCCAGCGAGCGCGACACTTCATAGGCGAAGTCGACGTGGCCGGGGGTGTCCATCAGGTTGAAGATGTAATCGCGGCCGTCCTTAGCGTGATAGTTCAGCCGGACGGTCTGCGCCTTGATGGTGATGCCGCGCTCGCGCTCGATATCCATTGAATCGAGCACCTGCTCCTTCATCTCGCGCGCCTGCAGCCCGCCGGTGGTCTGGATCAGCCGGTCGGCCAGCGTCGACTTGCCATGGTCGATATGGGCGACGATGGAGAAGTTGCGGATGTTCGAAATCGGGACAGTTGTCATGGGGCGCGGGATAGCATTCGGGCCCTGAAGCGGCAAGACAATCGGCGGCGCGGCGGCCGGGGAAGCCGCCGGGCGGCGGCGCTTGACGGCCGAAGTCCAACGATATCATCTGCGCCTGCTCCCCCGCCGAAAGTTCAGTATGACGATAAGCCCGATATTCTCCCACTTCCTGGTGGCGCCGTTGACGCGCTGGATCGACGCGCTGCTTGATTCGCGCCGGCAAAACCGCGCCGTGATCTGGACCCTCGTCGCCTATGCGGCGCTGTGGACCGGCTACCGGGTGCTGGCGACGATGCCGCGCGACCTGCACGCCGACGTCACCGAATTGTACGGCTGGGCGGGCGATCTGGCGTTCGGCTATGACAAGCACCCGCCGTTCAGCGCCGCGGTGACCAAGGCGTGGCTGTCGCTGTTTCCGGCCACCGACCTCAGTTTCCATGCGCTGGCGACGGTCAATATCGCTCTGACGCTGTACATCGCGTTCCGCACCATGCGGCGCTATCTGCCGCCGGAAAAGACCGTGTTCGGGCTGGCGCTGTTGATGCTGATCCCGTTCTTCAACTTCATCGCGCTGAAATACAATGCCAACGCCGTGCTGCTGCCGCTGTGGGCTGCGACCATCCATTGCTTCCTGCGCGCCTATGAGCGACGCAACGCGCTGTGGGCGGCACTGGCCGGGCTTGCCGCGGGGGCGGCGATGCTCGGCAAATACTGGTCGGTCATGCTGATCGCCGGCCTCGGCGTGGCGGCGCTGATCGATCCCCGCAGGGTGTCGTTCTTCCGCTCCAGGGCGCCGTGGATCATGGCCGGGGTCGGGCTTCTGGTGCTGGCGCCGCATCTCGCCTGGCTGCTGCAGCATCACTTCCCGACGTTCGCCTACGCGGCGGCGCATAGCGCGCCGAGCTTTTCCGACAATCTGGTGGCGACCACGGGCTATCTCGCCGGCTGCGTCGGCTATGTCGCGGTGCCGCTGATCGCGGCGATCCTGCTGCTGCGTCCGTCGCCGGAGGCGTTGTGGGATGTCGTGGCGCCGAAGGATCCCAGCCGCCGGCTGATCCTGGTGATCCAGCTTCTGCTGATCGTGCTGCCGGCGCCGTTTGCGCTGGCGATGGGGCTGCGCATCGTGCCGCTATGGACCATGCCGGCCTGGACGCTGCTGCCGATCGTGGTGCTGGGCTCGCCGTTGGTCGCGGTCGGCCGGCTGGCGCTGGAGCGGCTGGTCGCCGGCGTCGTGGTGCTGATGCTGGCGCTGTTGGCGCTGGCGCCGGCGGTGGCGCTGGCGATCCATCTCAACAGTCCGCCCGGCTCCTACGAATACGCCTCCTTGCTGGCCGAGAAGATCGCGCAGCAATGGCGGCAGCACACCGCGCTGCCGATCCCGCTGGTCGCGGGCACCACGGTGCTGCCGGTCAACACCGCCTACTATCTGCATACGCGCGCCCGGTCGTTCGAGCACGACGACGTCGCCACGCTGAAGGCGGCCGCGCAGGCCCACGGCGCGGTGCTGGTGTGCCCGGCCGACGATGCGGCGTGTCTTTCGATCGCCGAGCAGATCGTCGCGGGACAGAGCGAGATTTCGCGCTCCGAGGTGCGGCTGTCGCGGCCGCTGTTCGGCTTTGCCGGCGGCAGCGTGCGCGACGTGTTCATGATGGTGTGGCCGCCGGCGGAGCCGCCGCCGCTGCCGGTCGGAGAGAAGTGAATCGGGTCTCGTCAGTTCCGCGACGTCACCTGAAGCCCCACCTGCCGGCGTCATCCTTGTAACTTAAATTCTGCTGGGCGAGGCGGTAGGCTGTCTCGCGCGGTGGCGGACGAGAGACCGGGTCATCCGAGGGCTTTGAAGCCCGAACCTCAGCTTGGGCCTTCGTCCGTCGTTCCATCGAACCCGAA
>NZ_DASWPE010000033.1:0-2607 GCF_036404135.1 Rhodopseudomonas sp. | reverse complement strand
TGCGGATTCCGCGATCATCGCGCGCATCATTCCGGGGTGATGCCGATCATCGTTCCGACATGATGGCGATCAGCATTCCGACATCATCGCGATCACCGTTCCGACGTGATCGCGATCAGATGCGGCTTGTTTTGGCGGTGTGATCCGGTCGTCGCTGGCGGCTTCTCTTGGAGGAGCAGCCAATGCCGACGGAGCGAATAGCAATGCGCAAGGTGCGCGAGATTTTGAGGCTGACGTACGACGCGCGGCTTCCGTCGCGGGAGGTGGGGCGCCAGGTGGGCGTGGGCAGCACGGGTGTCCGTGTGATGCTTCAGCGTTTCCGGGCGTCGAAGCTCGAATGGCCATTGCCGGAAGGGCTGACGGACACCGCACTCGAAGCGGAGCTCTACGGCGTTGCGGCGACCAGGGGCGGTCAGCGCGATCGGCCCGAGCCGGACTGGGCGGCCGTGAACCGGGAGATGAAGCGCAAGCACGTCACGCTTCAGGTTCTGTGGGACGAGTATATCGAGCTTGAGCCCGGCGGGTACCGTTACTCCCGGTTCTGCGAGCTGTACCGCGCCTGGGAAGGGCGTCTGCCGGTTACGATGCGGCAGACGCATCTCGGTGGGGATCGGCTATTCGTCGACTATGCAGGCGACACCGTACCGGTGGTGGTCGATCGGCTGACGGGTGAAATCCGCGAGGCCCATCTGTTCGTGGCTGTGATGGGAGCGTCGAGCCTGTCCTTCGCATGGCCGACGTGGACCGAGACGCTGCCGGACTGGGCCGACGCCCACGTCCGCGCCTTCAATTTCTTTGGCGGCGCGGCCCGTCTTCTGGTGCCCGACAATGCCAAGGTCGCGGTCATCAAGGCGTGCCTTTACGACCCGCAGGTCAACCGCACCTATTCCGAGCTCGCCGCGCATTACAGCACATCAGTGCTCGCGGCACGGCCGTACCGCCCGCGCGACAAGGCGAAGGTCGAGAATTGCGTAGGGACCGTCGAGCGTTGGCTGTTCGGGCGTCTTCGCAACCGGATCTGGTACAGCATGGACGAGCTGCGTGTCGCCGTCGCCGAAATGATGGCGGCGCTCAACGATAAGATCATGCGGCGGTTTGGCCGGTCGAGGCGCCAGCTGTTCGAGGAGATCGACCGCCCCTTGCTGAAGGCGTTGCCGGCGGAGCCTTATGTCCTGGCAGAGTGGCGCCGCTGCAAGGTCGGCATCGATTATCATGTCGAAGCTGCGAAGCATTTCTACTCGGTGCCGCATCGTCATGCCCGGGCGCAGGTCGAGGTGCGCCTGACGGCGCGCACCATCGAGATCTTCCTGAAAGGCGAGCGGATCGCCTCGCACATGCGTGGATCCGGCAACGGTCATCACACCACCATCAACGACCATATGCCGTCCAGCCATCGCCGCTACGGCGACTGGACGGTGGAACGCCTGCTCGATGAAGCCGGGCGGCTGGGGCCGTCGGTCAGAATGCTGTGCGAGATGATCCTGCACGACCGACCCCATCCGGAGCACGGCTTCCGTTCCTGTCTCGGCATCATGCGGCTGGCGCGTCCCTATGGCGCTGCCCGTGTCGACGCCGCTTCGCTGCGCGCGCTCGAGATCGGCGCGCGCAATTATGGCGCCGTCAAATCCATCCTCGAGAAGAAACTCGATGGAGAGCCGCTTCGCCGTCCGCGCACCGCCGGCGAAGTTGGCATCGACCACCCCAACATCCGCGGGCCCAAATACTACCATTGAGGAGATCGATCTTGCTGACCCACCCGACGCTCGACCAACTGCACGTCCTTGGCCTCCAAGGCATGGCCAAGGCCTTCACCGAACTCGACAAGCACGGCGACGCCGCCACGCTCAGCCATGCCGAGTGGCTGGCGCTGCTGCTCGACCGGGAAGCCATCTGGCGGCACGACAAGCGGCTCGGCGCGCGCCTGCGCTATGCCAAATTGCGGCACCAGGCAGCGCCTGAGGATGTCGACTACCGAAGTCCTCGCGGGCTTGAGCGCCGCCTGTTCGAAACGCTGCTCAGCGGCGAGTGGATCGACGCCCACGACAATCTTGCGATCTGCGGTCCGACGGGCATCGGCAAGAGTTGGCTCGCCTGCGCCATCGGTCACCAGGCCTGCCGCGACAACCGGTCGGTCCTCTACGTCCGCTTCACCCGCCTGCTCGACGAACTCGCTCTCGCGCGAGGCGATGGCCGCATCGCCAGCAGGCTCAAAAGCCTCGCCAGCGTCGAACTGCTCATTCTGGACGATTGGGGCCTTCAGCCCCTGGACGCTCAGGCCCGGCACGACCTGCTGGAGATACTCGAGGACCGCTACGGCCGGAAATCGACCATCGTGACCAGCCAGCTCCCCACGGCCTCGTGGCATCACGCCATAGGAGATTCCACCTATGCCGACGCGATCCTCGACCGCCTCCTTCACAACGCTCACCGCGTCGAACTCGAAGGTGAAAGCCTGCGGCGCACCAGGGCGTCCATCAGCGATTGACCGCCACCTTCGAAACTGACACCCAATCCATGTCGACCGGATGACTGCCACTGATCGCGATCATCTCGGAACGCTGCGCGCCATTATATCGGAATGGCTGCGCGCGATCATCGGAATCCGCA
>NZ_DASWPE010000032.1:0-13578 GCF_036404135.1 Rhodopseudomonas sp. | reverse complement strand
CCCGAAGGAAGCTAACACTCCCCGAAGGAAGCGATCTCCGAAGAGACCATGTCACTTCCCGGAGGAAGCAGCACCCCCAACCAAGGGAGCGTCGTATACCCTCATCCGACGACAAATCGCAACCGATAACTCTCGGCTGCTCAAAGTCACTCACCTGAATGAGGAGCTTCAGAGGCACGGAAGCTCGCCGCGGCCCGAAGGCCAAGGCGCCGCCGCGCTCAGTGGTTGGTTTATAAGCCCGCCCCCTCGGAGTTGTCAACGCTCATCGTCAAGAAAACGTCGCATCCTGTGGGAACCTAAGAAGTCCTGAGTTTTCAGGGCCTCAGCCGCACTCAAGCCACAATCCTGCAGCGTTCTCCAGCACGGACAGGTAAAGAATCTTTGGCCGGCCGGCTTCGGCGGTCGCAAGATTTCGCGCGTTGGGGATCTTGCTCGCCATGACATCCAGGCTCACCGATCTCGCCGGGCGTTTTGGCCGCGGTCGGCACATGGGGGTCTTGGTGGTGACCGGCGGTTGGCCGACGGTCGTGCGACAGACATCGCGGCACGATTGCCCCTCGCGGGGCGCGCGCGGCCGCGGTAGGACTGCCGCAGCAAGGACGGAACGGTGGGGGACCGCGGTTTGAGCCACAGGACGACACGCGCGCGCAGCTATGGGCGTGAGGCCGAGATCATCGACCTCGGCCACGAGCCGCCGCTTTCCGTCGATGGATCCGAAGCCGCGGTGATCGATCGCCGTCGCGTCTCGGTGCAGTGGTTCAGCGGCACGATTCTCACCGGCCTGTGCGGCGCAGCCTTGATCGGCGGCGCCGTTTTCGCGTCGCTCGACGGCGAGATGACGTTTGCGAAAGTGCCGGAGCGGGTCGAAGGCGCGCTGCGCGGCGCGTTCGGCGCCAATGATCGCAGCGCCAGCCTGCACAAGAGCGACCGGCTGCCGCCGCCGAGCGATTCCGCCGCGGCGCGGCACGTGGTCCGGGTCTCCACGGTGACCCGGATCGGCAACCGCGACGTGATGCGGGTGCGGCCGTTCATTCGCATCGCCGGCAATCTGGCGCTGACCACCAGCGAGCTGTCCGCCAAGGTGCCGCCGTTCAACGCCCAGCGCATGCTGACCGACGTCGGCGCGGCAACGCCCGCCGCCGCCGAGGACGCGCAGAATCCCGACGCCGTCGAGCCGGATGCCGAGGTGTCGTTCGTCACCCGCGATCTCGGCCCGGTGCTGCCGAAGGCCAAGGTCGCCGCCGTGGTGGCGATCGACGAGGTGCTGATGCGGGTGCGCGATGCTTCGAACTGGCGCGGCCAAAGCGGCGTCCGCTACACCATGGCCAGCGCCACCGGCGACCCCGGCGCGCCGCAGTCCGACATCAAGATGGCCTACGCCACCGAGGGCAACGTCGCCGCCGATCCCTATGCCGGCTTCGAGACCCGGGTGGTGCCGGAGAACGTCACGCTGCTGCCCAAGACCAAGGAGCAGGCGACCGGCGGCAACCCGACCAACGAGCGGATCCACATCGTCAAGAAGAACGATAGCATCGCCACCATCCTGCGCGATCAGGGCGCCACGCCGGAGGAAACCCGGGCGATCGCCGCCACGCTCGGCCCGCGCGGCCGCGACGGCGGGCTGAAGGAAGGTCAGAAGATCCGCATCCTGATGGCGCCGGCCGGCCCCGGACAGCGGCTGCAGCCCTATCGCGTGGTGGTGGCGAGCGATTCCACCATCGAGGCGGTGGCGGCGCTGTCCGATCTTGGCCAATACGTCGCGGTCGACGTGCAGAGTATGAACACCGTCGCCGAGGTGCCCGACAGCAGCGACGACGACGAGGACGACGGCACCGGCGTGCGGCTGTATCAGAGCATCTACGAGACCGCGCTACGCAACAAGGTGCCGCCCACCGTGATCGAGGACATGGTCCGGATCTACTCTTACGACGTCGATTTCCAGCGCCGGGTGCAGGCCGGCGATTCGTTCGAGGTGTTCTTCGCCGGCGAGGACGAAGGCTCGACCATCACCGAAAAGAACGACGTGCTGTATGCCGCCCTCACCGTCGGCGGCGAGACCAAGAAATACTACCGCTTCCAGACCCCCGACGATTCGGTGGTGGATTTCTATGACGAGGCCGGCAAGAGCGCGAAGAAATTCCTGGTGCGCAAGCCGGTCAACCAGGCGATCATGCGCTCCGGCTTCGGCGGACGGCGGCATCCGGTGCTCGGCTACGTCAAGATGCATACCGGCGTCGACTGGGCCACGCCCTACGGCACGCCGATCTTCGCCTCCGGCAACGGCGTCGTCGAGAAGGCCGGCTGGGAAGGCGGCTACGGCAAATACGTCCGGCTCAAGCACAACAACGGCTACGAGACCGCCTACGGCCACATGTCGGCCTTCGCCAAGGGGCTGGAGCCCGGCAAGCGGGTGCGGCAGGGCCAGGTGATCGGCTTCGTCGGCTCGACCGGGCTGTCGACCGGCGCCCATGTGCACTACGAAATCCTGGTCAACGGCCGCTTCGTCGACCCGATGCGGGTCAAGCTGCCGCGCGGCCGCTCGCTGGAAGGCCCGCTGATGGCGAGCTTCGAGAAGGAACGCGACCGGCTCGACGCCATGATGAACAGCCGCAACGGCCGGGTGTCGGAAGATCTCGGCGCGACGCCGCGCAACCAGAGCGCACAGGCGCAGCCGCGTCCGGTCAGCACGCGCTGAGCCTTGCTCGGCGGCGCGGCGCACGACGCGGCGCTTTCACCCTATCACCCCCACCCCAACCCTCCCCCGCAAGCGGGAGAGGAAGCCGGTTTCCGCTGCAGCGGGCGCCGCGGATCATTTCAGGAAGACAAATTCAAGCAGCGGCGCTTCGGCTTCGATCGAAACCCGCGACACGGTCGCTTCCATCGAATCCGGTAGACCAAAATCCGTTCGCCATCGGCAGCGCGCTCCCTCCCCCGCAAGCGGGAGAGGGTCGGGAAACCATGCCCCGGCGCGAGTCGACGCCGCCGCGCGGATCTTGCGCAAAGCCGCTTATACCGTTTTCGAGCGAAGTGGATCCCGGTTCGCGTGAAGAAAACGCGTCAAAATAACAATCTAGAACTCCGGTTCTGATTCTTTCAGAACCGGAATAGCTCTAGTTCAGCATCCGCTTCGACAGCGGCCGCTCGAACGGCGCGATGTCGGCGGTGTGCGGCGGCCTGCCGTTAAAGGTCAGCACGCCGCCTTCGGTGGAGATCACGACGTGGTCGCCGTCCTTCACCGAGCCGTCAAGGATCATTTCGGCCAGCGGATCCTGCACCTGGCGCTGGATCACCCGCTTCAACGGCCTTGCGCCATAGGCCGGATCCCAGCCCTTTTCGGCCAGCCAATCGCGCGCTGCGGCGTCGAGCTCGAGCACGATCTTGCGCTCGTGCAACAGCTTCTCCAGCCGGCTGAACTGGATCTCGACGATCCGCCCCATCTCGCTCTTCTGCAGCCGGTGGAACAGGATGATCTCGTCGACCCGGTTGAGGAATTCCGGACGGAAATGCGCCCGCACCGCCGCCATCACCGGCTCGCGCACCGCTTCGGTATCCTCGCCCTCCGGCTGGTTGACCAAAAATTCGCTGCCGAGATTCGACGTCATCACGATCAGCGTATTGCGGAAATCCACCGTGCGGCCCTGCCCGTCGGTGAGACGACCGTCGTCGAGCACCTGCAGCAGCACGTTGAACACGTCGGGATGGGCTTTTTCGATCTCGTCGAACAGCACCACCTGATACGGCCTGCGCCGCACCGCTTCGGTGAGCGCGCCGCCCTCGTCATAGCCGACATAGCCCGGAGGCGCGCCGATCAGCCGCGAGACCGAATGCTTCTCCATGTATTCGGACATGTCGAGCCGGACCATCGCGGTCTCGTCGTCGAACAGATACTCCGCCAAGGCTTTGGTCAGCTCGGTCTTGCCGACGCCGGTGGGGCCCAGGAACATGAACGAGCCCATCGGCCGGTTGGGGTCCTGCAGCCCGGCGCGGGAGCGCCGCACCGCGGTCGCCACCGCATGCACCGCCTCGAACTGGCCGATCACCCGCTTGCCGAGGCTTTGCTCCATCCGCAAGAGCTTGTCCTTTTCGCCCTCCAGCATCTTCTCGACCGGCACCCCGGTCCAGCGCGACACCACTTGCGCGATGTGGTTGGCGGTGACCGCCTCCTCCATCATTTCGCTGTTGCCGGCGTTGGCTTCGATCTCGGCGAGCTTGCGTTCCAGCTCCGGAATCCGGCCATAGGCCAGTTCGCCGGCGCGCTGATACTCGCCGCGGCGCTGCGCGTCGGCGAGTTCGATCCGCAACGCGTCGAGTTCGCTTTTGAGCTTCTGCGCGTTCGACAGCTTGTTCTTCTCCGCGCTCCAGCGCGCGGTCAAAGCGGTGGACTTCTCTTCGAGGTCGGCGAGTTCGCCGGACAAGGTCTGCAACCGGCTCTTCGAGCCCGGATCGCTCTCCTTCTTCAGCGCTTCCTGCTCGATTTTCAGCCGGATGATTTCGCGGTCCATCGAATCCAGCTCTTCCGGCTTGGAATCGACCTGCATCTTCAGCCTTGCCGCGGCCTCGTCCATCAGGTCGATCGCCTTGTCGGGCAGGAAACGATCGGTGATGTAGCGGTTCGACAGCGTGGTCGCCGCCACCAGCGCGGAGTCAGCGATGCGGACGCCGTGATGCTGTTCGTATTTGTCCTTCAAGCCGCGCAGGATCGAGATGGTGTCCTCCACCGTCGGCTCGCTGACGAAGATCGGCTGGAACCGGCGCGCCAAGGCGGCGTCCTTTTCCACATGCTTGCGATATTCGTCGAGCGTGGTGGCGCCGATGCAGTGCAATTCGCCGCGCGCCAGCGCCGGCTTCAGCAGGTTGGAGGCGTCCATCGCGCCGTCGGCCTTGCCGGCGCCGATCAGCGTGTGCATTTCGTCGATGAACAGGATGATGCCGCCTTCCGCCGAGGTGACCTCGGCGAGCACCGCCTTCAGCCGCTCCTCGAACTCGCCGCGATATTTCGCGCCCGCAATCAGCGCGCCGAGATCGAGCGACAACAGCTTCTTGTCTTTCAGGCTCTCCGGCACGTCGCCGTTGAGAATGCGCAAGGCGAGGCCTTCGACGATCGCGGTCTTGCCGACGCCGGGCTCGCCGATCAGCACCGGGTTGTTCTTGGTCCGCCGCGACAGAACTTGAATGGTGCGGCGGATTTCCTCGTCGCGACCGATCACCGGATCGAGCTTGCCGTCGCGGGCGTTCTGCGTGAGGTCGCGGGCGTATTTCTTCAGCGCGTCATAGGCGTTTTCCGCCGTGGCGGAATCCGCGGTGCGGCCCTTACGTAAGCTGTTGATCGCGGCGTTGAGGTTCTGCGGCGTGACGCCGCCCTTTTTCAACAGCGCCCCGGCCTCGGAATCCCTGTCGAGCGCCAGAGCCAGCAGCAGCCGCTCCACGGTGACGAAGCTGTCGCCGGCTTTTTCAGCGGCCTGCTCGGCGGCCTCAAAAGCGCGCGCGGTGTCCGGAGCCAGATAGACCTGGCCGGCGCCGGCACCCGACACCTTCGGCATCTTGTTCAGCGCGTCTTCGGTGGCCTTGAGGATAGCGCGCGAATTGCCGCCGGAGCGGTCGATCAGGCCGCCGGCGAGGCCTTCTGAGTCATCCAGCAACACTTTCAGAATGTGCAGCGGGGAGAACTGCTGGTGCCTCTCACGGACCGCCAGCGATTGCGCCGACTGAATGAAGCCGCGCACCCGTTCGGTGTATTTTTCAATGTTCATTTGCGATGTCCCTCAGCCTGCCGTCGCGCCCCGAAAGCACGCTTGCGGCATCTTCATTGGGTTGCGCCGGCCGCGCTGATTGGCTCAGCCGGCGGCGGTGGCTCGCCGGCTCGAACGGCCGGCTTGCAACCAATGTGGGAAGGGATTCCGAGCTGCGAAAGGGGTTCCCTCACAATTTCGTCAGCCCGCGAGCTTCGGCAGCGGCGTAGTCCGGGCACGGACTTCACCTATTCCCGCCTGCGGGAAAGGTCGACTCGGCGAGCACCGGATCGGCTCTCGGCATCACGCGGCGCCCCCTCACCCGGCGCGCCAAGCTCCGCTTGTCTCGCCACCCTCTCCCCGCAAGCGGGGCGAGGGGAAACAGGCCGCACCATTCCTATCAACCTCAACGTAGCGAGAGCGGCCGCGCCCTCAGCTCGCCGGCATCACATAGGCGTAGATCCGGCTGCGCGGATAGGCGGCCTCGGCGACGCGGTGGCCATGATTGCCCGACACCACGATCGGGTTGCCGTGGCCGTCGATGCCGCTGACCACGCCGACATGGCCGCCGCGGCGGCCGCGCGACATCACCGCGATGGCGCCGACCTGCGGGCCGGAGATCCGCTGACCGTAGCTGGCAAACGAGCGCGCCATGTCGGAGCCGGTGCCGGAATGGCCGGAGCGCTGCAGCACCATGTTCATGAAGCGCGCACACCACAGGCTGCTACGGCCGGTCGGATTGCCGCCACCGATGTAGCTGCGCGCGGTGGCGACGATGTTGGACAGCCCGAAGCCGTTGCCGACGCTCGGCGGCTCGCTCGCCACGGCGTTGCTATCCGCAAAGCCGGAGCCGGACTGCGTCGACTGTGGCGCGGCGAACGACGACGCCGCGCGGCGCAGATGCCGGCCGAGGTGTCGCACGCGATGGTGCCGGGTGAAATGATGATGCCGCTCGACGGCGTGATGCGGGTGAGCGTGCCGGGCGCCGCCGTGATGCGAGCGGGCCGAGGCCGGGCTCGCGATGGCGGTGATCGCCGCGATAAACAACGCAACAGCAGAAAGACGAAAGCAACGACGAAACGCAACGAACGCAACCATACCAGATGTCCTCATCAACACCCCCAATTCCATCCGACCAAATCCGGCGGCCGGACAACGAGGGCGCCTCTTGCATTTCGGGATGTGGCGAGATCAAGACCTGAAATTGCATGAATTCGTGAACCATCGGCCCATTGACTCCGCTATCGCGCACGATTCGAAGACGAATTCCGATTAACCAATGGATGCGCAGAGCTCGCGGAATAGCTATGATTTCAACGTCAGCGCGCATCATCGCGCGATTACGTCAAAGGAATCGCGATGCCCTTCGCCACCACCAAGGACCATGTGCAGTTGTATTACGAGGAAGCCGGCGACGGCACGCCGCTGCTGTTGCTGCACGAATTCGCCGCCGACTACGCGAGCTTCGAGCCGCAAATGCGCTATTTCGCGCGCGGCCATCGCTGCATCACCTATTCCGCACGCGGCTATACGCCGTCGCATGTGCCGGACAACGACGCCGACTACGACTACCAACATATGCGCGACGACGCGATCGCGATCCTCGACCATCTGCGGATCGCGGCGGCGCATTTCGTGGGCTCATCGATGGGCGCCTATTCGGCGCTGCAAGTCGCGCTTAGCGTACCGTCGCGCGTGCTGTCATTGACGCTGTCCGGGATCGGCTCCGGCTTCGAGGCCGAGCGGCTCGACGATTATCGCGCACGGTGCCGCGCCGAGGCCGACGAGTTCGAGCGCGGCGGCGCCTCCGAAATCACCAAGCTCGCCGGCCTGACGCCGGCACGAATTCCGTTTCTGGTGAAGGATCCGCGCGGCTTTCGCGACTTCCACGACGCGCTCGGCGAGCACGACGCCAACGGCTCCGCGCGCACCATGCGCAATTTCCAAGGCGCGCGGCCGCCGTTGTCGGCGTTTGCCGATGCGATCAGCGCGCTGACGCTGCCGACCTTGATCATGGTCGGCGACGAGGATGACGCCTGCATCGAACCGAGCCTGTTCCTGAAGCGCCGGATCGCCAGCTCAGGGTTGGCGATGTTTCCGAAATCCGGCCACGCGCTCAATCTGGAAGAGCCCGCGCTGTTCAACGCGACGCTGGAGAAATTTCTGGCGCTCGCCGAAGCCGGGCGCTGGGGCCCGCGCGATCCGCGCTCGGTGAGGGAGTAGCGCAGCGCGAGCAGAATGATGGGCTTGCTGCGTGGCACCCCCACCCCGCCCTCCCCCGCAAGCGGGAGAGGGAGCGCGGTTCCGATGCAGAGGCCTCGGGGATGACCTCGAACGTTGAAAATAACGACGCTGATCGCTGCTGTTTGCTTCTCCGCCAGCACGGCCTGCCCCTCTCCCGCTTGCGGGGGAGGGCTGGGGTGGGGGAAGCAGCGTCGCCTCAGCGAACGCGCTCTCCAACCGACACCGGCAGCTTCTTCTCCGCGCGGCTGAGCAGGAACACGCCCTGCTCGCCGAACAGGTTCCAGAACCACCACGGTGCGTTCAGCCGCAGCGGCCTGCCGTGCTGGTCGAGCGCCACCGCGCGCTCCATCTTGACGTTGATCTCGTGGCACAGCAGCACGAAATCCTTGATGGTGCAGAAGTGGATGTTCGGCGTGTCGTACCAGGTCGCCGGCAGATTCTCGGTGCGCGGCATCTGACCGTGGATCAACAATTGCAGCCGCATGTTGAGATAGCCGAAATTCGGAAACGAGACGATGGCGCGGCGGCCGATCCGCAGCAGATTTTCCAGCACCGCGCGCGGCTGCCTTGTGGCCTGCAGGGTCTGCGACAGGATCACATAGTCGAAGGCGTCGTCCGGATAGTTGACGAGGTCGGTGTCGGCGTCGCCCTGCACCACGGCAAGCCCGCGCGAGACGCAGCGGTTGACCCCCTCGCGCGACAATTCGATGCCGCGGCCGTCGATGCCGCGGCTTTCCAGCAGTTGCAACAGATCGCCCTCGCCGCAGCCGACGTCGAGCACCTTGGAGCCGGTCTCGACCATCTCGGCGACCAGCACGTGATCGGCGCGGTAGCATTTCAAGGGATGCGGCGGCTGCGGCGTGATGAAGGGCAGAGATTCCTGAGCCGACATGTCAATTGCCCTTCGCGACCAGCCCGTGCGCGACGCCCGCCGATTGCAGGAAGGCGCGGGCGATATCGATGAATTCCGGCACGTCGAGCAGGAAGGCGTCGTGGCCGCGATCGGTCTCGATCTCCGCGAACGACACCCGCGCACCGCCGGCATTCAGCGCATGCACGACGTTGCGGGATTCCGAGGTCGGAAACAGCCAGTCCGAGGTGAACGACACCACGCAGAACCGCGTCGTGGTGTCGCGAAACGCTTCCGCCAGCACCCCGTCATGGTCGGCGGCGATGTCGAAATAGTCCATCGCCCGGGTCAGATACAGATAGCTGTTGGCGTCGAACCGCTCGACGAAGGACGAGCCCTGATAGCGCAGATAGCTTTCGACCTGGAAATCGGCGTCGAACGAAAACGTCGGCAGCTCGCGATCCTGCATCCTGCGGCCGAACTTGCGATGCAAGGCGGCGTCGGACAGATAAGTGATGTGCGCGGCCATCCGCGCCACGCCGAGCCCGCGGTGCGGATAGGTGCCTTCCTCGAAATAGCGGCCGTGGTGCCATTCCGGATCGGCCATCACCGCCTGGCGGCCGAGCTCGTGGAAGGCGATGTTCTGCGCCGAATGCCGCGTCGAGCAGGCGATCGCCAGCGCCGAGGCCACCCGCTTCGGGTAGGCCACGGTCCATTGCAGCGTCTGCATGCCGCCCATCGAGCCGCCGACCACGCAGAACAGCCGCTCGATACCGAGCCGGTCGATCAGCATCGCCTGCGCCCGCACCATGTCGGGAATGGTGATGATCGGGAAATCCAGCCCCCACGGCTTGCCGGTTAAGGGGTTGGTGGAGGACGGGCCGGTCGAGCCCATGCAGCTGCCGATCACGTTCGAACAGATGATAAAGAACCGCTCGGGGTCGAGCGGCTTGCCGGGGCCGACCACGGTCTGCCACCAGCCTGGCTTGCCGGTCACCGGATGGATGTTGGCGACGTGCTGGTCGCCGGTCAACGCGTGGCAGACCAGGATGGCGTTGGATTTGTCCGCGTTGAGCTCGCCATAGGTCTGGTAGGCGATCTGGAACGGCGCGAGGTCGATGCCGCAGTCGAGCGCCAGCGGCTGATCGGCGCCGAATACCGCGAGCTGCGACGACGGATGGTCGGCCTCGTGGGCGCGCTCCTCGGCGTGCGCCGCCTGGCCGTGGATCGACTGCACCTTCATCATCTTGAGACCGTCTCCTCACGGTTCCCAGACACATCGAGAGGCCCATAAAAAAACCCGGCCTGAACAATGTTCGGCCGGGATCCAACTGTCCCCGGCCTGTTTAGCGAGTTGTTTAACGTGGCTGCAAGCCGGCCGGCTCAAATCACCACGGACGAGCTAAGATATTAATCCCAAACGGGTCTTTCGTCAAGACATAGCGCGGAATGGCCGGCTTTCTGTGTGACATCCAAGCCTTAAGCTTTTCTTTGCGTTCGCAGCCGGTCATACCTTAAGCAATGCCTCTTGCCCGGCGGTCCGCCGTGACCGAACCGGGATGCTTGGCGGGAGCGCGTCGCGCGTCCCCGTGCGAAGGTCTCAACAATGTCCACTTTGCCCCCCTCGCCGCCGTCGCTGGCGGATCTGCGTCGCGAAATCGATGGCATCGACGAACAGGTTCACAACCTGTTGATGCAGCGCGCCGACATCATCGACCGGCTGATCTCGGTGAAGCAGACCCAGGAGGTCGGCTCCGCGTTCCGCCCGGCGCGCGAGGCCGACATGATGCGCCGGCTGGTGCAGCGCCACCACGGCATCCTGCCGCTCGATACCGTGGAGAGCATCTGGCGGGTGATCATCGCCACCTTTACCTATGTGCAGGCGCCGTTTGCGGTGCATGCCGACCTGTCGCTCGGCGAATCCGCGATGCGGGATTCCGCGCGCTTCCATTTCGGCTTCACCGTACCGTTCGTGCCGCATTTTTCCGCTTCCGCCGCGGTCGAAGGGGTATCGCGCTCGAAGGGCGACCTGGCACTGGTGTCGGCGACCTCGAGCCGCACGCCGTGGTGGGTGGCGCTGGAAACCCCCGGCGCACCGAAGATCATCGCAAGGCTGCCGTTCATCGAGCGCGCCGACCATCCCGCCGCCTTGCCGGTGTTCGTGGTGTCGCGCGTCGCCGATAGCGCAATGGTCACCGAGGTCGAGATGTGGAGCGTGCGGGTATCCGGCTGGAACGCCGAAATCGCCCGGGCGCTGTCGCCGCTCGCGGAAATCGTCGCGGTGCCGGATACCGCCTTCGACGGCGCCGCGCTGCTGGTGTCGATCACCGGCGGCACCCGCCTCGACACCGTGAAAGCGGCGCTGATCGATGCCGGCGCTTCGCTGCGCTCCTCGGCTCTCGTCGGCAGCCATGCAACCCGCTATATGGTGCCCCCGACCGGCGCGCCGAAAACCTGATCCCGCGTCCATCATCTGGAGTCCAAGATGTCCCGCCCCGTGCCGAATCCCGGCATTCTCGATATTGCGCCCTACACCCCCGGCAAGAGCCCGGTCGCCGAACCCGGCCGCAAGGTGTTCAAGCTGTCCGCCAACGAGACCCCGTTCGGCCCGTCGCCGCACGCGATCGCGGCGTACAAGGACGCGGCGGATCATCTGGAGGATTACCCGGAGGGCACCTCGCGGGTGCTGCGCGAGGCGATCGGCCGCGCCTACGGGCTCGATCCCGACCGCATCATCTGCGGCGCCGGCTCCGACGAATTGCTCAACCTCTTGGCGCACACCTATCTCGCGCCCGGCGACGAGGCGATCGCCACCACCTACGGCTTTCTGGTCTACCCGATCGCCACCATGGCGAACGGCGCCAAGCTGGTGGTCGCCGAGGAGAAGGACCTGACCTGCGACGTCGACGCCATCCTGGCCAAGGTATCGCCGCGGACCAAGCTGGTGTGGCTCGCCAATCCGAACAACCCGACCGGCACCTACGTTCCGTTCGACGAGGTGAAGCGGCTGCGCGCGGGCCTGCCCGAGCACGTCATCCTGGTGCTCGACGGCGCCTATGCCGACTACGTTTCGAAGAACGATTACGAGACCGGCATCGAGTTGGTCTCGACCACGGACAACACCGTCGTCACCCGCACCTTTTCCAAGATCCATGGCCTTGCCGCGCTGCGCATCGGCTGGATGTTCGGCCCGCCCAACATCGTCGACGCGATGAACCGGATCCGCGGGCCGTTCAACACCTCGGTCCCGGCGCAGCTCGCCGCGGTCGCGGCGATCCAGGATACCGCGCATGTCGAGATGTCGCGGGCGCACACCGACACCTGGCGCAACTGGCTAACCGAGGAATTCACCAAGCTCGGCCTGATCGTGACGCCGAGCGTCTGCAACTTCGTGCTGGTGCATTTCCCGACCACCAAGGGCAAGACCGCGGCCGAGGCCGACGCGTTCCTGACCAAGCGCGGCCTGGTGCTGCGCGCGCTGAACAATTACGGCCTGCCGGATGCGCTGCGCATGACCATCGGCACCGAGGAGGCCAATCGGCTGGTGGTCGAGGCGGTCGCCGCCTTCATGGCGCAGCCATGATCGCCACGCCGCCGTTCAAACGGCTGGCGCTGATCGGCTTCGGGCTGATCGGCGGTTCGATCGCGCGCGGCGCCCGCGCGCAGGGTCTTGCCTCCGAGATCGTCGCCACCGCGCGCTCGGCGGCGACCCGGGCGCGGGTCGCCGAACTCGGCATCGTCGATCGGGTGTTCGAGAGCAATGCCGAGGCGGTGAAGGACGCCGACCTCGTCATCCTGTGCATCCCGGTCGGCGCCTCCGCCGAGGTCGCCAAGGAGATCGCGCCGCATCTTTCGCCCGGCGCGATCGTCTCCGACGTCGGATCAGTGAAAGCCGCTGTGGTCCGCGCAATGGCCGAACATCTGCCGGCCGATGTGCATTTCGTCCCGGCGCATCCGGTCGCCGGCACCGAGAATTCGGGGCCGGATTCCGGCTTCGCCGAACTGTTCATCAACCGCTGGTGCATCCTGACGCCGCCCGAGGGCGCCGATCCCAAGGCGGTGGAGAAGCTCGCCGCATTCTGGAGCGCGCTCGGCGCCAATGTCGAAGTGATGGCCGCCGAACACCACGATCTGGTGCTGGCGGTGACCAGCCATCTGCCGCATCTGATCGCCTACACAATTGTAGGCACAGCCGAGGAGCTCGAAGGGGTGACGCGCTCGGAGGTGCTGAAGTTTTCCGCCGGCGGCTTTCGCGATTTCACCCGCATCGCGGCCTCCGACCCAACGATGTGGCGCGACGTGTTCCTGAACAACAAGGATGCGGTCTTGGAAATGCTCGGCGAATTCCAGGAGGATCTGTCGAAACTGACCCGCGCGATCCGCCGCGGCGACGGCGACGCGCTGTACGAGCATTTCGCCCGCACCCGCACCATCCGCCGCGGCATCGTCGACATCGGCCAGGACGAAGCCTTGCCCGACTTCGGCCGGCCGAAGGCGGCGCTGGCCAAGAAGGCGGCGGAGTAAGCGCGGCTGCGGATTCTACCTGCTCCCCTCCCCCTTATGGGGCGGGGGCGACGGCGATGCCGGACGCCGCTGCGATCCCGGATTCGAATATCAAACAGCCACGATGCGTTCGGGATAGCCGCTCGCGATCTCGCGACGCTGAGCGCCCGAGCTTTGCGCAGTGCCCCTCACCGAAATGAGGGGGGAGGCGCGCCGCGCGGCGCGGGGGTAGCGTTGTCGCGATTCTTTCTC
>NZ_DASWPE010000031.1:0-6436 GCF_036404135.1 Rhodopseudomonas sp. | reverse complement strand
TGGCGCTGGCGCTGCGCAAGCTCCTGACCAAGCGCGAGAACCGGCCGCCGAAGAAGCACGGCAACATCCCGTTGTAACCACTCCAGAACGACCGACGACCAGAAAGCCGATGCGGCACAACCGCATCGGCTTTTTCTTTTGCCCGGTGATCAGTGCGACGCCAGGCTTGGCCGGCGTCGGGTTGCGCGTGCTGGTTGCGATCGGTGGAGTTACGTCGTGGATGACGGCCGCGGCTTGCAGGCGTGCCGCTGCCCGCGCCGTTACGACTGCGCGTCGCCGGCAAGGCTGGCGGGGGCGCGGTCGCCGCCCGGACGCGACTCCATGATCGCCCGCATCAGATGCTGGGTCAGTTCGTCGATATCGAGCGGCTTGCGCAGCAGGGCGTGGATGCCGGCCTCCTTCAGCTGCTCATCGTCGAGCTGGTCCTCGGCATAGGCCGTGCACAGGATGCAGGGCAGGTTCGAGACCTCGCGACGCAGTTCGCGAATCAGCTCCGTCCCGCTCATGTGCGGCAGCACCTGATCGGTGATCACCACATCCCAGCTATCGGGATGCTCGCGCAATCCCTCCAGCGCCTCGCGCGGGTCCGAGCAAGGCGAAACCTCGAAACCGCGCCGCTCCAAGGCGATCATCAGCATGTCGCCGAAGTCGTGGTCGTCGTCGACCAGCAGCACCCGTCCGCCCGCCTTGACCGACGACTGAACCGGCGCGGGCGCGGGCGCCGGCATCGGCGCCAGCACGCTGTCGTTGGTGTCGTCAGCTAATGGCCACAAGATCTCGAAGGCGGAGCCTTTTCCCGGCCGGCTGGTCACCGAAAGCGCGCCGCCATGGGCCAGCACCGCGCTGTGGACCATGGCCAGGCCGAGACCCGTGCCGTGGCTCTTACTCTTGGTCGTGAAAAACGGCTTGAAGATTTGCGCGACGACGTCGGCCGTCATGCCGCAGCCGGTATCTGAGACAATCAGCGAGACATAACGCCGGCTGCGAGCGAAGCTGCCGACCGCTGCACACACCACGCCGGCATCATTGGTCCAGACCTCGCCGGCCGTGGGCAACGCGTCGGCAGTGCACTGCGCCAAACGATCGAGGATCTCGCGCTGTTGTTCGGTGCGCACGACCGTGACGGTCACTTGTCCGGGCTGACCGCCCAGCGCGTCATGGGCATTCTTGCACAGATTGATCACGACCTGCTGCAACTGGTCGCGATCGCCGATCACCCACATCGGTTCCGCAGCGTCCGCCGCCATCAACATCTGAGTGGTTTTCGGAGCGGTGACCTGCAGCAGCGCATGGGTCTCATCGGCCAGCTCGGTCATGGAAAAGCACTCTCGCGTCAGATCGCCACGACGGGCGAACGACAGGATCTGGCGGATCAGCGTCTTGCCGCGTTCGCCGGCGGCAATGATGCGAGCGGCGTGGTGCCGCGTGGAGTAATCCTCGCCGGCGTCTTCCACGATGAACCCGGCCAGCCCCAGAATCGCCCCGAGCAGGTTGTTGAAATCGTGGGCGACGATCCCGGCGAGCTGGCCCAAAGCCGCCATCTTCTGAACCTGGTTGGATTGGCCTTCCACCTCGTCTTGGGGGCGCCAGTCGAATCGGCTGGCTTCGGCAGCCTGGGTTTCGTCACGCAACGCAACATAATTTGGAACTTGAGGGGCAATCTGGGCTACGGAACCGGGCGTCATTGCAAACTCCTTGCAGAGGTTCCCCGTATAATACTCGAATACCGTCGCCGCTTTTGATCCAGATCAAGAGCAAAAATACGTAGTTTTACGCTAAGGTGCGACGCAGATAGGTATTAATATACCTTCAAACGCGGCGCTAGCGATCGGCATCGGCCGCCTCACCAGCGCCGTCACGGCCGCGCCGATGAGCTGACCTCGGTCCTGGTCAACAGGTCTGCGCTGTTGCCGGGAACTTGCGACGACACAGTCGCCGCACTAGGTTAGTGCTTTGTTTTCAACGGATTGACGCGATTCCATGATCGCGCGCATCAGATGGTGGGTGAGTTCGTCGATATCGACGGGCTTACGCAGCAAGGCGTAGATCCCGGCATCCTTCAGCCGCTCATCGTCGAGCTGGTCCTCGGCATAGGCCGTGCACAAGATGCAGGGCAGATTGGAGACTTCGCGGCGCAGTTCGCGGATCAGGTCCAGCCCCGTCATATGCGGCATCACTTGATCGGTGATCACCGCATCCCAGCTATCGGGATGCTCGCGCAATCCCTCCAGGGCTTCGCGCGGGTCCGAGCAGGGTGAAACCTCGAAACCGCGCCGCTCCAAGGCGATCATCAGCATGTCGCCGAAGTCGTGGTCGTCGTCGACCAAAAGCACCCTTCCGCCCGCTTGGACCGACACCGGAACCGGCACCGGGGCCGGCGCCGGCGGTTTACCTTTGAACTCGTGGGCGATCGGCAACAGGATCTCGAAGATCGAGCCCTTTCCCGGCCGGCTGCTGACCGACAGCGCGCCGCCATGGGCCAGCACCGCGCCGTGCACCATCGACAGGCCGAGGCCGGTGCCATAGCTCTTCTTCTTGGTGGTAAAGAACGGTTTGAAGATTTGCGCGACCACCTCGGCGGGCATGCCGCATCCGGAATCCTCGACCGTCAGTGAAACATAACGCCGGCTGTGATCGAAGCTCCCGACGGTTGCAAAAACCGTTCCTTCGTCGTCGGTCCAGACCTCGCCGGCCGGCGGCAACACGTCGGAGGTGCGGTGCGCCAAACGCTCGAGGATCGCGCTCTCGTCCTCGACGCATCCGACCACGATTTTCACCTGTCCGGGCTGGCCGCCCAGCGCGTCATGGGCATTGATGCACAGATTGATCAGGACCTGCTGCAGCTGGTCGCGATCGCCGATCACCCCCACCGGCTCCGCGCTGTCCGCCACCAGCACCATCTGCGTGGTAGTCGGAATGGTGGCCAGCAACAACGCGCGGGTCTCATCGACCAGCTCGGTTATGGAAAAGCACTCGCGCTTCAGATCGCCGCGCCGCGCGAACGACAGGATCTGGCGGATCAGCGTCTTGCCGCGTTCGCCGGCGGCGATGATGCGAGCCGCATGGTGTTTGGTCGAATAGTCCTCGCCGGCGTCTTCCACGATGAACCCGGCCAGCCCCAGAATGGCCCCGAGCAAATTGTTGAAGTCGTGGGCGACGCTGCCGGCGAGTTGCCCCAGCGCTTCCATCTTCTGCGCCTGGTTGAGCTGGCTTTCCATTTCTTCGCGGCGGCGGCGTTCGCGGGTGCCGACGATCCCGAACGCCAGGTTGTTGGCGAGATCGACCAACAGCGAGACCGTGCCGGGCGCCGAAAAGGCGTGCGGCTCGTCGGCGTAGATGGTGATGCAGCCGAGCACGCCGCCCGGCCCGTGCATCGGCAGCGAAATGCCGGAGCGTAGGTCGCGCTCCATCGCCGAGGTCCGCCACGGCGTCATTTTGTCGTCCGACAGGGTGTCGTCGTTGATCTGCGGAATGCCGGTCCGGATCGCGACGCCGGTCGGCCCCTCGCCGCCTTTGTTTCCCCAGGTGATCTGCGCCGACGAAAGATAGCCGTCATCATATCCGGCGATCGCCATCGGCCGAACCGATTTGATCTCGTTGTTCTCCGCCAATCCGATCCAGGCCAATCGGTAGCCGCCGGCGTCGACGATCGCCTGACACATCCGGGATGCCAGTTCCTGCTCCTCGGATGAGTGCAACAACACGGCATTGCCGGCGCCGACGGTGCGCAGCACGCGGTTCAGGCGCTCCTGTTCGAATCGCAGTCCTTCGGCGGCCTTGGCTTCGTCACGCAACACCCGAATGGCGCCGGCAAGGATGCCGATCTCATCGGCCCGTTCGGTCGCCGGCACCACGATGTCGTATTGCCCCATGCCGATCCGGGCCGTCACCGCGGCCAGCGAGCGCACCGGCCGCGCGATCGATTCGGAGATGAACACCGCAATGATCGACACCAGCACGATCGCGATAATGCTGATCAAGGCGAAATTGGTGAGCGCACTCCAGAACTGCGAGTCGACGTCTTCAAGATACACGCCGGTCGAAATCGTCCACCCCCAAGGGGCGAAGCCGATGGCCGAGGTGACCTTGCGCACCGGGGTGCGGCTTCCCGGCTTCGGAAACCAGTAGAAAACGTGGCCGCCGCCGTCCTTGGCCAATTTGAGCATGTCGGGGAGATAGGCATAGCCCCGGGAATCCGTGGTTCCCAAGTAGTTCTTGCCTTCGCGATCCGGCATCGTGCCGTGAACCAGCTCGATCCCGCTGGTGTCATAGACGAAGAAATACTCCTCATTGGCATAACGCATATTGCGGATGACCCGTTCCGCCATCCGTCGCGCCGACGCATCGTCGATCTCGCCGCGCACCGCCATGTCGTGATAGGTCTGAGCCGTGGACCTCGCCACCTCGGCTAGGTCGATGGTCTCGCGAATGCTGGATTCCAGCATCTCGTTGCGCAACGAGAACGCGGCGAACACCGACAAGCAGGCCAGGCTGACCGCGCTGAGCGCGATCAGGTTGAACAATTGGAAGCGGATGCTCTTGGTTCGGAACTGGCGAAACCGCGAGCGCCCGGTCCGCAACAACGACAAAACTGCGCCGCGGACGAGTTTGGCACGTCGGCCTCGCTCCCGCGTGAAAGCAAATTTCCGCATTGCTGGTTTCCTACCGACCGCGCCCCGCAGGATCCGGCGGCAGCGTCGCTGAATTCCTGGTTTCCTACCGACCACGCCCCGCAGGATCCGGCGGCAGCGTTGCTGAAATTCCGGCATGCACCGCCGACGCCACGGCTTGAGCCCGGTTGTTGACACCCATGCGTCGGTACAGACGCGATAGATGATACTTGACCGTGACTTCCTGCACGCCGAAACGCCGGGCGATTTCCTTGTTGGGCGCCCCGGCGATCACCATCCCCAGCATCGCTAATTCTCGTTCGGAGTAAAACGCGTTGGTCGCCGGCGAAGACGGCTGTGGCAATTCGGCCCCCGCCATCACGAATTCGGTCGGAACGTAAGTCGCACCGCCCACCACCAGGGAAATCGCGGCCGAGAACATAAAGCCTTCCAGCGTCTTCGGGATATAGCCCTTGGCGCCGGCGTTGATGCATTCGATCACGTTTTCGCGGTTGGCGACGCCCGACATCACCACCACCGGCGCGCCGTCGCTTTTTGCAATGACGCTGCGCAGCCCTTCGACGCCGTTCATTCCCGGCATCGAATAGTCGAGCAGGATCAAATCGGCCGGGGCCTGCGACAGCAAGCCGATGGCGCCCTCGACCGTCGTCGTGGTTCGCACCTCCGCGCCGGCGCAGCTGCGCGCCACCTGTGTCTGCACCGCCTCAAGATAAAGCGGATGGTCATCAGCTATGATGAATCTCATCCTGTCCCCCGGGACTCATCGCAAATTGTGCGGGAATTCGCTCGTGCCTGTTTTGGCATGCCGAAGCTATCCTTTCACGTGGCACAGTCAATAACTTGCTCCGTTGCTGCCTCGGGCAAGACTGCTGGCCGTCTCGTGCCATGCTTGAATCGTTGTCGCGAGGCGAACAAATCCCCGAACAACGTCGCAGCCGCCTCGACACAAGGCACAAACTTCGCTTGTTGATTGCAGTTGAGGTGCGGTTCTAGTAACGCGACCGAAGTAAATGCCACTGGCATTCCTACGAGGACTTCGAACGCGGTGGCCGCCCGCTGTCAGCAAGCGCGCGATGGTCGTGCGCCGGTGTGGCGATCATTGCAAGACAAACGAAGACCGCCGTTGAACATCGTGACGACGCTCACGCTGTCCGCTGCAATGCGCGGGGATCGCAACCGCCGCCATAGCGCGCACAAAACCCAAGCCGGCTGCGGGTTCGGCGACGTGATCAGACGACGCCGCGCTGACCGGCTTGCAATCGAACCGCCGACAAAATGGAGATCACGTTGAAGGGCCACGCCGGGCGCCAAATGTCGTCTATCCGAACGCGTCGAGATCAACCAGCGGGCCGCCCATCAGCAGGCTGACCATCTTCATGATCGACACCCCCGCCGCCGCCAGGAACGATACCAAGCAGACGATGCGATAGAGCTTGCCCCAATCGTTAAAATTGTCGGATTCCAGCAAGAACTTGTAATGGCTGATGCCAGGCTCGCGCGGCTTCGCCGTGTTGGCGAAGGCACCGTAACCTGCACCGGCCATCATCAGACAGCACAGCAGCATGCGCGGGAGAAAGCCGAGGCTATACAGACTATCCAGCAAGTTGCACCTTTACGGTCATGGCAACGTTCGGTCGAAGACTGCTGCTGTCGTCCCGGCCATCGGGCCGGCGCCTCGATCGGGACGGCGCGCCAGCGGGCGTCCGAACGGGCCTCTCTATCACGTCAGCCCCGCCTTGCCCATGACGGGCAAGGCGGGGCTGTAGTCTTAGGGCGTCGCGGCGGGCGATGCTATTTGACGCCGA
>NZ_DASWPE010000030.1:0-62353 GCF_036404135.1 Rhodopseudomonas sp. | reverse complement strand
CCCGAAGGAAGCTAACACTCCCCGAAGGAAGCGATCTCCGAAGAGACCATGTCACTTCCCGGAGGAAGCAGCACCCCCAACCAAGGGAGCGTCGTATACCCTCATCCGACGACAAATCGCAACCGATAACTCTCGGCTGCTTTTCACTCATCTCGATGAGAGAAGCTAGAAGCGCGCTTAGTTCGTTTCGGCCAGGGCCAAAACAACGCCGCGTCCAGTGGCCGGTTTATAGTCCCGGGCTCTCCGGACTGTCAACACCGTTTCGAAGCGACGCGTCGAGAAAAATGAAACCCGCACGACAGTTCCGCGACGATTGCAAAAACCCGCAATTTTATTGACGAAGTTGCGCTGCGAGTTATCCACAACAGCACCGCGACGACGCCGTCGCGAGGGCCAAGCCGAAAAAATTTCGCGGAGTCACCACGTGAAATTCAGGCTGGAGCAACGCGCCAGCCGACAAATGTTTCCCGGCAAGGCTCGCGACGGCGAAAATAAATTTTCCGCATGACGTCCGCCCTCGCCGCAGCTCGCCGCAGCTCGCCGCCGCGCGCCGTTCGCCGTTCGCCGCTGCCGCGCACGATGATCGCCGCGGCGTTGCATCGCGCGGTCAACACGGGTCAAATGTCGGCGGGCGGCGACGCGGCCGCCGACCGCGCGCGCACCACTGCGACCGCCTCCAACAACAACAACCGCCGGGGACGATCCGACATGGACGACGGGATATTCGACGGCCTCAAGGTGCTGGACTGCGCCAGCTTCATCGCGGCGCCGGCTGCGGCGACGGTGCTGTCCGATTTCGGCGCCGACGTCATCAAGATCGAGCCGCCCGGCGCCGGCGATCCGTATCGCAACCTGCCGAAGCTGCCGGGCTATCCGCAAAGCCCGCATAACTACGCCTGGCTGATGGAATCCCGCAACAAGAAGAGCCTGGCACTCGATCTCAGCAAGCCGGAGGGCCAGGCGGTGCTGCGCCGGCTGGTGGCGGGCGCCGACGTCTTCATCACCAATTTTCCGCCGCTGGTGCGCGAGCGGCTCGGCGTCAGCTACGCCGATCTCAGCCCGCTGAACGAGCGGCTGATCTATGCCTGCTTCACCGGCTATGGCGACCGCGGCGCGGAGGCCAACAAGCCCGGCTTCGACAGCAACGCCTGGTGGGCGCGCTCCGGATTGATGGATCTGGTGCGCGCCGACGACGACACCACGCCGGCGCGCTCGATCGCCGGGATGGGCGACCATCCCTGCGCGATGGCGCTGTATGGCGCGATCGTCACCGCGCTGTATCGGCGCGAGCGCACCGGCAAGGGCGCCCACGTCAAATCCAATCTGATGGCCAACGGGGTGTGGGCAAGTAGCGTGCTGGCGCAGGCGAAACTGTGCGGCGCGACGTTTGACGAGCGGCGGCCGCGCGAACGCGCGCTCAACGCCATGGTCAATCATTATCGCTGCCGCGACGGCCGCTGGATCATCCTGTCGCTGCTCAACGAGGACAAGCAGTGGCCGGTGCTGGCGAAATGCCTCGGCCGCGACGACTTGATCGATGACCCGCGATTCGCCACCAAGGCCGCGCGTCACGCCCACTCGGTCGAACTGATCGCGATCCTCGACACGATTTTCGCCGCGCAGGATCTGGCGCAGTGGCGCGACCTTCTCGACGGCAACGGCCTGGTGTTCGGCGTGGTCGGCATCCTCGACGACATTCCGACCGACCGGCAGATGCTCGACAATGACGTGCTGGTGCCGTTCGAAAACGACACGCTGCTCACCGTCAACAGCCCGATCTGGGTCGAGGGCAGCGCCAAGGTGCAGCCGCGGCATCCGCCGGCGGTCGGCCAGCACAGCGACGAAATCCTGCGCGGCGCCGGCTTCGACGACGCGGCGATCGCGCGGCTGCGCGCGTCGGGCACGGTGGGCTGAGGCCCGCCTAATAATGCGCTTAACGAATCCGAGCGTTTGAGTTCGTCATTGCGAGGAGCTCTTGCGACGAAGCAATCCAGAGCTCGGTTTGCAGCCGCTGGATTGCTTCGCTGGTCGGCCGGCGCAAAGCGCCGTCCTCGGCTCACAATGACGCTCAGCGCGCGACGATCAGGCCGCGGCTGGTCACCACCACCCAGCGGCCGTCCTGGCGGCGGATCGCGTCGACCCGGCCGAGGCCGGGAATCGGATCGCCGGCATAGACTTCGAACATGCCCTGGCGGCCTTCGATCACCGCGGCGCCGTTGGCGACGTCGTGCAGCACCCAGCCCGGCACCGTCGGCAACCGCGCCAGCTCCGGCTTCGGCGGCTGGGCGGCGGCGCTGGTCGTCGCAGCCGCATTCGCATTGCTCGCAGCGAGCGAGCCGGTGGCGTCCTTCGCCGCAACCGGCGTGGCGGCGGGCGCCGCGGCCACCGGGGTCGGCGCCTTCAATTTGTCGACCGCGTCGCTCAATTTCGCGAGCTTGGTCGCGGCATCGGCCTGCGCCTTCTCCACCTTGTCGAAGCGGTCGCCGGTCTTGTCGGGCTTGTCCCCGGCCTTGCCGAGCTGCGCGATCTGCGCCGCGGTCTGCTTGGCGGAATGATCGACATTGCCCTTCAGCGCCGCGAGATCGGCGTCGAGCCGGGCGATCTGCTCGTTCAGCGCCTGGGTCTGCCTGGTCACGGCGCTGGTGTCCGCCACCGGATGGCCGAGGCTCGCGGTCGCCAACGCGCCGCCGAGCGCGCCGGCGATCGCCGCCACCGCGATCACCGCGGCCATCGCCGTGGCGCGGCGCTTGCCGAACAGGCCGCGCGGCGCCTCTGCGGAGGAGCGCTGTTCGCCGCCGATGCGGTCGTCCCAATCGCGCAGCGGCGACATGATGGTGATCTGGCCCGCGCGCGGCGAGGCGGCCGCGGCCGCCGCGTCCTTGGCGGGCTGGGTCGGGCCGCTGTGCTCCGGGACGAGATTGGGCGCGCCCTCGACATGGACGGGATCCGAATGCGGCTGATCCGACGCCGCCGAAGGCGCGGGTCCGGCAGCCGCGGCCGGCGGCGCGGCTTTCACCGGCTCGGTCGCGGCGGACGATGTGGCGGGAGTGGCCCCGGCCGGGGACGCCCCGCCGGCGATCGCACCATGGCTGGCTTCAACGCTGTCACCCTGCTCTGCACTCACGACGCATTCTCCAGTAAAGGTTGACCAATTAGTCACTTTGATAGTTGCGAAATGATTACCCTCGCCGCGGGTTACGAAAATTTTAGGATTTGTTCCGGGCCCATCGACGGCTCCGCGATTAGCCGGCATTGCTGGCCGAAATTTGTCGCCAAAGTGGCCATAGCGGTTTCGCGCGAAGCGGAGCCCGCTTCGCCTGAAGAAAACCCGTCAAATCAGGAATCGAGAGCTCCGGTTCCGATTCTATCAGAACCGGAAATAGCTCTAGATCACCACCGGACCGTCCGGCAGCTCGTTGGCATCATTGGCGTCGCCGGGGAAATGCGCGGCGAGGTGGCGGCCGATCGCCTGGATGCCGTTGACCGCACCCTGCTCGAAACGCCCGCCGCGGAAGTCGGCTTCGATCGCCTGGCAGATCGCTTCCCACTCGGCGGCGTCGACTTTGGCGTCGATGCCGCGGTCGGCGATGATCTCGACGTTGCGGTCGGCGAGCAGCACATAGAGCAGCACGCCGTTGTTGTGCTCGGTGTCCCAGATCCGCAATTGCGAGAACACGTCGAGCGCGCGTTGCCGCGCCGGCTGATCGGCAAACAGCGGCGCGCCGTCGAGCGCGCCTTCCACCACGAAACGGATCTGGCCGGCGTGCGAGGCCTCGCTGGCGCGGATGGCGTGTTCGATGGCGTCCAGGGTGCGCGGCGGGAACGCCTTCTGCACCCGCGAGCGGTTGGCCCAGAGATGCCTGCCGATGCGTTTGAGGCCCATGCTCACCAACTCCCCGAGGCGCCGCCGCCGCCGAACGAGCCGCCGCCGCCGCTCCAGCCGCTGTCGCTGGAGCCGCCCGACGACGATCCGCCGGACCAGCCGCCGCTGCCGCTGCCGCGACCATAGCCGCCGCCGGAGGTGAACGCGTCGCTGAACAGTGCGAACACGAATGACAGCAATGCGGCGAGCCCCGCGGTGATCAATGACGCGGCGATCAACCAGGCGATCACGCCGACCAGCCCGCCGGTCGCCACCGCGCCCAGCAGCCGGCCGAGCATCGCCCGCATGATGCCGCTCAGCGCCAGCGCGGCGATGATCAGCACCGGATTGAACAGCTCACCGGGGTCGAAGCCGCCCTCGCCCCAGTCGTGCTGCGGCTGCGGCACTGGCAGCGGCTCGCCGTCGATCACGCCGAGCATCTTGTCGATGCCGTCCTCGATGCCGCCGGCGAAATCCCCGGCTTTGAATTTCGGGGTGATGATCTCGTCGATGATGCGCTTGGCGGTGACGTCGTTGAGCGCGCCTTCCAGGCCGTAGCCGACCTCGATGCGCAGTTTGCGGTCGGCCTTGGCGACCAGCAGGATGGCGCCGTCGTCGATCTTCTTGCGGCCGATCTTCCAGGCCTCCGCAACCCGCAGCGAATATTGCTCGATCGCCTCGGGCTGCGTGCTGGATACGATCAGCACCGCGACCTGGCTGCCCTTGCGGGCCTTGAAATCTCTCAGCTTCTGATCGAGCCTGCCGATCGCCTCGCTGCTCAAGGTGGCGGTCTGATCGACCACCCGCCCGGTCAGCGGCGGCACCGCGACCTGCGCTTCGGCGGCAAAGCCGAAGCACAGCATCACGACGACCAGCAGGCCCTTGATCGCGCGCATCGCGGCCACGCCGCGTCGTCCGTCGCTACTTCGCCGGTGCGGGCGCCGCCGGTGCCGGCGGCGGATTGAAATCGACCTTCGGCGCGGTGGAGATCTCGTTTTCGTTGGCGACGGTGAAGTTGGGCTTTTCCTTGTAGCCGAACAGCAGCGCGGTGAAATTGGTCGGCACCGAGCGCACCGTGACGTTGTAGTCCTGCACCGCCTTGATGTAACGGTTGCGCGCCACGGTGATGCGGTTTTCTGTGCCCTCGAGCTGTGCCATCAGATCGCGAAACAGCGCGTCGGATTTCAACTGCGGATAATTTTCGGTGACCACCAGGAGGCGCGACAGCGCGCTGGAAAGTTCGCCCTGCGCGGCCTGGAATTTCTGGAACGCGGCGGGATCGTTCAACACCTCCGGCGTCGCCTGGATGCTGCCGACCTTGGCGCGGGCGTTGGTGACGCCGAGCAGCACGTCCTTTTCCTGCTGGGCGAAGCCCTTCACCGAATTGACCAGATTGGGCACCAGATCGGCGCGGCGCTGATACTGGTTGACCACTTCCGACCAGGTCGATTTGACCTCCTGGTCGTTGCTCTGGATGGTGTTGTAGCCGCAATTGGTCAGGCTCAGGGTCGCCAGCGCCGCCAGCATCGTCAACAATCTTCGCATTGATGTCTCCTCGCGCGGCAGCGCCGCGTTGCGCCGCAGAATAACAGAACTCGCCGGCCGGGGCTAATCCGCTTCGATGTCGCAGCGGCGGCCCCGGGGCTCCGTCGCAGAAGCCGGCTCAACCAGGATCGGCGGCTATCGCCGTCCGCCGCAAGGCGGTAAGGTCAAAACCCCGCCGAGCCACCAGCCCAAGAGAGACCGGATGACCCAGAGTCGCGATCGCCACACCCCGCCTGCCGCCCCGGTGGCGCCGCGACGCCCGCATCAATTCACCACCCACGGGATCACGCTCACCGACGACTATGCCTGGCTGAAGGATCCGAACTGGCAGGAGGTGCTGCGGGATTCCTCCGTGCTCGATCCCGACATCAGGAGCTATCTCGAGGCCGAGAACGCCTATACCGAGAGCCTGCTCGGCCACACCGCCGGCCTGCAGAAGACCCTGGTCGCCGAGATGCGCGGGCGCATCAAGGAGGACGACTCCAGCGTGCCGTCGCCGGACGGTCCCTACGCCTATATGCGCAAGTTCCGCGAGGGCGGCCAGCACGAGATGATCGCGCGCACCCCGCGCGACGGCGGCGAGCCGCATGTGGTGCTGGACGGCGACGAACTCGCCAAGGCCTCGGACTATTTTCGCTTCGGCGGCGCGCGGCATTCGCCGGATCACAGGCTCGAAGCCTGGAGCGCCGACGCCAGCGGCTCGGAATATTTTTCGATAAGGGTGCGCGACTGGGCGAGCGGCCTCGACCACGCCGAGGTGGTCGAGGCTAGCGACGGCGGCGTGGTGTGGAGTCTGGACTCCTCGGCGTTCTTCTATGTGAAGCTCGACGACAACCACCGCCCGATGCAGGTCTGGCGCCACAAGCTCGGCACGCTGCAATCCGACGACGCGCTGGTCTATGAGGAGGTGGACTCCGGCTGGTTCACCCATATTCATGAGAGCTCCTCCGGCCGGTTCTGCGTGATCGCCGGCGGCGACCACGAGACCTCCGAGCACTGGCTGATCGATCTCGCCGATCCCGCCGTAAAACCGCGGCTGGTCGCTGCGCGGCAAAGCGGCGTGCAATATTCGGTCGCCGATCGCGGCGAGCAATTATACATCCTGACCAATGCCGACGACGCCATCGACTTCAAGGTGGTCGTTGCGCCGCTGGCAGCACCGGCGCGCGCCAACTGGCGCGACCTGATCCCGCACCGCGCCGGGATCTACATTCTCGACGTCGAACTCTATGCCGGACACATGGTGCGGCTGCAGCGCGAGGGCGCGCTGCCCTCGATCGTGATCCGCGATCTCGCCAATGGCGAAGAACACGCCATCGCCTTCGACGAGGCGGCCTATTCGCTCGACACCATGGGTTCCTACGAATTCGACACCAGCACTCTGCGGTTTTCCTATTCGTCGATGACCACGCCATCGGAGGTCTACGACTACGACATGGCGACGCGCGAGCGGGCGCTGCGCAAGCGCCAGGAGATTCCCTCCGGCCACAATCCGGCCGACTACGTCACCACCCGGATCATGGCGACGGCGCATGACGGCGCCGAAGTGCCGGTGTCGATCCTGCACCGCAAGGACCTTGCGCGCGACGGCAGCGCGCCGCTGCTGCTCTATGGTTATGGCTCATATGGCATGGCGATGCCGGCGTCGTTCTCCGCGAATAGATTATCGCTGGTCGATCGCGGCTTCGTCTATGCGATCGCGCATATCCGCGGCGGCGCCGACAAGGGCTGGGGCTGGTATCTCGACGGCAAGCGCGAGAAGAAGACCAATTCGTTCGACGATTTCGCCGCCAGCGCGAAGGCGCTGATCGCCGCCAACTACACATCGGAAAAACGCATCGTCGGCCATGGCGGCAGCGCCGGCGGCATGTTGATGGGCGCGATCGCCAACCGCGCCGGCGACTTGTTCACCGGCATCGTCGCCGAAGTGCCCTTTGTTGATGTGCTGAATACCATGCTCGACGACACGCTGCCGCTGACGCCGCCGGAATGGCCGGAGTGGGGCAACCCGATCGCCAGCCAAGCCGACTTCAAGACGATTCTGTCCTACTCGCCCTACGACAATGTCGCGGCGAAAATCTATCCGGCAATTCTGGCGATGGGCGGATTGAGCGATCCGCGCGTCACTTATTGGGAGCCGGCGAAATGGATCGCGCGATTGCGCGCCACCATGACCGGCGGCGGTCCGGTGCTGCTGCGCACCAATATGGGCGCCGGCCACGGCGGCGCGTCGGGGCGTTTCAACCGGCTCGACGAGGTCGCGATCGTCTACGGCTTCGCGTTGTGGGCGGTGGGATTGGCCGATCAGCCGGCGTAAACACTGCCCCAGGTTTGCCGCAAGTTTTTTTGCACGAGTTTTGCCGATGCCCGCACCCAAACCACCCGGTTTCGAGACCCTCAGCCTGCACGCCGGCCAGCGCCCCGACCCGCTCACCGGCTCGCGCGCCGTGCCGATCTATCAGACCACGTCCTATGTGTTTCAGGACGCCGATCACGCCGCGGCGCTGTTCAACCTCGAGCGCCCCGGTCACATCTACACCCGCATCTCCAATCCAACGACCGCAGTGCTAGAAGAAAGGCTCGCCGCGCTGGAAGCCGGCGTCGGCGCGGTCTGCACCGCGAGCGGCATGGCGGCGCTGCATCTGGCCATCGCCACGCTGCTCAATGCAGGCGATCACATCGTCGCCTCCTCATCGCTCTATGGCGGCACCATCAACCTGCTCGCGCATACGCTGCCGCGCTTCGGCATCACCACGACGTTCGTGAAGCCGCGCGACCTCGACGGCCTCGCCGCGGCGATCAAACCGAATACCAGGCTCGTGATCGGCGAGACCATCGGCAATCCCGGCCTTGAAGTGCTGGACATTCCGCGCGTGTCCGCGATCGCGCATGAGGTGAAGATCCCGCTACTCATCGACAACACTTTCGCCACGCCCTATCTGTGCCGGCCGATCGAGCACGGCGCCGACATCGTGATGAACTCCGCGACCAAATGGATCGGCGGCCACGGCATCGCGATCGGCGGCGCGATCGTCGACGGCGGCCGCTTCGACTGGCACGGCTCCGGCAAATTCCCGACGTTGACCGAGCCTTATGCCGGCTATCACGACATCGTCTTTGACGAGCAGTTCGGCCCGCCGGCCTTCATCATGCGGGCGCGGATGGAAGGGCTGCGCGATTTCGGCGCGTGCCTGTCGCCGACCAACGCCTTTCAATTGCTGCAGGGCGTCGAAACGCTGGGACTGCGGATGGATCGCCACATCGCCAACACCCAAGCGGTGATTGCGTTTCTTGCCGCGCACAAGGCGGTCGACTGGGTGCTGCATCCCTCGCTCGACACTCACCCCGATTACGAACTGGCGAAGCAATTGCTGCCGAACGGCGCCGGCTCGATCGTGTCGTTCGGCATCAAGGGCGGCCGCGCCGCCGGCAAGAAGTTCATCGAGGCGCTGCGGCTGACCAGCCACCTCGCCAATGTCGGCGACGCCAAGACGCTGGTGATTCATCCGGCCTCGACCACTCACCAGCAGATGAGTGCCGAGCAGTTGCAAGCCGCCGGCGTCGGCGAGGAGTTAGTTCGGCTGTCGGTCGGGCTGGAGTCGGCGGCCGACATCACCGACGACCTCGGCCAGGCGCTGCGCGCCTCGCAGAAAGGTTGAGCGATGCGGATTGAGGTCAACGGCATCGACACTTTCGTGGCCACCGGCGGCGCGCCGTTCGATGCCGCGTTGCCCGCGGTGGTGCTGCTGCACGGCGCCGGCTTCGATCATTCGGTGTGGGCGCTGCACAGCCGCTGGTTCGCGCATCACGGCTTCAGCGTGCTGGCGCCCGACCTGCCCGGCCACGGCCGCTCGGCCGGCGCGGCGCTGACCAGCATCGGCGAGATGGCGGACTGGACCGCGGCGCTGATCGCCGCCGCTGGTGCGACGACCGCCGAACTGATCGGCCACTCGATGGGCTCGCTGATCGCGCTCGACACCGCGGCGCGGCACCCGGCGCGGGTCTCGGCGCTGGCGCTGATCAGCACCACCAGCGCGATGACGGTCGGACCCGATCTGTTGAAGGCCGCCGAAGCCGACAGCCGCGACGCCATCGCCATGATGACGATCTGGGGGCTCGGCTATGCCGCCGAGCTCGGCGGCAATCTCGCGCCCGGGCTGTGGATGCATGGCGGCGCGCTGCGCGTATTAGAAAACAACAAGCCTGGCGTGCTGTTCGCCGATCTGTCGGCCTGCAACAATTATCACGGCGCGCTCGAGGCGGCGGCCAAAGTCAGCGTTCCGGTCACGCTGATTCTCGGCGAACGCGACATGATGACGCCGCTCAAGTACGGCAAGGCGCTGGCGGCGGCATTGCCGCAGGCGCGCGTGGAAGTGCTGCGCGGCGCCGGGCATTCGATGATGGTCGAGCGACCGGACGAGGTGCTGATGGCGCTGCGGGGCTGACGCGCGAAACCCGCATTTCTGCAGTGAGTCCGAATTGGTCATTCCGGGGCGCGCGTGGCGAAGCTGGAAGCGGACCCGGAATCTTGCTCCGGGTGTTTGAGTTAAGCGTGCGTTGCAGATTCCGGGTTCGCTCGGGCTGCCGCCCTTGCGCCCCGGAATGACAGCGTATGGCGCGGGGCTCGGCATGTGGTGCGGGCTGAGCTTACGTCTCCCCCATGCCCTTCTCGAACACCCGGCTCGCCAGCACGTCGGAAGCCTCCAGCGTCATGATGTCGTCGGCGGTGAGCACGCGATCGAGATCGGAGACCAGCCGGTTGGCCTGGCGCAGGCGGATCCGGTCGAGCGCGTTGCGGATCGAGCGGGCGTTGGAGAACAACGGCTGGGTTTTGCGCAGGGCGATGTAGCGCACGAACGCCGCCTCAGCGTCGGCAGAGAACTTGTAGTTCTGCTCGGTCAGCATCAGTTCGGCGATCGACAACAGTTCGTCGTCGGAATAATCCGGGAAATCGATGTGATGCGCGATCCGCGAGCGAAAGCCGGGATTGGAGGCGAAGAATTTGTCCATCCGGTCGCCGTAACCGGCGAGAATCACGACAAGATCGTCGCGCTGGTTTTCCATCACCTGCAGCAGGATCTCGATCGCTTCCTGACCGTAGTCGCGCTCGTTGTCGGGGCGATACAGATAATACGCCTCGTCGATGAACAGCACGCCGCCCATCGCCTTTTTCAGCACCTCCTTGGTCTTCGGCGCGGTGTGGCCGATATATTGCCCGACCAATTCGTCGCGCGTCACCGACACCACATGGCCGCGGCGCACGAAGCCGAGCTTGTGCAGGATCGCCGCGATGCGCAGCGCCACCGTGGTCTTGCCGGTGCCGGGATTGCCGGTGAACGACATGTGCAGCGTCGGATTGCCGGTCGCCAACCCCATCCGCTTGCGCAGCCGCTCGATCAACAACAGCGCGGCGATCTCGCGAATTCGCGTCTTCACCGGCTTCAGCCCGATCAATTCGCGATCGAGCTGATCGAGCACCTCGCCGATGCCGACCTCGTTGAATTCCTTTCGGAGATCGACCGCGGTTTGCACCGCGGCCGTAGTGTCGGGGATCGCGGCCTCGTTCATGATCCACCGTAGCGTCGGCCCTCGGGACGATCGACTGCGTAGGCCTTGGTGGTGTAGCGCATGTTGCGGCCGTCGGATTCCTGGCGCTCGAGCCGGAAGCCCGGCTCTTCCTTCGGCCGGTTGACGATGAACGACAGCCGCACCGATTCCCAGCCGTGGCTGGAATCGAACGCTGACAGCCGGATGTAACGGTCGCCATAGATCTTGCGGCACTCGTTCAATTCCATCAGCACGCCGGCGGCGTCCTGCAAGTCGAACATCGGCAGCCCCCACATTTCCCAATAGGTGTTGCGGGGGTGCGGATCGTCGGTGAATTCGATGTTCACCGCCCAGCCCTTGCCGAGCGCGTATTGCACCTGCGCGGTGATCTGCTCATCGGTGAGATCGGGCAGGAACGAAAAACAACCCTGGGTCACTCGCATGGTCCTGCTCCTTACATCGAGACGCTGGGGGTGGGCGCGTAGTCGGGCATGTCGGTGGATTCGTAGTTGAAAGTGACGTTCTTCCAGGTCTCCAGCGCCGCCTTCAGCGGCGTGCAAGTCTGCGCCGCCTTGGCCAGAATCTCCGGGCCCTCGTGCAGATAATCGCGGCCTTCGTTGCGGGCGAGGATCATCGCTTCCAACGCCACGCGGTTGGCGGTGGCCCCCGCCTGAATGCCCATCGGATGGCCGATGGTGCCGCCGCCGAACTGCAGCACCACGTCCTCGCCGAGATGATCGAGCAGCTGGTGCATCTGGCCGGCATGGATGCCGCCCGAGGCCACCGGCATCAGCTTGTTCAGGCTCGCCCAGTTCTGGTCGAAGAACACGCCGTGTTCGAGCTGCGCCGGATTGAAGTCCTCGCGGCAGATGTCGTAATAGCCGCGGGTGGTCGCCGGATCGCCTTCCAGCTTGCCGACCACGGTGCCGGCGTGGATGTGATCGACGCCCGCGAGCCGCATCCATTTGGCGATGATGCGGAACGAGACGCCGTGGTTGCGCTGCCGCGTGTAGGTCGAGTGGCCGGCGCGGTGCAGGTGCAGGATCATGTCGTTCTTGCGCGCCCATTTCGCCATCGACTGGATCGCGGTGTAGCCGATCACCAGGTCGATCATGATGATCACCGAGCCGAGCTGCTTGGCGAATTCGGCGCGCTCGTACATGTCCTCCATGGTGCCGGCGGTGACGTTGAGATAGGTGCCCTTGATCTCGCCGGACGCCGCCTGCGCCTTGTTGACGGCTTCCATGCAATACAGGAAGCGCTCGCGCCAATGCATGAACGGCTGCGAATTGATGTTCTCGTCGTCCTTGGTGAAGTCGAGACCACCTTTGAGCGCCTCGTACACCACGCGGCCGTAATTGCGCCCGGACAGCCCGAGCTTCGGCTTCACGGTGGCGCCGAGCAGCGGCCGGCCGAACTTGTCCATGCGCTCGCGCTCGACCACGATGCCGGTGGCCGGGCCCTGAAACGTCTTCACGTAGGCAACCGGCAGCCGCATGTCTTCGAGCCGCAGCGCCTTCAGCGGCTTGAAGCCGAACACGTTGCCGATGATCGAGGCCGACAGATTGGCGATCGAGCCGTTCTCGAACAGATCGAGGTCATAGGCGATGTAGGCGAAATACTGCCCGGGCGAATTCGGCACCGGATCGACGCGATAGCATTTGGCGCGATATTTTTCCGCCGCGGTCAGCCGGTCGGTCCACACCACTGTCCAGGTCGCGGTGGAGGATTCGCCGGCGACCGCCGCGGACGCCTCGATCGGATCGACGCCGTCCTGCGGCGTGACCCGGAACAGCGCGATGATGTCGGTGTCCTTCGGCTCGTAGTCGGGCTCCCAATAGCCCATTTTCTTGTATTCCATCACCCCGGACTTGTAGCGGTCCTTGCCACGTATCGTGACTGACTCGTTCATGGCGCTCTCCTCTGTGGCGTTTCTGGCGGTCCTGCGGATCGGGGATCGTCGTCGCGGTGGGCTGCCGCGACGGCGGTTGCAATCCGGCGGGATGGGTTGGGAGGAGATTGACGCGCTCCGCTAAATAAGGGAAATTTCTTTATCTTCGGCTTCGTGAAAGTTTATCTTATGGCAAAGCTGTTCCGCACGGTTTCCATCCGGCAGTTGCGGGCGCTGGCGGCGCTGGCCGGCAGCGGCAGCATCACCGCCGCCGCCAACAAGCTGCACCTCACCCAGCCGGCGGTGACGCTGCAGCTGCGCAACCTGCAGGCGCTGGCCGGGCTGCCGCTGATCCAGCGCAAGAGCGACGGCATGAGTTTGACCGACGCCGGGGTCGAGGTGCTGGCGTTGTGCGACCGCATCGAGGCGGCGATCGCCGCCTGCGAAACCTCGCTCGACATGATCGCCGGCAAGACCGCCGGGCGGATCTCGATCGGCGCGGTCTCCACCGCGAAGTACTTCGTGCCGTTCGCGATCTCCGGGTTTCAGAAGCTGCACCCGCATATCGACGTCAAGCTGTCGATCGGCAACCGCCAGGAGATCGGCAACGCGCTGAAGGGCTATGAGCTCGACATCGCGATCATGGGCCGGCCGCCGATCGGCATCGACATGGACGTGCATCTGATCGGCGACCATCCGCACGTCATCATCGCGCCGACCGCGCATCGGCTGGCGCGCAAGCATCGCATCGAACTCGCCGAGTTGGCCAAGGAGACCTTCCTGACCCGCGAGCCGGGCTCGGGCACCCGCAGCCTGATGGAGCAATTGTTCGAATCCGCCGGCATTCGTCCCACCATCGGCATGGAGATGAGCAGCAACGAGACCATCAAGCAGGCGGTGATCGCCGGGCTCGGCATCGCCTTCCTATCGGCGCACACCGTGGCCACCGAACTCGACGAGCGCCGGCTGGTGATCCTCGACGTGGTCGGGCTGCCGGTGGTGCGGCAATGGTTCGTGCTCAGCCGCAAGGACAAGGTGCTGCTGCCTCCGGCGCGCGCGATGCAGGAGTTCCTCAGCGCCAAGGGCGCGCAGTTTCTGCCGCGCACCCAGGGCCGGATGCGGCTGACCCGAACCTCAGCCAAGCCGAAGCGGGGTTGAAGCCGCGCGGCAAGGTCCCGTCTGAGCATATGACCGCACGCAAAAACAAGCGTCCCCGACAGCGGCGGCTGTCGGGGACGCTTTTGCTTGACGACGGGCGGCGCCGCAGCGCCGCGCGAAAAAACTTACGCGGCTTTGGCGAGCCCGAGTTCGGCCCAGATTTCGGTCAGCGCCTGCACCAGATTCTCAATGTCAGCGTCGGTGTGATGCGGCGACGGCGTGATCCGCAGCCGCTCGGTGCCGCGCGGCACGGTCGGATAATTGATCGGCTGCACATAGATGCGGTAACGGCTGATCAGGGTGTCACTGATCTGCTTGCAGCGCACCGCGTCGCCGACCATCACCGGGACGATGTGGCTGGGATTGGCGATATGCGCCACGCCGGCCTGGTCGAGCCGCTTGCGCAGCCGCGCCACGCGGTCCTGGTGCCGCTCGCGCTCCGCCGAGCTCGCCTTGAGATGGCGGATGCTGGCCAAGGCGCCCGCCGCCACCGACGGCGGCAGCGAGGTGGTGAAGATGAAGCCGGAGGCGAAGCTGCGGATGAAATCGCAAATCGTCGCGGAGCCGGCGACGTAGCCGCCGACCACGCCGAACGCCTTCGCCAGCGTGCCTTCGATCACGGTGAGCCGATCGCTGAGGCCCTCGCGGTCGGAGACGCCGCCGCCGCGCGGGCCATAAAGCCCGACGCCGTGGACTTCGTCGAGATAGGTCATGGCGTGATATTTGTCGGCGACGTCGCAGATGTCGGCGATCGGCGCGATGTCGCCGTCCATCGAATACACCGACTCGAAGGCCACCAGTTTCGGCGCCTGCGGATCGAGCTCGGCGAGCTTGCGCTCGAGGTCCTTGACGTCGTTATGGGCGAAGATCTTGGTTTCGGCGCGGCTGTGCCGGATGCCCTCGATCATCGAGGCGTGGTTGAGCTCGTCCGAAAGGATCACGCAGCCCGGCATCCGCGACGCCAGCGTCGACAGCGAGGCCATGTTGGAGACGTAGCCGGAGGTGAACAGCAGCGCCGATTCCTTGTGGTGCAGGTCGGCGAGCTCGCGCTCCAACAGCACGTGGTAGTGGTTGGTGCCGGCGATGTTGCGCGTGCCGCCGGCGCCGGCGCCGCATTGCTCGAGCGCCTCGTGCATCGCGGCCAGCACCGCCGGGTGCTGCCCCATGCCGAGGTAGTCGTTCGAACACCACACCGTCACATCGCCGACGCCGTCATGGCCGTGATGCTTGGCGTGCGGAAAATTGCCGGCCTCGCGTTCGAGGTCGGCGAACACCCGATACCGCCCCTCGCGGTGCAGGCCGTCGAGCTGCCGGCGGAAATACGCTTCGTAATTCATGAAGTCCTCCCGTTGACCGTTACCGCTGGCTCCGTGGCAAGCCCGATGCGCGCCGTCGCCAGCTCGCCGCGGGGATGTTGCTCCAGAAAGGTCTGGCGGAACTGATCCTCGAGGCGCTGTCGGGCGCAGGCGCTCTTGGCCTTGGCCGGAAGCTCTTCTTTTCTGACGTTGGGAACCACCACCAGTTGCGGCTGGCCCGTCCTGCTCTCGGGGCTGGCCTGCGGCACCTCCGCGACCTCCACGGCGGCGCGATGAACGGGCGGGACGGCAGTGTTATTGACGGGATTCGGTTCCATGATGTTGTTCTCCGGCGGAAAACTCGACCGCATGCCCCAGCCCCACAGCGTCATCGCAGGCAGCGGCAGCAGCATAAACCAATGCTCGACAACGCCGAGCGCGAACAGCGTGGACACCAGCGTCAGGCCGACGACGTCGGCGGGCGTCGTCGACACTTCGACGATCCGCTGGATCATGATCACCAGCACGGCGGTGGACAGCGTGACGGAGATCGGGAAGAACGCACTCACCGGCTTGCGCGCAAAATAGGTTCGCAAGAACTGCACGGCATCCGGCATCAACTCCGCATTGGTGACCGGAACCCCGAGAAACAGATTGATCTTGGCGCTCTGCCGCAGCACCAGAAGTGCGGCATAGGTCCACAGCCCGACCTGGTTCGGCGCGCTCCAGGTGATCGCCAGCACCAGACCGCCGCAGGTCAGCAACGACACTTCGTGATAGATGATGGCCTGCAGCGCGCGGCCGAACCGATGCAGGCCGGTGGCGCCGGCCGGACAGGGTTCAGGCCGCGGCCCGGTCAGCCAGCCCGACAAGAACACGATCTCCTGCGCCGCCCACAGGCAGATGATGCAGCTGAAGGCCATATAGGCCGCAGCGACGCTGGTATCGGTCGCGGTCACCGAGAGCCCGCACAGGCCGATGGTCAAGAGGCCGCCGGCGCAGACCCCGCGCAAACTCCGGGAATTTCCCAGGCTGCCGACGAGCAGCAACACGGCCCCAGTGCTGAACCACCAGACAAACGCCGCGAAAACTGGTGGACCAAGGTACAGAGCCATGTCCGCGCTCCCTCACCAAGCCGGCCGCAGGCCGATTTCGCGAGGCAATTCGTTCCGCTTGGCCGGCAGCAGGAACATCCGGCCGAAAGTCAAGGCCGCCGCTGCCGCCAACAGCGGCCGCTTCAGCCTGCCGATCAGCCCGCGCTGCGCCCGGCTGTCTTCGATCTTGGTCGCAATCCGGTACAGCCGGTCGAGTCCCGCCATGAACCGCGGATCGTCGAGATTGAGCGTCACCGGGAACACCTGCCGGGAGATCTCGGTGGTGATACGGAACACCTGCATGTCGTAGTCCGACGGCTCCATGCCGAGCGCCTCGTGGAACGCCGGGCGCATGTGATCGCGCACATACATCGTGGCGAACACCGCCAACACGAAGAACCGGATCCACAGCTTGTTGACGCCGCGCAGCAGCGACGGATCGGCGCGCATCAACAGTGCGAAGGCTTCGCCGTGGCGGAACTCGTCGTTGCACCAGCTTTCGAACCAGCGGAAGATCGGATGGAACTGGCGTTCTGGATGCCGCTCCATCTGCCGGAAGATGGTGATGTAGCGGGCGTAGCCGATCTTCTCCGACAGATAGGTGGCGTAGAAGATGAACTTCGGGCGGAAGTAGGTGTACTTCTTCACCTTGGTGAGGAAGCTGAGATCGACGCCGATGCCGTGATCTTTCAGGATCTCGTTGATGAAGCCGGCGTGGCGCGCCTCGTCGCGGCTGAGATAGCCGAACAGCTCCTGGATTTCCTTGTTCTTGATGCGCTTCTTGATTTCCGAATACAAAACGCAGCCGGAGAATTCCGCGGTCAGCGAGGAGACCAGAAAGTCCTTGAATTCCTTGCGCAGTTCCGGCGGCAGCCGGTCCAGATCGTAGTTGAACTCGTCCTGCTTCTTGAAGTGCGATTTGTTGTAGTCGGCGCGCAGCTCCTTGATCATCGCGTTCCACTCGGAACGCACCAGGCTGACGTCGAGGCGGTCCATCGCCTTGTAATCGGTGGTGTAGAATCGCGGCGTCAGGATGGTGTCTTCGCGCGCGATGTTGAGGCTGTCTTCGCTGCCTTTGATCGCCGGCCGGGAGCTGGGTCGGAGACCGCCTTGGGTGCCGCCTTCCATTGGAATCATCAAACCCTCCCGTTTGAAAAACTGACTTCGTATAACTCGGTCAATTCCAGGTAGCCTTCGAGTCGCGCGCGCAGACCTTCGAACAAGCCGGCGCGAACCACCGTCGCCGTGCGTCGCACGACGATGCGTTCGCCGAATCCGATGGCGGTCGGCGCGTCATGCACGGTGACCTCGTCACCGGGCCGAATCTCGATGTCGCCGTCAAGAATGACGTGGGCATGCAGCGATTCCGACGTCTGCTCGATTTCCACCGTGCAGGGAACCTCGAAGCTTGTGCGTTTCCCGAACAGGCTCATTTCGAGCCTTCCTTTTTATTCATTAAGCGCGCGAAGGCGGCCAGATTGCTGGAGCCGAACGCGTTGAGATCGATCTGCTTGTTGTTGGAAGTATCGGTCAAAGTGATCTGGCCGTTGACGTGGCGGGCCAGCTGAAACGGCGGCTGCCGGCCGACATTGGCCAGATGCCGCTCGCGGGCCAACCCGCGCATCACCACGCGGACGAAGCCGTTGCTGCCCGGCGGAAGCGAGTCGAGCAGCTGGTGATCGGCCGCGTTGTAGACCAGGACGGAGCCGTCCTGGCCGTCTTCGAACTGCAGATCGAGGCTCTCCACAATCGCCGGAGGCGTCATCTGGACCCGGCCGATCCCGGTGACGCGCGATGCCGTCGCGGCAAACAGCGCAAACACCACGAGTGCGCCGGCTGCGACCAGCGCCCCCTTCGGAATTTTCAGATCGTGAGCGGCGTCGTCCATGGGCGTCTCCGGTTCAGGCCGCCACGGGGGCGGTCGGATTTCCCAGCGGATCTTTCGACGTTCCGCTGTTAGCAACTTGAACGAGAGATTTGACTGACGGACCAGGCTGGCCGGCCAGCGCTTCGGCGAGCTTGGCCGCAACTTGGGCGGCCTCCGGCACCGAATTCAGCATCGGCTCCGGCGCGCGCGTCCGCCACGGGCGAATGTGCGGCCACAGCAGCAGATAGGAAACCCGTTTGGTATCGGCGAGCTGCAGCGGGATGTCGCCGGTGCCATCGCGATGGGTTTTCAGATCGACGTTGGCGATCTTGCTCAGGGGAATGTTCATCGACATCGGCAGCGCGACGCCGAATTGAACCAGGACGCGTTTACTGGTGATGGTGTAGGTCGTCGCACGGCGGAATAGCCATGCCAGCAGGGCAAGCAGAGCGATGCCCCCCAGGCAGGGGACGAGGAGCACCACGGCGGATCCCACCGCGTCGCTCGCCGCCATTCCATTGGCCCAATACGACCAGAGCTTCCAGGCCAGGAAGAGGCCGACATAAATGCCGGCCTCCCTGATATGGAAAGACCTCACAGCAAGCCCTTTGAACGACGGCTTGCCTTGCCAGATCACGCGCTCCCCCTCCGCTAACGAAGAGGGAAGTTCATGACGCTGACTGGGGTCTTGGTTCATACGATCGGCTCCTGGCGGTCCGGGGTGGCGTACAGCGTACCGGCGCCGAAGTAGCCGACGATGCGGTCTTCCTCGCGCTTGGTGACCTGGTCCGGCTTGGCCAGGGTCGGCGCGTCGGCGAACTGGCTGCCGAGGATGGCGTCGACCGACACATAGCCCTTCGGACGATCGACCAGAGCGAACGGCAGCGGCAGCAAGATGCGCTTGGTGCCCCGGGCGCCCTTCACTTCGACTTCCAGATAGCGGATCAGCGCTTCGGCGCGGTCCACCCAGGCTTCGACCACGGTGCCGGCGACCTCGCGGTCGGCGCCGATCACCTTCATGCCGCGCGGATCCGGGTCACGCGGATCGAGCGTGATGCCCTTGGCGACGCGCAGCGGAACGATGACGGGAAGGTCGTCCAGCGTCAGCTCCGGAACGTCTTCGCGATCCGCATAGGAGCCGGGGCCGACGCCGTCGAGGAACGGATTGCCGGTCGGAACGAACGGCGCACCGGGCCACGGCGCGGTGGAGGCGACCGCCGGGTTCGGACGATCGTTCTTGTGGTTGGGAACGGTGGCGACCTTGCCGCCGCGCAGCAGATATTTTTTGTCTTCCGGCGGATGCGGAATGCCGTAACCGGGACGACGTCCGCCGCTGTCGGAGACCAGCGGATATCCCTCACGTTTGTCTTCGCGGCGGAGATAGAAGATCAACGCGGCAAAGAAGATCCAAAATACGTAGAGAGTGACTTGTGCTACGTCCAAATAGGCACCGGCTTGCATGGGACCGACCTCGCTCTAGTTAGTTAACCTGGAAATTCGGCTAAGCCGAATTTTGATGAAGATTGCGAGAAATTCGTTCGTGCTGAACGCACGAGCGGACCGATCGCAATCAGAGTAGCGAACAGCAGCGCAATTTCGATTTGATATACGACGCTGTATCCTGTCGACGCACTCGTCAGAGTGTTGCCGAACATTCCGTTGGCGGCCAAGGACGACACCGCATCGCGAATGCCGCCGGCCACCGCAATTCCGCCGCCGGCCGCGGTCGCCTGAACGGCGCCCCAGGTGCCGAGCGCCAATCCGCTCTCGCCGTCCTTGGCGATCGCCATCGCCGCGGTCAGCGTGCCGGCCGCAAACAGCCCGCCGCCGAATCCGATCAGCGCGGTACCGAACCGCAGCAGCATCGCCGACTGCGCCGGCCCGGCGATGATCACCGCGGCGAACGCGAACATGCCGGCGACGACGCCAAAGCCGGCGACGCGATAGGGATCCGCATTGCGGCCGAGCCTGCGCGCCGCAAGGCCGAAGCCGGCCAGCGTGCCGAGCGCGAAGAACGCCGTCAGCGCCGTGGTCTGGCCGACGGTGAGCCGCAGCACCTCGGCGCCGTAAGGCTCCAGCAGAATGTCCTGCATCGAGAACGCCGCGGTGCCGAGCCCGACCGCGGCCAGCATTCGGGTCGAGCCGCCGGCCTCGCGGAATTTGGCCCAGGATTCCTGGAACTGGGGCCGCTCGCGGCTCGCCGAGGTCAGGCTCGGGTTGCGGACCTCCTGCTTCCACAGCGCGATCACGTTGAGCGCGAACTGCACCACCGCGACGCCCTGGATCACCTGGATCAGCCGCATCTCGCTGAAGTCCTTCAGCAGCTGGCTGAACACCAAGGCGCTGCCGACCATCCCGACCAGCAGCATGACATAGAGGAACGCCACCACGCGGGGCCGCGAATGCTCCGGCGCGATATCGGTGGCCAGCGCCAGCCCGGCGGTCTGGGTGGTGTGCAACCCGGCGCCGACCAGCAGGAACGCCAAGGCGGCGCCGAACTGACCGTACACCGCCGGCGCCTCGCCGGTGCCGGACAGCACCAACAGCGCGAACGGCATGATCGCGAGACCGCCGAACTGCAGCAGCGTTCCCATCCAGATATACGGCACCCGACGCCAGCCGAGCACCGAACGGTGATTGTCCGACTTGAAGCCAATCAGCACGCGGAACGGCGCGAACACCAGCGGCAGCGACACCATCAGCGACACCAGCAAGGTGGAGACGCCGAGTTCGACGATCATCACCCGGTTCAGCGTGCCGTTCAGCAGCACGATGGCGATGCCGACCGAGACCTGGAACAGCGACAGCCGCAACAAGCGGCCGAGCGGCAATTCCTTGGTGGCGGCGTCGGCGAACGGCAGAAAACGGCTGCCGAGCCGCATCCACCCCTTCACCAATGTCGCCGCCATCTGGCTCATCGACGAATCATCTCCAAAGCCTGCGAGGTGTAGAAGCCGCGGGCGACGCGATGGGTGCGGCCGATCTGCCATTGCTGCAGCGCCTGATCCGCCGTCAGCAGCTTGCGGAGTTTCTGCTCGGCGACCGGCTCGATCGCCGGCGCCCGATCGCCGCGCGGGAAGAAGCCGCCGACGAAATGCATCAGCGCCAGCGCCGGGGTCTTCGGCGCAAACGTCACCAGCAGCCCCTGGCTGGTGCGCGCGGCGAGCCCGGCCATGATCTTGCAGATGTCGTGCGGCAGGTAGTGGATCAGCGAATCCATCGCCACCACGAAATCGAATTCGCCGGCCTTCGGGTCGAGCATGTCGCCGGAACGGAAATCGATCGCGGCGGGATCGATATCGGCGGGAATCCGTTCGCGCGCCACATCGACCAGGGTTGGCGACAGATCGATGGCGACGACATGGGCGCCGCGCCGCGCCACTTCGATCGACAGCGCGCCGGTGCCGCAGCCGGCATCGAGCAGGCGCATCCCGGTCATGTCCGCGGGAAGCCATGATAGCAAGGTGTTGCGCATCTCGTCGCGGCCCGCCCGCACCGTGGCGCGGATGCCGCTCACCGGCGCATCGGAGGTGAGACGAGCCCAATTATCGGCCGCGGTGCGGTCGAAATAGGTCTTCAGTTCTCCACGCCGTTCGAGATAATTGGCCACGGGCATCAATCAAATCCCAGCAGGTCAAAGATATCGCGGTCCTTAAGCGGCTTGCCGTCAATCGGCGGCTCCTTGCCCTCGAGCATTTCGGTAGCAAGCCGAAGATACTCTTGTTGCACGGCTAGAATTTCGTCGGTGTGATCCATCTCAAAAAGTGTCATCTTTTTCAGACGGCTCTTGCGAATGACATCGAGATCGGGGAGATGCGCGATCCGCCGGATCCCGGTGCGTTCGCCGAATTTATCGATCTGATCGGTCTCGCGGGAGCGGTTGGCGATGATACCGCCGAGCCGCACGCCGTAATTCTTCGACTTCGCGGCGATCGCGGCGGCGATGCGGTTGGCCGCGAAGATCGAATCGAAATCATTGGCGGCGACGATCATCGCCCGTTCGGAATGCTGCAACGGTGCGGCAAATCCGCCGCACACCACGTCGCCGAGCACGTCGAAGATCACCACGTCGGTATCTTCGAGCAGGTGATGCTCCTTCAACAGCTTCACGGTCTGGCCGACCACGTAGCCGCCGCAGCCGGTGCCGGCCGGCGGGCCGCCCGCCTCCAGGCACATCACGCCGTTGTAGCCTTCGAACACGAAGTCTTCCGGACGCAGCTCCTCGGAGTGGAAGTTCACCGATTCCAGCACGTCGATCACGGTCGGCACCAGCCGCTTGGTCAGCGTGAAGGTGGAATCGTGCTTCGGATCGCAGCCGATCTGCAGCACCCGCTTGCCGAGCTTGGAAAACGCCACCGACAGGTTCGACGAGGTGGTGCTCTTGCCGATGCCGCCCTTGCCGTAGATCGAGAACACCTTGGCGGTGCCGATCTTCAGGTTGGGATCGAGCTGCACCTGGACGCTGCCCTCGCCGTCGCCCTCGCTGCATTTCGACGCGTTGGTGTCGGCGCAACCGGCGGTCTTCAGCTTGGAAGGATCGGTCAGAATGTTCATGCGGCAACTCCTACGCCTTCGAGGCGATCCTCAAGCTCTTCGCCTGCCTTGCGCAGGACTTCGAGCATTTCCGGGTCGGGAGACCAGTAATTGCGTTCGTGTGCCTCGATCAGGCGGTTGGCGACTTTCGCCGACGCCACCGGATTGAGGGCCGCAAGACGCGCGCGCATTTCGGGGTCGAGAACGAAGGTTTCGGTGAGCTGGCGATACACCCAGGGCGCCACTTCGCCGGTGGTCGCCGACCAGCCCATGGTGTTGGTGACGTGCTCCTCGATCTGCCGCACGCCTTCATAGCCGTGCTTCAGCATGCCTTCGTACCATTTCGGATTGAGCATGCGGGTGCGCGTTTCCAGCGCCACCTGCTCCGACAAGGTGCGCACCGTGCCGGCGCCGCGGGTCTGGTCGCCGATATAGACCGGCGCCGCGGTGCCGCCCTTGGCGCGGCGCACCGCGCGGCTGATGCCGCCCAGCGTGTCGAAATAGTGATCGACCGTGGTGACGCCGAGCTCGACCGAGTCGAGATTCTGATACGCCAGATCGACGTCGGCCAGCGCGCTCTTCAAGAGGTCGGCCTGCTGCACCGGCTGACCCTTCATGCCGTAAGCAAAGCTCTTGCGGCGGGTGTAGGTCTCGGCGAGTTCGTCCTCGTCTTCCCAGCGGCTGTTCTCAACCAGATGGTTGACGTTGGAGCCGTAAGCGCCGTCGGCGTTGCCGAACACCCGCAGCGACGCGGTCTCCATGTCGCATTTGTGCTGTTCCATGTAGGCCAGCGAATGCCTCCGCACGAAGTTGAAGTCGGAGGGCTCGTCGGCCGACGCCGCGAGGAAGCAGGCCTCCGCCAACAGCTTGATCTGCAGCGGCAACAGGTCGCGGAAGATGCCCGACATGGTGATGATGACGTCGATGCGCGGGCGGCCGAGTTCGCCGAGCGGGATCAGTTCGGCGCCGGTGAGGCGGCCGTAGCTGTCGAATTTCGGCTTGGCGCCGAGCAAGGCCAAAGCCTGGCCGATCGGCGCGCCTTCATTCTTCAGGTTGTCGGTGCCCCACAACACGATGGCGACCGATTCCGGCAGGCCGTTGCCGCCCGCCATGTGCTTTTCGATCAGCCGCTGCGCCTGCGCAGCACCATCCTGCACCGCGAAGGCCGAGGGAATCCGGAACGGATCGAAGCCGTGCAGGTTGCGGCCGGTCGGCAGGATCGCCGGCGTCCGCAGCAGGTCGCCGCCGGGCGCCGGACGGATGAATTTGCCGTCGAGCGCGTGGATCAGGCTGGGGATCTCGTGATCCTCGGCCAGCAGCCGGTCGGTGGCGGCCAGTTCCTTGTAGATCGCGATATTGGCTTCGGCTTCCGGACCCGAGCCCACCACGACGTGTTCAGGCCGTTCGCCGCGCACCAGCCCTTCGAGCACCGCCTGTTCGGGGCGAACGCCGTGCGAAGCATCGGCGACCGCCTGCAGCATTTCCACCCGCTGTTCGAACGACGGCACTTCGCCGACCACGTGCAGGCCGTGCGGGATCAGCGCGTATTCCATCTCGAGCACGTCGTCGGACAATTTGGCGATGGTGGCGACGGCGGCATCGCCCCAGGCCGGCTCCGCGGCCGCAAGGTCGAGCGCGCTGGCCTGCGCCTGGATCAGCACCGCAAGATCGGCGCGCTCCAATTCCTCATCCGGCGACAGGCCGCGCCAGCGCTCGATCGACGACTTCAGTTCGACCAGCCCGCGATACAGGCCGGCATGCGCCACCGGCGGGGTCAGGTAGCTGATCAAGGTCGCCGCGGAGCGCCGCTTGGCGATCGCGCCTTCCGACGGATTGTTCGAGGCATAGAGATAGACGTTTGGCAGATCGCCGATCATGCGGTCGGGCCAGCAGGCGCCGGACAGGCCGGTCTGCTTGCCGGGCATGAATTCCAGCGCGCCGTGAGTGCCGAAATGCAGCACCGCGTGGGCGCCGAAATCTTCCTTCAGCCAGCGATAGAACGCCGAGAACGCGTGTGTGGGCGCAAAGCCCTTTTCGAACAATAGGCGCATCGGGTCGCCTTCGTAGCCGAACGCCGGCTGCACGCCGACGAACACGTTGCCGAAGCGCTCGCCGAGCACGAAGATCGAGCTGCCGTCGCTCTGCTGCTTGCCCGGTGCCGGACCCCACTGGCCTTCGATCTCGCGCAGCCAGCGCTCGTTCTTGACGTGATCGCCGGCCATCACCCGCGCGTGCACGTTGGCGTCGGCGCCGAACCGCTGCGCGTTGCCGGTGATGATCCGCTCGCGCAATTCGTCGACGGTCTCCGGCACCTCGACCTGGTAGCCCTCGCGCTTCATCGCCTGCAGCGTGCGATGCAGCGATTCGAACACGCCGAGGAACGCGGCGGTGCCGGTGTTGCCGGCATTCGGCGGGAAGTTGAACAGCACCACCGCGACCTTGCGGTCCTTGCGCTCGCTGCGCCGCAACGCCACCAGCTTGGCGGTGCGCGCCGCCAGCACTTCGGCGCGTTCGCTGCAGGTGTACATGTCGCCGCCGTTTTCCGAGCGGGTGAATTTGCAGGCGCGATCGCAGCCCGCGCACGGCACCTCGCCGGCGTCGGAGCGACCGCCATAGACCATCGGGCCGGTGCAGCCGTCGAGCTCGGGGATCGCCACCATGATGGTGCTCTCCACCGGCATCAGGCCGCGGTCGGACGCGCCCCATTGTTCGAGGGTCTGGAATTCCACCGGATGCGCCGACAAATAAGGCACGTCAAGCGTCGCCAAAATATCTTCCGCGGCCTTGGAGTCGTTGTAGGCCGGGCCGCCGACCAGCGAGAATCCGGTCAGCGACACCACCGCGTCGACGGCGCTGCGGCCGTCTTTCATGAAGAACTTTTCGATCGCCGGGCGCTGATCGAGACCGCTGGCGAACGCCGCGATGACGCGCAGCCCCTTGGCCTCGAACGCCTCGATCATGCCGTCATAGTGCCCGGAATTGCCGGCCAGCAAATAGGAGCGCAACAGCAGCACGCCGACCGTGCCCTGCTGATCGGGCACGCTCGCCGGCAATTTGTCGACCGATTCGGCGATCCTTCCCTTCATCCGCGGGTGATAGACGCCGATATCGGCGTATTCGACCGGCGGTTCGGCCTTTGCGAGGCCGCGCAGGCCCTTGCGCGGACCGCTGGCATAGCGGTCGACCAAGAGGCGCACCATATTGGCGATGTTCTGCTCGGACCCGGCCAGCCAATATTGCAGCGTCAGGAAATAGGCGCGCATGTCCTGCGCGGTGCCGGGAATGAAGCGCAGCAGCTTCGGCAGCTGCCGCAGCATCTTCATCTCGCCCTTGCCGGCCGGACCGGATTCCTTCTTGCCGCGCAGCTTCTTCAGCCAACTGATCGCGCCGAGTGCCTCGGCGCTCATATCGAACTTGCCGACCCGGGTCAGCTTCACCACCTCGGCCGCCGACATGCAGCAGATCATGGCATCGCAATCCAGGCGGCGGGCCAACAGCGCCGGCATCACCGCGCGGACGTGATCGTCGAGGAACAGCATGGTGGCGATGACGATGTCGCCGCTGGCGATATCGGCGTAGCAGCGGCCAAGCGCGCCCTCGTCGGTGCCCCACTCGTCGGCGGAATGCACCGTCAGCTCGATCCCGGGATAATCCCGCCGCAACAGATTACGCGCGCGGGCGGCTGCGCCGGACAGATGACTGTCCATCGTAACGATGACGACACGTAACGGCGTAGCGTCAGCGGGAGAAGTGCGCTTTGGCATCGTACAATGTCTCGACGGTTATGGTGGCGACGCCATTTTCGTTGGCGAATCGCTCGGTATTACGGCGGGCCTTTCCGCGAACAAAGAACGGGATCTTGCGGAGTTCTTTTTCCGCATCGGCAGCCCAGACCGCCGTGGTCTCTGACGCCGCGGTGGTCGAGGTCTCGACGGCGGATGGCTCGGGCTCGGCCGGCGCCAACTGCACCGCGGGCGCCGCATGGCCGACGCCGAGATGCGACGGCACCGCGCCGTCCTTGAATTCGAAATCGTCCTTGAACATCGCCAGCAGATGCTCTTCCAGACCCATCATCAACGGATGCACCCAGGTATCGAAGATCACATTGGCGCCTTCGAAACCCATCTGCGGCGCGTAGCGCGCGGGGTAATCCTGGATATGCACCGGCGCCGAAATCACCGCGCAGGGAATCCCCAGGCGCTTGGAAATATGCCGTTCCATCTGCGTGCCGAGCACCAGCTCGACCTGCAGCTCGGCGATATGCGCCTCGACCTCGAGGTAATCGTCGGTGACCAGCGGCTCGACGTCATAGAGCTTGGCGGCCTCGCGGATCTCGCGGCCGAATTCGCGGCTGTAAGTGCCGATGCCGACCACCTTGAAGCCGATTTCATCCGACGCAATCCGCGCCGCGGCGACGACATGGGTGGCGTCGCCGAAGATGAACACCCGCTTGCCGGTGAGGTAGGTGGAGTCGACCGAATGCGAGAACCAGGTCAGCCGGCTGGAATTGGCTTTCAGCACCGGCGCCGCGTCGACGCCGGCCAGCGCGGCGACTTCCGTGATGAATTCGCGGGTCGCGGAAACGCCGATCGGAATCGTCTTGGTAAACGGCTGATGGAAGATCCGATGCAGCCAGGACGCCGCCTGCGAGGCGATTTCCGGATACAGCACGACGTTGAAATCGGCGTCGCCGAGCCGGGTCAGATCGGCCGGCGTCGCGCCCATCGGCGCGGTGACGTTGACGTCGATGCCGAGCTTGCCAAGCAGCGCGGTGATTTCGATGACGTCATCGCGATGCCGGAAGCCGAGCGCGGTCGGTCCGAGAATGTTGCACCTCGGCCGCACGCCGGGCGCGCGCTCGGCACGCTTGCTGCCGGGCGGCGGCGCCGACGGGCCGGCCAGAGCGCGCACCAGCTGATAGAAGGTCTCGGCAGCGCCCCAGTTCTCTTTGCGCTGATAGGCCGGCAGATCGATGGTGATCACCGGGACCGGCAGCCCCATCCCCTTCGCCAACCCGCCCGGATCATCCTGGATCAACGAGCCGGTGCAGGACGCGCCGACGATCATCGCCTGCGGCTGGAAGCGCTCATAGGCGTTCTGCACCGCCGTCTTGAACAGCTCCGCGGTGTCGCCGCCGAGGTCGCGCGCGGCAAAGGTGGTGTAGGTCACCGGCGGACGGCGGTCGCGGCGCTCGATCATGGTGAACAGCAGATCGGCGTAGGTGTCGCCCTGCGGCGCATGCAGCACGTAGTGCAGGCCTTCCATACCCGTGGCGACGCGCATCGCGCCGACATGGGGAGGCCCCTCATATGTCCAAACTGTCAGCTGCATCTCAGGCCACCAGTTTCGCGCGCCGCACCAGCGGACGCGCAAACAATTCCGCAAGGTCAGATGCCTGTTCGTACCCCTGGATCGGCGTGAACACGAGTTCGATCGCCCATTTCGTCGTCATACCTTCGGCTTCCAACGGATTGGCTAGGCCGAGTCCGCAAACCACCAGATCGGGACGAGCAAGGCGGCAACGATCGAGCTGCAGATCGACGTCCTGGCCTTCGGTGAGCTGAACGTCGGGCGGCAGCAGCTTGAGCTCTTCCGCGAGATGCTCGCGGTGCAGATAGGGCGTCCCCACCTCGACGAGCTGCATGCCCAATTCGCGCGACAGGAATCGCGCCAGCGGAATTTCCAGCTGAGAATCCGGGAACAGGAAGATGCGGCGGCCGGACAACTCCTTGCGGTAATTGTCGAGCGCGCGTTCGGCGCGCAGCCGCGCCGGCTGCGTCACCTGGTCGAACAATGCAGTGTCGATGCCGAACGCATCGGCCGCGGCGCGCAACCACGCCGTGGTGCCTTCGACGCCGAGCGGGAACGGCGCCACCAGTCGCCGCGCGCCGCGATTTTCCAGCTCGCGCGCGGTCTCGGCGAGGAAGGGTTGCGCCAGCAGAAACCTGGTGTTGGGGCCGACCGTCGGCATGGTGTTGGAATTTCGCGGCGGCAGGAATTGCACCGGACCGATGCCGAGCGCGTCGAACATGCGGACGAACTGATCTTCGACCACGTCGGCCATCGATCCCACCACCAACAGCGAGGCTTCCTTGCGCTGGTCGACGGGCAGCCCTGGCACCAGCGAGGCCAAACAGGCGTCCTCGCCCTGGGTGAAGGTGGTTTCGATGCCGCTGCCGGTATAGCTGAGGATGCGAACTCCCGGCGAGAAGGTCTGCGACAGCCGCAATGCGGCACGCGACAGATCGAGCTTGATCACTTCCGAGGGGCAGGAGCCGACCAGAAACAGCAGCTTGATATCCGGACGCCGGGTCAGCAATTGCGTGACGATGCGATCGAGTTCGGTATTGGCATCGGTCAGACCGGCAAGGTCTTTCTCTTCCATGATCGCGGTGGCAAAGCGCGGCTCGGCGAAGATCATCACCCCCGCGGCCGACTGGATCAGATGCGCGCAGGTTCGCGACCCGACCACCAGGAAGAACGCGTCCTGAATCTTGCGATGCAACCAGACGATTCCGGTGAGCCCGCAAAACACTTCGCGCTGGCCGCTCTCGCGACGCACCGACCGGGTCAGATTGTTCGACGGGGCAACGTCGCAGCCCTGAACCTGCACGGTCATGCGCGGCTCCCGGAAATGCTGGACACCGCCAGGGCTCTGTTGCGCTCGTCGAGGCGCGCGGCACGAAGCTTCAGAATGAACTGGGTGGCATTGATGACGTAGGAGGCGTAAGCGGCCAGCGCCACGAACATCTGCTGCTGCGGATCGCCGAGGCCGCCGAACAGCATCACCAGATAGGTGGTGTGCAGCGCCAGCACCAAGAAGCTGAACACGTCTTCCCAAAAGAACGCCGGCGCAAACAGATAGCAGCCGAACACTTCACGTTCCCAAATCGCGCCCGTGATCATGATTGTGTAAAGCACCAGTGTTTTAATGACGACCGAAGCGGTCGCGACCGCAAAGCCGTCGCCACTAACTAGGTAGCGGATCACCAAGCCGAGACTTATGAGGAAGATCAAAAACTGGACGGGAGCGAGAATCCCTTGAACTAAAGTCCATTTCGTTGCATCACGACGGATCCGCTGCTCTGGCGTGTAGAGCGACTTAAATGCTTGGTCCGCTACAGAAATGTGCGAAGGCGCAACGCCGTCAGCAGGCGTTTTTGCGCTTACTGACGCAATCACCGAACCGCTTGCGTCGGAGTTCGAGTTGTAAAGAGTGTTTGACAGAGAAGCATCACGGTGATGCGATACCGAGCCTGCGGACAATAACGGGCGCTCACCGCCCCCAGCTTGATCCTGTTCTGAATCGTCTCGACGGTGCACCGCGCCACTCCTACTGCGGCTAATGCGAGGAAAACTAGACTCCGATCCAGCGACTGTCAACCAAACCATACGTAAATTAAACTTGACGGTTCGCGCCATGTCGACGCGAATAAGTGTTCGGGAGGGGTATCCAGATGGGTAACGGAAACGAACATCAACTCTCGACGAGCTCCCGCAACGACGTCCTCGGTCCTGCTTATCAGCCGGACCGCCCCCCGCCGGCCCCGATCTGGCGGTTCCGGCCCGCTGAGCCGCCGCTCAGCATGGTTCGCGCCATCAAGGCCCAGATCATCCCGCGGATCGCCTGGGCATTCAGAGCGACGCCGCCGCCGAAGGTCGCGCCGCCGGCGGTAAAGCCCGCCGAGCTGGAGAAATTCGTCGCGCTGCTCCAGTGCAATGACGAGGCCGCGCCGTTGCTATTCGTCGATGCGCTGCTCGCCAACGGCGCCTCGGTCGACACCATCTTCTTGCAGTGGTTCGCCCCGGCCGCCCGGCAACTCGGCGACATGTGGGAGAAGGATACTACCGACTTCGCCTGCGTGACGCTGGCCGTGGGGCGGATGCAGCGGATCATGCGCCACCTCGGCGAGAGATTTGCCAAGGGCGGCTGGCGGGGCGCCGGAGAGTCCGCACTGCTGACTACCCTTCCGGGCGAGCAGCACAGCTTCGGACTCGCGATGGTCGCTGAATTCTTCCGGCGCGGCGGCTGGAATCTGGCGACCGGCCCGTTTCAGTCTGCGACGGAATTGACCGAACTGGTGCGGGAGCGCTGGTTCGACATCGTCGGCTTTTCGGTAATGTCGGATCGCAAGCTGGATGAACTGGAACGAAACATCCGCGACGTCCGTCGCGACTCCCGCAACCGGCGGGTGGTCATCATCCTGGGCGGACCGATGCTGCAAAGCCTCCCCGGGCTTGCGAGGACGGTCAAAGCCGATATGGTGGTCGGCGATGTCATCGCCGCGCCCCATCAGGCCCGCACGCTCGTCCAGTCGATGAAGCGCCACGGCTGACGGGACAGAGCCTCGTCGACTTTCAGCTTCCTCGTGGTGCTGACCCGCAGGAGACAGCAACATGACGGCTGCAGTGCCGACCGGCTCCGTCCCGTTCGACATCACCACTTCACTGTATCACCGCACCCGAACCCTGCACCTCGAGGCCGAAAAATCCGGCATCATCGCCGCACTGCTGCGTGGACAGGCGACGCGAGACGGCTATGCGCTGTTGCTCCGCAACCTGTTTCCCGCCTATCGCGAACTCGAGAACGGTCTCGATCGCCACCAGGGCAGCGGCGGTCTCGATCAACTGAAGCCGTTCAGGCTTGCCCGCGCGCCGGCCATCGAATCCGATCTCGTCGCCTTGTGCGGCCGCGACTGGGCCACCGCCATCCCGTGGCTTGCGGCCGGCCAAGCCTACGCGAACAGGATCGCGCAAGCCGCCGAGGGCGACGGGATGCTGCTGATCGCTCACGCCTATACCCGCTATCTCGGCGACCTCAATGGCGGCCAGATCGTGCGGCGGCTGTTGGCGAATACATATCAGCTGCGGGCTTGCGAGCTGTCGCATTATGATTTTTCGGGTTTCCCGGACGCGGCCGCGCTGAAGCACAGCTATCGCGCGGCGCTGAATCGCGCCGCGGCGATGGCGCCCGCTCCCGATCGCATCATCGAGGAAGGCGCGACGGCCTTCTCGTTGAACATCGAGCTGTCGGTTGCCGTGCAGGATCACGTCGCCGACAGCGCGGCCATCGCCGGATAGAGCTATAGCGTTTTCGAGCGAAGTGGATCCCGGTTCGCGTGGAGAAAACGCATCAAAATAACAAGCTAGAGCTCCGATTCTGATCCTATCAGAACCGGAACGGCTCTAGTTGCGCACCGTCCCGCGGATCTCGTCGCTGATTTTTTCCGCGACCGGCTCAGCGTTGCGGATCATGTCCGCGACGCCGAACCTGCGATGCCGAACATGCCCCCGCGCCTGTCATTTCTCGTCGCTGGAGGTCCGCGACGAATGCCAGATCAGATGTTGCAGCACTTCGGCGGTTCGCAAGGTCGAATTGCGGACGCTTTCGAGCATGCCGGCGATACGGCTGGTCTCCACGCCGTAGGTAATTTCGAGCGCGGCGAGCTGCGCGTTCTCGACCACCGAGGACAGCAGGTTCTGGTAGATCAGATCGGTCTTGCTATCGAGCCGCACGCTGCCGACCCGGTGGCTCTTGATGATGCCTTCCTGCAGCCGGCTCCGCGCCGCCTCCGCCGCCTTGCGATCGGTCACGTCGACGAAGATCAGCACAAACCCCAAGACGCGGTCCTTGGAGGGAAACACCGGATCGGCGCGCACCAGCAGCGGCTTTGAATCGTTACCGGCGCCGCGCAACAGCATCTCGCCGCGCCAAGGCCGCCGATAGGTGACGAGGTCGTGGATGCGCTGCAGAAAGTCCTCCGGATCGCAGAACGCGCCCGCCAGATTGTCGAGCCGCTGCGACGGCACGTGATCCTGCGGCAACAGCGAACGAAACGCGTCGTTGATCAACAGAATCTTGCCTTCGATGTCGGCGATGATCACCGGCTGATCCGAGATGCCGACCTGGCTGCTGAATTTCTCCAGCTGGTCCTGCGCGATCAAGGTCCGCACCGCGCGAAACTGCAGCACGATGTCGGCGACGGCAGCACCGATCGCGCGCGCCGCGGCGACGTCGGCGGGGCCCCACGGCTCCGACGTGCCTTCTACCAGCTGATGCCACTGCGCAAAGGAGCGGCGCGGCGACAGATCCGAGGGATTGTCGCCGATCACAAACGGCTTCAGCGGATCGCCGCCCCAGGTCACGGTGCGAATCCGCTCCGGGCGAAACCAGATCAGATATTCGCCGGGATTGCTGGAGACCGGGATGGCGACGATGCCGCTGGCGACTTTGGTCAGCGGGGCGAATTCGGGGACGTCGATTCCCAGCGCCGCGGTGTAAATCACGGCGGCGCGGGGTTGGCGATCCAGCCAGCCGCCGATCTCGCGGACATCCTGGGTGCCCGGCACCTCGCCGGCGCTGGTGACCTGCCCCTCATAGATCAGCGCAGCGCCGCTGGCGGCGAGCGGTTGCAGGATGGACTGCGCGGTGTCGAACACGCCGGCGCGCCAGTCGCCCTCGCGCGAAATCGCCTCGATCATGCGCTGCTCGAGCCGCTGCACGAAGATTTCCGACTGGCTTTGCGCAAAGCTTTCCAGCGCCACGATTCGGGTGGCGATCGCCTCGGCCAAGAGCTCGCACACCGCCCGCGATTCGAAGTGGATGAAGCGCGGCTCGTAGTGATGGCAGGCAATCAGCCCCCACAGCTTTCCGCCGACCATCAGCGACACCACCAGCGTGGCGCGGACCCCCATGTTCTTGAGATATTGCAGATGAATCGGCGACATGCTGCGCAGGAAGCACAGCGACATGTCGAGTTCGCGCCCGGTCAAGGGCGATAACCTCGGCTGCAACGGCACCGGCTCGTAATTCACGTCAACCAGCACCCGGACGCGGGTCCGCTCGTAGAGCCGCCTTGCAATCTGCGGGATGTCGGAGGCCGGATAGCGATTGCCGAGATAGGCTTCCAGGTCCGATCTGCAGCGCTCCGAGAACACCTCGCCGTGGCCCTCGTCGTCGAACCGATAGACCATCACGCGGTCGTAGCCGGTGCGCTCACGGTATAAACTTGCCGCCTGATCGCACAACGCGCCGAGCGAGGTCGCCGAGCGAATCGCCTCGAGCGCGGTCGCGATCTGGTCCAACAGATCCAGCGAAGGGCCGGCGCGTTCGAGTTCGATGATCAATCCGCCTTCGGCCGGCCGGTGCAGCAGGCAATCGTATTCCGCCGCGGGATTGCCGAGACGGCAGCGCACCGCAATCGGCATGCCTTCCGCGGTCGGATCGAGATGCGGCAGGATTTGCATGAGAAGATCGCCGTCGAGGTCGGCCAACGGCATTCCCAGAACCTGCCGGAGGTTCAGGAACTCGGCGGCATTGGCGCTGGCCTGAATGACGCAATGGTCCGGCTCACTGACCACCAGCAACGCGCCATGCGGCTGAATCGAGCCCGCGAGATGAATTTCCTCCCGCTCGCAATTCGAAAGGTCCGCCTTTCCGAACGCAGTGGGCGCGTGGGCATAAACCAACTCAGTCCTCTGAGGTATCCTGTGAGTCCGTTTCCCGGTCGTCGAGACCGTAGCGATTCAGCTTTGCATAAAGGCTTTGCCGGCTCAATCCCAGAAGCTCGGCTGTCGCGGTCCGGTTGCCTCCGGCATGCTCCAGGGCCTCCTTGACGTAGTGCTGTTCGACGATGCTAACGGTATCCTTGACCAGCTTGCGCAGTGACGATCTGCCGAGTTGCTCGCTGATCGGGCCGAGCGCCAGCCGCAAGGCGTCGCCTTCCAACGGCTCGTTGAAACGGCGCGAGACGTTGCGCAGCAGCACGCCGATGTAGCTTTGCTGATCGCTATCGACGTCGACCGCCGAAATTTCCACCTCGGTCTCGGTTCCAAGTTCGCCACGCAGCGTGGTCCGGAACAATCTGACCGATTTGTAGCGCCGCAACTGCGACAGCAACGCGCTCCAGTCCGCGCCGGGCTGCGACAGCCAGCGCCGCAAGGATTCACCGATCACCGGCCCCTTCGAACCGACCTGCACCAGATCGAGAAACGCCTGGTTGGCGTGTTGGATCACGCCGTCGGCATCGAGCGCCACGAAGCCGTCGGGAACGCGATCGATCAGTTCCTTGATCGCCGAATGCTCGAGCTGCTCGGGGCTCGGCGCGGCGATCGTCGCGGGCGTAAAATGCAAGAGCAGGATCTGGTCCGGCTCCGACGGCATCAAGGCGCCGCGCAGCATCCAGGGCTGCGCCGAGGAGCCGAGATGCACCAGAATGCTCAACGCCTTGCCGCGCTCGCTGACCCGGGCCAGCAGCGCGCGGACCGCCTCGCGGTCCTTCGGCGCGATATCGAGCAGGAATTCCCGGCCGGCGAGATCTTCATTGCCACGCCGCAGTCCGGTCAGCGCCTGAACCGCGGCGGCGTTGGCCTCGACGATCCGGAGCTCGGTGGCGGAGACGATCAGCACGGCTTCGTTCGATGCGTCGAACACCAGCCGATAGCGGGTTTCGACCTCGCGCAGCCTCCAATAGTCGCGCTCCATGGTCTGCTGGGCGGCGATCAGCCGCGCATGCAGTTCGGCGACGGCCTGCAGGTTCTTGCCGAGAACCAGCATGCCGGTCCGGTCGCCGAGCAGCATCGTCGTGAATTCCATGGGAATTTCAACGCCGCTGGGAAATCTCTGATTGATCTGGCGGAATGCGGAGAACCCGCTGGAACGGGCGTCCTCGACCATCCTCTTGATCTTGTCACCGCCGGACTCGCCGGACACCTCGGTCCAAGGCCGCCCGAGCCAACTATCAATGCGCTCATTGGCCATCGCAGCAGACAGGGTGGCATCGCGGATAATGCCGTCCATATCCAGCAACAGGGTCAGATCAGGCTGCCCCGTCGGTCTCGCGGCCATCTCGGCCACCACCTTGCCAGCTTCTGTCATTTCTGAACCAACCGACGCCAAGCGCTGTTCCAACGGAGTTGGAGATAGTGACAACGCTGCTTGACATCAAGGCACCATAAGGCCTCAAAACGAGAATGATTTGCGCCAAATCAATGGCAGAAGTCAAGAAATCTATCCCTTATTCCACAAAGTGACGTGTCCATTTGGCTTTACAGCCTGGAGATAACAGGTTTTTATGATTTCTATCGAGGGTGCATTTCTCTGCCGAATCGTTCGAAGAGCCAATGCGAGATCATGGAGAAAAACGTGGCTAAGAAGATTCTGACACTTATGGCACTTGCCGCGGCTGGGTCGCTGATGGCCGGTGGAGCCTCGGCGCAGGATGCGACAAAGGGCGAAGCGGTCTTCAAGCAGTGCATGACCTGCCATCGCATCGGTCCCGATGCCAAGAACCTGGTCGGCCCGGTGCTGACCGGCGTGATCGGCCGCCAGTCGGGCACCGCTCCGGGATTTGCCTATTCGCCGCTCAACAAGGCCGCCGGCGAAGCCGGCCTGGTCTGGACCAACGAATTGGTCATGCAGTACTTGCCCGATCCCAATGCCTTCCTGAAGAAGTTCCTGACCGATAAGGGTAAGCCGGAACTCGCGGTGGGAACCACCAAGATGACCTTCAAGCTGGCCGACGAGCAGCAGCGCAAGGACGTCATCGCCTATCTCGACACCTTCGCGAAGAAGTAATCGGCCGCAACGCCGAGGCGATAACTGAACTCAGGGCGGGATGACGTTTTTCGAAACGTCATCCCGCCCTGTTTTATTTCGAGGCCGCGCCTGTGAGATTTTCGAGCCGCGGGCGATGCGCTTCCCCGGTGCCCGGCCTGACCAAAATGCTCTGAGAGTCTGGCCGAAAAAAAAGCGATGAATGAAATCGGACCTTCAACCCGTCATTGCGAGGAACTCTCGCGACGAAGCAATCCAGGGGCCACGCATGAGGCCCCTGGGTTGCTTCGCTTCTCAGGCGGCGCTGCGCGCCGCCATCGGCTCGCAATTACAAAGAGCCCCCTGATCTTGCTTGCTGCTTTTCGGTCAGGCCTGAGCCGGGATCGACTTCGGGCGCTAGCCATTCCGCCAGCGTCGGACGATGTCGTACAGGTGCGCGACGCCGGCTAACGACAGGCAGGCGGTGGCGATCTGCCAGCCATATCCGGCCAACGTCAGGCGCAGCGCCAACAGCATCAGCGCCCCCGAAATCAGATTGGGCAGGAAATCGCCCGGCGGTACGCCGCGTCGCATCAAGCGCCACAGGCCGATCAACACCACGGCCTCCAGCGCCACCACGATCAGCACCAGATCGACGAAGTGTCCGTTGGCAAATAGGTCAGCCATGCTTGACGATCTCGCGACGTGGGGGGCGGGCCGGATGCTGCGGCATCAGCCGAACGGCGCGTTCAATTGCACCACGGTGAGATTGAGGAATGCCGCGAACGCCACCCATAACAGGTAGGGGACGAGATAGAAGCTCGCGGTCTTCGACCGGCGCCAGAACACCAGGATCGGCAGCAGCACCGACAACCACAGCAGCACCACCTCGAGCACCGCCCAGTCCGGCCGCTTCACCACGAAGAATAACGTGCTCCACAGCAGGTTGAGAAGCCCGTTCAGCGCGAACAGCGCCACCACCCAGCGCCGCTGCGACGGATCCTGCGCGCTACGCCAGGCGTAGATCGCCGATATCGCGGCCAGCGCGAAGATCAAGGTCCACGCCGGTCCGAACAGCCAGTCGGGCGGCTGCCAGGACGGCTTGACCAGGGCTTGATACCAAATGCCGGTGTTGGTCAAAAGACCGCCGACCGTTCCGATGCAGGTCGCGGCCGCGGCCGCGATCAGGACCGGGGTCCAGAACCTCTTGCGCGTCGCCATTATGCCGAGGCCAGACCCGTCATATGCGCCAGATTCTTGAAGAAGATCCGGACATGCGCGATCGGTTTGGCGCGCACCAGTTTCTTGTTCATGTAGGCATCCCAGGTCAGCTTCTGGACATCGCGGTCGCGACAGATGCTGACGAACTGCTCCCGGCGCTTGTCGCTGGAGTACCAGTATTTCTGCATCAGCCCGAGAATCCAGAACACCGTGCCGTTGGCGCGCATGAACCGCTTGCGCGCGGTGGCGAGCGCGGTAACGTCGCCGGTTTCCAGGAACTGATCGATCGCATCGGCGGCCAGCCGGCCGCCGAGCATCGCGTAGTAGATGCCTTCGCCGGAGGCCGGCGCCACGACGCCCGCGGCGTCGCCCGCCAGCAGCACGTTGCGGCCGTCGTCCCAGCGCGGCAACGGATGCAGCGGGATCGGCGCGCCCTCCTTGCGGATGGTCTCGACCTCGCTGAGCCCGGCGGATTCCCGCAAAGCGCCGACGGATTCGCGCAATGAAAAGCCCTTATGGGCCGAGCCGGTGCCGACGCTGACCGTGTCGCCATGCGGAAACACCCAGCCGTAGAAATCCGGCGACACCGTGCCGCGGTAATAGACGTCGCACCGCTCCGCATCATACAGCCCGTCGGCGGTCTTCGGGGCCTTCACGATCTCGTGGTAGGCAAACACGAACGGCATTTTGTCGGCATCGGGAATGCACTGCCGCGCCACCGCCGACAGCGCGCCGTCGGCGCCGATCACCGCGCGGGTGAGCACGGTCTTCTCGACCATCGTGCCATCCGGCGCTCGCTCGTCGTAACGCACCAGCGTGGTGCCGCCGTCCTGATGTTCGAGCCGCTTGTAGAGCCCGGTGCGCCGCTGCGCGCCGGCGTCGGCGGCGCGCTTGCGCAGCCACTCGTCGAACACCGCGCGATCTACCATCCCGACATAGCCGCCGTCGATCGGCATATCGACGTGGTGATCGGACGGCGACACCATCCGCGCCGAACTGATCTTGGCGACGATCATGTGCTCGGGGATGTTGAAATCACGGATCAGCCGCGGCGGGATCGCCCCGCCGCACGGCTTGATGCGGCCGGCGCGATCGAGCAGCACCACCTTGCGGCCATCCTTGGCCAGATCATGCGCCGCTGTCGCCCCGGCGGGGCCACCGCCGACCACGACGACATCATAGACTTCCTGGTTATCCGTCATGTCAGTCCCCCGGCGACTGCCGCTGTGGAGAGATTGCCAACGTCGCCGTGACGTTGCGCGGCTTTGGCCTGCGCCCGATGCACCCACACCGCCATCAGTGCGGACAGGATGAAAAGCCCGGCTTCGCTGGTGAATACGGTGGAATAAGACAGCGCCGGCGAGGCCAGCAGATAGCGCGCGACATCGCTGGCCAGCGTGCCGGCGAAACCGCCGAGACCGAACGCCAGCGCCTGCGCCGCGCCCCACAGGCCCATGCGCACGCCCTCGCGATGCTCGCCGCCGGCGCTGACCAGCGCCATCATCGAGCCGATCGCGGCCACCGCATAGGCGCCGTTGGTGACGCCGAGCGCGAACACCGTCTCGCGCAACGGCCAGGCCGGACCGACGATCGCCGCCGCGGCCAGCCCGAGCAGCGCGACCGCGGAGGCCAGGCAGCCGCCGATGGTCCAGACCTGCAAATTGCCGCGCGATTTCGGAAACACCGCGCCGATCAGCGGCACTAGCGCCATGCCGAGCAAGGTGCCGCCATGCTGGACGCTCGACAGCTTGGTGGTTTCACCAGGCGTGAAGCCGAACACCACGCCCGCGAACGGCTCCAGGATCAGATCCTGAGCGCTGTAGGCCAGCATCGAGACGAAAACAAAGATCGCGAAACGGCGGGCCTGCGGCTCGGCCCAGACTTCGGCGAACGCGGCGCGGAACGAGGTCTTCGCCGCGACGGCAACCGGCGGCGCGGCCGCGGGCCGCTGAGCGTGCCGTCCCTCGATGCCCCAAACCCCGGCGATGGTCAGCACCATGGCGGCGACCGAGACGCAGCCCGACACGATCACCAGCCGCAGCGGCGAGAACGGATCGAGCATCTGCCCGACGACCGCCGTGGTCACGATGAAGCCCGCGATCATCATCACCCAGACGATGGTCGCTGCGGCGGCGCGGCGGCGTTCGTCGGTGCGCTTGGCGAGCAGCACCAGCAGCGAGGTGCCGGCGGCGCCGACGCCGGCGCCGATCAGACAGAACGCCACGATCGACAGGGCCACCCCGAACAGCGGCTGGCTGGCCATCCAGGCCGTCGCCACCGCGGCCAGGAATCCGCCAAACGCCAACACCGCCATGCCGCCGACGATCCACGGCGTGCGCCTTGCGCCGACGTCGGAGCCGTGTCCCCAGGCCGGGCGGAACACCTGCAACGCATAGTGGATGGCGACCAGCGCACCGGGCAGGATCGCCGGCATCGCCAGTTCGACCACCATCACCCGGTTGAGGGTCGAGGTGGTGAGCACGACGATGGCGCCGAGCCCGGTCTGGACCAGCCCCATCCTTACAATGCCGAACCAGGACAGCGGGCGCATCATGATTGCGCTCCTCCGATCGCGACGACAGAAATCATGCCGCAACTCCGAACGACGACGCCGCGACCGCGCTGGCCATCATGCCGATGACATAAAGAGCGACGCCGAGGCCGCTGAACCAGGTGGCCCGCTCGACCGGTGCGCGCAGGAAGCGCACCATCAGCACGCACTGCAACGCCAGCACCAGGCCGACGATGCCAGCCTGGATCGGCCGATCCCAGGAGGCCAGCAGCGCGATCACGATCAGCTGCGGGATCGCCATCACGGCGCAGGCGACGCGCGCGGCATTGTCGACCCCGAGCTTGACCGGCAGCGAGCCCACGCCGGTCTTGATATCGCCCTCGATCGACTTGAAGTCGTTGAGCGTCATGATGCCGTGGGCGCCGGCGCTGTAGAGCAGCGCCAGCGTCACGATCGGCCAGGACGGCAGGCCGCCGATCATCACGGCGGCGCCGGTGAACCAGGCGAAGCCTTCATAGCTGATGGCGCAGGCGCCGTTGCCGAGCCAGCCGTTCTGCTTTAGCCGGAACGGCGGCATCGAATAGATCCATGCCAGCACCAGACCGACCACGGCAGCGCCCAACACCCAGACGCCGAGCTGGCTCGCCAGCAACAGCGACGCCGCGGTCCACAGCAACGACAAATAGAGGCCCCAGCGGCCCGGGATCCGGCCCGAGGGAATCGGGCGGTTGGGCTCGTTGATGGCGTCGACGTCGCGATCGAACCAGTCGTTGACGACCTGGCTGGTGGCGACCAGCAGCGGCCCGCACAGCACGATGCCGGCGATCACTTCCAGCCAGCGCGAGGAGATCGGCACACCCGACGACACCACGCCGCAGGCGAACGCCCACATCGGCGGAAACCAGGTGATCGGGTGCAGCACCTCGAGCACCGCCGAGGGCGCAAGACGCAGCGCCACCGTGCGGTTGATCGGCGTGCTGCCGATCGGCGCGTTGTCGATCGGGGCGTTGTTGCTCGGCGCGTTAGTCATTGGCGCCCTCACCTTCCGGCGCGTGTTCGGCCAGACCGTAACGGCGCAGTTTCACATACAGGCTCTGGCGGCTCAGTCCGAGCATATCGGCCGCCGAGGCGCGGTTGTCGCCGGTCAGTTCCAGCGCCGCCTCGATCGAGAGCTTCTCGATCACGTCGGTGGTCTCGCGCACCAGATCGCGTAGCGGCACCCGGCCGATCAGCTCGGTCAGCTGCGCCACCGAACGCGGCAATTCGCGCTTCGAGCTGGTCGCCGCCGACAGCCGCTTTTCGATGTTGCGGATCGCGAAGCCGAAACTCGGCTTGTCCTCGCTATCGGTGAGCGACATCGCCGACACCTCGACCTCGGCGGTGGCACCGTATTCGCCGCGCAACACCGTGGTAAACAGCTTGATCGACCCGCTCTGGCGCAGATTGGCCAGCGCCACGCTGAAATCGACGCCGGTGCGGCCGAGCCAGCGATCCAGCGATTCGCCGCGGGACTGTTCGGCGGTGCCGAGCTGCGCCATCTCCAGAAACGCCAGATTGGCCTTCACGATGCGGCCGTCATATTGGGTGACGACGAGACCATCGGCTGCGGATTCGAAGAAATTCGCCAGCATCGCAGTGGCCTTCAGGCCGCCGGCTTCCGGCATCGTCGAATAGGACGACAGCCGGATCAGGAACAGCGCCGCGTTTTCCTGGCGGAACAGCGACACCGAGACGTCGCAGTCGCGCGGGCCGCTGGCGGCGTGCACGCGGACCCGATTGTCCCGGCCGGTGGCCCGGACGTCGGCCAACAAGTTGGAGATCGCCTGCGCGCTGGCGCCGTTGAAATGGCTGGGGAACGAGGAATTCAGCATCTGCGGCGCGTTCTGGTCGAACAGCGCCAGCGCCGCCGGATTGGCGTCGATGATCGTCTCGCTGCTAGAGTCAACGATCATGACCGCCTCCGAGGACACCTGAAACAGCAGGCGATAGCGGGTTTCGGCGTGCCGCAGCTTGATATAGTCGCGTTCCATCGACTGTTGGGCGTTGACCAGCCGGCGCTGCATCATCGCCAATTGCCGCAGGTCGCGGCCGAACACCAGCAGGCGGTTTTCCCGCCCGTAATCCACCGCCGAATACAAAACCGGAACATCCTCGCCGCTCGGCGAGGGATGGTTGACCTGCCGCCCGCTCGACGCCCCGCGTTCCGCGGCATCCTGCAGCAGTTCGCGGATCTTCATCTGGGTGTCGGAGGTGACAACGTCGGCCAGTTTCGCGCCCAGCCATCGGCCCTGGCCGTCCAGTTCGAGCGACAGTTCTTCCTTGTTGAACGCCACATCCAGGATCACGCCGTGCCCGTCGAGCACCAGCGCGACGTCGGTCGCGGCGGCGATCAACTTTGCTGCGGACAGTGCACCGAGATCTCCCAGCGACTCCTTCGGAGATTTGAACACTTGCGCCAGGGCAAATATCCTCCAACAAGAAGTGACCCTCCGCTCGTGCGTGTTTTCGCCGCGTTGGAATTCACAGACCCAACCAGTCTTGCTGGAGCGGCGAACGAAGAGCAAGAGGTTGCGCGCGCCTGACCAGCAACTTGCAAGTTAGGCGCGCGCTTTTCGAGTTCGCAGGGTCGTTATGCACTTTTACCGTGCCGGCGCCAGTCCATGCTTGACACCCCAGTCGAACCAATTGTCGACCACGGGGCCGGTCAGGATGATGCCGATGCCGCCCGTCAAGGTGACCAGAACCGCAAACCACCAGGCCCAGCGATGGATCGACTCGGCGGTGGCGTTGAAGCCCATCGTCCAGCGCCAGAACAACGCCGCACGCTCAAGCGCGGTCCCGCGGTCGACCGCCTGTTCGATTTCGCGCTCACCGCCGTAGCGGCTCACGGCCAGGATGGTCGCACCGTGCATGGCGAACAGCAGCGCCGAGCCATACAGGAACGCAATCGAAAGACAGTGGAACGGGTTGTAGTAGAGGTTGCCGTACTTGATCGAGAAGTTGTTGGTCCAGTCGAGATGCGGGAAGATCCCGAACGGCGGCGCTTCGCTGAAGCTGCCCATCAACACCGGCTGAATGAAGCCGAGCGAGAGGTAGAGGAAGATCGCCGAAGCGAACGCCCACGACACGTGCGTGCCCATGCCGAGCGCCCGAGCGCGGCGATAGGTCCGGACCCACCACAGAACGATCGAGGTGGTCAGGAAGAAGCCGGCCATCAACCACCAGCCGCCTTCCTTGAGCGGCGCGAAGCCAATGCCGTATTCCGGCTTCGGGGGCTCGAGGGCCAGCCAGCAGAAGTTCTTCAGGAACTCGATCGGGCTCCAGTCCACCGACGCCAACATGTTGAGGCCGATGATCTCGATCGCGACGAAGCCGCAGAGCAGCGACGCTACGCCGGTGTAGCCGAGATAAATCGGTCCCACCTGCGCGTCGCCGATCTTACCCAACCAGTAGTTGAACAGTGTCTTGGTCTCACGGGCCGAGCTCCCGGGCCGTAAGGGTACCCCATGATGTGCGGCGGTCTGCACCTGCACTTGTGAGAAAATATTCTGATAGGCCATGACAAGACTCTTTCTTGTGACCGGGTTAAGTTAGGCGTTCCAGATCGGCAGCCGACGCCACCATTCCCACCACTCGGGCCAGGAACCGCCTTCGGACAACACGGGGCCGGAGAGCAGCATGCAGACCGCGCTGAAGAACACGGCGGTTAATGCGATGAACAACCCCACGCGATGGATGCCGATGGTGCCGATCGAATAGCCGACCAGATCGCGGAACACGGTATTCTCGTGCTCGGGCGACTTAACCGGCTCGCCGCGGTCGGGATTGGTCGCGGACAGAACCAGGCCGCCATGCAAAGCCAGCGCGAGAGCCGTCGTGAAGAAGAAGGTGATGCCGAGCATATGGGCCGGGTTGTAGTGGAATTGGCCGTACTGATAGCCGGTGTTCGACACCCAATCGAGATGCGTGAAAATGCCGTAGGGGAAGCCGTAGCTCCAGGACCCCATCAGAATCGGGCGGATCACAACCAGGGTCGTATAGGCGAAGATCGCGAAGCTGAATGCGAAGGGGACGTGGAAGCCGATCCCGAGCTTACGGCAGATTTCCACCTCGCGCAGCGCCCACGACACGAACGCGCACCAAGCAAACATCGTCACCCACTGCCAGATACCGCCCTCGGCCAGTGGAGCAAATCCTAATCCGTATTTAACGTCCGGCGGGTTGACGCTGATCTGCCACAAATTCCAGGTGGGGCCGAGCGCGGTATTCCACAGGATCAGCGCGATGCCGAGAACTGCAAAGAAGACCGTCGTGATCCCAAAGAAACCGACATAGAAGGGACCAACCCAGAAGTCGAACAGGTCCCCCCCGATAAGCGTTCCGCCGCGAACGCGGTATTTTTTCTCAAAGCTGAGCATTGCCATCGATCGTTCCTCCGCGTGCGAGCCAGGGAATATCCATCGTTCTATCCATCGTCGTTGTCGTCGCCCCCGGAAACGGCCGAGCCCGGCAGCGCGGTCCGTTTCTCGGCCGTTCCGGTGAGCAGTACGTCATGCCATCAGGTGAGCATGCTGAGGGTGACCTCAGCCGTCTTCTTCGCGCCATCAAGCCAGTTGAACCGGCTGGTGCTCAGCAGGATGAAGTGGATGATGATGCCCAGGCCGAACAGGAACGTGAACAGCAGAACCAGCGCACGGCGCGGATCAAACAGAAGCCAAATTCGCCACATAGTTGCCTCCCTTTACGACAGATACGTTGCAAAATGCTGGATGCTATCCAGCGCGGTCTTGTAACCGCCAACGGGCGCGAGCCAGGGACGCCACATCCAAGCAAGAATGTGGGCAACCACAGCGACAACGATGAAGAGGAAGAAGCTCGTCACGAAGATCGAGTGGAATTCCTTAGCTTCCGCTTCGGAAAGTCCCGAGATGGAACCGTCACTCATTTGGTACACCTCCTAGTGATGGCCTTTCGGCCGCTCGCCGCCCGAGTGTGGGCGGCAATGAATGCCGTATCGTTTCCGAAACGACAGTGAATTACCGTTTCGTTTCCGAGACGGCGTGTTCCGTCCGGCACCGCCGGACGAAATTCTGAAATTACAAACCCATGAACGACGAGGTCACCAACACGCTGGCGGCGTTGCTGGCTTCACAAAACACCGACTCATGGCTCGCCGACTTCCTCGCGCGCCAAGGCATCGCCCGTGTCACCACGGCGCGGACCAGAAACAGCGCATAGCAGGCGCCGTAGATCACGCGCGATTCCTTGTCAGCACTTTCGGGAAGCAGTTTGAAGCGACGGCCGGTATGGACATATTCGGACATCGATCACTCTCCTGAACGTTGATTTGCGCATATGACACTGCGCAATTTCAGAAAGCATTGTTTTGCCTCAATCACCCTCATGCCGACTGACCTTCCATGAGGGCGCGGGCCTTGGTAACAAAATCCGTCGTCACCCGTTCTTCGCCGGCGCGGCGCGCGCTGCTCTCGGCGGCATCGCGCAGCCGCTTGGCGGCGGAAATGCGTACCAGCACCGGATGACTTTCCAGCACCTCGTCGAGCAGCGCCTTGGCTTCGTCGCTCCAGGCCAGCTCCTCGTGGCGGCGCGCCGGCGTCGGATCCACCCGATCGAGATCGGCGGCGAGCGGAAGAATATTGAACAGCGCGTCGAACAGCGCGTTGCAGACCTCCTGAACCAGGTAGGTCGCGCCGGAGTAGCCCATGAACGGCGTGCCGGTATGCCGGCGAATCACCGCGCCGGGGAACGACGCCGGAATGTAGATCGCGCGGCCGCCGGCCTCGGCCAAGTACATACGTTCGTTGTAGCTGCCGAACAGGATCAGCGGCGGCTTCTCGCGCACCGCGGCGCGCACCGCGGCGTTGTCGGTCTTCTTGCCGGACAGCCGCGACACCGCGAAGGTGCAGGGCAGTCCCATTTCGGTTTCGAGGAAATTGCGCACGCCGCGCGCATAGGTCTCATTGGCGACGATCGCAAAGCTCGCGGTGCCGAAAAAGTCCTGCGTCACCGAGCGCCACAGATCCCACAGCGGCTTGATGGTGGTGTGCTTTTCGCGCTCGATGAAGGGTTCGGGATCGAGCCCGAGCAATTCGCCGAGCTTGCGCAGGAATTTGGTGGTGGAATGCAGTCCGATCGGCGCCTGCAGATAGGGCCTCTCCAGCGCTTCGCACAGCAGGCGACCGAATTCCCGGTACATGCAGACGTTGACGTCGGCATTCACCAGCTTGGGGATGTCGGCGAGATGCGTGCCGAGCGGGAACACCATGTTGACGTCGGCGCCGATGCCTTCGATCAGCCGGCGAATCTCGTACAGATCCGACGGCATGTTGAAGGTGCCGTAGATCGGTCCGATGATGTTGACCCGCGGCTTGACGCCGTCGGCGCGCGGCTTGCGCTCCGGAATTTTCTTCGGGCCGTATTCCTTCCATAGCCAAACGATGGCGCGGTCGGCGCTCTGCCACTGATCCTCGTCGATGGTGCGCGGCAGGAAGCGCTTGATGTTGGTGCCTTCGGGAGTGACGCCGCCACCGATCATCTCGGCGATCGAGCCGGTCACCACCACCGCCGGCAGATAGGGGTCGAGCACGCGATGCGCGCGCTTCATCGCGCCTTCGGTGCCGGTCTGGCCGAGTTCTTCTTCACCGAGCCCGGTGACGACGATCGGCAATTCATGCGGCGGCAGCGCGTCGGTGTAATGCAGCACCGACGTCACCGGCAGGTTTTCGCAGCCGACCGGGCCGTCGATGATCACCTGCAGGCCCTTCAAGGCGGTGAAGGCGTACACCGCGCCCCAATAGCCGCCAGCGCGATCATGGTCGAGGACGAGCATCAGATCATCTCCTCCGACTTGCGCTTCTTGGCCATCGCCTCGATCTGCTTCTTGTATTTCTCGCGGAACGGGACGTTGTCCTTCGGCGTGTCTTCCCAGACGCCGGCGGCGTAGCCCTGGCCGACCTCGCCGAAGAAGTCCTTCATCTCGTCGAAGCGGGCCTGATTGCCGAGCGCGGCATTGACCACCTGCGCCAGCGAGCCGGCGCCGGCGACGCCGAACAGCGGCCGCGCCGAGATCAGGTTGGTGAAGTACAAAGCCGGGATCGCCATCTGCTTGGCCTTCTGCACCACCGGGGTGGTGCCGATGGCGAGCTGCGGCAGGAATTCGTCGATCGCCGCGTAGTCCTGCTCCAGCGAGGCGCGGTACTGCACCCGAGTGCCCTTGGCCTCCAGCCATTGCCGGTCGGCGTCCGACCATTCGGTGCGCGGACAGGCGGTGCCGACATAGGGCACCTGCGCGCCGCTCTCGATCAACAACCGCGCCACCAGCAGTTCGGAGCCTTCGTAGCCGGAAACGGTGATGCGGGCGTCGATCGGCTTGGCGGCCAGCGCCGATTTGATCATCGGCAGGAAGCGATTCTTGGCGGCGTCGATCTTGTCCCGCGACACGTTGCAGGCGGTGCCGATCGCTTCCAGCCAGGCCTCGGTGCCGTCGTGACCGACCGGCGCCGAGCCGACGATCTTGCGGCCGGCGAGATCGAACTGGCGGAAGCTGGCCCTGTAGAACGGGTGGATCGCCGCCACCACCGAGCAGTCCAGCGCGGCATAGAGCTCGCGCCATTCGCGGGTCGGCACCACCGGCCCGGCGGCGAGGCCGAGCGGCTCCAGCATCATGCCGATGCCGACCGGGTCAGCCGGAAACATCTCGCCGACCAGCGCCACCGTCGGGCGCTCGCTGCGGCCGCCGCGCGGCGCCTGCACCGGGCCCTGCTCGGCTTCCTTGCGGGCGTATTCCAGCATCGCCCCGGCCAACACGTCCTTGGCCTCGGCATGGGTCGGCACGCCGAATCCCGGCACGTCGATGCCGATAATGCGCACGCCGTTGATCTCGTTGGGCAACAGATCGAGCGGCACGCCCGACGCGGTCGGCACGCAGAGATTGGTGATGATAATCGTATCGTAATGCTCAGGGTCCGCGAGCTTGAACACCGCCTCGCGGATATCCTCGAACAGCTTGCCGGTGACCAGCGTTTCGGAATTGAACGGCACGTAGCCGACGGTGCGGCGCGCGCCGTAGAAATGCGACACGAAGGTCAGGCCATAGACGCAGCAGGCCGAGCCGGACAGGATCGTCGCGGTGCGCCGCATCCGCAAGCCGACGCGCAGGCTGCCGAACGCCGGACACATGCTCTGCGGCTGGTCGTGCGGCCCCTTCGGATAGTCGGCGGCGTAGCGATCGAGAATATCGCTCTTGCCGGCGGCCTGCGCCGCCGCGGTCATTTCCGCCGCCCCGGCATGACAGCCGAGGCCGTCGGCCTTGGTCGCCGCGACATTGATCGCCGACGCCGCGGCGCCCTGCGCATCGGCGGCGACATCGACCTCGGCCGGATCGTTGACGACCGAATCGGCGATCGCTCCGGCATAGCGTGGCAAAACGACGGTCATGTCGAACTCCGCATCATGGGTGTGTTCACGCTGCGTCGTAGACGACTTCGAGGGACGGCTTCTCCAGCACGGCGGTGCCGCACATATCTTCCATGGTGGCGGGTTCGAGCACCACATCGCGGCCGGTGACGTCGCTGGTGAACAGCCCGAGCAGGCCGTCCTGGCTGAGCGGCGTCGGGCGCACCGGCGGCGCCAGCCCGACATTCTTGGCGAGTTCTTCGAACAGCGGCCCCCATTCGCCGCCCGGCAGGCCGATGATTTCGTAGTTGGCGCTCTTCTTGCGGATGCCGTCGTCGGCCGGGATCGCCGCCAGCACCGGGATTCCGGCGGCCTTGGCGAAGGCCTGCGCCTCTCCGGTGTTGTCATCCTTGTTGATGACCATGCCGGCGACGCCGACATTGCCGCCGAGCTTGCGGAAATATTCCACCGCCGAGCAGACATTGTTGGCGACGTAGAGCGACTGCAGATCGTTGGAGCCGACCACGATCACCTTCTGGCACATGTCGCGGGCGATCGGCAGGCCGAACCCGCCGCACACCACGTCGCCCAGGAAGTCGAGCAGCACGTAGTCGAAGCCCCATTCGTGGAAGCCGAGCTTCTCGAGCAGTTCGAAGCCATGGATGATGCCGCGGCCGCCGCAGCCACGCCCGACTTCCGGGCCGCCGAGCTCCATGGCGTAGACGCCGTCGCGCTTGAAGCAGACGTCGCCGATCTTGACCTCTTCGCCGGCGAGCTTCTTCTTCGACGAGGTTTCGATGATGGTCGGACAGGCCTTGCCGCCGAACAGCAGCGAGGTGGTGTCGCTCTTGGGATCGCAGCCGATCAGCAGCACTTTCTTGCCCTGCTGCGCCATCATGTAGGACAGGTTGGCGAGCGTGAAGCTCTTACCGATGCCGCCCTTGCCGTAGATCGCGATGATCTGGGTTTCCTTGGTCACAGGAGTGGTCACCGGAGCATCCGGCTCGACCGCCGCTTCAGCTCGGAGCGCATCTTTCATGGTGGCCTGGGGGACGACGTTCATCAGCTCAATCTCCAGTTCAGAACCATCTTCAGACATGCAGCATCTTCAAAAGCGATCCGGTAGGCATCGGGCGCGGCTTTCGCGTCGTGGTGATGCGTAATCAGTCCATCGAGCGAAAGCCGCCCCGTTTCAATCAAGTCCTTAGTCGCGGCGATATCCGGCGGCTGCCATTCCGCGGCGACCCTGATCCTTGCCTCGCGCATGAATGCCGGCGGAAAGGCGAACGACAAAGGCTCGCTGTAAAAACCAGCCAGCACGATTTCTCCGCCGGCCGCGATGCGCGAAATCAAAGAGTCCAGCAGTGTGGGATCGCCACTAACGTCGTAGATGCTCTGGTAATCGCGCCGGGCGTCGTCCGCCGGATCGATCACGCGGTAACCGTCGGCGCCGCCGGCGCGCAGCGGGTTCTTCTCCCACACCACGGGCGGCGGATTGCCCAGCGCCACGGCGATCCGCGCCAACAAACGGCCGAGCACGCCGTGGCCGACGATGCATTCGGGAGCCCGCCCGCCCCACGCCGCGATGGCGTGATAGGCGGTCGCAGCCAGCGCCAGCAAAATGCCGCGCTCGCCGAGGCTTTGCTCGAGCGGGATCACGCGCTTGGCAGGCACCACCAACCGCGACGCCGACGCGCCGAACAGGCCGCGGACTTCGCCAAAGCATTTCGCGCCGGGCACGAACACCATCTGGCCGGGCCGCAGGTCAGTCGCCGAACCTGCTTCGACCACCTCGCCGACCGACTCGTAGCCGGGGACAAGCGGGTAGCCCATTCCGGGAAATTGCGGCATCCTGCCGGACCACAGCAAACGCTCGGTGCCGGTGCTGACGCCGCTCCAGGCAACATCGACGACGACATCGTCGACGGTCGGAGCCGTTAAAGCCAGCCGATTGACTTCAACATGTTTCGGCTGCTTCAGCACTACCGCGATGGTTTCCATCGCTTACTCCGATTCCATAGGAGCATAGCCGCCCCCTACCCTGCACTGTCATGCTAACGTGACGTGAGATAGTGTCAAGTCAGATTAACACATTTTCGGAACGCAGCGCCCGGTAATGACGCTGGTCACCAGCGGCATAGCGCCTGGCAGCAGTCTGATACCGTCGAAGCCAGCGGCCTCGAGCATTTGGCGGAATTGTACAAAGGTGCGGGGTTTGCCGCTGCCCATCGCCAGCAGGTAGAACGCGAAATAGGCGTCGCCGATGGCCTCGGTGCCGCGGACGCCAGTAATCGGCTCGGCCACCACCACCGTACCGTTGTCGGGAAGTGCGGCGCGGACCGCACGCAACAGCGTCATCGCCGCGGCGTCGTCGTGGTCGTGGATCACCCGGACCAGCGAAATCACGTCGGCGCCTTGCGGCAGCGGGTCGGTGAGGAAGCTGCCGCCGACCGCAGCCGCGCGCGACGCCAGGCCGGAGGCGGCAAACCGCGCGTCGGCTTTGGCTGCAACCGCCGGCAGATCGAACAGCACGCAGCGCAATTGCGGCGCCGCGTCCGCCACCGCGGCGATGAAGGCGCCGTCGCCACCGCCGACGTCGAGCAGGCAGCGATGCTCGCGGAACGAATAAGTGTGCAGCAACTGCTGGGTGATCATCGGCTGCGAGGCCGCCATCAGCGCGGTGTAGGGCGCCACCGCGTCGCTGGACAATTCGGCGGTGGCGCCGCCCTTGGCATAGGGCCAATAGCCGGCGAGCCTGCCGGCGCTGCACTCGCCGCGCAGCAGCGCCACCGGATCCTGCAGGTCGCCATACAGCATGGCATGATGCTCGATCATCGCGCTGACGCTGGGATTGCCGTGGAGCTCGGCGCCGAGCTTGCCGAGGCCGTAGCGCTGCCGGCTGCGGCGCTGCACCAGTTCGAGCGCCATCGCGGCGTCGAGCAACAGTTGCATCGAAGTAACCGGCAGCTTCAGCCGCGATGCCAATTCGGCGACGCCGATCGGACCGGCGGCGAGCTGATCGAGCAGCCGCAGCCGCACGCAGGCCAACAGGATCTGCGAATAGACGAAGCCGGCGCACAGGTCGAACAGCGCGCCGGCGCGCTTGCGCGCAATCGGACGGGTCAGCGGAAACACCGCCGCGAATCGTTGAAACCCCGGATTCGACAACACCGAATCGCGGAATCCCAGCAGCCGGTCGCGCAAACTCATTGCAATCCAGACGGGCGCCGCCGGCAAGCGTAACGGGCTTGCCATGGCGATTTGCGGTTAGGCCGCGGACTGCGCGAGCTTGGCCGGGACCAGACGCTTGGCCTCCGACATGATCAGCGAGCGCAGCTCGTGGCCGTTCTCGCACGGCGGCATCGCTTCGATCGCGCCGCGCACCAAACCCTGCAGGCGGAAGATCGCGCCGTCAATGCCGAGTTCGGTCACCGCACTGGGGCGGCCATTGGCGACGTCCTGACCGACCGGCTTGCCGATCTCGTCCTCATCGGCGGCGGCGTCGCGCAGGTCGTCGGCGACCTGATAGGCCTCGCCGATCTTCTCGCCGACCAAACGCCACGGCTCCGGATCGGCGCCGGCCGAGGCCGCACCGGCCGCGGTCGCGGCGACGAAGAGCGCGCCGGTCTTGGAGCGGTGATAGTGCGCGAGATTGATTTCGGATTCGCATTCCCAGGCTTGCCCCGCGACGATGCCGAACGGCACGCCGACCGCCTGCCCGATCGTCATGGTCAGTGCGGCGAGCCGATCCGGCGCGCAGGTGACGCGGGCGATGGTCTGGAACGCCAGCACGATCAGCGCGTCGCCGGTCAACACCGCCAGCGGTTCGCCGAACGCCTTGTGCACCGAGGGCCGGCCGCGACGGGTGGCGGCGCCGTCGAAGCACGGCAGATCGTCATGCACCAGCGAGGCGCAATGCATCAGTTCGAGGGCGGCGCCGGCGGCCTCGGTGGCGGCCGGATTGTCCTCGCCGCAAGCCGCTGCAACGCTGTGGCAAAGTCGTGGCCGAACCCGGGCACCGCGCGGGAATACGGCATAGCGCATTGCCTCGGCCAACCGCGGCGGGCACCCTGTCACCGCAGCCAGACCAATCGCGTCGGTCAGCGCCCGTTCGATCCGGTTGGTGACGTCCATGGAAGGCGCCCGTCGGGTGGCAGCGAAGTGTCAATTTGACTTGTCACGCGCGAGTGTAAATATTCATAGACACTTGTCAATGAGATCGGGGAGACTCAAGACCAAATGCTCAGTCCGCGCCTTGCGAAGGATCAAGTGGTCATTGTCGGCGCCGGGATCGCCGGGCTCACCGCCGCGATGGCGCTGTCCGCGCGCGGCCTGGCAGTGACCGTGCTCGAGCAGGGTGCGGCCCCCGGCGGCAAGATGCGGCAGATCGGGATCGGCGGTTCGCGGATCGATTCCGGGCCGACCGTCTTCACGATGCGCTGGGTGTTCGAGGAATTGTTCGCAGCCGCCGGCAAGAATTTTTCCGACCACGTCCGGCTGCGGCCGCTGGAGGTGCTCGCCCGCCACGCCTGGGACGAGCAGGGCCATCTCGACCTGTTCGCCGACGAGGCGCGCTCCGCGGACGCGATCGGCGACTTCGCCGGCGCGGCCGAGGCCAAGCGGTTTCAGCAGTTCTGCGCCGACAGCCGGCGGATCTACCAGATCCTCGAGCAGCCGTTCCTGCGCGCCGAAAAGCCCAGCCTCGGCGGGCTGATCGCCGCCGACGGCTTTCGCGGATTGATCGACCTGCCGAAGATCCGCCCCTTCACCACGATGTGGAGCGCGCTCGGCGACTATTTCCACGATTCCCGGCTGCGCCAGATGTTCGGGCGCTACGCCACCTATTGCGGCTCCTCGCCCTATCTGGCGCCGGCCACCCTGATGCTGGTCGCCCATGTCGAACGCGAAGGGGTCTGGGTGCTGGAGGGCGGCATGCATTCGCTGGCGGTGGCGCTGGCCGATTGCGCCAGCGAATTCGGCGCCAGCATCCGCTATGAGCAGACGGTTCGCGAGATATCGACCTCGGGCGGCCGCGCCTGCGGCGTGGTGCTGGCCGACGGCGACGAGATCGCAGCCGACCACGTCATCGTCAGCGCCGATGTCGCGGCGCTCGGCGGCGGGCTGTTCGGCAAACCCGCCGGCCGCGCCGCCAGGCCGATCGCGCCCGGCAAACGCTCATTGTCGGCGATCACCTGGAGCATGGTGGCGAAGACCGAAGGCTTTCCGCTGAGCCGGCATTCGGTGTTCTTTTCCCGCGACTATCAGGCCGAGTTCGAGGACATCTTCGGCCGCGGCGCGGTGCCGGCCGAGCCCACCGTCTATGTCTGCGCCCAAGACCGCACCGACGACCAGGCTGTGCTGCGCGAAGACGGCGCCGACGAATTGCTGGTGCTGATCAACGCGCCGGCGATCGGCGACCGCTACGCCTTCGGCGAGGCGCAGGTCGAGCGCTATGCCGAACGCGCCTTCGGCGTGCTCGCGCGCTGCGGACTGCAGGTCGAACGCAACGCCGAGGCCATGCAGGTGACCACGCCGTCGGATTTCAACCGGATGTTTCCGGCCACCGGCGGCGCGCTGTACGGCCGCGCCTCGCATGGCTGGACCGCCTCGTTCCAGCGCCCCGGCGCCCGCACCAAGATCGCCGGGCTGTATCTGGCCGGCGGCAGCACCCACCCCGGACCCGGCGTGCCGATGGCGGCGCTGTCCGGCCGTTCCGCCGCCGCGAGCCTGTTCGCGGACCTGCAACGCGCGCCCGGCGGCAAGCCGGTGTTGCGCCCGATCACTCCCTGACCTGAACCATACGGACTCCGTGATGCTGCACTGGCCCAACCGACCCACCATGGATGCAACGCGCGCCGGCTTCAGCCTGCCGGTGCCGGACGACGGCTATGCCTGGTGGTACATCGACGCGCTCAGCGACGACGGCCAGGAGGGCCTCACCATCATCGCCTTCGTCGGCTCGGTGTTCTCGCCGTATTATCGCTTCGCGCGGCACCGCGGCCCGGCCGATCCGCTCAATCATTGCGCGCTCAATGTCGCGCTGTATCGCAATAGCGGCAATCGCTGGACCATGACCGAGCGCGGCCGCCGCAAAGTGTCGCGCAGCGCGCAGGCGCTGGCGATCGGTCCCAGCGACCTTTCGTGGGACGGCAACGCGCTGACCATCACCATCAACGAAGTCACCGCGCCGATCCCGGGCCGGATCCGCGGCCGGGTCCGCGTCCTCCCGCGCGCGGTGACGCAGCAGGCGTTCACGCTGAACCCCGAGGGCAATCATCGTTGGTGGCCGATCGCCCCCAGCGCCCGGGTCGAGGTCGAGATGGCGTCGCCTGGCCTCACCTGGCAGGGCGAAGGCTATTTCGACATGAATGCCGGCGACGTGCCGCTAGAACAGGGCTTCACGGTGTGGGAGTGGTCGCGCGCCACGCTGCGCGACGGTACCGCGATTTTGTACGAGGCGCAGCGCCGCGACGGCAGCCGGCACGACCTCGCGATCAAGTTCGACGGTCATGGCGAGATGCAGACCTTCGAGGCGCCGGCGCTGGCCAAATTGCAGCGCACGCCGTGGCGGGTCGATCGCTCGGCGCGCAGCGAGCACGGCGCCCGCGTGGTCAGGACGCTGGAGGATTCGCCGTTCTATGCCCGCTCGGTGATCGCCACCCGGCTGTTCGGCGAACCCGCCACCTTGATGCATGAAAGTCTGTCGCTCGACCGCTTCACCATGCCGGTGGTGCAGGCGATGCTGCCGTTCCGGATGCCGCGGCGGGGATAGCGGTTGATACTTGTTGATACTTGGAGCCTGACGCAGCCGCACGGAAAATGCGCGGCCGCTTGCGCGAACGCTGCGGCCCGCTTTCCCCGCTTGCGAAGATGGCGCGACAAGCGATAGCGTGTCGGCTCGGGCGAAGCGGCGTGTGCGCAGCGCGCGCCGAGGGGCATTGGGTGGCGTGAGCGACATCGTCAGCACAGCCGGACAAACAGCGGCGCCGATCGGCCCCGGCCGCTTTATCGCGGTGGTCGGTCCGAGCGGCGCCGGCAAGGACACGCTGATCGCGCTGGCGCATCAGGCGTGTGGCCCCGAGGTGCTATTCCCGCGCCGCGTGGTGACCCGCGCGGCTTCGGTCTTTGAGGAGAACGACACGCTGACCCGCGAGGCGTTCGACGCGGCGCTGGCGCGCGGCGGCTTCGCACTCAATTGGGACGCCCACGGGCTGCGCTACGGCCTGCCGGCGGCGATCGATGATGCAATCCGCGGCGGCCGCAGCGTGGTGATCAATGTCTCCCGCGCGGTCGTTCCTACGATCCGCAAGAATTACGCGCATGTCACCGTGGTGCTGATCACCGCTCCGGCGGAGGTGCTGGCGGCGCGGCTGGCGGCGCGGGCGCGGCCCAGCGACGGTCCACTCGCGGAGCGGCTGCACCGCGCGATCAACGTTGCCGACGTCGCGGCCGACCTGACCATCAGCAATGTCGGTGCTCCCGAGCAGCATGCGCGGCAACTACTGCAGGTGATCAGGCGGGGGTGACGCGAGACCCTCGCGATTGCAGTCCGAGAACATCGGGGGTTAGTTGCGTCATTGCGCGGTAGGTCGTCCCGTCCCATGCGAGCACGGACCTCACCTCTCCCCGCTTGCGACAGGGCAATCGCATATGACGATGTCGGCCATGCATCGCATAGCAGCGATTGAGCATCGGGCAGGGTCTCTCCAGGGGTCGTCCCTGCGCACGCAGGGACCCATAAGCCCTGACTTCCCAGATGAGGGCATAACCTCGGTCACAAAGCAAAACGACCCTGCGTGCGCAGGGACGACCCGCTGAAATGCCGAGGCTGCTTCGCAATCGAAGTGCGCGCTGCACACTCCGCACGGCCATATGCGATCGCCATGCCGCAACCGGAACCGAGCATGGACCTCGTTCCACCGCGCTCCCTGTTCCCCTCTGTCATCCAAGCTTCAAATCCCTCGGTCATTGATGGCCACTCATTCGCAGATGAGGGCGTTGGCATGACCGATTTCACACTCAATCCAGCTACCGACCCTGGCGGCCCGGTGCAGCCGGCGGCGCGGCCCAATCTCGACAAGGGTTTCAATCCGCTGACCCTGATCCTGTTTTTCGGCGTGCTCGCCGCCGGCCTGGTGTTCGTCGGCTACAGCATCTATGCCGACGTTGAGGCCACCGGCGTCAGGGTCACCACCTACCTGCCCTATGTGCTGCTGCTGGTCGCGCTCTTGATCGCGCTCGGATTCGAATTCGTCAACGGCTTCCACGACACCGCCAACGCGGTGGCCACCGTGATCTACACCCATTCGCTGCAGCCGGAACTGGCGGTGATGTGGTCGGGCTGCTTCAATTTCCTCGGCGTGCTGTTTTCCACCGGCGCGGTGGCGTTCGGCATCGTCTCACTGTTGCCGGTCGAACTGATCCTGCAGGTCGGCTCAAGCGCCGGCTTCGCCATGGTGTTCGCGCTATTGATCGCCGCGATCCTGTGGAATCTCGGCACCTGGTATTTCGGCCTGCCGGCCTCGAGCTCGCACACTTTGATCGGCTCGATCATCGGCGTCGGCGTCGCCAACGCGCTGTTGCGCGGCCGCGACGGCACCTCCGGGGTCGACTGGGGCAAGGCCACCGAGATCGGCTACGCGCTATTGCTGTCGCCGCTGGTCGGCTTCGTCTGCGCCGCGGTGCTGCTGCTGCTGCTGAAATTCGTGGTGCGCAACCCGAAGCTCTACACCGCGCCGGAAGGCAACAAGGCGCCGCCGCTGTGGATCCGCGGGCTGTTGATCGCCACCTGCACCGGCGTCAGTTTCGCCCACGGCTCCAATGACGGCCAGAAGGGCATGGGCCTGATCATGCTGATCCTGATCGGCACCGTGCCGACCGCCTATGCGCTGAACCGCGCGCTGCCGGATTCCCAGGTAGCGCAGTTTCAGCAGGCCTCCGCGGCCGCGGCCGGCGTGATCGGCGGCAAGGGTGCCGGCTACGCCATCATCGGCGATCCGCGCCCGGCGGTGACGCAATACGTCTCGCAGCACAAGATCGCCGAAGCCACCTATCCGGCACTGGCGGTGCTGGTGAAGGACGTCGGCGACCAGGTCGAGCGTTACGGCTCGATCAGCAAGCTGCCGGCCGAGGCGGTCGGCAACACCCGCAACGACATGTATCTCGCCTCCGAGGCGATCCGCTTCCTGATGAAGGACAAGGAGAACGATCTCAACAGCGACGATATCGCCACGCTGAATGCCTACAAGGGCTGGCTCGACGCCGCCACCAAGTTCATCCCGACCTGGGTGAAGATCGCGGTGGCGATCGCGCTCGGGCTCGGCACCATGATCGGCTGGAAGCGCATCGTCATCACCGTCGGCGAGAAGATCGGCAAGTCGCATCTGACCTATGCGCAAGGCGCCTCCGCCGAACTGGTCGCCGCCGCCACGATCGGTGCCGCCGACATGTTCGGGCTGCCGGTGTCGACCACCCATGTGCTGTCGTCCGGGGTGGCCGGCACCATGGCCGCGAATGGTTCGGGACTGCAGATGGCGACGATCCGCAACCTGCTGATGGCCTGGGTGCTGACGCTGCCGGCGGCGATTCTGTTGTCCGGCGGGCTCTACTTCGTGTTCTCGCGGCTGTTCTGAGCGAGCGGCGCGCGACGCAGTCAGCGCTTGAGTTCGTCATTGCGAAGAGCTCTTGCGACGAAGCAATCCAGGGCAACGCGAAAAGCCCCTGGATTGCTTCGCTGTTCGGCCGGCGCTGTGCGCCGTCCTCGGCTCGCAATGACGCATCGCTGACACACGGCCGTTACATAAAGGTCATTTCATAGCCGGGATGGCCGTTTCCGCGGCCGGAGTAGTTCGATGACCGCAGCACCATGACGTCCGACGCTTTCGCCGCGCACAGCCCGACCGACCCTGAGGTCCCGCGGTTGGCGCCGCCGCTGCCGATCCCGGGGCTGGTGTGGGCGTTCCGGATCGGCGGCGACGGCCGCCCGCAAGCCCTGCCGGTCGACCGGCCGATCGAGCCGCAGCACGACGCGCTATTGTGGCTGCATTTCAACCTGACCGACGCCCGCGCGCTGCAATGGCTCGGCGCCGCGGCGCTGCCGATCCCCGACGAAGCCCGCGCGCTGCTGTTGTCCAAGGACACCTATCAGCAATTGCACGCCAGCGACGACGGCGCCTATGGGGTGATCGCCGACCTGTTGCGCGACATCGGCGGCGCCACCGAAGACACCGGCTATCTGCGCTTCGTGATGACCGAGCATCTGTTGCTCAGCGGCCGGCATCGCGCGCTGTGCGCCGCCGACGCCACCCGGCGGGCGCTGGAAAACGGCTACCGGATCGGCAACGTCGCGGCCTTGTTCGAAACCATCGTCGAGAACGTCGCCGCCACCATGGAGCGGGTGATCGACCGGCTGGCCGAGACGCTCGACGACATCGAGGAGCAGGTACTGTCAGACCAAGAAGCCGATCTGCGCAAGAGCCTCGGCCAGGTGCGGCGGACCTGCGTGCGGCTGCACCGCCAATTGTCCGGCCTACAACTGGTGTTTCACCGGCTGGAAGAGAAGGACACCTCGGAGCTGAAACCGGCGCTGCAGATCGCCGCGGGCAAGCTCGCGCAGCGGCTCGACGGGCTCGACCGCACCATCATCGAGATGCGCGAACGCAGCCGGCTATTGCAGGAAGAGCTGCAATTGAAGATCGAGGAACAGGGCAACAACAGCCTGCGGGTGCTGTCGGTGCTGACCGCGCTGCTGATGCCGCCGACGCTGATCACCGGGATCTTCGGCATGAACACCAAGGCGCTGCCGTTCGCCGACAGCGACGCCGGATTCTGGTGGGCGGCGGCGCTGATCTGCCTGGCGTCGCTGTTAGCCTATCTGGTGCTGCGGCGGATCGGCATCATCCGCTAGCGCATATGGGTTACGCCGCGAGGTCCCATAGCGACGGCGAGCCGCGCAGCAGCACGCTGCGCCCGGTCGGGGTGATGCGCGGGCCGTCGTCGCCCTGCGCCGCGAGCCCGAGCGCGATCAATTCCGCCAGCGCGGCGGGATTCAGCGGCAACCGCTGCACCGCCGGCAACCGCAAGAAGCGCAGCGTCTGCCAGTGATCCGGGGCGAGGCTGCATCCGATGTCCGTCGTCATGTCGTTCGCCTTCAGTCCGAGGAGTGCTGCCGGCTTGATAAAGGCGGTACATGTATAGGGTGCGACCGCATTGCGGCGGGACGTTGAATTCGGCGCCGCGGATTGTGATCAAGCTGCGCGGAATTTAATGAACCTCATCGATCGGCAGCACCTGCCGGGCGTCACGCCGAGGAATTCAACTTCAGCCCGACCATCCCGGCGACGATCAGCAGCAGACACAACAGCCGCACTGGGTCGGCGGATTCGCCGAACAGCAGCATGCCGACCACGATGCTGCCGGCGGCGCCGATCCCGGTCCACACCGCGTAGGCGGTGCCGAACGGCAGCGATTTCAGCGCGATCGCCATCAGCGCGAAGCTGGCGAGGATCGCCAGCGCGGTGGCGGCGCTGGGCCAGAACCGGGTCAGCCCGTCGGAATATTTCAGCCCCATCGCCCAGGCGATTTCGAGAAGCCCGGCGGCGAACAGCGCCAGCCAGCCGTTCAAAGCGCGCGCGGTCCCGGCGGCAGGCTGATCACGGCGTATTGCGCGTAGCCGCGGTACGGCCGCTCGAAGCGGAGCGTGGCGCCGCGCGCCTCGGCGAAACGCTGCAGCGTGCGCGGCAGATCATCGCGCGGGGTGACGTCGAACAGCGCCAGCCAGCGCCGCAGCGCGCTGCGGGCCCAGCGCGGCAGGCCGTGCTGGTCGCCGAAATCGACGATGTGCAGGCTGCCGCCCGGCGCCAGATGATGCGCCGCGGCCTCCAGCACGCGTTGCCAGTCCGGGATCATCGACAGGCAATAGGAAATCATCACGTGATCGAAGGCGCGGACGCCGAACATCCGCCGCGGATCGAACGCGGTGGCGTCGCCATGCGCCACCCGCACCCGGTCGGCGCGGCCGTCGCGGGCAATCGCTGCGATCGCCGAGGTGAGCATTTCGGTTGAGACGTCGAGGCCGAAGAATTTGGCTTCCGGATAGTGCCGCGAGGCGACCACCAGATTGCGGCCGGTACCGCAGCCGATCTCCAGCACGCGCGCGCGGGGCGCGGGCTTAAGTCCCTCGATCATGCGGTCGCGGCCGAGCAGGTAGTAACGCCGCGTCGCATCGTAGATGTGGCGCTGCCAGCGATACATCCGGTTCATGCGCTGCGTGGCGTCGACCGGCCAGGAGCCGTTGACGCCCAAGCCGTTGACGCCCAGTTCGGGCTGAAATGCGGACATCGTTGCACCTCATCAGGTGTGGGGTTGGACATCCTTGCGATGTTTGCGCGACAGCGGTGTGACAGGAGATGCTGTGAAGATCGCCCGGTTGTCGCAAAACTGCATTGCGCGGTGGATAGTTTCTGCAGATTGCCGATTCGAGGACCGCATGAACACGCACTTGATCGCGGACGCCGTCCGCAACAGCCGCAGCCGCGACGAGTCGACCGTGTGGGATCGGTTGTTTGCAGTCTGGTTTCGCCGCCTGGTCTACACCCAGATCTGGGAGGACCCCGAAGCCGACCTCGCCGCGCTGCAATTGCCGGTCGGCTCGACTATCGTGACGATTTCCTCCGGCGGCTGCAACGCGCTGTCCTACCTCACCGCGCGGCCGGCGCAGGTGTTCGCGGTCGATCTCAACGAGGCGCATCTGTCGCTGTTGAAGCTGAAACTCGCGGGCCTGCGCGCGTTCTCGCGCTACGCGGATTTCTGGCAGTTCTTCGGCGAAGGCGCGACGGAAGCCAACGCCGAATTGTATCGCGCCAAGCTGCGGCCGCTGCTCGACGCCGAGGCCCGCGAGTTCTGGGACAAGCGCAATCTCTTGGGCCGGCCGCGCCACGCTTACTTCACCGACGGCTTCTATCGCCACGGCGTGCTCGGCCGCTTCATCGGCGTGGCGCACATCCTGGCGAAGCTGGCGCGGATCGATCTGGTGGCGCTGCTCGACGACAACCGCGCGGCGCCGAAACGGGTCGAGGCGCTGGCGCGGCTCGACCGGCTGTTTCATTCGGCGCTGGCGCGGTTCATCACCAGGACCCCGGCGCTGTTGTTCAGCCTCGGCATTCCGCCGCAGCAGCGCGATCTGCTCGGCGGCAATTCGCCGCTCAACGAAGTGTTGCACGAGCGATTGCTCAAGCTGATCAACGTGCACCCCAATACCAGCAATTACTTCGCCTGGCAGGCGCTGAGCCGCTGTTATCCGGGCCCCGGGGATTCCTGCCTACCGCCCTATCTGCAGGCCGGCCAGTTCGCCCGGATGCGCGATGGCGCGGGCCTGGTGATCCCGGTGCACGGCAATCTGCGGGTGTTTCTGGAAAGCCTGCCGGCCAACCAGATCGACGCCGTGGTGTTGCTCGACTCGCAGGACTGGATGGCGGCGGACGAAATCCGCGCGCTGTGGAATGCGATCGACCGCACCGGCAGCGAGCGGGTGCGGGTGATTTTCCGCACCGCCGGAGCGGAGTCACCACTGGAGGGCGAGGAACTCGGCTCGCTGCGCGAGGTCTGGCAGCGCGACGAGGCGCGCAGCGCGCTCGGCTTTGCCCGCGATCGCTCCGGGATCTATGGCGGCTTCCACTGCTACGGCAGGGTGTGAGCGCGGAAAGCCACTTGTTGCGCGGTTAGCTTGGTTGCACGCCCCCTCCGCGGGTCGTCCCTGCGCACGCACTAAGGCATGCACACATCTCTGAGGCTCCATCCTGCGGCGATGGCGGAGAAGCGTTCGAGGCCGTGCTTGAAGGTGATGGGGCCGGGAGGTTTGGACGATGGATAGCCGTCCCAG
>NZ_DASWPE010000029.1:0-7757 GCF_036404135.1 Rhodopseudomonas sp. | reverse complement strand
CTCAAAAAGCGATCAATGAAATCAGGCCTTCAACCCGTCATTGCGAGGAGCTCTTGCGACGAAGCAATCCAGGGCCACGCTTGAAGCCCCTGGATTGCTTCGCATCGAAGTCGGCGCTGCGCGCTGCCCTCGGCTCGCAATGACAAAAACCCCTGATTTTGCTCGCTGCTTTTTCGGTCAGACACTGAGGAGCCCGGTTGAGCGCAGCGAAGCCGGGCGTCTCGAAGGATGGGCCGCGCGGTCGGTGTCCGCCCCGCGCACGTCGCCGCATCACTCGAGGCTCACCGCTCTCGCGGCTTCGCGCTTCAGGATGACGGCGCTTCGCATGTAGCACGGCCTGCTCGGCGCGTTACGCGCGGCGCGCGAACCCAATATTACGATCGGGACCGCGGCACGACGGGCGACGCCGTTGTCATGATCGCCGCCCGCCTCACAGCCACTTCTTCCACTTGAACAGCAGATACGGCACCACCGCGGCGCACAGCATCATCACCAGCGCCATCGGGTAGCCGTGCTGCCATTCCAGTTCCGGCATCAGCTTGAAATTCATGCCGTAGATCGAGGCAATCAGGGTCGGCGGCATCAACACCACCGCCATCACCGAGAACAGCTTGATGATGTTGTTCTGCTCGAGGTTGACCACGCCCAGCATCGCATCCAGCACGAAGGTGATCTTGTTCGACAGATAGGAGGCGTGGTCGCTGAGCGAGCCGACGTCGCGCTGCATGGTCTTGAGCTGCGCCCGCATCTCCTTCGACCATTTGACGTCCTCGGTCTCCGCGGTGACGAAGGTGACGAGGCGGCCGATCGAGACCAGGCTTTCGCGCACCTTCGAGGTCAAATCGCCCTTGCGGCCGATCGCGATCAGGATCTCGGAATAGCGCTTGGCATGGCCGGTGCGCAGCGACTCGTCGGGCTCGAAGATGTCGCGGCTGACCTGGTCGATGTCGGCGCCAACCCGCTCCAGAATGTCGGCGCAGCGGTCGATCACCGCGTCGAGCAGCTCCAGCAGCACGGTCTCGCCATTGGTGCCGGGGGCGACGCCGCGCGCCAGCTTGTTCTCCACCAGCAGGAACGGCTTCGGCGCGTCGTAGCGCACCGTCACCAGCCGGTGGTTGGACAGGATGAAGGTGATCGGGCTGATCCGCGGCGAAGTGGTGTCGGCGGCGCAGACCAGCGTCGCGGTCATGTAGCGGGCGCCGTTCTCCAGATACAGCCGGCTGGAAATCTCGATCTCCTGCATGTCCTCCCGGGTCGGCACCGCGACCCCCGCCAGCCGCTCCACCGCCCGATCCTCCTCCGCGGTCGGCTTCTCCAGATCGATCCACACCGCGTCCGCGGGCAGCTCGGTCAGATCGGCACCGGGGGATTTCTTCAACGCGGATTGGGACGGGGAGAAGATCGCGATCATTGCAGCTCCGAAAACGGGAATGGGCAGGCCGGGCGGGACGCGGATGGCTCTTGCAGTGCGCAACTCCGCGGCGTTTGGCAAGCCCGGCCATGCGTCACGCGCCACGCTGTTGCCTCCGTGTGATGACAGCCTCGTGAACGGCACGCCGCGAGATTTGACCGCTGCCTGCTAATTCACCGGAAGCCGGATTTTTTGAGACAAAATTGCCACAGCTGAGGTGCCGCGTAGCGCTGACACCATCTAAGCGCTGGAATGACGGCAGATTTCGGCGATAATCAGTGGCATGGAATCGTGGCTGCGAAGGGCCTTTTTGGCGCGCTCGAGCGCCGGAATTCGATTGGATTAAGATAGATGGCGACTTTTGGATCGAAACTCGGATTGCTGGCCGCTGGCCTGTTGCTGTCCGGCTGCGTGCAGACGACGACGTATCAGGAGACGTCGCAGAGCATTTTCAAGCCGCGGGACAAGGAGCTGCTGGCCAAGGTGTCCTACGTCAAGACGCCGGTCGCCGAGCCGTTCCGCCGCGCCATCGTCGATTATCACCGCAAGGAAGCGCCGGGCACCATCGTGGTCGATTCCGACAACCATTACCTGTACTTCGTGCAGGATGGCGGCAAGGCGATCCGCTACGGCATCACCGTCGGCGAGGAAGCCATGGCGTGGTCCGGCATCGCCAAGGTCGGCAGCATGGCGGAATGGCCGGCCTGGCATCCGACCAAGGGCGAGATCGAGCGGCTCGGCGTGCCGACCTTCGTCGCCCCCGGCCCCGACAATCCGATGGGCTCCCGCGCGCTGTATCTGTACTCCGGCGGCAAGGACACCCTGTTTCGGATCCACGGCACCAACCAGCCGGAATATATCGGCTCGTCGATCTCCTCGGGCTGCATCCGGATGACCAACGAGGACGTGATCGACCTCTACAATCGGGCCAAGATGGGCACCATCGTGGTGGTGCTGGAGCCCAAGCACGGCGACTCGCCGGTGAATTCGAAACTGGCGCTGCAGGGCGGCGGCTCGAGCCCGTTCTGATCGGCGGCCGCGCCCTGCGCGGGCCGCCGCGCCACGCGGGTTGAATTCAAAAGCGCCGGTGCTCCCGGCGCTTTTTTGTTGCCTTGTGGGCGGGCTTCGGCGACGCGGCCGGCTCCGCCTCCGGAGAGAGTCACTGAGGTCACGCCAAGAGGGTTCAATGTGCCGCCAACAGCCAACCTTCGACGATCAGGTCGATGCGCAGGTCGAGCGCTTGAGGACCAAGTCCTTGCGGGTGATCGAAGATGAGGTGGCCGCCAAGCGAAATGCTTGGTGGGATCGTCAGCCTGCCGAGACGCGCGGAGCGGGAACGGCTTCGCCTACGCCTCGCGACGCCTTCGAGACGCTGTTTTTCCGGTACATGGGGCTGAAGCCGTGCGACATTCCGGTGCTACGCGAGACGGACAGCGAGATCGTTTGGTCTTCGCGCAACCCTTGCCCCACGCTCGAGGCGTGCAAGACCACAGGGCTCGACACCCGAGACGTTTGTCGGGGAGCCTATGAAAAATCCACCCAGGCCCTGTTGTCGCGGATCGATCCGCAGCTGCGCTTCCTGCGCGATTATGCCCAGATCAGACCTTATTCCGCGCATTGCCTGGAAAAGATCGTACGCATTTCGTTCAAACAACGCATGAGGCTCGCGATCGACGAGGCGAGACTATCGCGGCGGCAAGGCAACAAGGGATACGGCGCCGTCGCCGTTCTAGGCGACCGCATCGTATCGCAAGCACACGATACGGCGGTCACCGACAAAGACCCCTCGCAGCACGCCGAGATGAAGGCATTGCGGCAGGCCGTGCATGTGCTCGGCGACGCCAATCTATCCGGGGTGGTTCTGTTCTCGACCTGTGAGCCCTGCCCGATGTGTGCGTCGATGGCGGTGTGGTCGAACATCAGCGCGATCGTGTTCGGTGCCAGCATCAACGACACGGTGGCGCGCGGCAGGTCGCGCATCACGGTCTCGGCGCAGCAGATCCTGAACAATTCGCCGGTCCGAATCGAACTCTACCCCGGCATTCTGCGCTCCGAATGCCTGGACCTGTATGTCTAGTTCGAACCGGATCGCCGAGATTCGAGATTCATGGGCGCCGGTGCTCCCGGCGCTTTTTTGTTGCCTTGTGGGCGGGCTTCGGTGACGCGGCCGGCTCCGCCTCCGGCGGCGGCTCGGGCTGCTGCTCGGCCTCCGCGGGCGGCGCCTCGGCGGGCGCCGGGGCGCCCTGCTCGGCCTTCGCCGCCACCGCGCGCGGCGGCGCCTCCTCCGGCCGCTCCGCCGGCAACAACGGCGCCACCGCCGGCAGCGGGTCCCACACATTCCACTGGCAGATCCGGTAATCGCCGCGGCGCTGCGCCAGATCGAGATGGACGTGGTCCTCGTGGTACCAGTCCGAGCCCGGCCCCAGCACGGTGGTGAAGCGCGCGCAGACCGAGGCCAGCACGGTTTCCCGCACCTCGCGCGAGGTGGCGCGATCGGTCAGCGAAATCATCGCGCCGTTGGCGAGCTTGAGGCCGCGGACGTCCAGCGCATTGGCGCGGCCGTGCTCGGAGAGTTTGGCGCCGACCACCCGGTTGCGGCCGCGGCACTCGAAGGAATCGAAATTGTCCAAATCGCTGAGCTTGCTGCCAAGCTTTGCTGCCAGCGGCGCCATGTCGGTGCGGACCCAGTCGGCGATCTCGCTGGCCATGGCGCAGCGCAAAATCGCCGCCGGCTTCACCGTCACCCGGCTGTGGTCCGGCAGCACCACCGCCTCCAGCCGCACCAGATCCGTGCCGCCGCAGCCGCCGGCGCCCTTGATGTCGGGAATCGACGGCGCGATCGCGATCTCCTCGGTCAGCGCCCGCCGGCAGGCCGAGAGCTGCGGTTCAGGCTTCGGTTCAGGCTTGGCTTCGGGCCTGACTTCCGGCCTTGGCTCCGGCTGCGCCGCGGCCGACGGCGGCTCGGCGTCGGCCGGCGGCTGATCGGGCTCTTCCGCGGAGGGCTGCGCGGATGCCGCCGGCGCCGCGGCCGGCCGCGGCTTCGGCAGCGGCACCGCGCCGCGCGCCGACGCCGCATCCGGCAGAAACAGCAGCAGCATCGCGGCTATCGTCAGCATGGACGCTTGGCCGCGGCGCCGTGGAGCACAAGCCCATTTGCTCAAGCTATTGTCCGCGCTAAACTTGCTGCCAAAGGGATAACAAAGTGGAGGAACGTTCGGATGCGCGGCTTGATGCAAGACTGGCCTTTGTTGTGTCATCGGATCATCGACCATGCGGCGATGATCCACGGTGAACGCGAGGTGGTCACACGGTCGGTCGACGGTCCCATTCACCGTACCAATTACGCCGAAATACGGCAGCGCGCGCTGAAAGTCGCGCAGCGACTGGACCGCGACGGCATCAAGCTCGGCGACCGCGTCGCCACCATCGCCTGGAACACGTGGCGACACCTGGAGGCCTGGTACGGGATCATGGGTATCGGCGCGATCTGCCATACCGTCAATCCCCGGTTGTTTCCCGACCAGATCGCCTGGATCGTCAACCACGCCGAAGACCGCGCGATCATGACCGACCTCACCTTCGTGCCGGTGCTGGAGAAGATCGCGGCACAGCTGCCGAGCGTCGAGCGCTACATCATCCTGACCGACAACGCCCACATGCCGCAGACATCGCTTCCCAACGCGGTGGCTTACGAAGACTGGATCAGCGACGTCGACGGCGACTTCAAGTGGGTGAGCTTCGACGAAAACACCGCGGCAGCGATGTGCTACACCTCCGGCACCACCGGCGATCCGAAGGGCGTGCTGTATTCGCACCGCTCCAACGTGCTGCACGCCTTGATGGCCAACAATGGCGACGCGCTCGGCACCACCGCCAAGGACACCATGCTGCCGGTGGTGCCGTTGTTCCACGCCAATAGCTGGGGCATCGCGTTCTCGGCGCCGGCGATGGGCACCAAGCTGGTGATGCCGGGGCCGAAGCTCGACGGCGCCTCGGTGTACGAATTGCTCGATACCGAACAGGTCACCCACACCGCAGGCGTGCCGACGGTGTGGCTGATGCTGTTGCAATACATGGAACGGACCGGACTGAAGCTGCCGCATCTGAAGACCGTGGTGTGCGGCGGCTCGGCGATGCCGCGGGCGATGGTCAAGGCGTTCTCCGACATGGGGATCGAGCCGCGCCACGCCTGGGGCATGACCGAGATGAGCCCGCTCGGCACGGTGTGCTCGCTGCAGCCGCAATTCGCCGACCGCGATCCGGAGCAGAAGCTCGACATCCTGCAGACCCAGGGCTATCCGCCGTTCATGGTGGAGATGAAGATCACCGACGACGCCGGCCGCAGCCTGCCGTGGGACGGCAAGACCTTCGGCCGGCTCAAGGTGCGCGGGCCGTCAGTGTCCGCCGCCTATTTCCGAGTCAGGGACCAGATCCTGGATGACGAAGGCTATTTCGACACCGGCGACGTCGCCACCCTCGACGGCTACGGCTACATGCGGATCACCGACCGCTCCAAGGACGTGATCAAGTCCGGCGGCGAGTGGATTTCCTCGATCGATCTGGAAAACCTCGCGGTCGGCCATCCCAAGGTGGCGGAGGCCGCGGTGATCGGCGTCTATCATCCGAAGTGGGACGAGCGGCCGCTGTTGATCGTGCAACTGAAGCCGGATCAGAGCGCGACGCGCGACGAGATCCTGCATTTCATGGACGGCAAGATCGCCAAATGGTGGATGCCGGACGACGTGATCTTCATCGAGGCGATCCCGCACACCGCCACCGGCAAGATCCTGAAAACCGCATTGCGCGATCAGTTCTCCAACTACAAGCTGCCGACCGCCGCGGCGTGAAGGCGGTGAGCGGAGAGTGGCGAATAGGGAGTAGCGAGTAGGGAATACGCGCGGCGGATAGCGCTTAGCGCGCGGCGGAGCGGTCGTTGGTCGGTCGAGTGATGCTAGATCAGACATGTTGTGTGGCACCAGATCGAAAATGATGATGCGCCGCGCGGTTGGCGCACTCCCTCCCCCTCGCGGGGAGGGGTCGGCGGTGGGGGCTCCAAGCCTCGGCCTTTGTAGTGCCCCCCTCCCCTCCCCAGCCCTCCCCCGGGAGGGAGCGCGCCGCGGTCGCAGCGGCGCCTGCGAAAACATCCATCACTGACCGAACATCTGCTCTCGTGCAGGCGAGGCGAAGAAGCGCTTGAATTTCGCCGCGCAGCATGATCTCAAACGGGCCTGACGGCCGTCGGTGCTCGGCGGCCGCGCGTTCCAACCGCAGATATTCAGCCCATGGCCCGCAGGTTTTCCGCGCCGTATCAGACGGAGCCGGTGTCCAGTCTCGCGCTGTGGGCGCGACGGCTGGCGGTGTTCGCCGCGGTGGCGACGCTCGGCTCGATCGGCATCGTGCGGTTCGGCTTTCTCGAGGTGAAGCCGGCGCTGGCGACGTTCTTCGCAGCGCTCGGCATCGCCGGGCTGTCGATCCTGGTGGCGCTCGCCGGCTTCGTTGCGATCTGGCAGAACGGCTCGCGCGGCATGAGCATGATTCTCCTCGCGCTGGCGCTCGATCTGGTGATCCTGGCCTACCCGGCCTATCTCGGGCTGCAATATCGCCGGCTGCCGCCGATCCACGACATCACCACCGACTCCATCGATCCGCCGAAATTCGAGGCGCTGGCGCGGCTGCGGCTCGGCGACGGCGCCAATACCGCGGTCTATGCCGGGCTGTACTCCGCCGAGCAGCAGCGCGCGGCCTGGCCGGAGATCGAGACCGTGCAGCTCGACGTGCCGGTGCAGAAGGCCTACGACGTCACGCTGGAACTGGTCACCAAGCGCAAATGGCGCATCGTCGACGCCCGCGCCCCGCAGCCGCCGCGCCGCGAAGGCAAGATCGAGGCGGTGGCGCGCACGCTGATCATGGGCTTCCGCGAGGACGTCGCGATAAGGGTGCTGCCCGACGGCGACGGCTCGCGGGTCGATATCCGCTCCTCGTCGCGCTATTTCGAAAGCGACCTCGGCAGCAATGCCGCAAGGATCAGCAAACTGATCGACGACATCAACACCGCCGCCGACAATGCCGCGCTCGCCAAGAAGCCGGCGGCGACGGCCAAGGGCGCGGTGAAGGGGAAGAAGTAGCAGCGTGAGTGGCGAGTGGCGAGTGGAACGTCAGCCGCAAGCCGCTGCAAGTTTTGTGGCCGGCCATGCCTTGGATAACCCGACGCATCGACAACACCATCATCGAACAATCACGCGGCGTCATTCCGGGGCGCGAGGCCGAAAGGCCGAGCGAACCCGGAATCTCGCGACGGGCGCGGCGCGACACTGGTGGCGAGATTCCGGGTTCTCTCGCGGCTCAC
>NZ_DASWPE010000028.1:0-26053 GCF_036404135.1 Rhodopseudomonas sp. | reverse complement strand
GCCTCGACCAGACCCTGCACCGCGGCGACCGACTTGTCGAACGCCTCGCGATCCTTGCCGGCCAGCTCGATCTCGACGATGCGCTCGACGCCCTTGTCGCCGATCACCACCGGCACGCCGACATACATGTCCTTCACGCCGTATTCGCCGTTGAGATAGGCCGCCACCGGCACCACCCGCTTCTTGTCCTTGAGGTAGCTCTCGGCCATCGCGATCGCCGACGCCGCCGGCGCGTAGAACGCCGAGCCGGTCTTCAGCAGGTTGACGATCTCGGCGCCGCCATTGCGGGTGCGGTCGACGATCTCGTCGAGCCGGGCCTGCGAGGTCCAGCCCATCTTCACCAGGTCGGGCAGCGGGATGCCGGCCACCGTGGAATACTTCACCAGCGGCACCATGGTATCGCCATGGCCGCCCAGCACGAAGGCGGTGACGTCTTCCACCGAGACGTTGAATTCGTCGGCGAGGAAATAGCGAAACCGGGCGGAGTCTAGCACGCCGGCCATGCCGACCACCTTGCGGTGCGGCAGCCCGGAGGCCTTCTGCAGCGCCCAGACCATGGCGTCGAGCGGGTTGGTGATGCAGATCACGAAGGCGTCGGGGGCGTATTTCTTGATGCCGGCGCCGACCTGCTCCATCACCTTGAGGTTGATGCTGAGTAGATCGTCGCGGCTCATGCCGGGCTTGCGCGGCACGCCGGCGGTGACGATCACCACGCGGGCGCCCTCGATCGCCTCGTAGGAATTGGCGCCGGTGAATTTGGCGTCGAAGCCGTCGACCGGCGAGGACTGCGCGATATCCAGCGATTTGCCCTGCGGAATGCCTTCGGCAATGTCGAACATCACCACGTCGCCGAGTTCCTTCAGGCCGACCAGGTGAGCCAAGGTTCCGCCGATCTGACCGGAGCCAATCAAAGCAATCTTGTCACGCGCCATGGGTAAGCTGTCCTTTGAGCAGGTGGGAAATGGGGAGGAAAGGCTGCGGCGTGGTTATCCCGTTCGCAGGAACCGTTCAAGTCGCGGTTCGGTCAATCTGGGCTCCGGCGGCTCGATAACCGCGAAACCGGGTTCGACTTAGGTTTCGACCAGGCCGGCGGACGACCCGCTGGCGGTGGAATCGCTACGGCCGTGCGGCAGCGCCAGGTAGGATTCCGAGCCCATCTCGATCAGCCGCGACGCGGTGCGCTGGAATTCCATCGCATCGAGACCTTCGGGGGAGCCGTACAGCGCGGTCGGGTCGGCCGCGGCCGACGCCATCAGCTTCACCGCGTTGTCGTACAAGGTATCGATCAAAGTGATGAAGCGCTTGCAGGCGTTGCGGTCGGCGGCATCCATCATCGGAATGCGGTCGATCATGATGGTGTGGTAGTCGTGGGCGAGGCGCAGATAATCCAATGCCGCCAGCGGCTGCTCGCACAGATCGGCGAAGGCGAAGCGGGCGACGTGGTGGTCGGCGCGCGGCACGCGCAGCACCCGGCCCTTGATCGAGATGTCGCGCGGACGGCCCGGCGCGCCGCCGGTCAGCCGGGCCCAGGCCTTGTCCAGCGCGGCGGTGGCGGCGGCATCGGCCGGCACCAGCCAGGTCTTGACGCCGGTCAGCTTTTCCATCCGGTAGTCGGTGCGGGCGTCGAGCCGCAGCACCTCCATCCGGGATTTCAACAGGCTGATGAACGGCAGGAACAGCGCGCGGTTGAGGCCGCCGCGATAGAGGTTGTCCGGCGCCACGTTGGAGGTCGCCACCACCACGGTTCCGAGTTCGAACAGTTTGGAAAACAGCCGGCTCAGGATCATCGCATCGGCGATGTCGGTGACGTGAAATTCGTCGAAGCACAGCAGCCAGGCTTCCTCGAAGATCGAATGCGCGGTCAGCGCCACCACGTCGGCGGTCTCGCCGAGTTCGCCGCGCTTGATGTTCTGCCGGAACGCGTAGATCCGCTCGTGCACCTCGGCCATGAATTCGTGGAAATGCGCGCGGCGCTTCAGCGCCACCGGGCTGGTGTCGAAGAACAGATCCATCAGCATGGTCTTGCCGCGGCCGACCTCGCCATGGACGTAGAGCCCGTGCGGCGGCGGCGGGTCCTTGTCGGCGCCGAACAGCCGGCCGAACAGGCCCTGCTTCTTCGGCGGCTTGTAGCCGGCCAGATTGGCCTCCAGCGCGCTGAACGCCGCGACGGCTCCGGCCTGCGCCGGATCCGGCTCGATCGTGCCGGAGGACACCAGGGCCTGATATTGATCGGAGAACGACACGGGATCGGGAGACAGCATGACGATACTTACGTCATTACCGCGCGGAAAATTGCAAGTCGGGAATCGTACCGGCGGCCATGCGCGGCCTTGCCTGTCATGAAGAGCACCTTCGACCACAAGTTTAAATTGAAATGGGGCGAGAAATGCCCTCTGTTAGGCGGACTCTCAGCGCGAAACCTAGGGTATGAACTATCTTTTTATCGACGAATCCGGAGAGCTTGGTCAGAAAGAGAAGTCGAGCGCCTTCTTTCTCATCGCGGCCCTTTGCACGTCCGACTTAAGGGCACTTGAGAAGCGTCTCTGGAAAGAAAAGGCGAAACTGTACAACGCGGGTTGGCCCAAGAACGTCGAAATAAAAGGCACAACCCTGTGGGGAGCAGACCATAATCCAAATATTCCGAAGGAGATCAGTTCTAAACGGCTGCAAATCCTAGAGGAAATAATCAAATCGATCTGTGCGAGTACTGGGAAGCTCCACTACTCCATCGCCCAGAAGAAATTTCTATCCCAGTCTATAATGAACGCAGACTATGGGATCGCGTACAATTTTCTATGCGGGACGCTTCTCTGCAGAGCTTACAAGCGCTATTTCCCGGGCGACCTGGAAATTGTGGTTGATCAGCGGAGCAAAGAAACGCACAGCAAGATGAAGTTCGACGGTTATTTGGAAACCAGATTAATCGGGGATTGCGCTCATGAGGGGAAGCTGTCCATAGCGCACTCGGAATCCCATGATGTGCTCGGTCTACAGGCCGTGGATTTCTTGAGTTGGGGTCTCTTCAGAAATTACGAACACAAAGACCCGACGTATCTAAAGTTGATCGCTCCAATCGTTGGCTACAGGGACGACTGGTACTCATCAAAAAAATAAAGGCCCGCCGGAGCGAGCCTTAAATTACTGGAACCGTAGGGCGGCCACGTCAAACGGGGCTTATCTCCTAGAAGACGCTTGCTACGGAATTACCCAGCAAAAGCATTCTATCTATGCGGGTGGCTTTGTCAATAGAATCTGCATTCGCGAGATCAGATAATTTCTTCCTGTCAAGGCGAAACTTCCACAAAACGCTCATTTTTACGCGCTGAGCGCGTAAGAATCCTCGACCACATAGGGTCCTCCGCCGGTCGAGGCGCGCGACGAGAACAGCACGAAGCGCGAGGCGGTGAACACCCGGGTCGGGAAATAGCCGCGCACCGACAGGTAATCCGCGACGTCCTGGTTGGAGGCGTCGCGCAGCCGCGCCAGCGTGACATGCGGGGTGAATTTGCGGCCCTCCGGATTGAGCCCGAGTCGCTGCATCAGCCGCTCCAGCTCGGCCTGCAGCTCGATCAGCGGCCGCGACGGCACCACCGAGGCCACCACCGCGCGCGGCTTCTTGCCGCCGAAGCTTTGCAGCCCCTGCAGCGCCACGTCGAACGGCTTGCGGTTGATGCGCACCAGCATCGAGGCGATCTCGTTGGCGGAGACGCCGTCGATATCGCCGATGAAGCGCAAGGTGACGTGGTAATTTTCCGGGTCAATCCAGCGCGCGCCGGGCAGGCCGCCGCGCAGATTGGAGAGCGTCTGGCCGATCTCGGCCGGGATTTCCAGTCCAGTGAACAAACGCGGCATCGCAAACCCTCGATGCAGGAGCACGGCAGGAGGACAACGAATCAACGACCATCAAGTCCTAACGCAGAACTGCGACACTGCGAAGTCTGGTAGGTCGAAAGCCCTGTGAATACCTCATGTTGTTGGCGGATTGCCGGTTTTTCAACTGCGCTGCCCAGCGACCGTGCCGAGAAATGCCTGCACGCTGGGCAGGATGTTTTTCACCACGATGTCGACGCCTTCCGCGGTCGGATGCAGCCCGTCGGCCTGGTTGAGTTTGGCGATGCTGGCGACGCCGTCGAGGAAGAACGGATACAGCGGCAGCTGGTAGGCCTTCGCCAGCTCCGGATAGATCGCGTTGAACTGCGCGGCATATTGCGTGCCGTAATTCGGCGGCGCGTACATCCCGCACAACAGCACCGCGATGTTGCGCGCCTTCAGCCGCTTCACGATCTGGTCAAGCGCATCGCGCGTCACCTTGGGGTCGGTGCCGCGCAACGCGTCGTTGGCGCCGAGTTCGACGATCACCGCCTCGGTGTCGGGGGGGATCGACCAATCGAGCCGGGCGAGCCCGCCTGAGGCGGTGTCGCCGGACACCCCGGCATTCACCATCTCGGTGGCGACGCCATTGTCCTGCAACGCCTTTTGCAAGCGCGCCGGAAACGCCGCGGCGGCCGGCAGGCCGTAGCCGGCGCTGAGCGAATCGCCCAGCACCACCAGCTTGATCGGCTTCGCCGCAGTCACGGTCTGCGCCAAGCTCTGTCCGACCATCAAGCCTCCCAGCACCAGCACCGCGGCCATGCCGCGACAAAACATCCGCGCCGGCCCCTCGACCGCGCCGAACCAATCGCCATATGAGCCAGCCATGGACAGTTTCATCACAGCCTCTTCGCCGCAGGGCCCCGCGCCCGACACCATTGTCATTTCCAACGTCGACCTGTCGCTCGGCTCGGGCGCGGCACGCGTGCATATCCTCAAGGATATCAGCCTGCGGGTCGGCTGCGGCGAGGCGATCGGCCTGATCGGGCCATCGGGATCGGGAAAATCCACGCTCCTGATGGTGATGGCGGGGCTGGAGCGCCCCGACAGCGGTGAGGTGGTGGTCGACGGCACCGCATTCAATGCCTTGGACGAGGACGCGCTGGCGCGGTTTCGCGGCCGTCATGTCGGCATCGTGTTCCAGTCGTTCCATCTGATCCCGACCATGACCGCGCTGGAAAACGTCGCGGTGCCGCTGGAGCTGGCCGGCCGCGCCGACGCCATGGCGCGCGCCGCACGCGAACTCGCCGCGGTGGGGCTGGGCGAGCGGCTGCATCATTACCCGACGCAGCTCTCCGGCGGCGAGCAGCAGCGCGTCGCGCTGGCCCGCGCGCTGGCGCCGGACCCGACCATCCTGGTCGCCGACGAGCCGACCGGCAATCTCGACGAGACGACGGGCAAGCAGATCGTCGATCTATTGTTCGCCCAGCACGCCAAGCGCGGCATGACGCTGGTGCTGGTGACCCACGACACCTCGTTGGCGCAGCGCTGCGACCGCGTGGTGCGGCTGCGCTCCGGCCGGGTCGATGTCGCCGTCGCCGACCGCGCCCGCGTGCAGACCGCCTGACCCGATGACAACGCTCTCCGAACCCTTGCCGCAGCGCCGACCGCTGTCCTGGCCGTTGCCGCTGCGTTACGCGCTGCGCGAATTGCGCGGCGGCTTGCGCGGCTTCTACGTGTTCATCGCCTGCATCGCGCTCGGCGTGTTGGCGATCGCTGGGGTCGGCTCGGTGGCGGGCTCGCTCAGCGAAGGGCTGGCGCGCGAGGGCCGCGCGCTGCTCGGCGGCGACGTGGCGTTCTCGCTGATGCAGCGCGAGGCCTCGCCGGACGAATTAGCTTTCCTGCGCGGCCACGGCCGGGTCTCGGTCGCGGCGACCTTGCGCGGCATGGCGCGCACCGCCGACGACCGGCTGGCGCTGGTCGAGATGAAGGCAGTCGACGACAGCTATCCGATGCTCGGCGCGCTGACGCTTGAGCCGCAGATCGCGACGCCGGATCTGTTGGCCGAATGCGACGGCGTGTTCGGCGCCGCCGCCGACGCGGCGCTGTTGGCGCGGCTCGATCTGAAGGTCGGCGACCGCGTCCATGTCGGCAACGCGCCGTTCGAAATCCGCAGCGTGCTCGGCACCGAGCCGGACAAGCTGTCCGGCGGGGTCGGCTTCGGGCCGCGCTTCCTGATCAGCGAAGCGGCGCTGCGCGCCACCCAATTGCTGCAGCCCGGCAGCCTGGTGCGCTGGACCTATCGGCTGCTGCTGCCCGACAATGCAGCCGACGACCGCGTCGCCAATGCGCTGGCCGATCAGGCCCGCGCCGCGCTGCCGCAGGCCGGCTGGGAAATCCGCAGCCGCGGCAACGCCTCGCCGCAGCTTGAGCGCACCATCACCCGCTTCACCCAGTTCCTGACCCTGGTCGGGCTCGCCGCGCTCCTAGTCGGCGGCGTCGGCGTCGCCAATGCGGTGAAAAGCCATATCGACCGCCGCCAGGACGTCATCGCCGCCTTCAAGGCGCTCGGCGCCACCGGCCGCAACGTGTTCGCGATCTATCTGACCCAGGTGATGGTGCTGGCTGTGATCGGCTCGGCGATCGGGCTTTTGCTCGGCGCGGCGCTGCCCTACGCCATCGTCGGGCTGTTCGGCCATCTGCTGCCGCTGCCGGTGGTGCCCACGCTGCATCCCGGCGAACTGGCGCTGTCTTTGCTTTACGGGCTGTTAACCGCGCTGACCTTCGGGCTGTGGCCATTGGCGCGGGTCCATGACGTGCCGGTGGCGGCGCTGTTCCGCGAGGCGGTGATCAGCGAGCGGCACCGGCCCCGGCCGCGGCATCTGATCTGGATGGCGCTGGTGGTGGCGGTGCTGATCGCGGTGGTGATCGGGCTCGCCTACGACAAGCGCGTCGCCGCTGCCTTCGTGGCCTCCGCGGTGGTGGTGTTCGCGCTGTTGCGCGGCATCGCCAGCGCGCTGATGGCGCTGGCCCGACGGCTGCCGCGCGCCAACTCCACCATGCTGCGGCTGGCGATCGCCAATATCCACCGCCCCGGCGCGTTGACGCCGTCGGTGGTGATGTCGCTGGGCTTAGGCCTCGCGGTGCTGGTCACCGTCACCCAGATCGACGGCAATCTGCGCCGGCAATTCATGGCGGCGCTGCCGGATCGCGCGCCCTCGTTCTATTTCATCGACATCCCCTCCACCGACACCGACCGTTTCGCCACCTTCCTGAAGGACAAGGCGCCGGGCGCCAGCGTCGAGGACGTGCCGATGCTGCGCGGCCGGATCGTCTCGGCCCGCGGCGTCAAGGCGGAGGATCTGAAACCCGCTCAAGACGCCGAATGGGTGCTGCAGAGCGACCGCGGCCTGACCTACGCCGCCGAGGTACCGCGCGGCTCCAAGGTGGTCGAGGGCCAATGGTGGGCGCCGGATTACAGCGGCCCGCCGCTGGTGTCGTTCGAGAAAAAGCTCGCCGACGGCCTCGGCCTCAAGATCGGCGACGAGGTGGTGGTCAACGTGCTCGGCCGTGACATCGCCGCCACCATCTCCAATCTGCGCAGCGTCGACTGGCAGAGCCTCGGCATCAATTTCGTGGTGGTGTATTCGCCCAATGCGTTCGCCGGCGCGCCGCACACCCATATCGCCACCCTGACCGAACCCAACGGCAGCGCGGCCGGCGACGGCGCCATCATCAAGGCGGTGGCCGACGCGTTCCCGATGGTCACCAGCGTCCGGGTCCGCGAGGCGCTGGAGACCATCGGCACGGTGGTGACCAATCTGGCGCTGGCGGTGCGCGGCGCCAGTTCGGTGACGCTGATCTCGGCGATCCTGGTGCTCGGCGGCGCGCTCGCCGCCGGCCATCGCCACCGGGTCTATGACGCGGTGATCCTGAAGACGCTGGGTGCCACCCGCGGCCGGCTGCTCGGCGCCTACGCGCTGGAATATCTGATGATCGGCTTTGCAACCGCCGTCTTCGCGGTGCTGGCGGGGTCGGTGGCGGCCTGGCTGATCGTCTCCCGGCTGATGACGCTGAGTTACGTCTGGCAGATCGGCAGCGCCGCGGCGGTGGTGGCGGCGGCGCTGCTGGTCACCGTCGGGCTCGGCCTCGCCGGCACCTGGCTGGCGTTGAACCAGAAGCCCGCCTCGGTGTTGCGTAATCTGTGAAATTGCGGCACTCCGACGCAACCGCGGCGGGCTTGCCGCGAATTCCCGAAAATGGCCGGTTTTCGGGGCTGCGCCGGCAGAATTTCCTTAACCTCCTTGGCGTAGCGACATTCGGCCGCGCATCGAAGCTTGCGTGGGATGTGTTAGTTTCCCACATATCGGATTGGGTCAGACGCCGCCCTGATGACGCAAAGTTGCAGACTCGTTCTGCAAATTGATGTCAGCCAGGCCGCGGCATCTGAGATAGATTTCGCACTCGCGCCGCAGCCCTCATGCGGCCAGACAACCACGGGATTTCGACCATGTCGGACTTCGACCGTAACTATGCTTCTCCTTTCGGCCGGGCAGCCGGGCGCGTTGATGCCGCGGCCGTCGATGCCGGCCTGCGCGCCTACATGCTGCGCATCTACAATTATATGGCGATCGGCCTGGCCATCACCGGCGCGGCCGCGCTCGGCGTCTACAAATTCGCCGTCACCAGCGACGCCGCGGATGCGGTCCGCACCGCCAGCGGCGCCGCGATCCGGGTCGCCGAGGGCCAGTTCCTGACCTCGTTCGGCTATGCGATGTTCGCGAGCCCGCTGAAATGGGTGTTCATCCTCGCCCCCTTGGTGATGGTGTTCGCGATCTCGTTCGGCATCAACCGGCTGAAGCCGGCGAGCGCGCAACTGCTGTTCTGGGCGTTCGCCGCCCTGATGGGCATCTCGCTGTCGTCGATCTTCCTGGTCTATACCCACACCTCGATCGTGCGGGTGTTCTTCATCACCGCGGCCTCGTTCGGTGCCTTGAGCCTTTACGGCTACACCACCAAGCGTGACCTCACCGGGATGGGCTCGTTCCTGATGATGGGCCTGTTCGGCATCATCCTGGCCAGCTTGGTCAACCTGTTCGTGGCCTCGACGCTGCTGCAGTTCATCGTCTCGGTGGTCGGCGTGCTGGTGTTCGCGGGCCTCACCGCCTGGGATACCCAGCGGCTGAAGAACGACTACATCTACGGTTACGCTGCCCAGGGTGGCGACGTCGCCGAGCGCGCCGCGATCACCGGAGCGCTGTCGCTGTACCTGAACTTCATCAACCTGTTCACGCTGCTACTGCAGCTGCTCGGACAGCGCGACTGACGCCCTCGTTCCATCGTCCATCCATCGGACCAACATCGAGCCCCGGCCTCGCGGCCGGGGCTTTTTGTTGGGACCGGCTTCTTGAGCCGGCTTCTTGGCCGGATTCCGGAGCTCGGATTTCCGGGTCCGGCCTCTGGCCGCGTGGGCTCTTTCTTCCCTCTCCCCTTGTGGGAGAGGGTGGCGAGCGAAGCGCGCCGGGTGAGGGGTGAACCCCGAATCGTTGCCCCCCTCATCCGACGCGGACTTCGTCCGCGCCACCTTCTCCCACAAGGGGAGAAGGAAGGTCCCCGCAAATCCGGCTTCACATTTGCCGGCGCGAAACTATGGTGCGCGCCATGTCCGAACTCGATATCCGGCCGACCTCAGCCGCCGACCTTCCCGCCATCACCGCGATCTATGCCGAAGAGGTGCGCTGCCGCACCGCGACCTTCGAACTGACGCCGCCGGATCTGGCCGAGATGACCCGCCGCTTCGAAGCCCTGACCGGCGCCGGCTTCCCCTATCTGGTGGCCCGGCGCGGCGACGCGCTGCTCGGCTATGCCTATGCCGGTCCCTATCGCACCCGGCCGGCCTATCGCTTCACCGTGGAGAATTCGATTTACCTCGCGCCGGCGGCGCGGCGCCAGGGCGTCGGCCGCCAATTGCTCGGCCGCCTGATCGAAGAATCCGAGGCGCGCGGCTACCGGCAGATGATCGCGGTGATCGGCGGCTCCGACAATACCGGCTCGATCGCGCTGCACGGCCGCGCCGGCTTTCAGATGATCGGGGTGCATCCGAGCGTCGGCTTCAAAATCGGCCGCTGGCTCGACAGCGTGCTGATGCAGCGCCCGCTCGGCGAGGGCAACACCACGACGCCGTAACGACGGCGCATTGCGTCCTTGGCTCCAAGGCAGGTCATTCCGGGGCGCGAGCAGCTTTGCTGCAAGCGAACCCGGAATCTCGCAACATATGCCGGCGCTGGCGCCCCGCAGCCGTTAAAGCCGGGGCAAGATTCCGGGTTCGCTCGGGCTTGCGCCCTCGCGCCCCGGAATGACGCGGTGATGCTGTGGGTGCCTCGCAGCCCTATCGGCGCCGCCTCACACCACCGCGAGCTTGCGGTCGATCGCCAGCAGCACCCGGTCGAGTTCATGGCCGCGGCGCAGGATCAGTCCGGTGGCGGAGATCACGCTGTAGGCGCCTTGCTTGCGGGCCAGCCGCGGGTCCTTCTCGATCCGGTAGATCGGCACCTCGGAGGCGCGGCGAAACACCGAGAACACCGCGCGGTCCTTGAGGAAGTCGATGGCGTAGTCGCGCCATTCGCCGGCCGCCACCATCCGGCCATAGAGGTTGAGGATGCGATTGAGTTCAAGGCGATTGAACGTCACGAGAGTCGGCGTCGCGGCGCCCGCCGGCCGTATCCCGCTGGGGTCGGCCTCCTCCGACATCGAACTCATCGGCACCTCCTGTCACAGAACCGATATGATCGCGCCGACTGCGCGCCGCCGCAAGGGCCGCGCGGGCCGCGGCATAGGGCCCTGCGCGCGGGTCCGGCGCAGATACGATCAGTCACAGGATCGTTAGTTAAATCTTATTGCCGCCCGATTTCCGCCCAGCCGGGGCCGTGCTGACCTGCGACACATGACACTTGCGTTGGCCCGGTCTTGTCGGCGCCGGATTCCTCAGCCCCCAGCCCCCCGGGGTCGTCAGGATCGGGCCTGTTCGCAACAATCAATCCCCATACTGAGGGCCAACGCGAGTTGGTCCTTTTTGTTATGGGGATTGATTCGCGCGCAAAGCGGCTCGCGCGTTGCGCATCGAGACCTCCGATTGAGGGCGTCGACCCGCATCCCCGCGTCATTCCGGGGCGCGAGCCCTTGGGCGAGCGAACCCGGAATCTTGCTGCGAATGCTGGCAGCGAGCCCCAAGAGTGCGTGCGGCAGATTCCGGGTTCGCTCGAGCTTGCGCTCTCGCGCCCCGGAATGACAATGTCTGTGATTGCTGGCAGTGTCTGTGATTGTCGGCAGTCGTTGATCCTGGCAGCAGCCGCGCCACTGAATCAGGCTCTGTTTCGTCAGGCGCCACGCAGTCAGCGACCCGGGTCGAGCCGCTCAGTTGAGCGAGGTCAGCGCCGCGCCGAGCATCGGGCCGGGCTGATCGCGGCTGCCGCTCTGCACATAGACCACCGCGGCGTCGACGCCGGCGCCGGTGAGATTCTCGATCGGCACCGTCCAGCTGTCGGCCTTGCCGCTCCAGTCGCCGACCTTCAGCCAGGTCCGCACCACGTTGTGATAGGTCACCTCGCGGCCGCGGTTTTCGCCGCGCGTGATCGCGATCGGCACCGCCTTGGAGATCGAGCAGATCCACACCTCGGCCTGGCTCGGCGCCACGGCGGCGGGCGCCGCCGCCACCGCGACCTTGAGCTGGCGGCCGTCCAGCGTCACCTTTACCGGCACCGACATCACGCCGGCGGTCTTCTCGGTGTCGCTGATGGCGCCGTCGATCCGGGCGCGGTCGTTGCCGACCACCTGGGTCGCGCCGTTGACGATCATCTGCGGAGTGTAGACGTCGCGGTCGCCGCGCCGCGCCGAATAGGCCTTCTGCCTCGCGCTGAAGCGGGAATCCGCCAGCGTGTCCTTCCAGCCGAGATAATCCCAATAGTCGATCGGCATGCTGAGCGCGATCACCGACGGGTCATTGGCGAGGTCGCCGATGATCTTGTCGGCGGCCGGGCACGACGAGCAGCCTTGCGAGGTAAACAATTCGACCACGGCGCGCGGCTGCGCCACGGCGGGAGGGATCGTTGCCAGCAACGCGCACGCGGCGAGCGCGCCCGATCCATTGAGAAATCCGCTCCACGCCATCATCAGTGTCACGCCGGATTGCAAGCCGGAGCCGCGGCACCAAGCCGTGCCGCCTCCGAGGTCTGGCCTTCGCAACCGGAAGGCGCCTTGTTCATAGGCGGCCTTCCGATCACTCGCCACTCACTTCGCAGTGAGGCTTATCCGACTTAAGCAGCAAGCCTGCGCAGCACGTAATGAAGGATGCCGCCGTTGCGGTAGTATTCCAACTCGTCGAGCGTATCGATCCGGCACAACAGCGAGACGTCGCGCTTATTGCCGTCGCTGGAGGTGATTTCCGCGGTCAATTGCTGGCGCGGCTTCAAGTCGCCCTGCAGCCCGCGGATCGACACCGTCTCGTCGCCCTTGATGCCGAGCGAGGCCCAGGATTGCCCCTCCGCGAAGGTCAGCGGCAACACGCCCATGCCGACCAGGTTGGAGCGATGGATGCGCTCGAAGCTCTGGCAGATCACCGCGCGCACGCCGAGCAGACGGGTGCCCTTGGCGGCCCAGTCGCGCGACGAACCGTTGCCGTATTCGGCGCCGGCGAACACCACCAGCGGCACCTGTTCGGCCTGATACTTCATCGCGGCCTCAAAGATCGACATCTGCTCGCCGTCCGGCCAATGCTTGGTGAGGCCGCCTTCCGGAATATTGCCGTCGGCGCCCTTCAGCATGAAATTCTTGATGCGGATATTGGCGAAGGTGCCGCGCATCATGATTTCGTGATTGCCGCGCCGCGTGCCGTACTGATTGAAGTCGGCCGGGCGCACCTGGTGGTCGGACAGATACTTGCCGGCCGGCGAGGTCAGCTTGATCGAGCCCGCGGGCGAGATGTGGTCGGTGGTGATCTTGTCGCCGAACACCGCGAGAATCCGCGCGTCGACCACGTCGACGATCGGCTCCGGCTGCATCTTCATGCCGTCGAAGTAAGGCGGGTTCTGTACATAGGTGGAACTCATGTTCCACTTGTAGGTCTCGCTATCGACGGTCTTGATCTTGCGCCAGTTGGTGTCGCCCTTGAACACGTCGGCGTATTTCTTCTTGAAGATCGCCGCGGTGACGTACTTCTTGACGAAGGCGTTGATCTCCTTGGCGGTCGGCCAGATGTCCTTGAGATACACCGGCTGGCCGTCGCGGCCCTCGCCGATCGGCTCCTTGGCGAGATTCTTGGTCACCGTGCCGGCCAGCGCATAGGCCACCACCAGCGGCGGCGAGGCCAGATAGTTGGCCTGCACGTCCGGCGACACCCGGCCTTCGAAGTTGCGGTTGCCCGACAGTACCGCTGCGCCGATGATGCCGTTGTCGTTGATCGACTTCGAAATCTCTTCCGGCAGCGGCCCGGAATTGCCGATGCAGGTGGTGCAGCCGAACCCGACCAGGTTGAAGCCGACCTTGTCGAGGTCGAGCTGCAGCCCGGAATTGGCGAGATATTCCGCGACCACCTGCGAGCCCGGCGCCAGCGAGGTCTTTACCCAGGGCTTGGCCTTGAGGCCGAGCGCTGCGGCCTTGCGCGCCAACAGCCCGGCGCCGATCAGCACGCTCGGATTCGAGGTGTTGGTGCAGGAGGTGATCGCGGCGATCACCACGTCGCCATGGCCGAGGTCGAAATTGCGGCCCTCCACCGGAAAGCGCGCCGCGGGATCGGCGGCTTTCTTGTATTCGCCGGCCAATGCGGCGGCAAAACCTTCGGCCACCGCCGGCAGCGCGATGCGGCCCTCGGGGCGCTTCGGCCCGGCCATCGACGGCTCGACCTTGCCGAGGTCGAGCGTCAGCGTCTCGGTGAACACCGGATCCGGCGAGTCGGAGGTGCGGAACAGGCCCTGCGCCTTGGCGTATTTCGCCACCAAGGCGACGCGGTCGGCCTTGCGGCCCGAGGTCTTCAGGAAGTCCACGGTCTCGGCGTCGACCGGGAAGAAGCCGCAGGTGGCGCCATATTCCGGCGCCATGTTGCTGATGGTGGCCTTGTCGGCGACCGACAGATGGTCGAGCCCGGGGCCGAAGAATTCGACGAACTTGCCCACCACGCCCTGCTTGCGCAGCATCTGGGTCACGGTCAGCACCAGATCGGTGGCGGTGACGCCTTCCTTCAGCGCGCCCTTCAATTTGAAGCCCACCACTTCCGGCAGCAGCATCGACAACGGCTGGCCGAGCATCGCGGCTTCCGCCTCGATGCCGCCGACGCCCCAGCCCAGCACGGCGAGGCCATTGACCATGGTGGTGTGCGAATCAGTGCCGACCAGGGTGTCCGGATAGGCCACCTCGAAGGTGCCTTTGGTGCGGCCGATGGTCAGCTTCTCCTTGCGGGTCCACACCGTCTGCGCCAGGTATTCGAGATTGACCTGATGGCAGATGCCGGTGCCGGGCGGCACCACCGAGAAGTTCGAAAACGCCTTCTGGCCCCACTTCAGGAACTCGTAGCGCTCCTGGTTCTGCTTGTATTCCTCGACCACGTTCTTGCCGAACGCCTTGTTGTCGCCGAAGAAATTCACGATCACCGAGTGGTCGATGACGAGGTCGACCGGCACCAGCGGGTTGATTTTGTCGGGCTTGCCGCCGAGCGCCTGCATGGCGTTGCGCATCGCGGCGAGATCGACCACCGCCGGCACGCCGGTGAAATCCTGCATCAACACCCGCGCCGGGCGGAACGCGACTTCATGCTCGAGCTTGCGCTTCTTCAGCCATTGCGCCACCGCGACGATGTCGGCTTTCTTGACGGTGCGGTCGTCCTCGTTGCGCAACAGGTTTTCCAGCAGCACCTTCATCGAATAGGGCAGGCGGGAAATGCCTTTCAGACCGTTCTTCTCGGCGGTGGGCAGGCTGTAATAGACGTAAGTCTTAGCGCCGACTTTGAGGGTCTTTCGGCACTTGAAGCTGTCGAGAGAGGTCATGAGGCGGTCCCAATTTGTCGTTTACAACCGGCAACGACGATCGCTGCTCCGCGAAGAAAACGCGGGCCGACTGGCTTGCGGGGGCCGATTGTGTGCTGCATCAAGTTCCGGCTTATAGAATCTTTCCAGGGACACCGCCACACCGACAATTGATCCATGACAATGCGGTGGGATCGATCGCGACGGTGAACGCGCGGGGCAGGGACGGCGATGATGCGGCTGACGGGGCGCGGGCTGAGATGTGTGCGGGGCGGCCGGCAGGTGTTCGCCGGGCTCGACTTCGACGCCGCGGCCTGCGAAGCGGTGGCGGTGGTCGGGGCCAATGGCGCCGGCAAGACCTCGCTGCTGCGGCTGATCGCGGGCCTGCTGGCGCTGGCCGGCGGCGCCATCGCGCTCGAGGGCGGCGATGCCGAGCTGACGCTGGCCGAGCAGGCGCATTATCTCGGCCATCGCGACGCGCTGAAGCCCTCGCTCAGCGTCGCGGAAAATCTGAGCTTCTGGCAGGAGTTTCTCGGCGGCGAGCAGGCCGATGCGCAGTCGAGCCTGGCGGGGGTGGGCCTCGCGCATATCGCGCATCTGCCGGCGGCCTATCTGTCCGCCGGGCAGCGGCGGCGGCTGTCGCTCGCGCGGTTAACGGCAGTCAGGCGGCCGCTGTGGCTGCTCGACGAGCCGACCTCGGCGCTCGATGCCGCCGGGCAGCAGATGTTCGCACGCCTGATGACGGCGCATCTCGAGAGCGGCGGGCTGATCGTCGCCGCCACCCACACCCCGCTCGGCATCGCCGCCCGCGAACTGCGCATCGGCGGCGTGGCGTGATGGGGACGGTCACTGAAGTGAAAAGGCTGCTTGCAACGCGCGCCGCCTCCGCGGGTCGTCCCTGCGGAGGCAGGGACCCATCGCCCCTGGCGTCAGACGTGAAGAAATCGCCTTCGCCGCCGTCCCAAGCCGCGAATCCGCGCCGTATGGGTCCCTGCGTTCGCAGGGACGACGCGTTGAAACGCAGAATGCGATCTCCAGGCACGGCCCCTCTGCTCCGCACCCCGTTGCGGGGAGGGCAATCGCATATGAATGTTAGCGGTTGCTACGTGGATCACCCTCCCCTGGAGGGGGAGGGTCGCTCGCGCAGCGAGCGGGGTGGGGTGGCGAAGAGGTCATCCGCCGTGCGTGCGGCTCACCCCACCCCGGCGTACACCGCGCTTCGCGCGGTCCACGCCGACCCTCCCCCTCCAGGGGAGGGTGAAGAGAGCTGCGAGGCGATGGCCTGCGAAAATCCATGTGTGATCGCCCTGCTCTTGCGGGGAGGGGTCGGGGGTGGGGGTCCCAGGGTGCTGACAAACATCTCCGGCGCCGCTCCGCCTCTCCCCCTCACCCGGCTTCGCTTCGCGAAGCCACCCTCTCCCACCAGGGGAGAGGGAACATGACCGCCCTTGCCGCGATGATCCGTCGCGACATTAAAATCGCGCTGCGGGTCGGCGGCGGCGCGCTGATCGGCGTCTTGTTCTTCCTCGCCGTGGTGGTGCTGATGCCGTTCGCGATCGGGCCGGACCTCGCGCTATTGCAGCGGCTCGGCCCCGCGGTGCTGTGGCTCGGCGCGCTGTTGGCGAGTCTCTTGACGCTCGACCGGCTGTTCATGGCCGACCACGAGGACGGCTCGCTCGACCTCATCGCCATGAGCCGCGTGCCCCTCGAATTGGCCTGCGCCGCCAAGGCCTTGGCACATTGGCTGGCGGCCGGCCTGCCGCTGGTGGTGGCCACGCCCGTGCTCGGCCTGCTGCTCAATCTCGATGGCTCCGCCTCGCTGGCGATCGCCGCGACGCTGCTGGTCGGCACCCCGGCGCTCACCTTTACCGGCATGATCGGCGCGGCGCTGGCGGTGACGCTGCATCGCGGCGGGCTGCTGATGGCGGTCCTGGTGCTGCCGCTGTCGATCCCGATCCTGATTTTCGGCGTCGCGGCCGCCGGCGCCGCGATCACCGGGCCGGTGGCGTTCGGCACCCCGTTCCAGATCCTCTGCGCGCTGTCGCTCGCCAGCATGGTGATCGGACCATTTGCCGCCGCCGCCAGCCTGCGCCAAGGACTGGATTGAGGATTGGATTTGACGCCGATCAACTCTCGCGGAGCCACGATCCTGCAACCCTGCCCGCATTGCCTGCGCCGCCCGCGCCGACTATCAGGAAGCCCATGACGCTGATCGATCTCGCCAATCCGACAAGGTTCCTGAAGCTGACGGCGCGCCTCCTGCCATGGCTGGCCGGGCTGACCGCGCTCTTGCTGGCGCTCGGGCTCACCCAATCGGCGCTGGCGCCGGACGATTACCAGCAGGGCGCCACCGTCAAGATCATGTTCGTCCACGTCCCCAATGCCTGGCTGTCGATGTTCGTCTGGGGCATCATGAGCGTCGCAGCGCTCGGCACGCTGGTCTGGCGGCATCCGCTCGCCGACGTCGCGGCGAAAGCCGCCGCGCCGATCGGCGCCGCCTTCACCTTTCTGGCGCTGGTCACCGGCTCGCTGTGGGGCCGTCCAATGTGGGGCACCTATTGGGAATGGGACGCCCGGCTCACCTCGATGCTGATCCTGTTCCTGATGTATCTCGGGCTGATTGCGCTGTGGCGCGCGGTGGAAGACCCCTCCCGCGCCGCCCGCGCCGCGGCGATCTTCACGCTGGTCGGCGCCATCAACCTGCCGATCATCAAGTTCTCGGTGGACTGGTGGAATACGCTGCATCAGCCGGCCTCGGTGCTGCGGATGGGCGGGCCGGCGCTCGACAAATCCTTCCTGGTCCCGCTGCTGGTGATGGCGATCGCGTTTTCGCTGTTGTTCATCACGCTGCATCTGGCGGCGATGCGCAACGAGATCCTGCGCCGCAGGGTGCGCGCGTTGCAGATGCTGCAGGCCGCCGAGCAGCAGGGCCAGTTGCGATCGGGGGCACTGTGATGGCGCTCGGTCCCTACGCCTCGTTCATCATCGGCTCCTACGCGGTGTCGGCGCTGGTGGTGGCGATCCTGATCGTCTGGGTGGCGCTGGATTATCGCCGGCAACAGGCGCGGCTGCGCGCGCTCGACGCCGCCGGCGTCAGCCGCCGCTCCAGGCGCGGCCCCGCGGAGGCCTCATGAGCGATCAGCCGATTGAACCCGCGTCGTCCGGCCGCCGCTCCTGGCTGGTGGCACTGCCGCTATTGGGTTTCACCATACTGGCCGGGCTGTTCTGGCTGCGGCTCGGCGCCGATACCACGAGGATTCCCTCGGCCCTGATCGGCCGCCCGGCGCCGGCGGTGGCGCTGCCGGCGTTGGCCGGGCTCACGCGCGACGGCGCCGCGGTGCCGGGGCTCGATCCTGCGGCGTTCAAGGGCAAGGTCAGCGTCGTCAATGTCTGGGCGTCGTGGTGCGTGCCGTGCCATGACGAGGCGCCGCTCCTGATGGATCTCGCCAAGGACAGCCGCATCCAGCTGGTCGGCATCAACTACAAGGACGCCGCCGACAACGCCCGGCGCTTCCTCGGCCGCTACGGCAATCCGTTCGCGCTGGTCGGCGTCGACAGCAACGGCCGCGGCGGCATCGAATGGGGGGTCTATGGCGTGCCGGAGACCTTCGTGGTCGGCCGCGACGGCGCCATCGCCTACAAGCTGGTCGGGCCGGTAACGCCCGACAACATCGACAAGGTGCTCAAGGTCCAGATCGACAAGGCGCTGGCGGCGGGGTCGTAGCAGGCTTTAACGCTATCCGTCATTGCGAGCCGAGGACGGCGCGCTGCGCTGCCCGACAGCAAAGCAATCCAGGGGCTGCTCAGGTAGCCCTGGATTGCTTCGTCGCAAGGGCTCCTCGCAGCAATGACGACCTCGAACGCCCCGCATAATAATTTTCCGGTTTTATCCGCCGTTCATTTGCCGGCCACGGCGCCGCCATGGTTCCAAGCGCTACTCCGGGTGCGTTACTAACAACGTCCCAGGAGGACACCCTATGCGCGCTTTCAAACTTGCTTCGCTGACCGCGGCCGCCCTCACCCTCGGCCTGCTCGCCGCCGCGCCGTCGATGGCGCAGACGCCGGCCACCACCGATCACAAGTCCGACCACATGGCGCCGGCGACCAAGCCGTCGGAGTCGAAGATGGCGCCGGCGAAATCGGAAACGACCAAGACCGAGTTGCTCGATATCAACTCGGCGACCGCCGATCAGCTCGACGCGCTGCCCGGCGTCGGCAAGGCCTACTCTGCCGCGATCATCAAGGGCCGGCCCTACAAGGGCAAGGACGAATTGGTGCAGAAGAAGATCGTGCCGGAAAAGACCTATGACGGCATCAAGGACAAGATCATCGCCAAGCAGCAGAAGAGCTGAGATCCGACGTCATGCCCGCCAACGAGCCGGTGCAAGGCGCCGGCCGTTGGCGAAGCGATCCGGGCCTCGCATCGACCAGCGGATTGCTTCGTCGCAAGTGCTCCTTGCGATGAGGGTGCGAGGCCGGGACACCCGTCTGTCTTGCGGCATTACTGTGGCGACGCTGCCTGAACTTTGCCGCAAGAAAAATCGGCCGGAATTTCAGCCCTTGCTGACGTCGCCGGCCTCCGTTTCGCTGGCCTCGAGCGTCGCCGGCTCGAGGTGATGGCGCTTGACCAGCGGCATCTGCGTGAAGGCGAACAACATGGTCAGCGGCACCATGCCGAACACCTTGAACGCCACCCAGAAATCGGTCGACTGGGTGCGCCAGATCGCTTCGTTGAGCAGCGCCATCGCGATGAACCACAGCGCCCAGCGCAGCGTCAGCTTGCGCCAGCCGCGCGGCGTCAGGTTGAAGATCTGATCGAACATCACGGCGATGAAGGAGCGGCCGAACAAAAGCCCTCCGCCGAGAATCGCCGCGAACAGGCAGTAGATGATGGTCGGCTTCATCTTGATGAAGGTCTCGTCGTGCAGCACCAATGTCAGCGTGCCGAACACGATCACCACCAGCGCGGTGACCAACGCCATGATCGGCACGTGCCTGGTCACCAGATAGGACACCGCGACCGCCACCACCACCGCGACCATGAAGGCGCCGGTGGCGGCGAACAGATTGAACCTGGAATTGACGAAGAAGAAAATCAGCAGCGGGCCAAGCTCGGTGGCGAGCTTGAACAACGGATGCGGCTTGTTCGGCGCAAGAAGCTCGGACTTGTCCATCGCGTGATCAGCTCCCGCTGTCGGTGCCGGCGATCGCCTTGGCGAAATCCGCCGCGGTGAACGGCGCCAGATCCTCGACGCTTTCGCCGACGCCGATGAAATGCACCGGCAGTTGGTATTTCTCCGCCAGCGCCACCAGAATGCCGCCGCGAGCGGTGCCGTCGAGCTTGGTCATCACCAGGCCGGTGACGCCAGCGATGCGGGAAAACGCTTCGACCTGCGACAACGCATTTTGTCCCACCGTGGCGTCGAGCACCAGCAGCACCGCATGCGGCGCGGTGGCGTCGACCTTCCTGATCACCCGCACCACCTTTTCGAGCTCGTTCATCAGCTCGGCCTTGTTCTGCAGCCGGCCCGCGGTGTCGATCAAGAGCACGTCGCGGTGGTCCTCCTTGGCCGCGGTCAGCGCGGTGAAGGCCAGCCCCGCGGAATCCGAGCCTTGGGTGCCGGCGATCACCGGCGCGCCGGTGCGCTCGCCCCAGACCTTGAGCTGCTCGATCGCCGCAGCCCGAAAGGTGTCGCCCGCCGCCAGCATCACCTTGCGGCCTTCGGCTGCGAATTTCGCCGCGAGCTTGCCGATCGTGGTGGTCTTGCCGGAGCCGTTGACCCCGACCATCAGGATCACGAACGGCTTATGCGTGGTGTCGATCGTGAGCGGCTGCGCCACCGCGGTCAGCACCTTTTCGACCTCGGCGGCGACGATGGTCTTGACGTCGCTGGCCGAAATCATCTTGTCATAGCGCCCGACGCCGACCGCGGCGGCGATCCGCGCCGAGACCTCGGTGCCGAGATCGGCGCGCAGCAGCACGTCCTCGATCTCGTCGAGCATCGCCCGGTCGAGCTTGCGCTTGGTGACGAATTCGGCGAGCGCGGTGCCGATCGAATTCGAGGTCCGCTTCAGGCCGCTGGACAGCCTGCGCCACCAGCTCGGTTTTTTGGTTTCAGTCGTGTCGTTCATGATGCGGCTGTGTTAGCGGTTTCGCGCCATGAGCGAAAGTCACCCTGAACCAACGAATAAGCCGGAACTGACCGCCGAGGAGATCCTGTCGCGGGTGCTGTACCGCGACGGGCTGATGCTGGTGATCGACAAGCCCGCCGGGCTGCCGGTGCATCGCGGCCCGAAGGGCGGCGCCAACCTGGAATCCTCGTTCGATTTCCTGCGTTACGGGCTGCCGCGGCCGCCGGTCCTGGCGCATCGGCTGGATCGCGACACCTCCGGTTGCCTGGTGCTCGGCCGCCACCGCAAGGCCACCGCCTCGCTCGGGCTGTTGTTCAAGCACGGCCGGATTTCCAAGACCTATTGGGCGGTGGTCGAAGGCGGCCCGGTCGAGGACGAGGGCACCATCGAGCTGCCGATCGGACGGCTCAATGCCGAGCGCGGCTGGTGGCAGAAGATCGATCCGCAGGGCCAGCCCGCCACCACCCGATGGCGGGTGCTGGGGCGATCGTTCGGCGGCGGCGACAGTTCGGCGTCTGACGCGGCTCGCGGCACGGCGGCTCGCGATACTTCACCTCACGGCGCTTCGGCTGCGGCAGCGAGCTCCCCTCCCCCTTGCGGGGAGGGGTCGGGGGTGGGGGTCCACAACGGAAGCCTCGCCTCGGACCGCTCCCCCAACGGCGAAGGAGCCGGCAGCGGCGGTGGCGACAGCGCAAGCACCGCGCTCGGAGACCCCCACCCCCGGCCCCTCCCCGCAAGGGGGAGGGGAGAAGGGCTCACCTGGCTGGCGCTGCAGCCGGTCACCGGGCGGACGCATCAACTCAGGGTGCACAGCGCGGCGATGGGCTGGCCGATCGTCGGCGACAATATCTATGGCACCGGCCCGCGGTTCGGCGAGCCGACGCTGCACCTGCACGCTCGCGAGATCGTGGTCCCGATCTCGCGCAACAAGCCGCCGATCGTCGTCACCGCACCGGCGCCGCCGCATCTGCATGAGCGGCTGCGCGCGTGTGGATGGAACGGGGAGTGATCCTCTTTCCTTCTCCCCTTGTGGGAGAAGGTGGCGCGGACGAAGTCCGCGTCGGATGAGGGGGTTTCTTCGATACGCGAGGCTTCACCCCTCACCCGGCAGCCTTCGGCTGCCACCCTCTCCCACAAGGGGAGAGGGGAAGAAAGAGCCGCCTCACACCGTCAACTTGGCCCCATCATGCCCGGTGACCGTCAGCCGGCGCACCGCGCCGGGGGTGTCGCCCATGATCGCGACGGGAAGAAAATGCTCGGTGCGGCCTTGCGTCGGGCTCTCGATCAACACCTCGCGCACAGCGCCGATTTCCGCATCCAGCCGCCGCCGCAGCGCCGCGGCGCCGGCCTCGCGCAGTTTTTTGGCGCGCTCTTTAACGACAACGCCGCCGACCTGCGGCATCTTCGCCGCCGAGGTGCCGGGCCGCGGCGAATAGGGAAACACATGCAGGAAGCTGAGGCCGCAGTCCTCGACCAGCGCCAGCGAGCGGTCAAACATCGCCTCGGTCTCGGTGGGAAACCCGGCGATCAGGTCGGCGCCCAGCGCAATGTCCGACCGCAGCCGGCGCAATTGCGCGCAGAATTCGATCGCCTGCGCGCGGGAATGCCGCCGCTTCATCCGCTTCAGGATCAGATCATCGCCGGATTGCAGCGACAGATGCAGATGCGGCATCAGCCGCGGCTCATTGGCAAGCAGATCGAGCAGGTCGGCATCGGCCTCGATCGAATCGATCGATGAGATCCGCAACCGCTGCAATTCCGGCACCTCGCCCAGGATCTGTTTGGCGAGCTTACCCAGCGTCGGCTGACCGGCGAGATCGGCGCCGTAGCTGGTGAGATCGACCCCGGTCAGCACGATCTCGGCGTGGCCGCGCTGCGCCAGCGCGCGCACCTGATCGACCGCGGCACCAAGTGGCAGCGAGCGCGACGGCCCGCGGCCGAACGGGATGATGCAGAAGCTGCAGCGGTGGTCGCAGCCGTTTTGGATTTGCACGAACACCCGCGGCAACCCGCTCTGGTAGCCATCGAGCAGATGCGGCGCCATCTGGCGCACCGCCATGATGTCGGCGACCGCGATTTTTTCCTCGGAGCACGCGCCGGCCGGTGCCGCGAAAGCGCTCCGCGCCGCGCGCCACGCCGCGGCGTTGAGCTTGTCGGCATTGCCGAGCACGCGGTCGACCTCCGCCATCTCGGCGAACATCGCGGCCTGGGTCTGCGCGGCGCAGCCGGTGACGACGATGCGCGCGCCCGGCCGCTCGCGCTTCAGCCGGCGGATCGATTGCCGGGCTTGCGCCACCGCCTCGTTGGTCACCGCGCAGGAATTCACCACGATGGTGTCGGTGCAGCCGGCGGCTTCCGCCTCGCGGCGGATCACCTCGGATTCGAAAGCGTTAAGCCGGCAGCCGAAGGTGACGATTTCGACGCTCACGAGGAGGCTGCGGCGAACAGCGCCGGATCGAGCCGGCCTTCGAATTCGAACGCCGCGGGGCCAGTCATCAGCACGTGGTCGTCGGCATCGCGCCATTCGATCGTGAGTTCGCCGCCGGGCAGCGTGATGCGCACGGTGCGGTTGGTCCGGCGCAGCCGCACCGCGGCGACCGCGGTGGCGCAGGCCGCCGAGCCGCAGGCCTTGGTGAGGCCAACACCGCGCTCCCAGGTGCGGATCACGATGTGGTCGCGGTCGACGATCTGCGCCAGCGTGATGTTGGCGCGCTCGGGAAAGATCGGGTGGTTTTCCAACAGCGGGCCGAAGCGCGCAAGATCGTAGGCGTTGACGTCGTCGACCCAGAAGATCGCGTGCGGATTGCCCATGCTGACCACCGACGGGGTGTGCAGCACCGGGGCGTCGATCGGGCCGATCTGCAATTCGATCGACCTGGTGTCGCGGAATTCTTCGGCGAGCGGAATGTCCTGCCAGCCGAGCTTCGGCGGCCCCATGTCGACGGTGTAAAGCTCGGGCGCGGCGCCGCGCCAGCAGTTCAACAAGCCGGCGCGGGTCTCGAAGCTCAGCGCGTCGCGGGGGCTTACTGCAAACACCTGCCGCGCCACGCAGCGCATGCCGTTGCCGCAGGCGGCGGATTCCGAGCCGTCATTGTTGTAGATCCGGACAAAGGCTTCGGTGCCGGGGGTGCGCGGCGGCTGCAGCACCATCAGTTGATCGTAAGGCACCTCGGCGGCGATGGCGCGGGCCTCCGCAGCGCTGACCGCCGCCGGGCGGTCGCGCAGATCCAGCACGACAATCTCGTTGCCGATGCCGTTCATCTTGCTGAAGCTGCGATGTGCCAGTGCGCTCATGACCATGATCCTGCCGGAGTTATATGGCGAACAACGCCGGCTTGACCAGTGCGGCAAATCTGTGTCGGAACGGGCCCGACCAAGGGCGCAGCCGGCCGCGGATCTGGCAGGGGACGAAATCCGGCGCCGCGTGTTAGCATGGCTGCGGATGGTGGCATGATTGCGCATGATGTTATCGGAAAGCGATGCGCTTTTCGGAATCATGCGCTATCGCGGGTTTGCAGCTGGTCGCCGGGCGCGAGCTCGGACATGACCTTGGGGAGATCATGAGAATGGACGTTGCGCGTTGTTTTCGCCTGGCCATGGCTGCGCCGCTGGCGACAGCCGGAATTCTGATCGGTGTCACGGCAGCGCCGGCGCAATCGCCGCCGGCGGCAACCGCACCCGCGGCCGCTTCACCTGCGACCAACCCGCCCGCGGCCACGCCGCCCGCGGCCTCGGAGCCTGTGAAATCGGCTGCTGAGGAGCCCGCCAAGCCGTCAACCGCCGCGCCGGCCAAACCTGATCCGGCCAATCCCCCGGCGGCCACCCCGGCGCCGCCGCCGCCCGCCGCCGCCGAAGCGCCGGTGACCCCGGCGCCGACCACCCCTCCCCCGGCCGCGCCGGTGCAGACCGCCGATCCGTTCGGCGAGGAAATCACACTGACCCCGAAAGCCGCGCTGACCTTCAGCGGCAAGGCCAACTGGGACACCGCCTTCGAAACCCTGATGGATTCGTTCAAGCAGCTCACCGCGCTGCTCGACAAGCAAGGCATCAAGTCATCGGGCAATGCGATGATCGTCTACACCTCCACCGACGATACCGGCTTCACCTATATGGCCGAAATTCCGGTCGATCAGGAGCCGAAGAACCTGACCAAGGCCATGAGCATGGGCAAATCGCCCGACGGCAAGGCGCTGAAATTTGTCCATCGCGGCTCCTACGACAACATGGACAACACCTATGAGGCCATCACCAATCACCTCGACGACAAGAAGCTCGAAGCCAAGGACACCTTCATCGAGGAATACGTCACCGACCCCTTGAAAACCGCGGAGGACAAGCTGGTGATCAACGTGTTCGTGCCGCTGAAATGAACCGCGTGCGCCTCAGCCCGTTCGCGGCGTTGGCGCTGGCCGCCGCGAACCTGATCGCCGCTCCGGCATCGGCGGATGATGCGCCGCCGCCGATGATTTCGGTGACCGGCGAGGGCCGGATCTCGGTGCCGCCGGACCAGGCCAGCGTCGATGGCGGCGTCTCGACCCAGGCCAAAACCGCGCGCGAAGCCTCCGACGCCAACAACGCCGCGATGGGCAAGGTGCTGCTGGCGCTGAAGGCCGCCGGCATCGACGAGAAGGATTTTCAGACCTCGCGATTGTCGCTGCAGCCGCAATATCAGCAGAACCGTCCCGGCAGCAGCGCGCCGAATGCGGTCACGGGCTATCTCGCCAGCAACAGCGTCACGGTGCGGCTGCGCGACGTCACCGCCGTCGCCAGCGTGGTCGATACTTTGGTCAACGCCGGCGCCAACGAGATCGGCGGCATCGGCTTTTCCGTGGTGGCGGCCTCAAAACTGCTCGACGAGGCCCGCGAACAGGCGATCGCCGACGCTCGCCGCAAGGCCGAGATCTACGCCCGCGCCGCCGGCGTGACGCTGGGCGCGCCGATCAGCATTGCCGAAGGCAGCGGCTTCGAGCCGATGCCCTACCGCAAGATGTCCGCCAACCTCGCCGCCGCTGCGCCCGTTGCAGCGGGCGAAGAAACCCTGAGCGTCACCGTCAGCGTCTCCTACGCGATCAAGCCGCAGTAGTGCCGGTGTCCCGGGC
>NZ_DASWPE010000027.1:0-16272 GCF_036404135.1 Rhodopseudomonas sp. | reverse complement strand
TGCGCGAGATGATCCTGGCCGACGACGAGGCCGGCCGGCGTGCCGCGCTCGCCAAGCTCCTGCCCATGCAGCGCCAGGATTTCGAGAAGCTCTTCGTGATCATGTCGGGCCTGCCCGTCACGATCCGGCTGCTCGACCCGCCGCTGCACGAGTTCCTGCCCCATAACGACGCCGACATGGCCGAGGTGGACAAGGCGATGGGCGGCGGCCGCATCGAGAAGCTCCGCCGCCGCTCGCAGGAGCTGCATGAGTTCAACCCGATGCTGGGCTTCCGGGGCGTTCGCATCGCGATCGCCTATCCGGAAATCGCCGAGATGCAGGCCCGCGCCATCTTCGAAGCCGCGGTCGAGGCACGCAAGCGTACCGGCGTCGCGGTCGGGCTCGAAGTGATGGTGCCGCTGATCGCCACCAAGATGGAGTTCGATCTGGTCAAGGCGCGGATCGACGCCACCGCGCATTCGGTGTTCCGCGAGACCGGCGGCAAGATCGATTACGCGGTCGGCACCATGATCGAATTGCCGCGCGCCTGTCTGAAGGCCGGGCAGATCGCCGAGACCGCGGAATTCTTCTCGTTCGGCACCAACGACCTCACCCAGACCACCTTCGGCATCAGCCGTGACGACGCCGCGAGCTTCCTCGGCACCTATATCGCGCGCGGCATTCTGGAGATCGACCCCTTCATCAGCATCGATCGCGTCGGCGTCGGCGAGTTGGTCAGGATCGGCGTCGAGCGTGGCCGCAAGACCCGTCCGCATCTCAAGGTCGGAATCTGCGGCGAACACGGCGGCGATCCGGCGTCGGTGGCGTTCTGCCACGAGATCGGTCTCGATTACGTGTCGTGCTCGCCGTATCGCGTGCCGATCGCGCGGCTCGCCGCGGCGCAAGCCGCGCTCGGCAAGCCGGTGGCGAGCCAGGCCTGACTTCGTCAACCATCGTCATCGCAGCAACGGCCGGGGAACACCTCGGCCGTTTCTCGTTGCGCCATCAAGCGTGCATAGCAACGCCGGCTCAGTCGCGCTGCATGGCAGAGCCGCGTCGCGTCGCCCGCGTTGACGCGATGTTTACCACTTTGCTGAAGTCGCGGTTTACCAAGGCTTTTGAAGTGACCGGCGGATTGCACCTGGTACTTGCCTGTGGCAGTCGCGCATCGTCGATTAACCCGGCGGCAACTTTAATTGTCTAACAACGCGATAGATCGAATTCGACGTAAATGTGCCTTCGATCACGTGTAAGCGTTGCGTGAGCGTACCGATGTCAGTCATGCGTAACCGACCGAAGGGCGTCAAGTTTGCGTCCTTCGGTCTTGGTCTTTGCGTCTTCGCATTGATCCCGTCAGAGATCGGCTATCAGGATATCGCCTCGCTGCTGGCCCGGCAGCCTGGCGTCGCCGAGCGCTGGCAGAAGCGCGTGGTCGCATCCTCCGCCGCCACCATTCAGCTCGCCACCTTCTCGTTCGGCCGCCCGATCGGCACCTCGCTGCCGCAGAGCGCCAACATCCGGCTCGCCAATCTCGACAATCCGGCGAGCGACATCAGCGGCGCGCTGCCGCGCAATCCGCTAACGCAATCGCCCGGCCGTTACGAGGCCGCTGATTTCCCCAAGGTCGATCGCACCTTGAAGGGCGATCGTCTCGCCATCGTGTCGCCCGAAACGCCTTCGGAAAACCCGCCGTCGTCGCAGGACGATTCCGCCGCGCCCAACGTCGCCGGCGCCAAGACCGCCGCGCAACCGCCGGCCGGCGACGCCGCGCCGCTCGATCCGGAACTGGCCGAAGCGCTGCAGGCGCCGCCGCTATCGCAATACGATGCGTCGTTATCGGTGGAGACGGCGCAGCCGCTCGGCGACGCCAGCATCGGCCAGCCCACCGTCGCCCCGGCGCCGGCGCATGACGGGTTTTCGTTCAAGACCACCAGTCTGTTTTTCGGCAGTTCGTCGCTCGGCGCGCCCAGCGAGAGCATGGAACAGTGGCAGCCCGGCGAAGAGCCGATGATCGTGCCGACCGGCATCGATCCAGACATGAAGGTTTCCGCGGCGTTGCCGGCCGCGCCCGACGATCAACTCAAGCCCGGCGAAAGCATCGCCAGCAAGGGCGAGGTCAACGCCGACAACCAGCACGGCAAGACGCCGGCCGAACGGCTCGGCCTGTTCGACGACAAGCTGCGCGCCAAGCACGAGAAGTGCCTCACCGACGCGATCTATTTCGAAGCCCGCGGCGAGGCGGTGCGCGGCCAGATCGCGGTGGCGCAGGTGGTGCTGAACCGCGCCTTCTCCGGCTTCTATCCGAACAATGTCTGCGGCGTGGTGTATCAGAACAAGCATCGCCATCTGGCCTGCCAGTTCACCTTCGCCTGCGACAACGTCGCCGATGTGGTGCGCGAACCCGACATGTGGGACCGCGCCAAAAAGATCGCCAAGGCCTCGCTCGACGGCCAGTTGTGGCTGCCGGAAGTCGGCAAGTCGACGCATTATCACGCCTATTGGGTGCGGCCGTCCTGGGTGCACGAGATGAAGAAGATGTACAAATTCGGCGTGCACACCTTCTATCGGCCGCGCAACTGGGGCGACGGCAGCGACGCGCCGAGCTGGGGCACTCCAGCGGAAACCGCGGCGATCTCCGCGAAACTCGCCGAAGCGGCGAAGAGCTCGGCGGAAATCTCGGAAAGCTCGGCGCGGCGGTGAAGATTCTGATTCAATGCTGCGACCAACAACGCGTCATTCCGGGGCGCGAGCAGCGAAGCTGCAAGCGACCCCGGAATCTTGCAACTTATGTAAGCGCCGACCAGGGCGCGAGCAGCGAAACTGCAAGCGACCCCGGAATCTCGCAGCTGATGTAAGCGCCGAACCTGTCGCAAGATTCCGGGCTCGTTCGGCCTTCGGCCTCGCGCCCCGGAATGACCCGTTGAGATGTCTGAGCGCTTGCCGCTACGCGTCGATATCCAGCGCGATGTCGAAGTTCGGCGCCGAATGGGTCAGCGCGCCGGAGGAGACGTAGTCGACGCCGGTCGCCGCGATCGCCGCGATGGTGTCCTGGGTGACGCCGCCGGAGGCTTCCAGCACGACGCGGCCATCCGCCAGCCGCACCGCTTCTTTCAGCGTGGTGATGTCCATGTTGTCGAGCAGCACCACGTCGGCGAGCCCGGTGGCGAGTACGTCGCGCAACTGATCGAGGGTGTCGACCTCGATTTCGACCTTGACCAGATGGCCGATCCGCGCCCGCGCCCGCTCCAGCACCGGGCGGACCCCGCCGGCCACCGCGATGTGGTTGTCCTTGATCAGGATCGCGTCATCCAGCCCGAAGCGGTGGTTGAAGCCGCCTCCGCACCGCACCGCGTATTTCTCCAGCGCGCGCAGCCCCGGCGTGGTCTTGCGGGTGCAGCAGATCCGCAGCTTGGTGCCGGCGGTGTGGCGGACATAATCGGCGGTCAGCGAGGCGATGCCGGAAAGCCGGCCGACAAAGTTCAGCGCGGTGCGCTCGCCGGCCAGCACCGCGCGGGCCGGGCCGGAGATGGTCAGCACCGGAAGGCCGCTCGCCACCGGATCGCCGTCACGGACGTGCGGTTGGATGAAGATGTCGGGCGACAGCGCCCGGAATGCCGCGACCGCCAGCGGCAGTCCGGCGATGGTGCCGGCCTGGCGCGCCACCATCGCGGCCTGGGCGTGGGCGTCCGCCGGAATCGTGGCGTTCGAGGTGATGTCGCCGGCGCGGCCGAGATCCTCCTCCAGCGCGCGGCGCACCGCCTCATCGATGGCGAATGGCGACAGGAAGGCGTCGGGGTGCAGCAGCGCGGAAGGCGTGATCATTTGCAAGCGAGGTCCTGTCAGGCGATCACCGGGCGCGGCCGGCGCGCGGTGTCGGAAAGCGAGGCGGCGATGTCGCGGGCCTCGGCCAGCGTGGTCATGGTGCGCTCGGCGAGCTTCGGATTCTCCGCCGGATAGTCCGAGCGATAATGCGCGCCGCGGCTTTCCAGCCGCGCCCAGGCCGCGGTCGATACCAACAGCGCGGTGGTCGCCATGTTGAGCATCGCGGTGCTGGTGGCGCCGGCCTCCAGCGCGGCGAAGCGGCGCACCGCGGCGGCGAGGCCGTCGGCGTTGCGGATCACTCCGACATTGCTGCTCATCATTTGCCGCAGCTCGGTTTCCTGCGCGGCGGCGAGGGCGGCGTTGCGCGGCATCGGTAGCTCGTCGATCCGTCCGCTGGCGGCGCCGAATTCGCGGCCGCCGATGTCCTCGGCGATCCGCCCGGCATAAACCACCGCCTCGAGCAGCGAGTTCGAGGCGAGGCGATTGGCGCCGTGCGCGCCGGTGCAGGAGACTTCTCCGGCCGCCCACAGCCCGCGCAGCGACGTGCGGCCGTGCATGTCCACGGCGATGCCGCCCATGTGGTAGTGTGCCGCCGGCGCGATCGGGATCGGCTGGGTCGCCGGATCGACGCCCTCGGCGATGCAGCTCTCATAGACGGTGGGAAACTCGGTGGCGAAATGCGCGCCGAGCGCGGTGCGGGCGTCGAGAAACGCGCCGCGGCCGGCCGCGATCTCGGCGAACACGCCGCGGGCGACGATGTCGCGCGGCGCCAGCTCGGCCAAGGGATGCGCCGCCAGCATGAAGCGCTCGCCATTGCCGTTGATCAGCGTGGCGCCTTCGCCGCGCAGCGCCTCGGTGGCGAGCGGCGCCGGGTCGCGGCCGACCATGATCGCGGTCGGATGAAACTGCACGAATTCCGGATCGGCGATCAGCGCGCCGGCGCGGGCCGCAATCGCAAGGCCGAGGCCGCTGGCTTCGGTCGGGTTGGTGGTCACCGCATAGAGATGGCCGATGCCGCCGGTCGCCAGCACCACGGCGCGGGCCGGCATGCTGATCGGCCGGCTGGTCGCCAGACCGGCTTTGCGCAATTGCAGCCCGACCACCGAGCCGCCGTCGGTCAACAGCGCTTCGGCGAAATAGCCTTCGATCACCTTGATCGACGGGGTGGCGCGCACCGCCTCGATCAGCGCGGTGATGATTGCCTGGCCGGCCATGTCGCCGCGGACATGGACGATGCGGCGCGCCGAATGCGCCGCCTCGCGCGACACCGCGAGCCGGCCTTCGAGGTCGCGGTCGAACGGTACGCCATAGTCCAAGAGATCGTGGATCCGCGGGCCGGCTTCGCGCGCCAGCGCCAGCGCCACGCCCTTGTCGACCAGCCCGGCGCCGACCGCGATGGTGTCGGCGGCGTGGGATTCCGCGCTATCGCCTTCCGCCACCGCCGCGGCGATGCCGCCCTGCGCCCACGCCGTCGAGGCGCCTTCGCCGAGCGGCGCGGCGGTGATCACGGTGACCGGCCGCGGCGCCAGCTTCAGCGCGCAGAACAGCCCGGCAAGGCCGCCGCCGACGATCACCACGTCGGTGCCGTTGCGGGTCAGATCGAGGTCCGACGTGGTACTCATGGCTTGGTCCAACTCTGCCGCACAGCGGCGCAGGTGGCACGCCGGCCTGGCCCGCGCGCATAGATCGGGGACGGGAGAGCGAAGTCGGCGGCGGCGCAACGTCCCGATTGCGTCGCCGCTCGCGGCTTAGTTCTTCAGGTTGATCATCCGCTCCACCGAGCGGCGGGCGCGGTCGATGATCGAGGGGTCGACGGTGACCTCCTCACGCAGATAGATCAGGCTGTCGAGGATCTTCGGCAGCGTGATCCGCTTCATGTGCGGGCACAGGTTGCACGGCCGCACGATCTCCAGATCCGGCAATTCGGCCTGCACGTTGTCGGCCATCGAGCATTCGGTGACCAGCACCACGCGCGCCGGCTTGTGCTGGCGCACCCAGTTGACCATGTGCGCGGTCGAGCCGGTGAAGTCGGCTTCGGCGATCACGTCGGGCGGGCATTCCGGATGCGCGATGATGCTGATCGAGGGATCGGCCTCGCGATAGCCGCGCAATTCGTCGCCGGTGAAGCGCTCGTGCACCTCGCAGGCGCCCTTCCAGGCGATGATCTTGACCTTGGTCTGCGAGGCGACGTAGCGCGCCAGATACTGGTCGGGCAGCATGATCACGGTGTCGGCGTTGAGGCTCTCCACCACGTTCACCGCGTTCGACGAGGTGCAGCAGATGTCGACCTCGGCCTTCACCTCGGCCGAAGTGTTGACATAGGCCACCACCGGCACGCCGGGGAAGCGCTCGCGCAACAGCCGGACGTCGGCGCCGGTGATGCTGGAGGCCAGCGAGCAGCCGGCGCGGGAGTCCGGGATCAGCACGGTCTTGCTCGGGCTGAGGATCTTCGAGGTCTCGGCCATGAAATGCACGCCGCATTGCACGATGACGTCGGCCTTCACCTTGGTGGCCTCGATCGCGAGCTGCAGCGAGTCGCCGACGATGTCGGAGACGCAATGGAAGATCTCGGGGGTCTGATAGTTGTGCGCCAGGATCACGGCGTTGCGCTCGCGCTTGGCCTCGTTGATCGCCTTGATGTAGGGCGCCATGAACGGCCATTCGATCGGCGCGATCACCTTCTTGACCCGTTCGTAGAGATGCGCGGTGGCGCGCTCGACTTCGGGCGTCCATTCCAGTGACGGCATCGGCAGCGCGCGGCTGCGCTCCAAGGCGCTGAGCGGCGCGCGCGGCCGCGACTCCGGCCGGCCGTGCTGCGGGTGGCCGAAATTGTCCGGGCCGTAAATTCCAGCAAGCGCCATGGTACTCTCCGTCTCGGCCTTTATATGCTCAACATGAGCATATTCTGGTTTTGAGAAATCCGGCCACGTCGGGCCGGCATTCAAAAACCGCTGCACATCGATCTGAACTTTCGCGCAGCGCCGCGGTCACTCAGAGCTCAGAGGATGTTATCCTCATTAGGAGCAAATCAAATATAGCATGTCACAATCTGTTCCGCCAGAGCCGGGAACGGTTAAATCGTCACACCTGACGTCACGATTTGCATTGCTGCATGGCGGGATCGTCCGCCACCCCAGAAACGCGGTTGGGAATTTGCTGCCAACGCTTTAGGTTTCCGCGCATTCAAGGCAGCGCGTCAGGGAGCACAGCGTGGGAACGTTCAAGGCGATCAGGATCGACAAGGCGGAAAAAGGCACCGTGGCGGCGCTGACCCAGTTCGACGAAGCCGAACTGATGGAGGGCGACGTTACCGTTGGCGTCGAATGGTCGACGGTGAACTACAAGGACGGCCTCGCGGTCACCGGCAAGGCGCCGGTGGTGCGGCGGTTTCCGATGATCGCCGGGGTCGATCTCGCCGGCACCGTGCTGAAGTCGGAGAATCCGGACTGGCAGGTCGGCGACAAGGTGATCTGCAACGGCTGGGGCATGGGCGAGACCCATCTCGGCGCCTATGCGGAGAAGGCCCGGGTCAAGGGCGACTGGCTGGTGCGGCTGCCGGATGGGCTGTCGACCCGTGACGCGATGGCGATCGGCACCGCCGGTTACACCGCGATGCTCAGCGTGCTGGCGCTGGAAAACCATGGCCTGACCCCGGCTGCGGGGCCGGTCGTGGTGACCGGCGCCGCCGGCGGCGTCGGCTCGGTGGCCATCGCGGTGCTGTCAAAGCTCGGCTACCACGTCATCGCCTCGACCGGGCGGATCGCCGAAGTGCCGTATCTGCGCGAGCTCGGCGCCTCCGAGGTGATCGAGCGCAGCGAATTGAACGGGACGCCCAAGCCGCTTGCCAAGGAGCGCTGGGCCGGCGGCATCGACAGCGTCGGCTCCACCACGCTGGCCAATGTGCTGTCGATGACCAAGTACCGCGGCGCGGTCGCGGCCTGCGGTCTCGCCGCCGGCATGGACCTTCCGACCTCGGTGGCGCCGTTCATTTTACGCGGCGTGTGTCTTCTCGGCATCGATTCGGTGATGTGCCCGATCGAATTGCGCCAGCTCGCCTGGCTGCGTCTGGCGAGCGATCTCGACAAGGCCAAACTCACTGAAATCACTCATGAAATAAATCTGGACGAGGTCATCGCCGCGGGCGCCCGGGTGCTCGCCGGCGAGGTGCGCGGTCGAATCGTGGTAAAAATTTGCTGACTCGTTCAGACTTTACCAACCAACCTGCTCCAATGTTGCCACGGTGATATGGTGAGTGCCGAGTTAAAGACCTAACCATTGGCGGTTGCCGCGCCCAGTCAGTCGGAGTTCAGGGGATGTTCGTGCGTTTTGTGGTGGGGGCCCTCGCGGCTGGCGCGATGGTGGCGCCGGCCTTGGCCGGCTCGATGAGTGCCGACGAGGCCCGCAAATTCGTCGCGGGCAAGGTGTTCGCCTTCACATGCTTCGACGGCACGCGCGGCGCCGGACGGGTGTTCGACGATGGCGGCGCGGCAGGCGCGGTGCAATTCTCCGGCTCCGGTCCGAGCCGCAACATGCGGCTGCCGGGCAATACGCTGCAGGTCCGCGGCCAATCGATCTGCGCCTCGATCAAGGGCATTCCGTTCGAGCCCTGTTTCAACCTCACCAAGATGGACGACCGCAGCTTTCGCGGCGCGGTGTCCGGCATGGGCTTCGCCTATTGCGATTTCCGCCATCAGGGCGCCAGCCAGATGCTGATGGCGCGGGCGACGATGCCGCGTTCGCACGGCCCGCGGGTCACCGGATCGACCACGGCAACGCGCTCCGCCGATGCGTCGCGGGTCGAGGTGACACAGCGGGTGGAAACCCCGCACGTCGAATCCGCCAAGATCGAGCCGGTGAAAGCCGCGCCCGCGCCGTCCGAAGGCGCCTCCGATCTGCGCCGCTCGACCGAGTAGTTCGCGGGCAGAGTTGCGACGTCCACACCACGGTTAACGCCGGGTTTGCAGATCACGGTTTATTCTCTGCGAAATTTTGAGCAGGGAATCGATCGATGGGCGTAACCCGCCGCAACGAACTCAGGAAGCATATCGCGAGCTGGCTCAACACGTTGGGAGCGTTAATTCTTTCCGTAGGTAGCTTTACCCCTACCGTGGCCTTGTTGTTGGGGATACAATCATCTGCAACGAGGGACGTGATCGTTATTGTGATTGCAACTTCGCTACTCAGCGGCATTGCCTTCCATTTGCTTGGGAGGCTGGTGCTGTCAGGATATGAAGAATGACCCTTCAGGTTGTGGCCATAGCTGCTCCGCTGGTTGTTTTGGTAGCCGTAGCTATCGTGACTTTGTTGGAACGCAGCGCGATTGAAAAATCGAAACGCGAAGAAGCGCAGGCACTCAGCGATGTCGATGCTGCGCCATATCAACTGACTAAAGTGGCCTACCGCGTTCGGCAAACAGACTACTTTCTCAAATAGAGTGGGCCACGCCCCGACGTTTCATTATAAAGTGCCTGTAGGGACGGGATTTTAGTTTTCTCCGCTGCTGCGCGATTTGAATCTGGCCCGCATCGGCGTGCTCACAGAAACATTCAACTCAGCGCCGGCCGCGCACCCGCAGTCCGGGCGCCGGGCGTTCCTGCAGCACCTCGCGGCGGAAGCGAAACAGCGCCGCCGGCCGGCCGCCGGTGTGGGTGGACATTTCGCCGGTCGGCTCGACCAGCGCCCCGGCCTCGACCAGCCGGCGAAAATTCTGCTTGTGCAGATGCCGGCCGGAGATCGCCTCCACGGTGCGTTGCAGTTCGGTCAGCGTGAAGTCCGGCGGCAGCAATTCGAACACCACCGGGCGATATTTCAATTTGGCGCGCAGCCGGGCGATCGCGGTGGCGAGAATCCGGCGGTGATCGAACCGCATCGCAATCCCCAGCAACGGGATGCTGGCGCGGGCCAGCGCCGCCGGGCGGCCGTCGCGTCGTGCCTCCTCGATCAGTCCGGCTTCGTACAACAGCTCGTAGCGGTCGAGCACGCGCTCCTCGTCCCACTGCGCGCCGTCGACGCCGAAGAACAGCCGCACCCGGTCCTTGCGGCCCAGCGCGCGGGCGGTGTCCGGGGTTTCGGCCTGCGCCGCCCAGGCGGTGAGTTCGGGGATGATGGCGCGGGCGATGATGTCGGGCTGCGCGGCGCGCCAGTCCTCCCAGGGAAAATAGCGGTACCACGGCTCGAACGTGGCGCCCGGCGCCCGCGATACGTTGTCGGCGGCGCGGGTCAGCGCTAGATAGCCGATCGAGGCGACATGGACGTCGGTGTCGCCGATCCGCGCGTGGCGGCCGCGATCGCCGAAGGTGTAGAGCTGCTCGACATAGCCGAGCCGCAGTCCGGCCTGTTCTTCCACCCAGGCGCGCAGCCCGATCTCGAAGGTGCGGTGGGTCACCGCCTCGAACGGACCGTAGGGCAGCCCGGCGAGATTTTCGTCGTCGCCGCCCGACGCCGTCAGGATCATCGGCTCGTTGTCCTCGATCGCGACGATGGCGGCGGTCAGCCCGATCTCGATCGGCGTCGGAAGCTTGTCGCCGGTCTTGCTGCGGTCTTCGGCGTTCATTCGAGGTCGACGCGGAACGGCCGGCCCTCGACCACCAGGCTGCCCGGGCCGATGGCGTCGAGCGCGCGCAGCATCCGGCCGTCGCGGCGCAGCGCCCGGTCGGCCAAAGCCACGATCAGCCGGTTCGGCGAGGCGCTCGGCGAGGCCTTGCGGATTTGTTGCGCGATCGAGGCCTCGGCGCGATGCGGATTGAGCGCGCAGGCGGCGGCAAAGGCGCTCGCGGTGGAGCGGCTGATCCCGGCGTAGCAATGCACCACCAGCGGCGCTGCGCGGTCCCAGCCGCGGACAAAATCCAGCACCCGTTCGATATGCGCCAGCGACGGCGCGGTGAAGCCGTCCTGTTGCTCGGTGATGTCGTCCATCGCAATGCGCAGATGATTGACCTCGCTCACCGAGCGCGGCCGCTGGACCTGGCCGACATTGGCCATCACCGTGAGGACATGGCTGGCCCCCGTCGCTTCGACGGTCGGATGCAATGCAGCGAGCGAGCAGACGTGAATCATCGCGGTCCTTGGGTTGCGGTGATTATAGGTCCGCACCCGCAACGGGGAAAGCGCGTTCGCGGGGCGGATCAGTCCTGCAACGTCTCGAAGCGGGCGAGGAACCGTTTCGCCGCCTTGCCGGCCGACCACGGCGTCAGATAGTCCAGCCGGATCGGCTCCGACAGCCCGGGGTCGCTGCCGAACAAACGCCTGGCTTCGGCCTTGGTGAAGCCGGCCAGCGTGGTCGCCTCCAGATAGGCGGCGCCGATGTCGGCGGCCTTGATCTGGCGTTCCAGCGCGTCGTCGAGTTTGGCCGGCAGCCCGAAGCGGATGTGGATCGCGGCGAGCAGACGATGCTCCACCGCCTTGTAGGAGCCGCCGATCACCGCCTTGAACGGCGAGATCATGTCGCCGACGACATATTCCGGCGCGTCGTGCAACAGCGCCGCGAGCCGTAGCCGGCGGTCGATCCGCGGCGCGTGCGCCCGCATCACCGCCTCGACCAGCAGCGTATGCTGCGCCACCGAGAAGATATGGCTGCCGTGGGTCTGCCCGTTCCAGCGCGCCACTCGCGCTAGCCCATGGGCGATGTCGGCGATCTCGATATCGAGCGGCGAGGGGTCGAGCAGATCGAGCCTGCGGCCCGACAGCATGCGCTGCCAGACCCGGGTCGAGACGTCGGGGGATTTTGCCTTGCGGGCGGTCATGGCGTTCACTTCGCGTCCATTCGATTCACCTGTGAATATCAGCCGGCGCGAAGCCGGTCACGGCCAGAGCGAAGCGACGCCGTCCGGGCGCGCGCGAAGCTCGGCGAAAGCCGCAGAGTCTGCGATCGGCGTAAGTTTTCGTTAGAGCCAGCGTTTTAGGCTGCTGCCATGTTCACGCTATTGCCCGATCCGTCGGCCCCGACGATCCGCTGGATCGGCCAGAACGCCCCGCTTCTCATCCTGGGGCTCACCGCCTTGGCGGCGTTCGTCTGGGTGGTGATGCATAGCCGCGGCGAGACCGGCAGCGGCTATCTCGGCTTCACCGGCGCCGACGACTGCCAGGACGGCGGCGACGGCGGGGGCGATTGCAGCGGCGATTAGCTGCTGTTCCGCGCCGGTTTCGCCGGCCGTTGCATCGCGCCGCAACGCTCATGACAGAAACAGCTCACCAGATGGTCGTTGACCAGGCCGGTCGCCTGCATGAAGGCGTAGACGATGGTCGGGCCGACGAATTTGAAGCCGCGCGACAGCAATTCCTTCGACATCGCGGTTGATAGCGGCGTCGCCGCCGGCACGCTGGCGGTCGATTTGAAATGGTTGACCTTCGGCTGGCCGTCGACGAAGTCCCACAACAGCTTCGAGAAGCCGGGGCCGTTCTCCATGATCTCGAGATAGGATTTCGCGCTGTTGATGGTGCCTTCGATCTTGGCGCGATTGCGCACGATGCCGGCGTCGTTCATCAGCGCATGGATTTTCTTGGCGTCGTAGCGCGCGATTTTCTCCGGCTGGAAATCGTCGAACGCTTTGCGGAAATTGTCGCGCTTGCGCAGGATGGTGATCCACGACAGCCCGGCCTGGAAGCCGTCGAGGATCAGCTTTTCGAACAGCGCGCGGTCGTCATATTCCGGCACGCCCCATTCGGTGTCGTGATAGGCAAGATACAGCGGATCGTCGCCCGGCCACGGGCATCGCGTCAGCCCGTCGGAATGCCGCACCGCGCGGGTCATACTCAAGCCAGGCTTCGGGTCGGCGCCTTCGGCAACTCGACCGGATCGCGCAACTGCATGGCGACGCCGTCGGCGCTCAAGGGCAACGACGCCTCGACCGCCTCGGCCAGCCGATCGATCCGCACCAACGCCAGACCGACGCCGTCGGCCGTTGAGCCGATCTGCCCGACTAGCTTGTCGGCGGCGAGCAGCTCGCTGCCCGGCTGCGGCCGCGCGCCGTCGAACGCCAGCCGCACGGTGCGGGTGCGCGCGGTGCCGCGATGCTGCATCCGCGACACCACCTCCTGGCCGACATAGCAGCCCTTGTCGAAATCCACGCCGTGCAGCCGGTCCATATTGGCCTCGTGCGGAAACGCGTCGCCATAACGGAAATCGACGCCGCCGGCCGGCGCGCCGCAACCGATCCGATGCGCTTCGTACAGCGCGGCATCGACGAGCTCGGCGCCGATCGCGGCCGCGGTCTTGTTGGCCAATTCTACCGGCACGAGGCAGCGCCAGCCGAGTCGCGGCTCGCGCGGATCGGCGAAGCTCGCCTCCGGCACCGCCGAAAGCTCGCCGTCCCAGGCGGCCAGCACGCCGAGCCGGTCGGAGAGATTTTCCACCAGCACCTTGGCGCGCAGCTTGTAGAATTTCAGCTTGTCGGCGAAGGGCTGCGCGATCTCGCGCGGGCAGTCGAGCAGGAAGCCGCCGTCGTCGGCCGCGGGCAATTCGGTGATGAAGAAATCCGCGACGATCTTGCCCTGCGGCGTCAGCAGCGCGCCGAACCGGCCCTGGCCGGGCGCGAGCTTGGTCATGTCGGTGGTGACGAGGCCGTTGAGAAAGTGCCGGGCATCGTCGCCGCTGATCTTCACCACGCCGCGATTGGCGAGAAACGCTGCCTTCATGTCCGCTCTTTCGCTCGATTGGCCGCGGGGCAAGGCCCAGGCCGGATAGTCCATTTCAAGTTAAGTCGCTAAGGTGGCTGCAACAAGCCCGCATGATCAGCGGCGCTGCCTGCCAAACGGGCGATCGAGGACCCATGACCCAACGTTTCGACACGATTCTGAAATCCGGCACCATCGTCAACCAGGACGGCGAGGGCATAGGCGACGTCGGCATCCTGGCCGGCAAGATCGCCGCACTCGGCGATCTTAGCCGGGCCTCGGCCGGCGAGGAGATCGACTGTCGCCGCCTGCACCTGCTGCCGGGCGTGATCGATACCCAGGTGCATTTCCGCGAGCCGGGATTGACGCATAAGGAGGATCTGGAATCGGGCTCATTGAGCGCGGTGATGGGCGGCGTCACCGCGGTGTTCGAAATGCCCAACACCAATCCGTTGACCGTCACCGCCGAGGCCTTCGCAGACAAGATCAAGCGCGCCGAGCATCGCATGCATTGCGATTTCGCATTCTACATCGGCGGCACCCGCGACAACGTCGCTGACTTGCCGGAGCTGGAACGGACGCGCGGCTGCGCCGGGGTCAAGGTGTTCATCGGCTCCTCGACCGGCAGCCTGTTGGTCGAGGACGACGACAGTTTGCGCAAGATTCTACAAGTGATCCAGCGCCGCGCTGCGTTCCACGCCGAGGACGAATATCGTCTCAACGATCGCAAGAGCCTGCGCATTGAGGGCGATCCGCGCTCGCATCCGGTGTGGCGCGACGAGATCGCGGCCCTGACCGCGACGCAACGCCTGGTGGCGCTGGCGCGCGAGACCGGCAAGCGCATCCACGTGCTGCACGTCTCGACCAAAGAGGAGATGGAATTTCTGCGCGAGCATAAGGATGTCGCCTCGGTGGAAGTGACGCCGCATCACCTGACGCTTGCAGCACCGGACTGCTACGAGCGGCTCGGCACGCTGGCGCAGATGAATCCGCCGGTACGCGACGCCAGCCATCGCGACGGCATCTGGCACGGCGTGACGCAAGGCGTCGTCGACGTGCTCGGCTCCGACCACGCGCCGCATACACTGGAAGAAAAAGCCAAGACCTATCCGGCGTCGCCGTCCGGCATGACCGGGGTGCAGACGCTGGTGCCGCTGATGCTGGATCATGTCAACGCGGGACGGCTGTCGCTGGCGCGCTTGGTCGATCTTACCAGCGCCGGTCCGGCGCGGCTGTTCAACATCGCCTGCAAGGGCCGCATAGCCGCGGGCTACGACGCCGATTTCACCGTGGTCGATCTCAAGCGCAGCGAGACCATTACCAATGCCTGGACGGCGTCGCGGGCGGGCTGGACGCCCTATGATGGGATGAAGGTCAAAGGTTGGCCGGTCGGCACCGTGGTGCGCGGCGCCCGGGTGATGTGGCAGGGCGACTTGCTGACGCCGGCGACCGGCGAGGCGGTGCGGTTTCTGGAAACGCTCGGGGCCTAACGCCCCGCGGTTGGCTCACGTCGCCCCACGCCCTCGGCGTCATCCTGAGGCGCCCGAGCGCAGCTCGGGCCTCGAAGGATCAGCCGCGGGCACGCGGCCCGCTCGCCATCGCATCACGTCATCCTTCGAGGCTTCCCTGCAGCGCATGCGCGCTGCGCGGAAAGCACATCCAGATGACGGGGCAGCCAACGCAATATCGATTTTGAATGAGCGGAAGCGGTGCGCTGATTACTGCCGCGCCAGCGCCAGCGAGAATTCGCCGTTGCGGACCCGGCCGGGCAGGCCCTCGACGAACTTCGCCACGGCATCCTCGCCATAGGTGCCGACCAGTTCGGCGAAGGCCGCGAACAGGCTGGCCTGCGCCAGACAATCGCCGTCGACGCCGTCATGCCGGGCTTCGGCCCAGGCTTCGTTCAAATAACTGAGGGCGGCCTGCTTTTGTTCGTGATCGGGCAGCGGGTCGCGGGCGGAGGAAAATGACGATTGTTGGCTCATGAAACTCAACAGGCTAGGTGCGCGACCCACAACGGACCGCTGCGAATGACTGAGCATTAGCATGCGAATTAACCAGCGACAGGGCAGTTCTTTAGGAAAGGTTAACGGCGCGGCGCCGGTTGCCGGCCAACGGGAACTGGGCGCTGCGCATGCTGTGACGCGAGCGGCACCGCTTTCAATGGCATTGTTCCACCGCGCGGTCATTCCGGGGCGCGAGGCCGCAGGCCGAGCGAACCCGCAATCTCGCCGCGAGGAATGCGGGCACGTGTTGCAAGATTCCGGGTTCGCTCGAGCTTCGCTCTCGCGCGCCGGAATGACGTGGTGATGGGGTAACGGCTAATTCGCGTAGCGCGCGGTGAGGTCGCGGGAGATTTTCGAGCCTTCCTCGAGGTAGCGGCGAATCGCGATGTCGGCCGCCGGCGTGCAGGTCCGGTAGGTCTGCTGGAAGCCGTTATAGCCGCGGTTGAAGCTGCTGATCATCCGGGCGCGGCGTTCGCCGGACGGCGTCTCGGCATCGACCAGCGCCTGCATCTCGTTGCGCCATTTGGCGCCTTCGTTGTTGCCGCAGATGCCACGCAGGTAATGCAGCGTGCCGAGAATCTCGGACAGCCGCGCCAGATCGCCATCGAACGGCGCAGCCGCGTCCTGCGCCCGGGCGGAGCCGAGGCCGAGGGTTGCTGCGATCAGCAGGGCGGCAAGCAAGCGATGGGGCATGGATTGGTCCAGGAACCGGGCTGATATGCCTTTTCGGCGCGGTCGAAGCAAGGCGCGCGCCGCGGTCAGGCTTCCGCCAGCACGCGCGCCGCATCGATGATCTCCTGCAGGCCGGGCGTCAATTGCCGCGGCCCCAGCGCGTCCGGCGGCAGCCAGGCGA
>NZ_DASWPE010000026.1:0-2030 GCF_036404135.1 Rhodopseudomonas sp. | reverse complement strand
GCGCCCTCCGAGAATGGGCCTATGCAAAAGCCTATCCGACCTCACAACGCCGCGCCCTCGAACTGCCGGTCTGGCTGCATAGATACAACTGGCATCGGCCACACGGTGGGATAAAATCACAAACACCCATCAGTCGCCTCGGTCTGTCCGAGGACAACCTGTTGAGGCTCCACACCTAGCGGATCACCATCGGAAACGTCACCGCGATCGCCCAGGCGAACACCGCGGCGTTGGCCAGCGCGCCGGGCAGCGGATGATTGGTCGCCTTGTAGCTCCAATGGCTGATCAGCCCGAACGCCACGAACAACAGCAGGATCGCCGGCACGATGATGATCAGGAAGAATAACTTGTAGAGATTGAGCGCCACCGCGATCGCCAGCGAGGCCAGGAAGCAGAATTTGGTCAGCGCATAGGCGCCGCGCCGGGCGTCGCCGCGGGTCAGCCATTCGGCGGTGATGAAATACGGCACGGTGCCGCAGGCCACCGCCAGGATCAGATGGATCCGCGGCGCGATCGGGTGGAACGAGAACACGTAGCGGTCGAGCGGCAGCCCGATCGCGATGATGTTGTAGGCTCCGACCGCGAGCGCGGCGATCGCGACATAGCTCAGCGAGGCCTGCGCGGTGATAGAGTTCGGTGCGCCGAGTTGCCAGACCGCTCGGCCTTCGAGCCGGTGCCGGCTCTGCCCGGGCCACAATAGGGTCTGCCCGGCCAGCGGCCGGCCGCGATTGCCGAACCGCAGAATCAGCGCGGTCAATAGCCCATAGACCAGGAAATGCAGCGTCAGATAATCGCCAAGCAGGATGATCAGGAAGTCGGTCGGCATCTTCCACAGGATCAGCGGCGTCAATAACGCCGGCGCGATGGCGGCGGCCAGCAGCGGCTTCCAGCGCAGATTGGCGCCCATCGGCGCCTCCGCGGCCTTCGGCAACAGCCGCGACAGCGGCCAGGCCAGCGCGATCAGCCCGCCGAACAACAACGCCAGCCAGCGCGGGCGGCGGTCGAGAAAGCCGGAGCCTTGGTGATCGAACGCCTGGTTCAGCCAGTGCAGCGATTCTGCCATGCTGTCGCGGCTGTACAGCACGCCGATATGCTCGACGCCGGACGACAGCGCGAGCCGCCGCGCGCTGCCGTCGGCGAAGTTGCCGTAGCTTTGCCCGGCCACCGCGCCGCGGCCGGTCGCGAGATTGACGATGCGCAAGCCTTCGTTGATCAGCATGGCCGGCTCCAGCGCGCCGACGATCACCAAGAGATTGCGCGGGCTTGACGCGGTCGCGACCGGCGAGAACACCGACACCGCGACGGTAGCGCTGACCTCGGGATGCGCCATCGCGTAGCGCACCACGATGTCGGAGGCCATCGAATGGCCGAGCACCGCGAGCCTTCCGTTGCTGTCGGGCAGGGTTTTGGCGTAGTCGGCGACGCGGCCGAGTTCGGAGACCAGCACGCCGGTGATCTTGGTCGGTTCGTTGACGTCGCCCTTCATCGGCACCGGGTTGCGGCCGTGGCCGGTGAAGTCGAAGGTCACCGCGACGTAGCCGTTCTGCGCCAGCGTCACCGCGAAGGGCTGCATCAATTGCTGCGAGCCGGCAAAGCCGTGGGCGATCACCACCACCGGCGCCGGGGCGTCGGATTGCGGTCGATACACCGTGACCGGGGTTTCGCCCACCGTCGCCGTGGTGATGCGCAGCCCGCGTTCGGCGAGTTGGAGGTGCCACAGCGCCACCGCGATGGCGACCGCCGCAGCGAGCGCGACGATCCATCTCGCCGCCGTCGCGAGCCGACGCATCAAACCCTGTCCCGCGGTCGTGCCGGCATGCTCAGTCCTCTTCGCCGACATGGCGGCGGCGGATCTGGCGCACCGTCCACCAGATCGACAGCGCCGCGACCGGCACGAAGGCCGCCACCGCGACATTCGGCTCGACCGGCAGATGGCCGGCATCCTGCAATCCCTTCACCAGATAGCCGAACAGCCCGACCACGTAGTAGGTGATCGCCGCGGTGGACAGCCCTTCCACCGTGGTCTGCAA
>NZ_DASWPE010000025.1:0-53237 GCF_036404135.1 Rhodopseudomonas sp. | reverse complement strand
CTTGTTATGACCGCGCCGCGAGCCGGAGTGCTGGATATGAGGCGGGTTGTCGTCACGGGCCTTGGCATGGTCTCGCCGCTTGGCTGCGGCGTCGAGCAGACCTGGAACCGGGTGCTTAGCGGCGAAAGTGGGGCTCGGCAGATCGAGACTTTCGACGTCTCCGATCTGACCAGCCGAATCGCCTGCGTGGTCCCACGCGGCGACGGTAGCGATGGCACCTTCAATCCCGATCAGTGGATGGAGCCGAAGGACCAGCGCAAGGTCGATGATTTCATCATCTACGCGATATGTGCGGCGCGGCAGGCGCTGGACGATGCCAACTGGCATCCCGCTACCGAAGAAGATCGCTGTGCCACCGGCACCATGATCGGCTCCGGGATCGGCGGGCTGTCCGGCATCGCCGACGGCGCGGTGCTCCTGAAGGAGCGCGGGCCGCGGCGGCTGTCGCCGTTCTTCATTCCCGGACGACTGATCAACCTCGCCTCCGGCTACGTCTCGATCGAGCACGGCCTGAAAGGTCCGAATCATGCGGTGGTCACCGCGTGTTCGACCGGCGCGCATGCGATCGGCGACGCCTCGCGGCTGATCGCGCTGGGCGACGCCGACGTCATGGTGGCGGGCGGCTCCGAGGCTCCGATCAGCCGGCTGGCGATGGCCGGCTTCTGCGCGATGCGCGCGCTGTCGACGAATTTCAACGACACCCCGCACAAGGCATCGCGTCCCTACGACCGCGATCGCGACGGCTTTGTCATGGGCGAGGGCGCCGGAATCCTGGTGCTTGAGGAATACGAGCACGCCAAGGCCCGCGGCGCCCGGATCTACGCCGAGATCGTCGGCTACGGCATGTCCGGCGACGCCTATCACATCAGCGCGCCGAGCCCGGACGGCGACGGCGCCTATCGCTGCATGAGCGCGGCGCTGAAGCGCGCCGGGCTGTCGCCATCCGACCTCGACTACATCAACGCCCACGGCACCTCGACGCCGCTCGGCGACGAGATCGAGCTCGCCGCGGCGCAGCGCCTGCTCGGCAACGCCGCCTCGACCGCGTCGATGTCGTCGACCAAATCCTCGATCGGCCATCTGCTCGGCGCCGCCGGCGCAGTGGAGACGATCTTCTGCATCCTGGCGATTCGCGACAACACCGCACCGCCGACCATCAATCTCGATCATCCGTCGGTGGAGACCGCCATCGATCTGGTGCCGCTGAAAGCCCGCTCGCGCGAGATCAACGTCGCACTGTCGAACTCGTTCGGGTTCGGTGGCACCAATGCCTCGGTGATCGTGCAGCGTGTGCCCAACTAGCGCTGAACGGTGGATGGCTCCTCCGTTTCGCCGCAATCGCTGCTAAACCCTAGGGCGGGGGTTCGGAAGTTCTCGTCAGTCTTGCCGCGCGTTGTTCAAGAGACCTTCCGAACCAAAGCATGATACCGAAAAGCGGCTGCCGGTTTTCGGACAAGATCATGCTCCACCAAAATGCGAGAGCAGGGTGACGATTCGAACAAACCTCATGCTGCTCAAGACTCAAAATTTGCTAGTGTCCTAGCGAAGCCGAAGTTCGCCGCAGTGCGTGTCTGGCGCGAAGCGAATTTCGGATCGGGACACGAGGGGTCGGTGGTTCGCGAAGCGCCGATTGCAAAGCCTGCAACTGCGCTGGGCGTCTCTCCCAAGTCTCGGCTACGATCGTCGTTTTCGCCGGCCCCGATTGAACGACAGGAATCAGGTTGCACCGATGAGTGAAAGGCCGCCGATTTCGCCGAAGAGCCCGCGTGCCGCGCTGGAGCCCGAGCAGGTGCCGCCGCCGCCGAAGCGCTCGGAGCGCGCCCGCAATCCTTTGGTGGTGATCGGCAACGCCATTATCACCATCGTACTGGTGGCGATGATCGGCGCCGGCGGCATCTACGTCTACGGCAAGCAGAAGATCGAGGCCGCCGGGCCGCTCAAGGACGACAAGATCGTCAACATTCCGCAGCGCGCCGGGATGGGCGACATCGGCGACATCCTGCAGCGCGAGGGCGTGATCGACAACAATCGCTGGGCCTTTATCGGCAGCGTGTTCGCGCTGAAGGCGCGCGCCGATCTGAAGCCCGGCGAATATCTGTTCCAGAAGAGCGCCAGCCTGCGCGACGTGATCGCCACCATCGTCGAGGGCAAGGTGGTGCAGCACGCGGTGACGATTCCCGAAGGGCTGACCTCCGAGCAGATCCTGGCGCGGCTCGCCGAAAACGATATCTTCGCCGGCAATGTGCGCGAGATGCCGCGCGAAGGCACGCTGTTGCCGGAGACCTACAAGTTTCCGCGCGGCACCACCCGCGAGGCGGTGGTGCAGCGCATGCAGCAGGCGCAGAAACGCGTGCTCGCCGAGATCTGGGAGCGCCGCAATCCCGACGTGCCGGTGAAGACTCCGGAGCAGTTGGTGACGCTGGCCTCGATCGTCGAAAAGGAAACCGGCAAGCCCGACGAACGCAGCCGGGTCGCCGCGGTCTACGTCAACCGGCTGCGCCAGAAGATGAAGCTGCAATCCGACCCGACCATCATCTACGGCCTGGTCGGCGGCAAGGGCACGCTGGGCCGCCCGATCAAGCGCAGCGAGATCACCCAGCCGTCGCCCTACAACACCTACGTCGTCGACGGGTTGCCGCCGGGTCCGATCGCCAATCCCGGTCGCGCCTCGCTGGAAGCCGCCGCCAATCCGGCGCGCACCCGTGATCTGTTCTTCGTCGCCGACGGCAGCGGCGGCCACAGCTTCACCGAGACCTACGATCAGCACCAGAAGAACGTGGCGAGGCTGCGCACGCTGGAACGCCAGATCCAGAACGACACCGTGGAGCCCGCGGACGACGCAGCACCCGCCGCCGCGCCGCAGGCGGGGCCCGACGCCAACGCCGCGGCGCCGGCCGCGACAGCGCCTGCGAAGCCGCAGAAGCGGGCGCGCGCCACGGCGCCGGCGCCGGCGCGGCAAGGCGCGGCACAGCAGCCGGCGGCGCCGCCGCCCGCCAGCCAGGAATAACCGAGCAGCGACACAGACGCCCGGCGAAAGCGGGTCCCGCTTTGCCGCCAGACGCGCTAAGTTTCGCGCACAGTTTTTGCGAGTCTCAATCCTGAAATCCGTGGAGATCTTTTGGCGATGTCGTTGTCGAGCATGACCGGGTTTGCCCGGTGCCACGGGAGCAGTGGCCCCTATGCCTTCGAATGGGAATTGAAGTCGGTCAACGCCAAGGGCTTCGATTTCCGGATGCGGCTGCCGCCGGGCTGGGACGACATCGAACAGCCGGTGCGCAAGCGCGCCGCCGAGGCGCTGTCGCGCGGCACCGTCTACGCCAACCTCACCGTGAAGCGCGCCAACGCGCTGTCCACGATTCGCATCAATCAGGACGTGCTCAATTCGATCCTCAAGGTCGCCGGCGAGTTGACCGGGCGGATCGACGCGGTGGCGCCGAGCGTCGACGGCCTCTTGGCGATCAAGGGCGTGATCGAGGTGGTCGAGCCGGACAGCGACGAGGCCGAGGACAAGGCGGCGCGCGCCGCGGTGGAAGCCGCCTTCGCGCAGGCGCTGGCCAGCCTGGTCGAGATGCGCAAGCGCGAAGGTGGAACGCTCGGCGACATCCTGCTGCAGCGCATGGACGAAGTCGAAAGCCTGGCGAAACAGGCCGAGCAGGCGCCGGGCCGCAAGCCCGAGGCGATCCGGGCGCGGCTCGCCGAGCAGATCGCGGCGCTGCTGGAGGCCTCCGACCGCTTCGATTCCGACCGGCTCAATCAGGAAGCGATCATGATCGCGACCAAGGCCGACATCCGCGAAGAACTCGACCGCATTGCCTCGCACGTCGCGCAGGCCCGCGACATGATCAAGAAGGGCGGCGCGGTGGGGCGGCGGCTGGATTTCCTGGCGCAGGAATTCAACCGCGAGGTCAACACCTGCTGCTCCAAGTCCAACGATCTGGAATTGACCAACACCGGGCTTGCGATGAAGAACGTGGTCGAGCAATTCCGCGAACAGGTTCAGAATCTGGAATGAGCATGACCGAGCCGGACCACAGTTTGAACGGAGTGGAGCGGCGCGGGCTGATGTTCGTGCTGTCGTCGCCGTCCGGCGCCGGCAAGACCACGCTGTCGCGGATGCTGGTCGCCGAAACCCCGGAATTGCAGATGTCGGTGTCGGCGACGACGCGGCCGATGCGGCCCGGCGAAGTCGAGGGCCGCGATTACGACTTCGTCGACCGGCCAAAATTCGACGCCATGGTCGCCGCCGGCGAATTCCTGGAATGGGCCAACGTGTTCGACAATTGCTACGGCACGCCGCGCGTGCCGGTCGAAGCTGCGTTGTCGGCCGGCCGCGATGTGCTGTTCGACATCGACTGGCAGGGCACCGAGCAGCTGCGAAAGCGCGCGCCGAAGGACGTCGTCAGCGTGTTCATCCTGCCGCCGTCGGTGCAGCAGCTCGAACACCGGCTGCACACCAGGGCGCAGGATTCCGACGCGGTGATCCGCGGCCGGATGAAAAAGGCCGGCGACGAGATGAGCCATTACGACGACTACGACTACATCGTGATCAACCGCAATATCGGGCTGGCGTTCGAATCGGTGCGCGCGATTCTGCGCGCCGAGCAGTTGAGGCGCGATCGCCAGGTCGGCCTGGCGTCGTTCGTCAGCGCGATGCGGCAGCAGCTGGAGCGGTAGCTGTCCTTGAATGCCGCGATGACCGCGCGGTGTTGAACGTCGCTCGCGATGCCGGCGATCGCAACTCCCCACGGCGTCATTCCGGGGCAGGAGCGGCGTCAGCCGCGAATGAACCCGGAATCTCGCTGCATCTGCCGCTGCCCTGCTGGCCGCAAGATTCCGGGTTCGCTCGGCCCATCGGCCTCGCGCCCCGGAATGACGGCCGCGTTGTCTGTGGCGCATCCCGTCGACCGAACGGCGAAGCCATCTGCCAGGGCGACGCAGTCTGCAAGTCGTCTCGCTTCAGGCGTCGCGTGGCAGCGTCAACGCGGCCGCGGCGCCTTGGCCAACAGCGGCGCAACGGCGGCGTTGGCCGGCGCGGCGCTGGCGCGGTCGCGCGCGATGCGCAGCCAGTTCATCGGCGGCGGCTCGTCTTCGATGGCATCGGATGCAGCGGGGGCAACTTCAGCATGCGCTGGCCACGGCGCCGCCGATGGGGTCTCCGGCATCCCGTCGTAAATCGCGTCGTGATACAGCGGCTCCTCGCGGCGGATGATCGGCCGTGACGGCCCGAACCGCATCACCAGATGCGCGATCAGTCCGGCCAATCCCAGCGCGCCGGCAAGGCCGGCGAACAGCATCCACATCGAATCGTCGCCGGCGACGGCGGCCGGCGCCGGCGCTACGTCGGCGTTGGCCGCGGGCGCGTCGGCGACCGTCATGCTGTCATCGCTCACGGGGCTGGCAGCCGGATCGGCCTGCGCCGCCTGACGCTCCAGCCAGCGGTTGGCGAAGGCGACGCGCTGGTTTTCGAGACTGGCGGCCGCGGAGGCCGGCGCGGTGGCCTGTTGCGGCAGTGCGACGTCGCCGCGGCTGGGCTCGGTCAGTTCGCGGGTCGGGACGTATTCGGCGCGGGCGTCGGACAGGCTGCGCGGCGCGGGCGCGACGGGCGCCGGCGTCTCCGTCGCAATTGGCGGCGCCGCCTCGGCGTCGGCGACGGCGGTGGTCGGGGGTGCGCCCTTGGCGCGGGTGTACCAGCATTGCCGTTTTGTTTCGCGCTCCAGCCGGTAGTACCAATGCGCGCCTTTCGGCGCGGCGCCGCTCGGCGCGGTCAGGCAGTCGGCGGCGTACAGCGGAGCGGGCGGCATCGCGAGCCCTCCGCCCAGCACTATGGCGGCGATCGCTGCGGAAGCCCAAATCCTATTGGGCAATGTCCGGTTGCGCTGTCGCATGCGCGTGTCCCCTTGTTACTCAACGATGCGGTCGTCATCGGCGGTTGTTGCCGGTAACTTTTCGTTGAGAAATGGGGTGGCAATGCGCCATAAATCTGAACAGCATTGGGCAATATTCCGGCCCCGCGCGAGCGCGCCGGCGCGGCGCGATCAATGCTGCTGAACGCTGCGGCCGCGGCACTCAGTTGGTCAGCACGATGCGGCCGACGACGTGGCCGGCGCGCAATTCGTCGATCCATTTCTGCACCTCGGCCATCGGCTGTTCCTGCATCGGCGTGGGCTTGATCGTGCCGGCGCGCGCCAGTTCCAGCAATTCCTTGGCCTCGGCGAGCGTGCCGGTCATGAAGCCTTCGATGCTCATCCGCTTGTAGATCCAGTTCACCATCGGCATGCTGAAGCTGCCGCCCATCAGCCCGGACACCACGATCTTGCCGCCGCGCGCCACCACGCCGGTGGCAAAGCCCATCGACTTGTCGCTGCCGGCGAAATCGACGATGGCGTCGAAGCCGCCGGTCTCCTTCATGATGCGCTTGACCAGATCCGGCTCGGTCGGATCATAGGCGGTCGCGGCGCCGTTGTTCAGCGCGGCCTGGCGCGCCGCCGGATTGATGTCGGCCACGCTGATGTCCTGCTTGAACATCGCTTTGGCCAGCGACAGCCCCATCATGCCGACGCCACCGAGCCCGATCAGCAGCAGATTGCGCTGCCGCTTGCGATCGACCAGCCGCTTCAGCGCGCCATAGGCGGTGGCGCCGGAGCACATCAGCGTCGCCGCCTGGTTGATCGGCAACGGATCGTAGTCGAGCAGATATTTGGCGTCCGGCACCAGCACGTGGCTGGCAAACCCGCCGTCGATCGCGACGCCGAGAAAGCGGTTGCGCACGCAAAGATTCTCGTCGTCGTTCAGGCAATCGCGGCATTGGCCGCAGCCGATCCAGGGAAACACCGCGGTGTTGCGGCCGATCAATTCGGCCGGCGCGTCCGGCCCGACCTCGGCGACGACGCCGGCGATCTCGTGGCCGAGCGTAAACGGCAGCGTCATGCCCTTGGTGGTGTCGAGCCTCTTGCCGCCGCCCAGGTCGGCGTAGCCGTCCTGGATATGCAGATCAGAATGGCACAGCCCGCAGCGCTCGACCCGCACCAGCACCTCGCGGCCCTGCGGCTTCGGCGTCTCGACGATGGTCTCGCACAACGGCGCGTCGAATTTGACGAGCGACTGCCTCCGCATCAACGCCATGGCGTTCCTCTCCGTTTTTTCTGCTCCCACAGATCACAGCTCGCCGTCGCGTTCAAGCCGAGGGGCGGGCGGCCGCGGGCGGTCAATCGAGCGCCGGGATCGCCAGATAGGCCAGTCGCTTGACCTCGCGCCGCATCTTGGTGGTCATGTCGAGGATCAGTCCAGCGAACACGTTGAGGACGCCGACGATCACCAGCGCGACGCTGAGGACCGCGGTCGGCAGGCGCGGCACCAGCCCGGTCGCGAGATAGGTTTCGAGCAGCGGAATGCTAAGGAACACCGCGACGACCATCAGCAGGACGCCGAACCCCGCGAAGAAGCTGAGCGGGCGTTCGTCTTTGACCAGCCGGGCGATCAGCGCCAGGATCCGGACGCCGTCGCTGTAGGTCCGCAGCTTGCTCGCCGAGCCCGGCGGGCGTTCGACGTAGTTGGTGGCGACTTCGGCACAGGGCATCCGCAGCTCCAGCGCGTGCACCGCGAGTTCGGTTTCGATCTCGAAGCCGGACGACATCGCCGGAAACGATTTCACGAAGCGCTTCGACAGCACCTTGTAGCCCGACAGCATGTCGTCGAGCTGCCGGCCGAAGATGCTGCGCACCAGCGCGGTCAACATCCAGTTGCCGAAGCGATGGCCGGCCCGGTAGGCCTGCTTGGCGGTGGACACCCGCAGCGCGTTGAGGAAATCCAGCCGCTCGTCGACGAAGCGGTCGACCAGCGCGCGCGCCGCCGCGGCGTCGTAGGTGCCGTCGCCGTCGACCAGCACGTAGAGGTCGGCCTCGATGTCGGCGAACATCCGACGCACGACGTTGCCTTTGCCCTGGCGCGGCTCGCGGCGCAGGATCGCTCCCGCGGCCCTGGCGCATTCCGCCGTGCGGTCGGTGGAATTGTTGTCGTAGACGAAGATCTGTGCCTCCGGCAAAGCCGCGCGGAAATCCTCGACGACTTTCCCGATGGTGATGTCTTCGTTGTAGCACGGGATCAGGACCGCGACGCGTCTGCCGTTCACTGCCATCATTTTCGATCCTGCGGTTGAGGGTCGCATACCATGGAACGCGATCCACCGACAATCTCGCGGCGATCGTGCCCGCGCCGCTCAGCGCCCCGCCGGCTTGCGGCTGGCGCTCAGTTCGCGGGCCATCGCCACGAAGCCGCTGACCGCGATGGTCTCGGCGCGGCGGGTCGGATCGACGCCGGCGGCGGCCGCCAGCCGCGCCGGATCGACGCCGAGCGGCTTCAGGCTCTGCCGCAGCATCTTTCGGCGCTGGCCGAAGGCTGCGGCGGCGACCTGCTCCAGCGTCCTGCGGTCGCAGGGCTCGGGATTTTCGCGCGGCACCAAGCGCACCACAGAGGAGGTCACTTTGGGCTGCGGCACGAAGGCGGCCGGCGAAATGTCGAACAATAGCTTGGTCTCGGCGCGCCAATTGGCGAGCACCGCGAGCCGGCCATAGGCCTCGTCGTCCTGCCGCGCCACGATGCGTTCGGCGACCTCGCGCTGAAACATCAGCACCATGGCGTCGTACCAGGGCGGCCACGGCTCCAGGCTGAGCCAGTCGATCAACAGCGCGGTGGCGATATTGTAGGGCAGGTTGGCGACGATCTTCGCCCGCGCGCCGCCGAGCAAGGGGCGCGGATCATAGGTCGTGGCGTCGGCGCAGACGATCTCGAGCTGGCCGGGATAATGCGCGGCGATTTCCTGCAGCGCGCCGAGCGCGCGTTCGTCGCGTTCGATCGCGATCACCTTGGCGGCGCCGAGCGCCAGCAGCGCCCGGGTCAGCCCGCCGGGGCCGGGGCCGACCTCGACCACTGTGGCGCCGTCGAGCGGCCCTGCGGCCCGCGCGATCCGGGTCAGCAGGTTGAGGTCGAGCAGGAAGTTCTGGCCAAGCGATTTGCGCGCCGACAGCGCGTGGCGCTTGATGACGTCGCGCAGCGGCGGCAGGTCGTCGACGCCGCTCATGAAGGCGGCAACGGCGCGGCCATCCGCGCCGCCAGCCGCAATGCCTCGATCAGGCTGGAGGGATCGGCGCGGCCGCTGCCGGCGATGTCGAAGGCGGTGCCGTGATCCGGCGAGGTGCGCACGAACGGCAGCCCCAGCGTGACGTTGACGGCGCGATCGAACGCCAGCGTCTTCACCGGGATCAGCGCCTGGTCGTGATACATGCACAGCGCGCAGTCGTAGGTCGCGCGCGCGGCTTCGTGGAACATGGTGTCGGCGGGCAGCGGGCCGCGGGCGTCGATGCCGTCGCCGCGCAAGATCTCGATCGCGGGCGCGATGATGCTGTGCTCCTCGCTGCCGAGGCCGCCGTTTTCGCCGGCGTGCGGATTGAGCCCGGAGATCGCCAGCCGCGGCGCGGCGATCTTCATGTGGCGCTTGAGGGCGTCGGCGACGATCCGCGCCGTCGACACGATCAGTTCGGTGCTCAGTTGCGCGATTGCCGCGCGCAGCGGCAGATGGATGGTCACCGGCACCACGGCCAGCGTCTGCGACCACAGCATCATCACTGGCTGCGGCGCCGGCCCCTCGCCGCGCCCCAGCTCGGCGAGGAATTCGGTGTGGCCGGGATGTTTGAAGCCGGCCTGATACAACACGCTCTTGGCGATCGGATTGGTCACCACCGCGGCGGCGTGGCCTGCGACGACGTCGGCGACCGCCTGGCGGATCGCGCCGATCGCGGCCGGTGCGCTGCTGGCGTCGGGGTGGCCCGGCGTCGCGGTGACGCGGTGGCCGGTGCCGACCACCGGCAGCGCCTCGGCAAAGCGTGCTGCGGCCTGATCCGGCGTGACGTCCGCCAACTGCACCGTGAGGCCGAGCGCCGCGGCGCGGGCCTGCAGGAAATCCCGGTCACCGAGCAGATAGAAGGCGGGAATCTGCGATTGCGCGCGGCCGAGCCACGCCGCCAGCGCAATGTCCGGGCCGATGCCGGCCGGCTCGCCAAGCGTCAGCGCCAGCGGTTTGCTCAGCACGCGCGTGGTCCTGTCTTGCCGAGCGCAAGCCGCGCGGCCTCTGGCGAAATGCGGCGTGCCGACACTAGCGGTACTCGATCATCGCCGCCTTGCGGACGTCGCGCAGATAGGATTTCGATTTGGCGTCGAACTTCTCGGCGAACATCTTGTCGCGAATCTCGCGCTTCTTCGGGGTATCCGCGGTGGTCGGCTTGCGGGCGCACAGCGCCACCATCTCGACGCCCTGCTTGGTGACTTCGGGCGCCGTCAGGTGGCCGATCGGCGTCTTGTCCAGCACCTCGCGCAGCACCTGCGGGATGTCCGCCGAGGTCTTGGTAACGGTGTCGCGGATCGCGGCGTTCTGCATCGACTTGAACAGGTCGTTGGCCTCCTCGCAGCTCTGCACCCGGTTGCGCAGCGCCTCGGCCTCCTTCATGCGCAATTCACGCGCCGCGGGAGCAGCGGTGCGCGGCACGATCAAGACGATCGGTCGCATCTGATATTCGAAGCTGTCGCCCTGGGTCTTGTCGTCGCCGCCGACCGCGGCCTGAACTTCCTTTTCGCCGACCAGAAGGCTGTCCTTGAAGCGGCCGCGGACCAGGCTGGTCCAGACCATTTCGGCGCGCATCCGGTGCCGCAAGGTCTCCGCCCGTATGCCCTGGGCCTCGAGCGATTTGGTCAGCGCCTCCGGCGTCATCCGCATCCGCGAGCCCATATTGGCGAAGGCGCCGTCGATGTCGGAGGCGCTGGGGTCGATGCCGAATTTCTTGCCTTCGCGGATCTTGACCTTCTCGTTGATCAGTTCGTCGATCACTTCCTGCCGCGACGGGCTCTTGTGGGTCGACAGCGCCATCAGCTTGGAGCGCTGCTCGATGTCGTAATTGGTGATCGGCTCGCCATTGACCATGACCGCGACGGTCTGCGCGCGCGCCTCGGGAGCGCGGCCGATCGCCAGCAGGGCGATGGCGCAGCACAGCGCCAAATGGAACAGACGGAGGGGAGGGCGTGCGGTCATGTCAGGTCTGCCATGGGGCGGATCGAGATCCATAATTCTGCTACCGCGCGGCCGGATTCCCCGGATGCGCGGCGCCTCGTTTGTTATTGGCCGATCAGACCGTTCGTGGCGCCCGACACGCTCTGGGAGAACGCCGTGGTGCCGATCGTTCGCAACCCGATCTGCAGCATGATGGAATGGCTAAGTGTGGGCGCCACCAGCGCACTGGTCGAATAAGAATACGCCGTCACGTAATTCAGCCCCAGCACGAAGCAATCGTCCACGTAACCCGCGCCGACGATGTACTGGTCGATCTTGTTGGCTTCGAGATCCCAGCGCGCGCCGCCCGACACCACCCAGTTCGAGGCGAGCTTGATCGAGCCGGTTCCCAGAATGCCCTCGCGGCGGGTCAGGAGGCCGAGATCCGGCTGCGCGGCGTAGTCACCATAGGTCAGCGCCACCGACCAGCGGTCGAAGCTGGCGCTGCCTTCGGCCTCGAACCGCTGCACGTTCATCGAGGCTTCGTCGAACCGCGCCCGGGTGGTGAATTTGAAGGTGCTGTTCGGCGAATACGACGCCCGCGCCACATAATCCGAGCGCGGCTTGTCGAGGCCGGAGTCGAGGCCGGTGTTGATCAGGTCGGCCACGGCGTAGGAGTTCATACCGAACAATTGGTAGGATTGCCCGAACAGCACGTTCACCGACCCGCCGCGATCGAACTGGGTGGTGGCCTGAACGCCGACATTGGCGCGGCCGCCGCCCTCGACCCGGTCGTAGCCGGAGAATTTGTTGACCTCGAACAGGTTGTCGGCGCCGAACACCATGCTCTGGGCGTCTTCGTTCGGCAGCTTGCCGGCATAGGTTTCGTTGGGGCGGACGATGACCTGCGCGATCGGCTCCACCGTGGTGGTGCCCCACGGCTGCACGTTGATGAACGGATAGCGATATTCCAGGCCGACCGTCGGCATCACCCGCAGCGCCTGGGTGTCGCCGGTGGCGATGAAGTTGGAGACCCCGGGCTGGTTCGAGATCGAGGAATCGATCGCGTCGACTCGCAGCGAGGCGAACGGCGTCCAGATCTGGCCGTAGGGATCGGTGTAGGACCGCCGCCACTGCGCCTCGGCGCTGAACCGCGTATAGGTGCCGGGAATGCCGCGCAGCAGGCAGTTGTTTCTGAGATTGGCTAACTTGTCGGCGGACATCTGCGCAATCGAACTAGTGCTGCACAAATCCTGCTGAGTCGAAGCAGCGGCGGCCGTCAGCGCATCGAAATCCGCGCTCTGCCGGTTGAGACTGGTCAGGTTGGTCTTGAAGCTGACCTCGCCGCCGAGAATCGGCCGGTTGAACACGTTGGCGTAATCGATGACCGGCAGCACCACCGGGATCTGGCTCTGCACGTCATAGCCGGTGAAGCCCTGGAAGTAGAACGCCCGCGCATCGAAATAGCTGCGGTTGCCGACCCCGGTCAGATACAGGTCCGAGGTCGCCTCGTTGGACTGGCTGAGGAAGGTGCCCAGCGTGTCCTTGTACTGCGCCAGCCGGTAATCGATGAAGAAGGTCTTGTCGGTCATCAGGACGCCGTCCCAACCCCAGACCCATTTGTCGTTCAGCGCGAACTGGCCCTTGGTGTCGATGGCGCCGCGGAATTCGCGCTGCCCGGGGGTGCCGATCAAGGCGCTGCTGTCGGGATTGAGCTGATCGATGCCGTAGGCACGAATCTGGTAGGCGCCGTCCAGCAACCGCTGGCGGAATTCGCCCTGCATCAACACGCCCTGGGTGGTGGTGTAGCGCGGCGACACGGTGAAGTCGTAATCCGGCGCCAGCGCCCAGTAGAACGGCACTTCGAAGCCGGAGCCGAATGCCGAGCTTGAGAGATAGATCGGCATCAGGAAGCCGGTCTTGCGCTGCACGGTGGGGTCGGGCGTCGAGAAATACGGCAGATAGGCCAACGGGACGCCGAAGAATTCGAGCTGGGCGTTCTCGAAATACAGCATCTTGTCGTTTTGATCGTGGATGATGCGGGCGCCCTTGACCTGCCACAGCGGCGGCTTCTTGGGATTGTCGCGGCACGGCGCGCAGGCGGTGTAGACGCCGTTCTGGAACACGTTGTAGGCGCCGTCGGTGCGCTCCGCCCGCGACGCCGCGATCCGCGTCTGGTTGGCGGTGTCGACCCGCAGCGAATCGACGAAGCCGTCGCGGTAGTCGTCGCTGAGATCGAGCTGGTTGGCGTAGGTGATTTTGCCGTCCGCGTCGGTCATGCGGACATTGCCTTCGGCCTGCAGCCGCTTGGTCTTCTGGTCGTAGACCACCCGGTCGGCCTCGACGGTGGTGCCGCCATAGAACATCTGCACGTTGCCGACCGCCGACACCCGCGAGTTGTTGTAGTCGTAATCGACCTCGGTCGCCTGAACCAGCATCTGGCCGGTGTCGGCGGTGGGCGGCGCCTTGGGGCGCACCGGCGGCTGATTGAAGGTGAAACTCTGGGCGGCCGCGGGCGTTGTCAGCACGACGCCGAACGCCGTGGACAGCACGAGAGCGCCGAACGCGCTCAGCATCGCGGACATGACAAGGCGACTGCGGCGCGCCACACGGCGCGGCCGCACAATCAAACGCCTTTGCGGGAGGGCGGCGACCACTATCCGTCCTCCTGGTGCAGCAAGGCTAAAAAACCAGCGAGACTTCCCACGCACACAGGGAGCCACGCGGCAGCAAGCGGATGCATTAACTCGGCCTTGCTCAGATCTTCGGTTACTTTCGACAGGATATAGAGCAGAAAGCCTGCGCCCACGCCACTCAAAACCATCTTTTGAACACCGCCAAAACGGAAGAATCGCAAGCTAACAGAAGCGGCTAGCATCACCATAGCGGCAAGAAGAAATGGCCGTGCCAGAAGCTTATGAAACTGCAATCGGTAGCCCGCCGTGGCGAATCCTGAGCTTTCCGAGGAGCGGATATAACCCGGAAGTTGCCAAAATGACACAGTCTCCGGAGTGGAGAAGCTGTTGCGCACCTGCGCCAGCGTCAGCGTGGTCGGCAGCAGGAACACGTCCTGATCGACCGGCGGGCCGTCCAGCGTGTAACGGCGCAGATTCTTGAACCGCCAGAAGCCGGGCTCCAGCGTCGCCTCGCGGGCCTCGATTCGCTCCTTGAAGGAGAAGTCCGGCTCGAACCGGAACACGCTCAACCCGGTCAGCAGCGCGCCCTGCTGCTGGCTGCGCGCGGCGTTGATGATGGCCTGGCCCTCGCTGGTGACCTGATTGATCCAGAACCCGCTGGCGTCCTGCAGGCTGCCGGAGGAATCGCCGAACATCTCGGCTTCCATCTGTTTGGCGCGCTCCTGCATGTTGGCCGACATCGGGTTGAACACCACGGTGGCCAGCACTCCGAGCCCGAGCGCGCTCCACAGCGCCGGCGCCATGAACTGCCAGGCCGAGATCCCGGCGGCGCGCGCCACCACCAGTTCGAGTCGCCGCGACAGCGCCAGGTAGCAGGTCATCGCGCCGATCAGGATGCAGAACGGCATCAGCCGCTCCAGCAGTTGCGGCACCCGGTACACCGAGGTCTGCACGATCAACAGCGCCGAGATCGACGGCCGTCCGCCGGCGCGGCGCAACAGGTCGATGTAATCGACGAACACCAGGAGCACGAACAGCCCGGCAAACACCGCCAGCGCCGCGGTGACGAACCGCGCGGCAAAGTAGCGATTGAGCGTGGTGGCGATCATGCGCGGGGCCCCGTCATGACGGCAACGGCCGCAGGCGCAGCCGGGCGATCGAGGCGTTCAGCGCGTTGATCAATTCCAGCAATCGCGCCGGCGGTTCGATCACGACGTTGCGGGCGATCACCCACAGGCTTGCCGCCAGCGCCGCGCCGAGCAGCAGATATTGCGCCGCGGCCACCGCCGGGGTGCTGCTGGTCAGGATCGAGCAGGCAAAGCCCGCCAGCCGCACCACGAACACCGCGGCAATCGCCCCGGTCATCGAGAAGTTGCGGCTCTGCCGCGTGGTGCGCGGCAAGCCGAGAAACGCGAAGGTCAGGGCCGCGAACACGAACGGATAGATCGGCGCCAGGATACGGTCGTGCATCTCGGCGCGAAACTGATTGGGCAGCCGGGCAAACAGCGTGTCGTCGGGCTGCGGCCACAGCAGTTCCCACAGATAGCGCTCGCGGATGCCATAGGTGACGTCGCGCGCCTTGGAAAATTTCGACATGTCGAAGGCGTAGCGGCCGAACGCCACCAGCGCCGGGTCCTGCTTGCCGAGTTCGAAGCGTTGCAGCGTGCCGTCTTCGAGCACCAGGAACGAGCCGTCGTCGTTCTTGAGCACGGTGCCGTGGTCGGCGATGATGCTGACCCGCTCGTTGGGATCGCGGCGGTCGTCGATGAACACGCCGACCAGCACGCCGCCGGGTTGGCGTTCGCGCACCCTGATCGTCAGATTGGTCTCGAGTTGCGAGAACCGGCCGGGCTGCAGAATATTGGCCAGGATGTCGGCGGTGATTTCGCTGTCCCAGCGGTTGATCCGGCGCAGGCCCTCCGGCGCCACATAGGCGGAGATGAAGCCGACCAGAATCGCCACCACCACCGCGGCATACATGAAGGGCCGCACCAGCCGCAGCGGCGACAGCCCCGCGGCGTTCATCACGATGATTTCCGAATCGTTGGCCAGCCGGTTCAAGGTGTGGGCGACCGCGATCATCAGCGCCACCGGGGCGATCACCAGCACCAACACCGGCACCGCCATGCCGGTCAGCCCGACAAAGGTCAGGATGGTCTGACCCTGGCTGGTCATCAGGTCGATTCCGCGCAACGCCTGGGTGATCCAGATCACGCCGGTGAGGCTGGCCAGGACCACCGCAAACGACGTCAGCGTCGTGCGGAAAATGTAGCTGTCGATTGACCCCATCGCTCCGCACGATCCCAATTCCGCCGCGATGCTGCGTCTGCACCGCCCGAATCCCCGCAAACCAGTCTCCCGCCGCCGTCAGGCGCGTCCCCATCCCCACTGCATCATTACCATGTGTCTGATCCGTCAACAAAATGGCTGAGGCATGGCGCCTTGCCGGGATGGTTAATGTTTCCCGGATGTGTCCCCAAGGCCACGCTTTACGGTTTCGCCCCGTGTTTCCGGGTGGATATCCGAGGTCACGGGTTTGCGATGGCGGCCAGAGGGAGGCAGGCGGCGCTCTCGGCAGCATGGGGTTGGCAGCATGGGGAATGACGCGTCATAGTGTGAGTCATCCCGCGCCGGATCCGAACCGACGATTCCGCGACCCGCTTGTCCGGATCTTCGCCTCGACCGTCATTTTTGCCCAAGTTTGGAGGATTGCCCATGCCCGACGTCGTCAACGTTGGCTTCGTTCCGATGGCCACGAGCGCGCGCGGCGTGCTGTTCGTGTTTTGCGATGACACGCTGAAATTCGGCCCCGACACCGTGAAGGCACTGGGAACCGCGGCGGGTGCGGTGAAGCGCGCCGCGGCGACCAGCCAGTTCAAGGGCAAGAGCGGCTCGGCGCTGGATATCCTTGCGCCGGAAGGCCTGAAGGCGACGCGGCTGGTGGTGATCGGGGCGGGCAAGCTCGCCGCCATCAAGGACCACGACTTTCTCAAGCTCGGCGGCGTGCTGGCCGGCAAGCTCGGCGGCGGCAAGGATGCGGTGACGGTGATCGCGGAATTGCCGGGCGGCGCCATGACCCCGGCGCAGGCGGCCTCGATCGCCGCCGGGGTTCGGATGCGGGCCTATAAGTTCGACCGCTACAAGACCAAGAAGAAGGACGGCGAGGACACGCCGCTGAATGCCAGCGTCACCATCGCGGTGCGCGACGTCGCGGCGGCGAAGAAGGCGTTCGCGCCGCAGAACCACGTCGTCGACGGCGTGATCATGGCCCGTGAACTGGTCAACGAGCCGCCGAACGTGCTGTATCCGGTGGAATTCGCCCGCCGCGCCAGCCAGTTGCGCAAGCTCGGCGTCGCCGTCGAGGTGCTCGACGTGGCGGCGATGAAGCGGCTGAAGATGGGCGCGCTGCTCGGCGTGTCGCAGGGCTCGACGCAGCCCGGCCGCACCGTGATCATGCGCTGGAACGGCGGCAAGAAGGGCGAGCAGCCGGTCGCCTTCGTCGGCAAGGGCGTGTGCTTCGACACCGGCGGCATTTCGATCAAACCGTCGGGCAGCATGGAAGACATGAAGGGCGACATGGGCGGCGCCGCCTGCGTGGTCGGGCTGATGCATGCGCTGGCGGCGCGCAAGGCCAAGATCAACGTGGTCGGCGCGATCGGCCTGGTCGAGAACATGCCGGACGGCAACGCGCAGCGGCCCGGCGATATCGTCACCTCGATGTCGGGTCAGACCATCGAGATCATCAACACCGACGCCGAAGGCCGCCTGGTCTTGGCCGACGTGCTCTGGTACGTGGCCAAGAAGCACAAGCCGAAATTCATGGTCGACCTTGCCACGCTGACGGGGGCGATTCTGGTCGCGCTCGGCACCGAATATGCCGGGCTGTTCTCCAACAACGATCAGCTCTCCGAGCGGCTGACCGAAGCCGGGCAGGCCACCGGCGAGCGGGTGTGGCGGCTGCCGATGGGTCCGGAATACGACAAGATGATGGACTCGCAATTTGCCGACATGAAAAATGCCGGCGCCCGCCATGGCGGTTCGATCACCGCGGCGCAGTTCCTGCAGCGCTTCGTCGACGATACGCCGTGGGCGCATCTCGATATCGCCGGCACCGCGATGGGCGCGCCGAAAACCGACATCAACCAGAGCTGGGGCTCCGGCTACGGCGTGCGGCTCTTGGATCGGCTTGTTGCGGATTATTACGAGTCCAAATGACCGAAGTGCTGTTCTACCATCTGCAGAATTTGACGGTGGAAAAGGTGCTGCCGTCATTGCTGGAGAAATCGCTGCAACGCGGCTGGCGGGTGGTGGTGCAGGCCACCACCGAGGAGCGCGCCGACGCGCTTGATACGCATCTGTGGACCTATCGTGACGATTCGTTTCTGCCGCACGCCACTTGGCGGGTGGCCGACGCCGCGCAGCAGCCGATCCTGCTGACCGTCGACGAGGCCAATCCGAATGGCGCCAAGGTGCGGTTTCTGATCGACAATGCGGCGTTGCCCGCCGACATCGCGACGTATGACCGGCTGGTGCTGGTATTCAACGGCGACGACGACGATTCGGTGGCGATGGCGCGCGCGGCCTGGACGCAGAGCAAGGCGCAGGGCTTTGCGGTGATCTACCGCCAGGCCGACGGCGCTGGCGGCTGGCAAAGCCGGGAATAGCCGGCGCCGCCGATAGCGAGCGTCACTAAACGATGCTACCTTCCGGCCGGCGATGAACTTGCCGACGGTCACGGTCGTGCCGTAAAGGGATGGTTGGACAACCGCTTAAGCCGCTGGATGGGACAAACTTGACCGTGCGACAGAAAATCACTCCTCGCAACGCCGTGCTGGTGTTGTGTCTGGGCGCCCCGTTGCTCGGCGGCTGCGCGGCGACCTCGGATATGTTTTCCTCGGATCTGCTGTCGCGCGACGCCGAATGGTTCTCGCGGCCGGGCCGGGTGTTCATCAAGAACGTCTCGATCGAAACCCCGCCGCTGACCCCGGACAAGCCGGTGTCGCCGGAGGATCTGATCAGCGCCGACGGCATGTGTCCGGGCATGACGCCGCCGGCCGATGCCAACGCTTTGACCGAGGGGGCCGCGCCGCAGCCGTCGCGGATCGGCGTGGTGGCTTTGGGTCACACCGAATGCGACGTGGCGCGCGGCGCCGGCGCGCCGGACAATGTCAGCCTGTCGACCAATCCGCGCGGCGATCGCGTCGCGCTGTTGACCTATTCGCGCGGCCCGCGCGCCGGCCTCTACACCTTCACCGCCGGGCGGCTGACCTCGATCGAGCGCGTCGCCGAGCCGGCGGCGCAGCCCAAGGCCGCCAAGCCGAAGGCGAAGAGGCACGCCGCGACGTAAAGATATCCGGACCGCTTGATCTGATCAGCGCGGTTGTTCGGGCTCATTACGCTTCGCAAATATTTGCCGCCTGATGGCGCTTTGCAGATATTTGCCGCTTGCATTCCAGTTTAACGCCGTCATTCCGGGGCGCGTGCGGCGTAAGCCGCAAGCGAACCCGAAATATCGCAACGCGTGGCGGAGCGTTGCCCGCGTAGCAAGAGTCTGGGGTCGCTCGTTCTGACGAACGCGCGCCCCGGAATGACGGTCGCGTTTTTGATTAGGCGTCTGAACAACGACAGCGACAGCTACCGACGCCCGAACGCTGTCACCCTTGCGCCTGGTCGTAGGACGTGCTCGCCGCCAGCCAGCTTTCCTCGGCCTTCTGCAACGCGGCTTCGGCGCCGGCGCGGGCCTTGCTGAGTTGCGCGGCCTGTTTCGGATCTTTCTTGAACAGATCGGGCAGCGCCAGCGCGGTGTCGAGCTTGGCGATGATGCCGGTGATGCGTTCGATCTCCTGCTCGGCCTCGGCGATCTGCTGCTTCAGCGAGGGCTTCTTGTCGGCCTTGGCGCGCGCCGGTTTGCTACCGCGATCGCCGCCGCGCTCCTGCGCATTGGCGGCGCGGTCGCGCGCGCTCGACCGCAGGCCGCGCGATGACAGCACCGAGCGGCGATAATCGTCGAGGTCGCCGTCATAGGGCGTCACCTTGTGATCGGCCACCACCCATAACTGATCGGCGCAGGCCTCGATCAGATAGCGGTCGTGCGACACCATGATCACCGCGCCGGGATAGTCGTTGATCGCCTCGGCCAAGGCGGCGCGGCTGTCGATGTCGAGATGGTTGGTCGGCTCGTCGAGGATGATCATGTTGGGACCGAAGAAGGTGGCGAGCCCGAGCAACAGCCGCGCCTTCTCGCCGCCCGACAGACTCTTGACGATGGTGTCGCCGGCCTTGCCGGAAAACCCGAGCGCGCCGGTGCGGCCGCGGATCTTGGTCTCGGTGGCGTCCGGCATCAGCTTGCGGACGTGGTCGTAGGGCGAGCCGTCTTCGTTCAATTCATCGAGCTGATGCTGGGCGAAGTACGCGATCGCCAATTTGTCCGCGCGGATCACCGAGCCGGAGAACGGCGCCAGCCGGTTGGCGAGCAGTTTCACCAGCGTCGATTTGCCGTTGCCGTTGGAGCCGAGCAGCGCGATGCGGTCCTCGGTATCGATCCTCAGCGTGACGTGCTTCAGCACCGGGTGCTTCTTGTCGTAGCCGACGGTGACATTGTCGACCGCGATGATCGGCGGCGACAGGATTTTCTCCGGCGCCGGGAAGTGGAATTCCTTGACGTCCTGCGTCACCAGCGCCGACACCGGCTTCATCCGCTCCAGCATTTTCACGCGCGACTGCGCCTGGCGCGCCTTCGAGGCGGTGGCCTTGAAGCGGTCGACGAAGGACTGCAGATGCTTGCGCTGGGCCTCTTGGCGCTTCAGGTTCTTGGCGTCGAGCGCTTCCTTGTTGGCGCGGAATTCCTCGTAAGCCGAGTACGTGCCCCGGTAGTGCACAAGCTTGCCGCGGTCGAGATGCAGGATCTCGTTGACCGAAGTATCCAACAGGTCGCGGTCATGGCTGATCACGATCACGGTGCGCGGATAGTTGGCGAGATGGTCCTCGAGCCACAGCGTGCCTTCGAGATCGAGATAGTTGGTCGGCTCGTCGAGCAGCAGCAGATCCGGCGCCGAGAACAGCGTGGCGGCGAGCGCCACCCGCATCCGCCAGCCGCCGGAGAATTCCGAGCAGGACCGCGCCTGATCGGCGGTGGAGAAGCCGAGGCCGGAGAGGATCGCGGCGGCGCGCGCCGGGGCGGAATGCGCGTCGATGTCGACGAGCCGGGTCTGGATCTCGGCAATCCGGTGCGGATCGTGCGCGGTTTCGGCCTCGATCAGCAGTGCGTCGCGTTCCAGATCGGCCTTCAGCACCACTTCGAGCAGGCTCTCCGGGCCGTTCGGCGCTTCCTGGGCGAGGCTGCCGATCCGCCAGCGCGGCGGCAGCGCGATCGAGCCGGTCTCGGTCGGCAACTCGCCGCGGATGGCGTGGAACAGGGTGGATTTGCCGGCGCCGTTGCGGCCGATGAAGCCGACCCGGGCGCCCGGCGCGATCTGCGCGGTGCCGTGATCGATCAACAGCCGTCCGGCAAGCCGGATCGAGATTTCATTGAGTGAGAGCATGGCGCGTTGTGACCGGCTCCCCGGTCAAACGCAACCCCGCAGCGCGGCGGCGACGGGTCAGTCCTCGGCGTCGCGGCGGCGCATTTCGGCGACCAGCTGCGCCAGCCGGTCCGGCAACTTGGGATTTTCGAGCGGCATGCTCTGCTGCAGCTTCTCGCCGATCGCCTTGCAGATCGAACGGCTGGTTCGCCCGTCGAGTGGTTCGTTGTTGCTGGCAGTCGGCATCGCTGGTTCCACTATCACGTTGTCGTCACAGCATTAAGTCGGTGCGTCTGCAATGGTTTCTTCGCCCGGGGATTGCACGCGGATTAGGTAAAAATTGAATAAACATTGGCCGCTCTTGTGCACCGAGCGAGGAATAAACTCGCCCTTGCCCCCGAAACCGGGGCAAGGGCGGTCAAAATTGCTCGGCTGCGGCGCGTTGTCCAGGCCGTGTTGTTCAGGCCGCGTTGTCCAAGCCGCGGCTGCGGGAGGCTTGAGGCCAGGGTCAGCGAAGGCGCCCGCCCGGCGGCTTGCCGTTCCGGAACGGCGCCGATATAAGCGCCGCACCTCTCCAAAGCTCAAAAACACCGTATCTCAAGGACACGACATGGCCATTGAACGCACCTTTTCGATTCTCAAGCCCGACGCCACCGCGCGCAATCTGACGGGCGCGATCAATGCCCTGATCGAGCAGGCCGGTCTGCGGATCGTCGCGCAGAAGCGCATCCGCATGACCCGCGAGCAGGCCGAGACCTTCTACGCCGTGCACAAGGCGCGGCCGTTCTTCGGCGAACTGGTCGACTTCATGATTTCCGGCCCGGTGGTGGTGCAGGTGCTGGAAGGCGACAACGCCGTGCTGAAGCATCGCGACGTGATGGGCGCCACCGATCCCTCGAAGGCCGCCGACGGCACCATCCGCAAGCTGCACGCCAAGTCGATCGGCGAGAATTCGGTGCACGGCTCCGACGCCGCGGAAACCGCGGCGGTCGAAATCGCGCAGTTCTTCTCCGGCAACGAAATCGTCGGCTGATCGATCGCAACTCACCATCACGCCAGGCATTGATCGACTTCTGCCTGGCGTGATGCTATGCCACGGCCCGTGAGGTGACGGTGGACTGGCTGCTCCATATTTTTGATTCCGCGACGATCGGAACCCTGAGCGGCCAGTTCCACAGCGAGATGCAGCAGCCGGCGTTCTGGCTCGCGGTCGGCAAAATCATCTGGATCAACATTCTTCTGTCCGGCGACAACGCGCTGGTGATCGCGCTCGCCTGCCGCGCGCTCGATCCGCGGCAGCGGGTGTGGGGCATGGTGCTCGGCGCCGGCATCGCCGTGGTGCTGCGGATCATCTTCACCGGCATCGTCGCGACGCTGATGGGGCTGCCCTATCTCAAGCTGATCGGCGGGCTGATCCTGATCGTGATCGCCGCCAAGCTGCTGGTTCCGGACGAAGAGGACGAGAACAGCATTAAGGCTGCGGCGCATCTGTGGCGCGCCGTCGAGATCGTCGTGGTCGCCGACATCGTGATGAGTCTCGACAATGTGATCGCGGTAGCCGCGGCCGCCAATGGCAGCGTTCCGCTGCTGATCCTCGGCCTTGCAATCAGCATCCCGCTGATCGTCGCCGGCGCCGCGCTGATCATGCTGGTGCTGAACCGACTGCCGATCCTGGTGTGGGCGGGGGCGGCGTTGCTGGGCTGGATCGCCGGCGACATCATGGCGACCGATCCCGCGGTGCAGCCCTGGCTGCAGCGGCTGTTGGACGGCCAGATCGGCATCAATCTCGACCTGACCTCGGCGTGGTTCGGCGTCGCGCGGCATCTTGCCGGCGTCGAAAATCTCGGCGAGTTTTCGCTGTCGCTGGCCGGCGCCATCGTGGTGCTGATCGCCGGCACGCTGTGGCGGCGCTCCAAACTGCGCGCGGTCGCGGTGGACGCTGCCCGGATCGATCCGGCCTGAGCAGCCGCCAGAGCGCCGGCCGGGCCGGCGCGGCTTCGCCGCGAGGCTTGCGAATACCGGCGTTTCGTGTTGCAATCGCTTCACAATCGGAGTTAGGCCGTTCGACTGTGCGTTTCACGACCCAGAAAACAAGCAGACATCGGGAAGCCGGTTTGTGGCGCGGCACGCATGAAGCGTGGCGCGTCTTTTTCGTCGTGGGTGTTTTTGCGGCAAGGTGGGATCCGGCTTGCCGGCGGAAAATGCTCTCAACTCGACCATGAGGATGCGCGCCGTCTGATCGCAACGCCGGAATCCACTTTTGCGAGCAAGCGCGCTGGAGGAGACAGACGATGCAGAAAGGCACCGTCAAGTGGTTCAACCCGACCAAGGGCTACGGCTTCATTCGCCCGACCACCGGCGACAAGGACGTGTTCGTCCATATCTCGGCGGTCGAGCGCGCGGGACTTAGCACCCTCAATGAAAATCAGACGATCGAATATGAGCTGGTGGAAAATCGCGGCAAGACGTCCGCGGAAAACCTGAAGGTCTCTTAAGCTCCCCCATCGCGCAGCGCGTCGCGAGCACGGCCCCCGGCGCGCAGCCGGGGGTTTTTTGCTACGGACCGGTCGTCGCGACGAGGTCGATGTCGACGCCGACCGCAAACGCCACATAGGCGTCGCTGTTCCAGGCATTCTGTCCGACCCCATAGGCGTTGCGCAGCAGATCGACGTGGCCTTTGGCGTGGGCGACGCCGTCCTGCACGTCGAGCGTAAACGGCAGGACCAGATCGTGGCTGATGCCGCGCAGCGACAGCGTGCCTTGCGCCTCATAGGCGTTGCCGCCCTTGCCAACGAAACGCTTGGCCTCGAAGGTCGCGGTGGGGAAGCGGGCGACGTCGAACCAGTCTTCGCCGGGCAAAGCCTGGTCGCGCTGCTTGTCGCCGGTGCTGGCGCTGCCAAGCTCGATGACGATGACCGCATGTCCGCCGTCGGGTGCTGCGGGATCGAAATCGATCGTGGCCTGATAGCGGCCGAACTTGCCCTGAAAGCGTTCGCCGGTCTGCGTGCCGGAAAACCCGATCTGGCTGCGCGCCGGATCGACCTTCCAGCTCGCCGCCTCGGCGACGTTGCTGACAACGACGCCGAACGCGGCCACCGCGAAGATCCGCGCGGTTTTCGCAACTCCGATCATGTCGGCGTCCTTTCCGAATGTGCGCCGTCCGGCGCGGTTTCGCCCGGCTTCACGACCGGCAGCATCCGATGCAGCACGTCGTCGCCGACGACAAAATGATGTCGCAGCGCCGCGGCGCTGTGCAGCAGAATCAGCGCGATCAGCACGAATGCGCCGTAGGCGTGGATATTGTCGAACACCGCGGCCCAGCGCGCCTTGTCGGCCAGTTGCGGCAGCAGCGGCAGGTCGGGCCAACTCCATAGCCCGAACAGCACGGTCGGAATTCGCAGCGGCGAGACCGAGACCAGTGCCCAGCCGGTCAACGGCAGCCCGATCATGAAGAGATAAAGCAACGAATGGCTGCCGGCGGCGGCCCGGCGCTCGAGTTGCGGCATGCGGTCCGGCAACGGCGGTGGCCGATGCCTCAGCCGCCATAAGATCCGTAGCACCACCAGGCCCAGCACGCTGACGCCGATCGATTTGTGCAGCTGGTAGAGCTGGAATTTGGTCGCTGCCGCGATCGGCGCGTGTGCCATCGTCAGGCCGACGACGATCAGCGCGACGATGAGGGCGGCGATCAGCCAATGCAGGCCGATCGCCACGCCGGTATAGCGAGAACGGGTCATGGCGCGACCGCGGTCTGCAGCGGTCAGCTCTGCTTTTCGAAGGCGGCGCTGATGGTGATATCGACCTCGTCGCCGATCAGCGGCACGTAGGTCTTGACCCCGAAATCGCTGCGCTTGAGCGAGCCGGTGAGGTCGAAGCCGACGGTGACCTTCTTGCTCAGCGGATTGACCCCGGCGCCATGCAGCTTGGCGGTGAGCGTCAGCGGCTTGGTCACGCCGTGCAGCGTGAAGTTGCCGGTCACCTTGGCCTCGTTCGGGCCGCTGGGGGTGACGCTGGTGGCCTTGAAGGTGATCTTCGGATGCGCCTTGGCGTCGAGCCACTGGTCGCCCTTCAATTCGTCATTGAGCTTGGCGACCGGCGTATTCACCGAGGCGGTCGGCACGGTGACGTCGAAGCTGCTCTTCGCCGGCGCCTTCGGATCGAGCTGCAGCGTGCCCGAGACGTCGCTGAACCGGCCGCGGAAATTGGTGAAGCCCATATGGGAGACACCGAACTCCACCTGGGTGTGAGCGGGGTCGACGGCATAGGTGCCGGCCTCGACCTGCGGAGCCGCGGCGGTTTGCGCCAGCGCCGGGACGGTGAAGGCCAAAGTGGCGGCCAGGACGGGCAACAGCAGAGGTCGTATCATGAAAATAGCTCCTTTTTGCAAGTTGACCGCGTTTAGCCTAGGAGTTTGCCCGAAAATAGAGAAAGAGTTTAGCTTAGGATGATCTATAGTTTCGATCATGTCCGACGCGCTCACGCTCGACCAGATCCAGCTTCTGCTTGCCGTGGTGGATCACGGCAGCTTCTCCGGCGCCGCGCGAAAACTCAACCGCGCGCAATCGGCGGTGACCTATGGCATTCAAAAGCTGGAGGCGCAGCTCGGCGTGGCACTGTTCGATCGCTCCAGCTATCGGCCATCGTTGACCGAAGCCGGACGCGCGCTGTTGCCGCGGGCTCGGCGCATCATCGAGGAAACCGCCGCGCTGCGCGATCAGGCGCAGGGGCTGGCGGGCGGGCTGGAAGCCGAGCTGACCGTGGTGATCGACGCGATGTTTCCGATGCCGCGGCTGGTCGAGGCGCTGCGCGCCTTCACCGCCAAATTCCCCACGGTGCCGCCGCGGATTTACGTGCAATCGATGGGCGCGGGGGCGGAATTCGTGCTCAACGGCACCTGCATGATCGGGCTATTGTCGCTGGTGTTCAGCGATACGGCGGGGTTGACGCATGTGCCGCTGCTCACCGTGCAGCTGTTGCCGGTGGTGGCGCATGATCACCCGCTGGCGCGGCTCGAGGGACCGATTGCGACCGACGTCATCCGGCGGCATCTGCAACTGGTGCTGACCGATCGTTCGGCGCTCACCGAAGGGCGCGATTACGGCGTGCTGTCGGCGCAGACCTGGCGGGTGGCGGATCTCGGCACCAAGCACGCCATGCTGCTGGCGGGGCTCGGCTGGGGCAGCATGCCGACGCATCTGGTGGCGGATGATGTGCAAAGCGGCCGCCTCAAGGTGATCCATCCCGCCGAGTTCGACGTCCGCACCGCGAATCTGGTGATGGGCGCCGCGCATCTGGCGTCGCGGCCGCTCGGCCCGGCGGCGCTGTGGATGATGCGGCATTTTTCCGAGACCGCGGCGGCGGAGGCCGGCAGCGCCGCGGGCTGACGCGGGAACACCGGCGGCGCGGCCGGTCGGGTCAATGCGGCGGCGGAACGATCAGGCTATCGTCGCAGCTCTGCAACGTCGCCAGCCGGCAATAGTTGCCGTCGAGCCGGGCGCCGTCCGAGGCCACCAGCCGCAGCGCTTCCGGATAGATCCGGTGCTCCACGGCGAGCACCCGCGCGGCGAGGCTGTCGGCATCGTCGTCGTCGCGCACCGCGACCGCGCCCTGCATCACGATCGGTCCGGCGTCGGTCTCCGGAATCACGAAATGCACCGTGGCGCCGGAAATCTTGACGCCTGCGCGCAGCGCCTGGCCGTGCGGGTCGAGCCCGGGAAACGACGGCAGCAGCGAGGGGTGGATGTTCAGCATCCTGCCGTGCCAGCGCTGCACGAATTCGGCGGTGAACAGCCGCATGAAGCCGCCGAGGCAGATCAGTTCGACGCGATGCTCGTCGAGCGCCTGTTGCAGCTTGGCCTCGAAGCCGGCGCGGTCCTTGCCGAACGGCTTGCTTTCCACCACCACGGTCGGAATGCCGGCCTGTGCGGCGATCGCCAGCCCGCCGGCGGTCGGCGTGTTGGACACCACCGCGACGATGTCGGCGGGAAAGTCCGCGTCGGCCGAGGCGGCGTCGATCAGCGCGGCCATGTTGGAGCCGCGCCCGGAAATCAGGAGGGCAACCCGACGCTTCACGGCGCTCACCACGCCAGATCGAGATGGCCGCTATAGACCACGCGGTGCTCGGCCGGGGCGGCGATGACTTCGCCGAGCAGGCAGACGGTTTCGCCGGCTTCGGTGAGAATCTCGCTGACCTGTTCGACCGCGTCGGCCCTGACGATGGCGATCATGCCGATGCCGCAATTGAAGGTGCGCAGCAGTTCGAGTTCGGCGATCCCGCCCTGTTCGGCGAGCCATTTGAACACCGGCAGCACCGGCAGCCGCGGCAGGTCGATGCCGACGCCGAGATGCGCCGGCAGCACCCGCGGGATGTTGTCGGTGAAGCCGCCGCCGGTGATGTGGGCGAGGCCCTTCACCGCGCCGGTCTCGCGGATCGCGCGCAGGCAGGATTTCACATAGAGTTTGGTCGGGGTCAGCAGCGCGCCGCCCAGCGTCATCACCGGCGAGAATGGCGCATTGGCGTCGTAGCCGAGCCCGGAGCGCTCGACGATTCTGCGCACCAGCGAGAAGCCGTTGGAATGCACCCCGGAGGAGGCGAGCCCGAGCACCGCGTCGCCGGCGGCGATGTCCTTGCCGGGCAGCAGCGTGCCGCGTTCGGCGGCGCCGACCGCAAAGCCCGCCAGATCGTAATCGCCGTCCTTGTACAGACCGGGCATCTCCGCGGTCTCGCCGCCGATCAGCGCGCAGCCGCTATCGCGGCAGCCCTCGGCGATGCCTGCGACGATCGCCGCGGTGGCCTCCGGATCGAGCTTGCCGCAGGCGAAGTAGTCGAGAAAGAACAACGGCTCGGCGCCCTGCACCACGAGGTCGTTGACCGACATCGCCACCAGATCGATGCCGATCCCGGTGTGCAGCCCGGCCTCGATCGCGATCTTGACCTTGGTGCCGACGCCGTCGGTGGCGGCGACCAGCACCGGATCCTTGAAGCCCGCGGCCTTCAGATCGAACAGCCCGCCGAAACCGCCGATTTCGGCGTCGGCGCCGGGGCGGGCGGTGGCCCGCACCAGCGGCTTGATCAGATCGACGAGGCGGTTGCCGGCGTCGATGTCGACACCGGCGTCGGCATAGGTGAGGCCGTTGTTGCGGTCGGTCATAGCCTGTCCTGGGGCTGCTGCGCGAAGCCGTTCCGCCGGTGCGCGAAACGGCTCGACTGATTAACCATAACGCCGCGCAAGGCCGGACGGGAACCCCGGCCGGCCGCGGGCCTTGTAATGCCGGGGCTGGTTACGTCGGATTACGCCAACGTGCAATGGCTCGCGTGGCCAGGTTATATTATGTAGACAGCATGCAGACCCCGGTCGCCAGAGTTCAGTCGCGTGTTGGCAGTGAGGCCGGGAGCCGGAATCGTCGCGTGAGCATCCCCAACATCATTACCCTCGGCCGCATCCTGCTGGTGCCGGTGATTGTCTGGGCGATCGCGTCCAACCAAATGGAGATCGCCTTCGCGTTGTTCATCGTCGCCGGCGTCAGCGACGCGGTCGACGGTTTCCTCGCCAAGCGGTTCAATATGGCGAGCGAATTGGGCGCGCTGCTCGATCCGCTGGCCGACAAGGCGCTGCTGGTGTCGATCTATGTCTCGCTGGGAATCGAGAGCGCGATCCCGCGCTGGCTGGTGATCCTGGTGGTGTCGCGCGACATCATGATCGTCGGCGCGGTGATCGTGTCCTGGGTGTTCGGCAAGCCGATGCCGATGAAGCCGCTGATGGTGTCGAAGCTCAACACCGTGGCGCAGGTCGGGTTCGCGGCCCTAATTCTGGCGGCGCTCGGATTCGGGTTCTCGCCGGAGCCTTATGATCTTGTTCTCATGGGCCTGGTCGCTGTCCTGACCCTGCTTTCGGTGGCCTTCTATCTCGTGGAATGGACCAAACACATGGGCAGCATCGAGCGCAGCCATTAGAGCTGTTGCGGGTCTGATGGATCAGAACCGGAGCTCTCGATTGATGTTTTGACGCGTTTTCTTCGCGCGAACCGGGATCCACTTCGCTCGGAAACGCTATAGTGTGAACGAAGGCCGGTCTCCGGCCTGCATGGAGTCATCGCGTGGTAGCTCGCGTTCAACCTCGTCAACTGGCCTTGGCGTTGCCGCACGCCGAAAGCCTGTCTCGCGACGATTTCCTTGAAGGTCCGGCCAACAGCGAAGCCCTGACGCTGATCGACCATTGGCCCGACTGGCCGAACCGGGTGATGCTGCTGATCGGCCCGGAAGGCTCCGGCAAGAGCCATCTGTCGTCGATCTGGGCGGAGCAGGCCGGCGCCCGCGCCATCACCGCGCACGCGCTGAACTCCGCCGCGGTGCCCGGCGCGCTGGCGACCGGCGCGCTGGTGGTCGAGGATCTCTGCCCGCCCGCGATCGACGAGCGGGCGCTGTTTCATCTGCTCAATCTGGCGCGCGAGGATCAGGCCTATGTGCTGATCACCTCGCGGCTGGCCCCGTCGGCGTTCCAGATCGAATTGCGCGATCTGCGCTCGCGGCTGCGCGCGGTGCCGGTGGTGACGCTGCAGCCGCCCGACGACCAGTTGTTTCGCGCGCTGATCGTCAAATTCTGCGCCGACCGCCAGATGAGCGTCGACGAGAGCCTAGTCAGCTTTCTCGCCAACCGGATCGACCGTTCGTTCGCGGCGGCCCGGCAGGTGGTGGAGCGGCTCGACACCGAGGCGCTGCGACTCGGCCGGCCGGTGACCCGGGCGCTGGCTGCGGAACTATTGCGCGACATCTGAGTCGTTGCCGGCCGAGTCATTGCCGGCCCAGCGGCATCTTGCCCGCGCCACGCCGCTTGACGCGGTGCGCGGCAGGTCCCCCAATGTCAGAAAACTGTCACGACAATCAGCGAAGGTCCGCGGCCGATCCCGGGTCGCCCCAAATCATTGAATTCAAACGGATTGATGAACTGATGAGCTTGTCGCAAGCGATTGCTATCGAAGAGAAAAACGGGGAAACCGAACCGGCTGCGGTGATTGCGACGGGCCCCGAACGGTTCATCAATCGAGAACTGTCCTGGCTGCATTTCAATCGCCGGGTGCTCGAGGAAGCCGTCAATCCCAGCCATCCGGCGCTGGAGCGGGTGCGATTCCTCTCGATCTCCGCCAATAACCTTGATGAATTCTTCATGGTCCGGGTCGCCGGTATCAAGGCCCAGGTGCGCGAAGGTATCACCGAACGCAGCCCCGACGGGCTGTCGCCGGCCGAGCAATTGGTGCTGATCAACGAAGCGGTGTCGCGCCTGGGCAACGACCAGCAGGCGATCTGGCGCGGCCTGCGCGGCATCCTCGGCGACGTCGGCATCGCGCTGCTCGACGGCCGCGACGCCACCAAGCAGGAGCGGGCCTGGATCGAGGACCACTTCCTGCACAACATCTTTCCGCTGTTGACGCCGCTGGCGATCGATCCGGCGCATCCGTTTCCGTTCATCCCGAGCCTCGGCTTCACCATCGCGCTGCAACTGGCGCGGGTGAAGGACGGCAAGCCGATGAATGCCTTGATCCGCATGCCCGGCAGGATCGACCGCTTCATCCGGCTGCCGTCGTCCGGCAAGGACGGCGTGGTGCGGCTGATGACGCTGGAGCAGGCCACCTCGTTGTTCATCGGCAGGCTGTTTCCCGGCTACGTGGTCAAGGGCCAGGGCGCGTTCCGGGTGATCCGGGATTCCGAACTGGAAATCGAGGAAGAGGCCGAAGATCTGGTGCGGCTGTTCGAGACCGCGCTGAAGCGGCGGCGCCGCGGCTCGGTGATCCGGCTCGAGGTCGAGGCCACCATGCCGGAGGAATTGCGCCACTTCGTGCAGCGCGCGCTGCCGGCCTCCGACGACGAGGTGCTGCTGGTCGACGGCGTGCTGGCGATGAACGAGTTGTCGCAATTGACCAGGCTCGACCGCCCCGACCTCGAATTCACGCCTTACGTGCCGCGGCATCCGGAGCGGGTGCGCGACCACGGCGGCGATATTTTCGCGGCGATCCGGCAGAAGGATCTGATCGTCCATCACCCTTACGAATCCTTCGACGTCGTGGTCCAGTTCCTGCAGCAGGCGGCGCGCGATCCCGACGTGGTGGCGATCAAGCAGACGCTGTACCGCACCTCGAACAATTCGCCGATCGTGCGCACGCTGGCCGAGGCCGCCGAGGCCGGCAAGTCGGTCACCGCGCTGGTCGAACTGCGGGCGCGGTTCGACGAAGAGGCCAATATCCGCTGGGCGCGCGATCTGGAACGCGCCGGCGTGCAGGTGGTGTACGGTTTTCTCGAATTGAAGACCCACGCCAAGCTGTCGCTGGTGGTGCGCCGCGAGGGATCCAGCCTGACCACTTACGTGCACACCGGCACCGGCAACTATCATCCGGTCACCGCGCGGATCTACACCGATCTGTCCTACTTCACCTCCGACCCGACCATCGGCCGCGACGCCGCGCGGGTGTTCAACTACATCACCGGCTACGCCGAGCCGAGCGACATCGAGAAGATGGCGGTGTCGCCGCTGACCTTGCGCAAATGCATGCTCGACCACATCCACGGCGAAACCGCTTTTGCCAAACACGGCAAGCCGGCGGCGATCTGGCTGAAGATGAATTCGCTGGTCGATTCCGAGATCATCGACGCGCTGTACGAGGCCTCCAAGGCCGGCGTTTCGGTGGAACTGGTGGTGCGCGGAATCTGCTGCCTGCGGCCCGGGGTTCCCGGGCTATCGGAGAACATCCGGGTCAAGTCGATCATCGGCCGCTTCCTCGAGCACGGCCGGATCTACTGCTTCGGCATGGGCCACGGCCTGCCGTCCGCGAGGGCGGCGGTGTATATTTCCTCGGCCGACATGATGCCGCGCAACCTCGACCGCCGCGTCGAGGTGCTCTGTCCGTTGCAAAATCCCACGGTACACCAGCAGGTTCTGGAACAGATCATGGTGGCCAATCTGAAGGACACCGAGCAGAGCTGGCAGTTATTGCCGGATGGATCGTCAACGCGTATGAAGGCCGCGAAGGGCGAGGAGCCGTTCAACGTGCATAATTATTTCATGACCAATCCGAGTCTGTCAGGCCGTGGAAAGTCGCTCAAGGAATCGTCGCCGCGCAGGCTCACCCGCAAGGCGGAGCGGCAGCACTCGTCCTAGGACGATCACGTGGTGACCAGCCGGAGGCGCAAGCCCGACCCCAGCGTGGCGGTCATCGACATCGGATCGAATTCGGTCCGTCTCGTCGTCTATCAATCGATGGCGCGCAGCCTGGTTTCGCTGTTCAACGAAAAGACGCTGTGCGGGCTCGGCCGCGAGGTGCAGTCGACCGGGCTGTTGGCGGCCGATGCGGTCGACAAGGCTTTGACCTCGCTGCGGCGGTTTCGCGCGCTGATCAAGGTGATGAAGGTCGGCCGCGTCCACGCCATCGCCACCGCGGCCTGCCGCGACGCGACCAACGGCCCGGAGTTCATCGCCAATGCCGAGCGGATCTGCGGCGTCGATATCGAAATCCTGTCCGGTCCGCGCGAAGCCAAATTGTCGGCGCTGGGGGTGATCTCCGGCGTGCACAAGCCGGACGGCATCGTCGGCGATCTCGGCGGCGGCTCCTTGGAACTGATTGACGTGCGCGGCAATCGCGTTCGCACCGGCGTGACCTTGCCGCTCGGCAGCCTGGCGCTGCAGGACGCCTCGCAGAAATCGCCGAAGCGCGCCGAGCGCATCGTGCAGGCGGCATTGGCCGAGGTCGGGCCGCTGCAGGCCGGGCGAGGGCGCACCTTCTACGCCGTCGGCGGCACCTGGCGGGCGCTGGCCCGCATCCACATCCTGCAGAGCGAATATCCGCTGCGGGTGATGCACGGCTACGCGATTCCCGCGACCGAGGCGCTGCGCTTTGCCCGCCGGCTGCGAAGGCTGGCGGCGGCCGACACGCTGGCCGATATCGAGTCGGTCGCCGAGGCGCGGCGGCCGCTATTGGTCTATGCCGCGCTGGTCCTGGAATATGTGATCCGGGTGGCGCAGCCGACCACCATCGTGTTTTCCACCTTCGGGGTGCGCGAGGGCCTGCTCTACGAACAGCTGCCCGCGGCGGAACGCGCCAAGGACGGGCTGATCTGCGCCGCCGGCAATCTCAACGAATTGCTGTCGCGCTCGGCGCTGCACGCCCAGGAGCTGATCGGCTGGACCGACCGCTTCATCAGGATCGCCAAGCAGGCCGAGACCCCCGACGACCGGAGGCTGCGGCACGCCGCCTGTCTTTTGTCCGACGTCGGCTGGCGGGTGCATCCGGACTATCGCGGCGAACAGACCCTCAATCTGATCATCAACGGCAATTTCGGCGACGTCAGCCATCAGGGCCGCGCGTTCCTAGCGTTGTCGGTTTTCTATCGCTACGCCGGCTTCGGCGAACAGAACGAGCCGTCGCCGCAGGTCCGCGCCATGGTGACGCCGGCGATGGACGAGCGCGCCAAGCTGCTCGGCGCCGCGTTCCGGGTCGCCCATCTGATCAGCGCGGCGCGTCCCGGGGTGTTGCCGGCGACGCATTTCAGCAGCAAGGGCCGCAAGCTGACGCTGGTGTTCGAGCATCGCATGGTCGACCTGGTGGCCGACCGGGTCGGCAGCCGCTTCAAGCAACTGGCGCGGTTGGTCGGCTGCTCCGGCAATATCGTGCGGCGTTAGACTTCGGTCCGTTCGACCCGCACCACTTTGCCCTTTTCGATCGCCAGCGCCAGCCGGCCCTGTTTCAGGGCGAGGGCGGCTTCGCCGAACAATTCGCGCCGCCAGCCTTGCAGCGCGCCGACGTCGGCATGGTCATCGGCGGCAATCTGCTCGAGATCGTCGACCGTGGCGATCACCTTGCTGGCCACCGCGTGGCGCTCCGAGGTCATCCGCAGCAGCACCTTCAGCAATTCGACGATCGCCGCGCCGTTGCCGTTGCCGCGCGGCTTCTCGATCTTGGGCAGCGTGGCGGGATCGCGGGCGAGGCCGCGCTGCACCGCGGCGACGATGTCGGCGCCCCATTTCGAGCGGTCGAAGCCCTTGGGCAGCGAGCGCAGCCCGGCGAGCCGTTCCAGCGTGGTCGGGGCATGGGTCGCGATATCGCCGACGGTGTCGTCCTTCAGCACCCGCGAGCGCGGCACGTCGCGGCTCTGCGCTTCCTGTTCGCGCCAGGCCGCCACCTCCATCAGCACCGCCAGCTCTTTCGGCTTGCGCACGCGGGTTTTCAACCGTTCCCAGGCGCTGCCGGGGTCGAAGTCATAGGTCTTCGGTGAGGTCAGCACCCGCATTTCCTCGCTGACCCAGTCGCTGCGGCCGCGCTTCTTCAAGTCGGCGTCGAGCGCCGCGAACACGTCGCGCAAATGGGTGACGTCGGACACCGCGTAATGCAGTTGCTCTTCGGTCAACGGCCGGCGCGCCCAGTCGGTAAAGCGGTGGGTCTTGTCGGGGCGATGCCCGGTGATGCGCTCGACCAACTGGTCGTAGGCGATGGAATCGCCATAACCCAGCACCATCGCGGCGACCTGGGTGTCGAAGATCGGATGCGGCACGATGCCGGCGCGGTGCCAGACGATTTCGATGTCCTGCCGGGCGGCATGGAACACCTTCAGCACGTCGTCATTCGCCATCAGGTCGAAGAACGGCTTCAAGTCGATGCCCGGCGCCAGGGTATCGACCACCACGGCGTCCTCGGCGCTGGCCATCTGCACCACGCAGAGCAAAGGATAGTAAGTCGTCTCGCGCAGGAATTCGGTATCGACGGTGATCGCCGGGTGCTTGGCAAGACGGTCGCAAACCGCGGTGAGTTGGTCGGTGGTGGTGATCAGATCCATGGATTGTCCATAACGCTTCTTGACCGGCGTTCTGCCCAAAGCGCTGATATGTCAAGCGGCTTTCGAGAAATGGCGGGCGAATCCGCCCACTAGACACGCTCCCTCCGCCGCGATCAAGTTCCGCAGAAGGTCTGCAGCACCTGCTCGTGCGGCTGCGGCGGCTGAGCATATCGGGCAAATGCCGGCTGATCCGCATAGGGATGCGCCAACACCGCCAGCAATTCCTCGAACGGCGCGAAGTCGTCGCGCTCGACCGCCGCCTCGATCACCGCCTGGATGCGGTGGTTGCGCGGAATGAACGCCGGATTGACCGCCTGCATCGCCTTGCTGCGGCTGGCCGCATCCTGCGGCTCGGCGGCGATGCGCTGCCGCCAGCGCTCCAGCCAGCCGTCGAAGGCGGCCGGATCGGCAAACAAGGCGCGCACCGAATCCGTCTCAGCATTTCCAGCTAAGTCACTGAGCATGCGGAAGGTCAGGGTGAAATCGGCCTGCTGCTCGGTCATCACGGCGAGCAGGTCGCCGATCAATTCGCGGTCGCCGTCCTGCGCGGTGAATAGCCCGAGCTTGGCGCGCAGCCCGGCGTGGTACGCCTGCCCGAAGCGCTCCGAGAACTGGCCGAGCGCGGCCTCAGCGTCGGCGATCGCCTGGTCCTGCTGGTCGGCAATCAGCGGCACCAGGCACTCCGCCAGCCGGGTCAGATTCCACAGCGCGATCCGCGGCTGGTTGCCATAGGCATAACGGCCGGTCTGGTCGATCGAGCTGAACACCTTGGCCGGATCGTAGCCGTCCATGAAGGCGCAGGGGCCGTAATCGATGGTCTCGCCGGCCACCGAGCAATTGTCGGTGTTCATCACGCCATGGATAAAGCCGACCAACAACCAGCGCGCCACCAGTTCGGCCTGCCGCGCGATCACCTCCTGCAGCAAAGCAAGATATGGCTGTTTGTCATTGTTCGCATTGGGATAATGCCGCGCGATGACGTGGTCGGCGAGCGCCTTGACCGCGTCCGGATTGCGCCGCGCCGCGAAGAACTGGAAGGTGCCGACCCGGATATGGCTGGTGGCGATGCGGGTCAGCACCGCGCCGGGCAATAGGGTTTCGCGGGCCACGGTTTCGCCGGTGATGACGGCTGCGAGCGAGCGGGTGGTGGGGATGCCGAGCGCCGCCATCGCCTCGCTGACGATATACTCGCGCAACACCGGCCCCAGCGCCGCGCGACCGTCGCCGCGGCGCGAATAGGGCGTCGGACCCGAGCCCTTCAACTGGATGTCGCGGCGCACGCCGTGCTGATCGATCACCTCGCCGAGCAGGATGGCGCGGCCGTCACCGAGTTGCGGCACGAACTGGCCGAACTGGTGCCCGGCATAGGCCATCGCGATCGGCTCGGCACCCTCCGGGATGCGTTTGCCGGCCAGGATCTCGGCGCCCTCCGGACTGTCGAGCCGATCCGGATCGAGCCCGAGCTCAAGCGCCAGCGGCCGGTTCAGCTTGATCAGCCGCGGCGTCGCCACCGGGGTCGGCGCCACCCGCTGGAAGAAGCCTTCGGGCAGCGCGGCGTAGCTGTTGTCGAACGGAAAATGTACGGTCATCACACACCCAGCTGGGGATCGATCCAGGTTCAGACAATCACCCAAGCGTGGCATCTGCAAGTCGTTCCGATTTGTTGCAATGCCGCGCGATCCCTGCCATTGCACGCCTGCCCCTGCGCCGGCATGCGGTTGCCCCACCCGGTTGGCTCGGCTAAACCCTGACCCGTTCCGCAGCCGCTGCGGAACCGTTTGATTCTGCCCTCTGACGGCTTTCCAGGATTTCCATGCACCGTTACCGATCCCACACCTGCGGCGCGCTCCGCGAAAGCCACATCGACCAGACCGTCCGCGTCTCCGGCTGGTGCCACCGCATCCGCGACCATGGCGGGCTGTTGTTCATCGACCTGCGCGACCATTACGGGCTGACGCAATGCGTCGCCGATCCGGATTCGCCGGCCTTCAAGGATGCCGAGAAGCTGCGCGCCGAATGGGTGGTGCGGATCGACGGCAAGGTCCGCCGCCGTCCCGAAGGCACCGACAATGACGACCTGCCGACCGGCCAGGTCGAGATTTTCATCACCGAGATCGAGGTGCTGGGACCCGCCGGCGAGCTGCCTTTGCCGGTGTTCGGCGAGCAGGAATATCCCGAGGACATCAGGCTTAAGTACCGCTTCCTCGACCTGCGCCGTGACAAGCTGCATCAGAACATCATGACCCGCGGCGCGATCGTCGATTCGATGCGCAAGCGTATGAAGGAGCAGGGCTTCTTCGAATTCCAGACACCGATCCTGACGGCGTCGTCGCCGGAAGGCGCGCGCGACTTCCTGGTGCCGTCGCGCATTCATCCGGGCAAGTTCTACGCGCTGCCGCAGGCGCCGCAGCAATACAAGCAGCTGTTGATGATGTCGGGCTTCGACCGCTATTTCCAGATCGCGCCGTGCTTCCGCGACGAGGACCCGCGCGCCGACCGGCTGCCCGGCGAATTCTACCAGCTCGACGTCGAGATGAGCTTCATCACCCAGGACGACGTGTTCGCGGCGATGGAGCCGGTGATCACCGGCGTATTCGAGGATTTTGCCAAAGGCAAACCCGTGACCAAATCATGGCCGCGGATCGCCTATGCCGACAGCCTGAAAAAGTACGGCACCGACAAGCCCGACCTGCGCAACCCGATCGAGATGTCCGAGGTCTCCGAGCATTTCCGCGGTTCCGGCTTCAAGGTGTTCGCCCGCATGCTCGAGGAGGAGCGCAACCAGGTCTGGGCGATCCCAGGACCGGGCGGCGGTTCCCGCGCGTTCTGCGACCGGATGAATTCCTGGGCGCAGGGCGAGGGCCAGCCCGGCCTCGGCTACATCATGTGGCGCGAGGGCGGCGAGGGGGCTGGCCCCTTGGCCAACAACATCGGCGCGGAGCGCACCGCGGCGATCCGCGAGCAGCTTGGCCTGAAGGCCGGCGATGCCGCGTTCTTCGTCGCCGGCGATCCGGCGAAGTTTGTCCGCTTTGCAGGACTTGCGCGCACCAAACTCGGCGAGGAATTGAACCTGGTCGACAAGGAGCGCTTCGAGCTCGCCTGGATCGTCGACTTCCCGATGTACGAATACAACGAGGACGACAAGAAGGTCGACTTCTCGCACAACCCGTTCTCGATGCCGCAGGGCGGCATGGAGGCGCTGCTGACGCAGGACCCGCTGACCATCAAGGCGTTCCAGTACGACATCACCTGCAACGGTTATGAGATCGCCTCGGGCGGCATCCGCAACCATCGCCCCGAGGCGATGGTGAAGGCGTTCGAGATCGCCGGCTATGGCGAGCAGGAAGTGGTCGATCGTTTCGGCGGCATGTACCGCGCGTTCCAATACGGCGCGCCGCCTCATGGCGGCATGGCGGCCGGCGTCGACCGCATCGTCATGCTGCTGTGCGGCACCAACAATCTGCGCGAAATCTCGCTGTTTCCGATGAACCAGCGCGCCGAGGACCTGCTGATGGGCGCGCCGTCCGACGTCACGCCCAAGCAGTTGCGCGAGCTGCACATCCGGCTCAATCTGCCGGAAAACTAATAACGGCTAAAACGCCGACTAAAATGCCGACGACGTTGCCGGGGGGACGCATGGTGAGCAATTCCGAAGAGCTGCAGGCCGCGGCGCTGGCGTATCACCGCCTGCCGCGTCCCGGTAAGCTCCAGATCCAGGCGATCAAGCCGCTCGCCAACCAGCTCGATCTGGCGCTGGCCTATACGCCCGGCGTCGCCGCCGCCTGCAACGCCATCGCCGCCGATCCGACCCAGGCAGCCTCATTGACCATCCGCGGCAATCTGGTGGCGGTGGTCACCAACGGCACCGCGGTTTTGGGGCTCGGCAATATCGGGCCCTTGGCCTCGAAGCCGGTGATGGAAGGCAAGGCGGTTCTGTTCAAGAAATTCGCCGACATCGACGTGTTCGACATCGAGATCGCCGCCGACACCGTGGAGCGGGTGGTGGAGACGGTGGCGGCGCTGGAGCCGACCTTCGGCGGCATCAATCTGGAAGACATCAAGGGTCCGGAGTGCTTCGAGATCGAAGCCAAGCTCAAGGACCGGATGAAGATCCCGGTGTTTCACGACGATCAGCACGGCACCGCGATCATCGTCGGCGCCGCGGTGAAGAACGCGCTGCGGCTCACCGGCAAGAAGCTCGACGAGGTCAAGATCGTTGCCGCCGGCGCCGGCGCCGCGGCTTTGGCCTGCCTCAACCTCTTGGTGTCGCTCGGCGCGCAACGCAAGAATATCTGGGTCTGCGACCTTGAGGGCGTGGTCTATGAAGGCCGCACCGTGCTGATGGACCGCTGGAAGGCGATCTATGCGCAGTCGACCGACAAGCGGGTGCTGGCCGAGGTGATCGGCGGCGCCGACATCTTTCTCGGGCTGTCCGGGCCGAACGTGCTGAAGCCGGAGATGGTGGCGCAGATGGCGGAGCGGCCGCTGGTGATGGCGCTCGCCAACCCGACCCCGGAAATCATGCCGGACGAGGTGCGCAAGATTCGCCCCGACGCGATGATCTGCACCGGACGCTCCGACTTCCCCAACCAGGTCAACAACGTCCTGTGCTTTCCCTACATCTTCCGCGGCGCGCTCGACGTCGGCGCCACCGCGATCAACGAGGAGATGAAGGCCGCCGCGGTCGACGCCATCGCGCAGTTGGCGCGCGACCCGCCGCAGGAAGCGGTGGCGATCGGCTTTGACGGCGACGAGGAACTGGGCTTCGGCCCGGGCTCGCTGATCCCGAGCCCGTTCGATCCGCGGCTGATCCTGCGGATCGCGCCGGCGGTGGCCAAGGCGGCGATGGACTCCGGCGTCGCCACCAGGCCGATCAGCGATTTCGACGAATACGGCGCCCAGCTCGAGCGCTTCGCGTTCCGCTCCGGTCTGGTGATGAAGCCGCTGTTCACCAAGGCCAAGGCGCAGCCGGTGCGGGTGATCTACGCCGAAGGCGAGGACGAGCGCGTGCTGCACGCGACGCAAACCATCCTCGAGGAGAAGCTGGCGCGGCCGATCCTGGTCGGGCGCCCCGCGGTAGTGGCGGCAAGGATCAAGCGCTACGGCCTGTCGATCCGCGCCGGCGAGGACTTCGACCTGGTCAATCCCGAGGACGATCCGCGCTACCGCTCCTATGTGCAGTCCTATATCGACGCCGCCGGCCGCAGCGGCGTCACCCCGGAGACCGCGCGCACCGTGGTGCGCACCAACGCCACCGTGATCGCGGCGCTGGCGGTGGCGCGCGGCGAGGCCGACGCGATGATCTGCGGCGTCGACGGCCGCTACATGAGCCATCTGCGCCACATCCGCGAGATCCTCGGCTCGCTGCCCGGCGTCACCGATTTCGCCGCGCTGTCGCTGATGATCACCTCGAAGGGCGCGATCTTCATCGCCGACACCCAGGTACGGCCGAACCCCAGCCCGGAAGAACTCGCCGAAATCGCCGCGCTCGCCGCGATCCACGTGCAGCGCTTCAACATGAAGCCGCGGATCGCCTTCGTGTCGCATTCGGATTTCGGCAGCTACGATACCGAATCCTCGCGCAAGATGCGCCGCGCCACCGCGATCCTGGCGCAGAACCATCCGGAGATCGAAGCCGACGGCGAAATGCAGGGCGACACCGCGCTGTCGGAGGCGGCGCGGCGCTTGATCCTGCCGCATTCGCGGCTGGAGGGCGAAGCCAACGTGCTGATCATGCCGAACCTGGATACCGCCAACGTCGCCTATCAGATGATCAAGGTGCTGGCGGACGCGCTGCCGGTGGGGCCGATCCTGATCGGGCCGGCACGGCCGGCGCATATCCTGACGCCGTCGGTGACCGCGCGTGGCATTCTCAACATGACCGCGGTCGCCGCCGTCGAGGCCCAGGAACGCGCCGGGCGCCAGCAGCCGGCGCTGTTTGCCTGAAAGCTTCGTCATTGCGTATTCGGCTCCGGCCTTTGGCCGAGCCGGCCGGATGACAGATTTGTGCTGACCGAGCGTCGAACTGATCGAAGTGCTGCGTGCTGCCTACGGCTCGCAATGACGGTCAGCCCCCCGAGCACCGCGCCGCAACGCGCGCGCCACTTTGGTCGCGCCGCCGCCATCATATCATCGTTTGAAAACCGCCGACCGACCCCGCATACTCCGCGCGCCATCGCCAACCGTCTCTGCTCTCAGTGAGGTCGACCATGCCTGCGTTCATCAGTTTCGGCCGCTTTCTGTTCGCCGTGTTGTTCATCTTTTCCGGAGCCGCCAAACTGCTCGACCTCGCGGCGACCACCGAGGTGGTGTCGAAGATCGCGATCCCCGCGCTGCTGACGCCCTATACCGCCGAACTCGAAACCATGGCCGGGATGACCACGCCGAAAATGCTGGCGATCGCCGCCGGCGTCACCGAATTGCTGTGTGGGGTGATGATCGGCTTCAACTTCGCCGCTCGCTACTTCGCGATGATCCTGATCGTGTTCGTCATCGTGGCGACCTACACCCAGCATGATTTCTGGAATCAGAGCGGCGCGGAATCCACCAACAACATGATCCACGCGCTGAAGAACCTGTCCTTGATCGGCGCGCTGTTGATCATAATCGGAATCGGCCGCGGCCCGCGCCCGGTGGCGGCCGAGCCGACCTACAGCGACGCCTGACCAGGCGTCGCCGTCGTGAGGCGCCGCGTCACAGCGTCTTGAGATATTCCAGCAATGCCTTCTTGTCCTCGGCGGGCAGTTGCGTTCCGAATTCGTGGCCGCAATTGCTGTTGCCGGAATTCAGGTTGGCGCAGTCGGTGGTTGTGAGCGTGTAGTTGAACTCGCCTTGCTCCACCGCCAGCCCGACATTGATGGTGTCGTAGGCCGGCCCGATCTTGAACTGCTTGACGCGGTTGGCTGCGGGTTTCAGCAATTCCACCAGCGTCGGCACCGAGCCGTTATGCAGATAGGGCGCGGCGGCCCAGATCCCCTGCAACACCCGGGACTCGTAGGAGCCTTTCGGCGGCGGCGCCGCGGCGGCCTGGGTCAGTCCCGGCGGCACCGCGCCCTGGATGCGCAGATCCTGCGGTTGCGGCGAGGGGGCCGCGGGCGTCGCAGTGCGGAACGCGCCTTGCAGATCGCGCAGCGCCGGCGGCAGCCGGGTCAGCGGCGCCCGCGGCGCGTTGGCGGCGGTGCGGGTCGGCGCGTTGGCCGCGGTCGCCACCAGCGCCGAGGCCCCCGGCGTTGCGGTGGCGCCAAATAACGCCTGCTCGGCGATCGAGCCGATCACCGAAGTGGCCAGTACGTTGAACGCCAGGTCGGTGTCCTTCAGCGGCTCGGTCACGAACGGGATGAAAGCGCCCTGCAGCACCCCGGTCTTGGCGGTCCACGCCAGCACGTCGTATTCGCGGGTGTCGGTGCCGACATTGTCGACCGGCGTCGCCCAGGTCTGCTGATTGGGGAAGCGGACCGGCCCGGCCTTGATGCCGTGGCATTCGATGCAGCCGCCATCGGCCTGGGCGCGGGCATAGATCGCCTTGCCGCGGGCCGCCAGCTCGTCGTCGACCAGCCAGGGCCATTTCGGCGGCCCGATATCCTTGACCAGCTGCTCGAGCTTGTTGAGGCCGTCGAAATTCGCGGAATTGTTGTGCAGGAAGTCGACCACCAGGCCGTCGTTCTGCGGTTCGAACACGCCGAACACGCCAAACACTTCGCCGAGATTGCGCGACAGCGCCAGGATGTCGCTGCCGTTGTCGGCAAAGCCCGGCCACTGCGTCTTCGACTGGATCGGCGCGTTCCACAGGAACGGATAGCGCACCGGCGCGTCGGCGCGCTTGATGTTGTCGGCGATCAGGTAGCTCGGCGGCGGGCCGAGATCGAGCCCGGTCAAGCGATCGAAGATCATGCCGACGGCGTCGAGCCGCGACGGCCCCCAGCTCGAAGCCGGCAGCGCCCGGGTGATCAGCGTGTGGTAGCGCAAGTACCAGAGTTCGAAGTTCTGCCGCAGCGTTGCGACGTCGTCCGGATCCGGCGTCGCCGAATGCAGCACCGTCGCGGCGAACGGGTTGAAGCTGGCGTCGCTGGCGCGGACCTGGGAGGCTGCGGCGTCGAGATCGCTGAGGAAGGCCTGGAAGTCGACGATCGCCGGGCCGCCATCGATCCGATAGGTCTTGCCCTCGGCGGTGATCTGCCTGGTGTGGCAGGCCGAACAGGTCATGCCGGCGATCTCGACGCCGGCGGCGCCCGACGCGGTGAAGCCGACCGGAAGCCCGTCGCTGTTGGCGGGGTTCGGCAGATAGCCGTAGCGCGCCAGGCTGTCGGCCAGAAACGGCTGGCCGTTGGGCTGCTTGAAGGCTTGCAGCCAGGCCAGCGGGATCATCCGCGAGCCCTGGTCGCGGCTGTAATAGTCGGCGCGTGACACCGCGTTCCATTTCGGGCCCTGGTCGGCGAAGATCGGCGGAGGGTCCGCGGCCCGCGCCGGCGAGCCGGCGGTCAGCGCCAGAGCGACAATCGGCACAGTCAAGCAGCCGGCACGCATGGCACGCATGGTACGTCTCCCTCTTTCAATCCTTGGTTGCTATATGGCATCATTGCTCGCAGAGTCGCTCTGCGCAAGAGGCGTGACCTGGGGTTGTGTTATTCAGTAGTCTCGCCAGCGCCGCGGCCGTTCAAGCCGTCCGGAGACGCGCCGATGCGAGGCAGGTGCGGTGCGGTGAATCGGATCGCCGTGGCGGCTTACCGATCAGGACGGCGTGGCACGGCGCCAAGCGGTGACGCTGACGCCGGCTGCCTCGTCGAGCATCTCGGCCTCGCAGGCGCGCAGCCCGTGCGCTGCCAGGATCTGTTCGGGGGTGTGCTCCGGCACGCCGGGAAAGCACGGCTCGCCGTCCGGCAGGCGGACCTGCGGCGCCCGCGACAGCCAGAACGTATCGAAGCGGTCGAAGAACAGCGCGAACACCTCGGGGCCGCCGATGATCGCCACGCTGCCGGCGTCGACCCCGGCGGCTTTGCAGCCCTGTTCGAACGCGGCGCCGGCCGGATTCCACAGCGTGCCATTGCGATTGGACGGGTCCGGCGCCAGCGCGGCGATGCTTCGGGTCGCCACCAGGCGCTTGCGCCGCGCCGAATTCGGCTGATCCTCATAGGAATGCCGGCCGTGCACGATCAGCGCGGCGCGCTCCAGCGCGGCGAGAAAGAAGCGCTGGTCGCCGGGGAATTTCAGCGCCTCGGGCATGACGTGGCGCGCGTCCGCCAACATGCCGTCCGCCGACACGATGACGTAGCCTTCGACCACAAGCCTGGACTGCTGCGAAATCACCAACTCAACACGACGCCATTTCGATCGCTACGATGCTATTCGGAAATCGTCTGCACCACGCTGTTGAGCGGGCGGGTCGACACCGTCGGCAGCTTGGTCTCCTTGGCGAGCGCGTCGTCATATTCCGCAAGCGTCGCGACCGGCGCCTTGGCCTTCATCTGCACCACCTTGTAGCCGCCGGCTTTCAGCCGGCGCAACAGCGTCGGCAGCGCCTCGGCGGTGTGCTTCTGGAAATCGTGCATCAGGATGATGCCCTTGCCGAGCCGGTCGACCTTGCTCATCACGGTGTCGATGATCTTTTCCGGCTTGCCGGCCTTGAAGTCGAAGGAGTCGAGATCGCAGGAGAAGATCGCGACGTTGCGGCTGCCGAGATAGCTCACCATCGCCGGCGGATGCTGCAGCGCCGGGAAGCGGAAGAACGGCGAGGGCGCGGTGCCGAGCGCCCATTTCACCGCGCTGAAGCCTTTTTCGATCTCGTCCTTCTGCTGCTGCTCAGTGAGCTTCTTGTTGTTGAGGTTGGCATGCGACCAGGTGTGCGCGCCGATGGTGTGGCCGGCGGCAGCCACCGCCTTGAGAATTTCCGGGTGATAGGTGGCGTGCTTGCCGATCGGAAAGAAGATCGCCTTGGTGCATTCGTCGGCCAGGGTCTTCAGCACCGAGGGGGTGTTGACCGGCCACGGACCATCGTCGAAGGTCAGCACCACTTCCTTGTCGCGCAGGAAATCCAGCTGCTTGAAATGCTCGAAGCCGAAGCCGGGCCCGCCGGTGGTGTCGATTTCGACCACCCGGCCGACGCCGAGTGCATCGGGATTGCCGCAGACGGCTTTCGCCGGCGCGGCCGCGGGGGCAGGAGCCGGCGCGGCGGGCGCCGGTTGCGGCGCGGCGCCGACCGTGGTGGGCGCCGCGGCTTGGGCGGCGGCGTGGGTGTTGCGCGGCGTGCTCTGCGCGAAAGCCGTCACCGCCACGCCGACCGAAACGGCACCCGCAACCAGCAATCCTGTCGCCATGCGCATCGCGTTTCCCTTCGCTCGCGTCCTCCGGCTCGGGGCCGGAGTTGGATCCCGCCTGATTCACCAGCCTAGAGGCAGCCGCGCCGAAACGGCAACGTTTTTATGCGTTGTCCCGGCTGCTGCGCGGGGCGACTGGGATTTCTCCGAGGTGGGCGGCGATGCGCGGCCGCGCGCCGGCGCTATCTAGCGCAGCCGGACGATGAAGTCGGTGCCTTCGCCGGTTTCGCCGGCGGCGATGCCCTGATCGGAGACGATGATCGAGCTGCCGGTCGACAGCTGTTCGGCGATCCTTGCCACCGCGTCGGGCGGAATCTTCAGCCGGTCGAGCGCCTCGGCGGCGCTGCCCGGCAACGGCACGGACTTCACCTCGATCGCGCCGACGCTCTTGCGTCGTCGCGCCGGGCCGTCATCGTCCGCCATCTCGGCGCGCCGCGGCGCATTCGGCATCGACAGCACCGACCAGGTGATCGCGCTGGCGTCGGCCTTGTCGGCCTTGTCGGTCTTGGCGGTGAAGACATGGGTGCCGAGCGGGCGATCGCCGGCAATCTCGATCGGCGCGTCGAACAGCGGCGCGAAATTCTGCCGCACATAGAGCTTGCCGTCCTTCCGGCTGACCAGAACCGAGATCGGGCCGCCGCGCTTTGCCGGTTGAGCCTGATCCGGTTTGGCGGCGCCGGCGTCCGCGGCGCGGCCCTGATCCTTGGGCAGCTCGGGCGCTGCGGCCGGCGGCGCAACGGATTCGGTGGTCTCGACGGCTTTCGCCGCCGATGGCTCGGCGGCCGGCGGCGTCGTCGCCTCGCTGGCGGCCGGCGCGACCGGCGCCGCGGCCTCGTTGGCGGCGTCCTTGCCGTTCGGGATGGCGTCGCTCGCGGCGGGACCCGGCAGCACGCTGCTGGCGTCGGCGGTGCGACGCTGAGCCGGCGCGCTCGAGGCAATGGCGGGTGCTGCGATCGCCGGCTTGTCGGAGGCCAGCGTGCTGCGCAATTCGGGGACGACCGGCGCCGCGGCGGCCTTGTCGGATTTGCCGGTGGTGACCGGCTCGGGCAGCGCCGCGCCGGGCACCGGCGCCGGCTTCTGCGCGATCAAGAGCGGATGCGCGAAATGCTCCGGCGCGATCTCGCCGGGGGTGATCACCACCCGCGCGCCCATCCGGGTCCAGCCCCACATCCTGGTGGCGAAATTCGTCGGCATCCGGATGCAGCCATGCGAGGCCGGATAGCCCGGCAGCACGCCGGCGTGCATCGCCACGCCGGACCAGGTGATGCGCTGCATATAGGGCATCGGCGCGCCGCTATAGATGTTGGAGCGGTGCCATTTGTGTTTCTGAATCACGCTGAACACGCCCATCGGCGTGGAATGGCCGCGCATCCCGGTGGACACCGGGGTTTCCGCGAACAGGCCGTTGGCGTCGTAGAGCTTGAGCTGCTGCTTGTCGATCGAGATCGCGATCACCAGCGGGCCCTGCGGCTTGCGGGCCTCGCTGCCGAGCTTGTCGGGTTTGACGTCCGGACGGCGCTGCGCCTTGTGCCGCCGCTTCGGCGCGGGTGCGGGCGGCGGCGTCGGTTCGGTGCTGCTGTAATCGGCGGTGTCGTCGGGCCAGTACAGCGCCGGCGAGGCCTCGGCGCCGCGGCTGACCAGCAGCCCGGCCGCCGCGATCATGGCAAGGCGCAACCACGAAGGGGATCGCATCGCCGGGACGGGCAGGGCATTCGCGCGATGCGGACCAGTGGGATGAAACGCCTGCTGCTGGTCCACTTGATGCCCTCGAATACCGTCGCTGCGACTGAATCGTTAATATGTGTCGCAGAGCCGCTGCACTGTCACCAGCGCAGCGCTCGAATTCATGCTCATTTCGTCTCGACAGTAACAGAAAAGCCTCACAACGGGTTAATGCCCGGCCGCGGCATCTTATCAGCATCGCCGCGTCGTCCTACATAGGGGGAACCTTTGCTGACGGAGACATCAATGACTGTTCGAGCCCCTCGCATTTCCAATTTGAAGACCTGGACCCTCGCCGCGCTCGCCTTCGCGATGCTGTCCGGGTCGGTGGCCAGCGCCGCCGAAGAACCCGACCTGATCTTCCGGCGCTCGACCGTGTTCAAATGGCTCAGCCCGAACGACAAGCTTGCCACCTACGCGCTCGACGATCCGGAAGTCGAAGGCGTCGCATGCCATTTCACGGTGCCCGAGCGCGGCGGCTTCAAGGGCTGGCTCGGACTGGCCGAGGAGGTGTCGGACATCTCGCTGGCCTGCCGCCAGATCGGGCCGATCCACTTCAAGGACAAGCTGGAGCAGGGCGACGATATGTTCCAGAAGAAGCGCTCGTTGTTCTTCAAGAAGATGCAGATCGTGCGGGGCTGCGACACCAAGCGCAACGTGCTGGTCTACATGGTGTATTCCGACCGCATCATCGAAGGCTCGCCGAAGAATTCGACCTCCTCGGTGCCGGTGATGCCGTGGGGCGCGGGCGACGCCGCGGTTCAGAAATGCGCGGACTTTTTCAAGTAACCGCGGCAAACGATCGGCGCTAAAAGCACCGCGCAAACGCATGATGGGCTGACCGTTGCCGGCCAGCCCATCCTAACGTTGGTCCACTTGAAGGAGCTTTGTCCGAGCGCTGCTGACTGAACCCACCGATGCGAGCCGGATGATCACCACACCTCAGAGGCGGACTCACAAGCGATCAATGAAATCAGGCATTCAACGCGTCATTGCGAGGAACTCTTGCGACGAAGCAATCCAGGGCCACGCATGAGGCCCCTGGATCGCGTCACTGTTCGGTCGGCGCTGCGCGCCGCCTTCGGCTCGCAATGACAAAAACCCTGATTTTGCTCGCTGCTTTTCCGGTCCGACTCTCGGGATTCCGGTCAGAGTCTCGGAACAAAGTGTCAACGGCGAGCGAAAGCACCCCTTCAAACTGCGGCGCTAGCGCGCGCCGCGCCGCTCGGCGGATTGTCCCGCGCGCAACTTGCCACTCGGGTCGCGATAACCGACCAGTTGCACGAAGCCTTGCGGCGCGCAGTAGCTGGAATGGTGATTATTGTTGGATTGCAGCGCCATTTCGCCCGGCGTATCGCCGAGCATCATCCTGTCCTGCGCCAGACTGCGCCGGCTGCTGAGCCGCGCCGCCATCTGAGATGATCCAACGTTTGATGAAGCGTCGCCGATACGCGTGCTTCTGTTCACGATCGTCATCCTTTCCCTGAATATTGTTGGGTAACCCGCGAGCGACGGAAAAGTTCCATCCCGGCGATTGCCACTTCCAGGATAGTTCATTTGGTTCGGCAACGCACGGTTTGTTTCGTCGCCTTTGTACCGACGAAACAATTCAAACGCGTGACGAAACCGTTTCCTTGCCGCACGCAGACATCCTGAAACATCGATTGGTTATCAAAACTGCAACGGCGGCGGCACGGCGTCGCACGATGCGGTTGGCCGGCGCCACTTCCGCAGATCGAGGTGGCGGTTGCTGATCACCACCGCCGGGGCGAGTTGGTCCGAGTTGGTCAAAGCCTGATGATGTTTCGAATGATGGCGTTCTTCGCGTTGGCCGTCGCCGGTCTGGGAACTGCGGCCGCGGCGCAAGTCGCGCTGCAACGCCCGATTCCGGTCGAGGCCAAAGCGCCGGCGCCGCCACTCTGGGCCCCGCTGAAATCGCCGGATCGGCGCGGCGAGTTCATCCGGCTGTGCACCAGCCACATGGCGGGACGGTGGGCGCATCCCCAGGCGGTATGCGGTTGCCTGCACGATCACGCGATCGCCGCGGTGCAGGATCCGGATCTGCGCGAGGCGCTGCTGCGCGGGATCGGCGAAACCGGCGTTCCGACCATCGAGAGCGACTGGGTGCCGGCGTCGAAACAATCCCGGATCGACGAAACCTTCACGCAAATCGCCAAGCCGGCGTTGCAATGCATGTTCGAACCTTTGAACTGAGCGGCGCGCCCGCCGGCTGACGCGGCGCGACGATCAGGCCGAAAGGCCGGGCGTCATCGCCATCGGCGCCACCATCTCAAAGCTGATGCCGCGCGGGCCGCTCGACCAACGATGGACGGCGCGTGCGCGCTCGCTGAGCGACTTGATCAGCCGCATGCCGACATGGCCGTCCCGCCCGACGTCGAAATTCTCGGGAAAGCCCTCGCCGTCATCCCGGTACTGATAGGTGAGGGAATCGCGCAGGTCGCGGCGGCAGCTGATCCAGATCCGCAGCGGAAGGCCGGCAGGATGCGAGTACTTCACCGAATTGGAAAACAGCTCCGCGGTGATCAGCCCGAGCGGCAGCGCCAGCCGGAACGGCACCACATGTTCCGGAGAACAGGTCACCGCGAAGGTGGTGGCGGCCGAACACAGCGCGCGCATCGAACGCTCGCAGATATCTTCGAGATACTTGCTGAGCTGGATGGTTCCGGTCATCGAATGCGCCAGCAGGCTATGCAGCCTGGCCACGGCGTCGATGCGGTTGGCGATTTCCAGCAGCACCAGTTGCGGGTCGGTGGACTCGCCGCGGAACGCCTGCAGCCGCACGATACCGCTGATCATGGTGAGACTTTTCGCGATGCGGTAATCCGCCTCGCCGCGCAAATTGAATTCGGCTGAGGCGTCTGAACTGGCGGGGGATTGCCTGGGCATAATGATAGCCTCCGCAGAGATCTGCGCCTTGCATTATTGATCATACCACGACGGCGTCACGTTCAATTGTGGTCACATTTGCAGAATGATCCGGCCGAAGTAACTGCGTAGTCACCCGCATTGTGGATATCTGCGCTCGACCGTGCCGCCCGGTTACGACCCGAAATGAGCTAAATGATGTCGGGGCAGTGGCGCGGCCTTGGCTGCGAGCTCTGCGGGCAGGGGCGGATTCGTCGGGAGCGCGCGGGCAGGCCGCCGGTATGCAAGCGAGGGCTCTCGCATGTTTCGTCGCAACAGCTTCGCGCGAGGACGAACGCAAGCAGCGGAATTTGATGTGAGAGTCTCACTCAAAAAGCGATCGATGAAATCAGACATTCAACGCGCAATTGCGAGGAGCTGTTGCGACGACGCAATCCGGGCCACGCATGCAGCCCCTGTATTGCTTCGCTGTTCGTTCGGCGCTACGCGCCGGCCTCGGCTCGCAATGACACGCCCATTTTGCTCGCTGCTTTTTCGGTCGGACTCTGTGGAGAATGAGTCGTCTTGTTGCAAAGACGGATCGTGTTGATCGGCGGCGAAGACCGAGTGCGGCGCGACCCGCGCGATGCGTGCGTTGCTATTTCTTTTTGGTGCCGAACCGCGGCACGCAGCTGCGGGTCCGGGTGATGCCGCTCGAGGTCAGCGTCGCCCCCAGCACTTCCTTGATCTGCCCGGTCGGGCAGGAGCCGTCGTCGACCAGAATGCGTTGGCCCAATCGCAAGTCGACGATGTCGTTTTCGCGCGGCACCTGCTCGGCCGCGGCGGCCCCCACCTGCAGCAACGCAGCCATTCCGCAACCGGCGGCGAGCAATGCATGAATAGGCTTCGTCGATCTGGCTCTCAGCATCATCATTTGTTCTCGATCTTCAGGCCGTCGGGGCCGATGTTGATCTGCACGCCCTTCGGCTCCTGCTTCGCTTGATAAAGATTGTAGCCGACGACGCCGAGCACGACGACCAGTGCGCCGATGATCAGAAACAAAACATTGCGATTGGTGGGCACGGGGCTCTCCAGGTGGTTGCAGAACCACAACTGTAATTGTCGGTCGGCGATTCTCAAAGCTTGCAGAAACCGCTTCAAATCTTCGCCAGACGTGATTTGATCGCATCGGCCCAGCGCGACGACAGCCGCCGGCTGACAGCAGGAGAACCCAACCTTGAACGATGATCAACGCCGCATTCTTGACGCGGTTGATACGGGCTTCGACGCCCAGCTTGCCACCACGCGCGATTTCGTGGCGATCCCCAGCACCCGCGGCGCGGAAGCGCCGTGCCAGGACATGATGGCGGATCTGTTGCGGCAGCGCGGCTATGAGGTCGACGACTGGCATATCGATATCGACGAGCTGAAAGAGCTGCGCGGCTTCGGTCCGATCGAACACGATTTTTCCAAGGCCCGCAGCGTGGTCGGCAGCTATCGGCCGATGCGCCATGATGGCCACTCGTTGATCCTGCAGGGCCATTGCGACGTGGTGCCGGCGGGGCCGGTGGAGATGTGGGACACCCCGCCGTTCTCGCCGGTGGTGAAGGACGGCAAGCTGTTCGGCCGCGGCGCCTGCGACATGAAGTCCGGCACCATCGGCGCGCTCTATGCCCTGGATGCGATCAAGGCCGCCGGCTTGAAGCCGACCGCGCGGATTCACTTCCAGTCGGTGATCGAGGAGGAGAGCACCGGGCTCGGCGCGCTGTCGACGCTGCAGCGCGGCTATCGCGCCGACGCCTGTTTCATTCCGGAGCCGACCTTCGGCAAGATGGTGCGCTCGCAGGTCGGCGTGATCTGGTTCCGGCTGAAGGTGCGCGGCCTGCCGGTGCATGTCTACGAGGCCGGCGCCGGCGCCAACGCCATCACCGCGGCGTATCATCTGATCCAGGCGCTGCAACAACTGGAAGCCACTTGGAACGCGCGCGCGGCGTCCGATCCGCATTTCGGCAAGCTGCCGCATCCGATCAATTTCAATCCCGGAATCATCAAGGGCGGTGACTGGGCGTCCAGCGTGCCGGCGTGGTGCGACGTCGATTGCCGGATCGCGATCATGCCGGGCTGGTCGGTGGCTGAGCATCAGGCCGAGATCGTGGCCTGCGTGGCCGCGGCGGCGCGCGACCATCGCTTCTTGTCGAACAATCCGCCGGTGGTGGAATGGACCGGGTTTCTCTCCGAGGGCTATGAGCTGAAAAACTCCGCGGCGCCGGAAGCCGCATTCGGCAAGGCCTATGACGCAGTCTATGGCGGCACCGCGCCGGACCTGGCGTTCACCGCGCTGACCGATACCCGGTTCTATGGGCTGAACTACAACATCCCCAGCCTGTGTTTCGGCGCCAGCGGCGGCGCGATGCACGGCTTCAACGAATTCGTCGATCTGGACTCGTTGCGGCAATCCACCAAGGCCACCGCGCTGTTCATCGCCGAATGGTGTGGCGTCGAAGCCGCATAGCGACAGCGGGCCGCGAGCTGCGACCGCGACACAGGTCAGGGAGAGCGATGACGCCGCTCGAGCTGATCCGGTCGCGGCCGCTGGCGTTGGCCGCGCTGCTGGGACTGCCGGTCTGGCAAGACCCGGATCGAAACCGACGACGGCCGCCTGGTCGCGGCGGTGACGCCGACTCAGCTGGTACTCTGAGGCCGGCGGGCGTCGCGACGCGGCGCGCAACCTTCGGCTGCGCCTAGGACTGACCACAGTCCGTGGTGGTTTGATTTATCTTAAGTCCCCTTTAACGACAGTCGTTTAGTTTTGCTTAAGACTTGGTCCGCATGGGATCCTGTTCGTCCCTGTGGGGCACGCATGGCATATGCTCTTGAAATGCATGCTGCGATGCACAATATTGTCGGTCTAGGGAATCGAACGCCTCCTCGAGGGCCTTCTTCCAAGAGGAGCAAGGCAATGAACGACGCTGCGATAGCTGGTCAGACGGCTGCCAAGTGCAGGGTTCGCTCGCTGATCAATCAGGAACTGCCCTTACTGAAGGATCACCTGATGCGGCTCGATCCGGAGAGCCGCCGGGATCGCTTCAACGGTTACGCCGATGAGGGATTCATCGAGCGCTACGCTGGCAAATGCGCCGGCGACGGCACCATCATTCTGGCCTATTTCGCCGAGGACGGCGCGGTGCATGCCGCCGCCGAACTGCACCAGCCCGACCTGTCGTCCGACTCGCTGCCCGAAATCGCCTTCAGCGTCGAGGCCAGCCTGCGGCGCAAGGGCGTCGGCAGCACGCTGTTCAAGCAGCTGATCGCGGTGGCGAGTTCGCTGGG
>NZ_DASWPE010000024.1:0-2411 GCF_036404135.1 Rhodopseudomonas sp. | reverse complement strand
TCGATATAGTCATCGCCGCGTTTGACGAAATACATCGGCACGTCGAGCGCGTAATCGACCCAACGCTCATAGCCCATGCCGTCCTCGAACGCCCAGGGGATCATGCCGGCGCGGGCATTGTCCGTGTCGCGCCAAATCTCGGAGCGAAACGACAGCAGGCCGTTCGGCTTGCCTTCGGTAAAGGGCGAGTTGGCGAACAACGCCGTCGCGACGGGCTGCAACGCGACCGACGTGCGCAGCTTCTTGACCATGTCGGCTTCGGACGAGAAATCGAGATTGGTCTGGACCGTGCAGGTCCGGTACATCATGTCGAGGCCGTATTGGCCGACCTTCGGCATGTAATTGGTCATGATGTTGTAGCGGCCCTTCGGCATCACCGGAATCTCAGCCCGCGCCCATGACGGAGTCATGCCGAGGCCGAGGAAGCCGATGCCGAGCGGGGTCGCCACCTCGCGGACCTGCGCCAGATGCGCCATCAGTTCGGAATGGGTCTGGTGGATGGTCTCCACCGGCGCGCCGGAGAGTTCGAACTGGCCGCCCGGCTCCAGCGAAATCGCGCCGCCGCCGGTGACGTCGTACAGCCCGATGATGTTGCCGCGCTCCATGATCGGCTCCCAGCCGAGCAACAGCTGCATGCCTTCGAGCAGGGCGCCGATGCCGCGCGCCCCTTCGTATGGTACCGGCTGGTGGCCCTTGAGCGTGAACGGGGTCTTTTCGTGCTCGGTGCCGATGCGGAATTCGGACGCCGGCTTGCTGCCGGCCTCCAGCCACGCCACGAGTTCGTCGCGCGATTGCAACGGCGTCATATCGATTTGGTCACGCGCCATGAAAATTCCGGAAGCAAGGCGCAGCGATGGATTGTGCGCGGGGGCAGGGGCGGGCGCGATCGCCCGCTGTGGCGGAGGGGTGCAAGTCTATCATCGGGCGGCTGCGGCGTCTTTACCGGCAGCCTGTACCGCATCGCAGGAGCAGCCGAGCCGGTCAAGCAGCGCGCACAGCCGCGCTGCGTCGGCATCCGACAGTTTGCAGCCGACGTGCTTTTCGATCGCGGCGGAATAGGCGCTGCCCATCCGCTTCTGCAGCTCGCGCCCGGCCTCGGTGATTTCGACGAACTGGCCGCGCTTGTCCATCTTGCATTCGTGGCGCGCCGCGAGCCCTTCCTCGACCAGCCGGTCGATCAGCCGCGAGGTCGAATATTGCGGGATCAGCATCTGCTTTTCCAGCTCGACCGGGCGCAATTCGCCGGACGGCGCCCGCGACAATTCGACCAGCGCGTCGTACCAGGCGAGCGGCGGGAAGCCGGCCTTCTTCAACTCCTGCTCGACGGCGCCCAGCACCCGGCTCTGGATCCGCATCAGGCGAATCCAGGCCCCGGTCGCTTCGGTCGATGGCTTGCGTTTCATCGCATGGTCCATAGCATCATCGCAGTGTACCGCAATAAATGCAGTTGCATCAACTTGACTATTTCATGCCGGCGCATTTAATCGCGGCGTCTGGCCCAAGCCGACGTGGCTAAAAAGGAAATCCTTCTATGAAGCTGTATTATTCGCCCGGTGCCTGCTCGCTGTCGCCCCATATCGCGCTGCTGGAGGCCGGTTTGCCCTACGATCTGGTCAAGGTCGACATCCGGGCCAAGAAAACCGAGACCGGCGACGATTTCCTGGCGGTCAACCCGAAGGGCCAGGTGCCGGCGCTCGGGCTCGACAGCGGCGAGGTGATCACCGAGGGCCCGGTGATCGTGCAGGTGATCGCCGATCTGGCGGCGGCGAAGCATCTGGCGCCCGCCAGCGGCACCCACGAGCGCTACAAGCTGTTGGAATGGTTGAACTTCATCACCACCGAGCTGCACAAAGGGTTCAGCCCGCTGTTCCAGCCGACGATCCCCGACGAGGTCAAGGTGTTCTTCAAGGAGCGGCTGATGGGCAAGTTCAAATATCTCGACGGTCAGCTGGCCGGTCACGATTACCTGATGGGCAGCCAGTTTACCGTCGCCGACGGCTACCTGTTCACGGTGCTGCGCTGGGCCGAGGCGATGAAGTTCGACCTCTCGGCGCTGCCGGCGCTGACCGCCTACAAGGCCCGCGTCGCGGCGCGGCCGATGGTGCAGCAGGCGCTCAGCAAGGAAGGCCTGACGAAGGCCGCGGCGTAACGCCGATCTTCGCCTTTGACGACAAAGGGCCGGATCGACGATCCGCCCCTTTATTTTGCGGTCGAGTTTGAGCGAAGAGGCGCGGGAGCCGGTGCGCGCTCCCTCTCCCCGCTTGCGGGGTGAGGGGTGGGGTGAGGGGGCGTTTCAACAAGGCCGCCCTCGGTGAAATGCCCCCTCACCCGGATCATCGCTTCGCGACGATCCGACCTCTCCCCGCGAGCGGGGAGAGGTGAGGCCGTGCCTGATATAGTCGGCTCAGTCC
>NZ_DASWPE010000023.1:0-10258 GCF_036404135.1 Rhodopseudomonas sp. | reverse complement strand
AGTCGATCTGCGCCAGCATGCGACACCCCCGTCAAAATCGAAGTGTCGCAAGACAGATCACACGAATTCCCGATTCTGGAATCCCCCCAGCAACACCCGAGTCAATCCGTCGCACCCAAGATGTGTGCATGCCTTAGTGCGCACGCAGGGACCCATCACCCCTGTCGTTGAAGGTGAAGAACCGCCATCCCCTAGGCCGCGAGTCCGCGCCGTATGGGTCCCTGCGTACGCAGGGACGACCCGTTGAGAAGTGGAGCCAAAACTGCCGCGCAAGGTGCGCGGCGAATGTCCGGAGAAGGCTCTCAGTTCTTGCCCTTCTGCTCGCGGCCGATGCCGGCGACCAGCAGATAGGCCACCACCAGGCTGGCGACGTTGAAGGCGGCGTAGCGGATCGCGTCCGGGGAGAACCCGAACTGGGTCCGGGCGACGTATTCCACGCCGGCGGCGACGATCAGGGCGACGACGGCCGCCAGCGCCAGATAGCCCCAGGATTTCGGCGAGAGTTTCGGCAGCGAGAATTTCGGCATGGTATGATTATGCCCTTTGCCAATTGATAGCAGCTAGCCGGACCGTTCGGGTCGGCGCGAAACATTCACCTAACGGGAGCCGGCCGCACCAAGTTCCATCGGCTTCGCAATAGCGCGGCGTCCCCCGCCCCAGACCATAGGTGATTACCTGCGCGCAGGCCAGCATGCCGCCAGCGCATTTGACGAGGCCTTGGCCGGGGAGTAAGTGAGCGGCATAGTTTCAGTATCCAGGAACACGGTGTAATTCCGTGGCGGACCCGCCGCTGTATTCGGGGACGCCGGCTGCAAGGCGCAAGCCAGCCACTGATGGGGACGTCCCGTCGGGAAGGTGCAGACGGTGGACGATCCGAGAGCCAGAAGACCTGCTGAAACGGTCCGACCGGGCGAAATCCGATGGCAAAGGGTTTCGGTGAGGGACGTGCTCGCGCACGTGTCTTGCCGCATGCCCGGTCATCACGATGGAGCCTGACGATGACCAAGATTGCCACCTCGACCTCGACCACCCCCTCCACCGAGCGCGCCACTGCGCGTCCCGACATCATCGCGATTCGCAAGACCTGCGATTCCGAAGGCACCGGGCTGTCGCACTTCGTGCTGATGGACAAGGAGGCTGCGAAGTGAACGCGCCATTTCAATTGGCGTCCGGAACGGCCCCCTCGCGGGGCCGTTTCATTAACAGCGGCGCCGGACCCGCGATTCAACCCTACGACATCGGCCATGACAGCCACATCGCGCTGATCTCGCCGGACACCGCGTTCTGGTCGCTGGTGCGCAAGGACCAGCTCGCCGAGACGCTGAGCGGCGGCCCGCTGCTCGACGGCTACCGTGCCAAGGCCGACGAATTCGCCCGCGAGATGCAGGCGCTGCGGTTCGGGCTGAAGCCCTCGGCGGTCTATGTCAACGCCACCGAGCGTTGCAACCTGAACTGCACCTATTGCTACATTCCGGCCGATATGCGCCGCGACGGCATCGACATGGACGGCCCGACGCTGCTCAAGGCGCTGGACACCCTGGACCGCTATTTCAGCCGCCACATGCCGGCCGACCGCCGGCCGCAGATCATCTTCCACGGCGCCGAGCCGCTGATCGCGCGCGAGGCGATCTTCGCCGCGATCGACGCCTTCAAGGACCGCTTCCGCTTCGGGCTGCAGACCAACGCCACGCTGCTCACCGACAAGGCCGCGGAGTTCTTGACCTCGCGCGGCGTCGGCATCGGGCTGTCGCTCGACGCCCCGGTCGAGGCGATCGCCGACCGCACCCGCGCCAATTGGGGCGGCGTCGGCGTGTTCGGCAAGGTGGTAGAGGCGATCGAACGCCTGAAGGGCTATCCGGCGTTCAACGTGATCTGCACCATGAGCTCGCAGAATCTCGACCAGCTCACCCCGATGGTCGAGTTCCTGCACGAACGCGAAGTGCCGGCCTGCATGCTCAACGTGATCCGCTGCACGCTGCCCGGCGCGCGCACGGTGCGGCCCGACGACGTGCCGCTGGCCGAAGCCTTCATCGCCGCGCTGGAGCGCAGCCACGAGCTGTATCGCCAGACCGGACGCAAGCTGGTGGTTGCCAATTTCGCCAACATCCTGATCGGCATCCAGGCGCCGACCGCGCGGCGGCTGATGTGCGACATCTCGCCATGCGGCGGCGGCCGGGCGTTCTTCGCGCTGGCGCCGAACGGCGATCTGTTCCCGTGCAGCGAGTTCATCGGGCTGCCGGCGTTCAACGGCGGCAACCTGTTCCGCGACGACATCGAGGACGTGTTGCAGACCCCGGCCTTCGCCGCCGTCACCGGCCGCAAGGTCGAGGACATCGCGCCGTGCCAGGACTGCGCGATCCGGCATTTCTGTGGCTCGCCCTGCCCGGCCGAGGCGCATGAGATGAACGGCGGCATGACCCACACCGGCGCCTATTGCGAGTTCTACGAGGAGCAGACCCGCTACGCGTTCCGGCTGATCGCCGACGGCCGCGCCGGCGATTTCCTCTGGGACGGCTGGGACGAAGGCGCCGAAACCAGCTTCGACGCAGCCCAGCTCGGCTGCTGAATTGGCTACTCGTGATGGCCGGGCTGGTCCCGGCCATCACCGCGGCGCGGAGGCTACGGCTTCTCGCTTGGTTGGTTCGCTTTGTCCGCCGCGCGCTTCTTGTCGAGCCGCCGGCCCTGCCATTCCAGAATCGCCCAGGCGCCGACGAACAGCGCCAATAGGATGAATTCGAAATAGTTGAACGAGCTTTCGCTGTTCATGGCGGCGGCTCTCTGCGCGCGTCGTTGCGGGCCTCGCGCAGCCGGTCGAGCCGGCGGCCCTGCGCCGCCAGCACCGCGCCGCCGACGATCAGGCCGGCAAACACCAGCAGCAGTTCGATCAGGCCGAGATACTGGTCCACCGCGCGCCTTTCACCGATAGTCCCGGTTCAGCCCCAGCTCACCAAGGGCGGCATCGAGGACAGGATGGTCTCGATGTTGCCGCCGGTCTGCAGCCCGAACATCGTGCCCTTGTCGTACAACAGGTTGAACTCGACATAGAGCCCGCGGCAGGAAAGCTGCTGCGCCCGCTCCTGCTCGGTCCACGGCTCCTGCATCCGCTTGCGCACGATCTTCGGATAGACCTCGAGCAGCGCCAGGCCGACGTCGCGGGTGAAGGCGAAATCGCGCGCGAAATCGCCGGTGTTGAGATGATCGTAGAAGATGCCGCCGACGCCGCGCGCGGTGCCGCGATGCGGCAGGAAGAAGTAGCTGTCGGCCCAGGGCTTGAACTTGGCGTAGTAGCCCGGATCATGCGCGTTGCAGGCGCGCCGCATCGCTTCGTGAAAGGTCACGCAGTCCTCGGCCTCGGCGCTGCGCTGCTCGGCCAGCATCGGCGTCAGATCGGCGCCGCCGCCGAACCAGCCCTGCGAGGTGGAGAGATAGCGGGTGTTCATGTGCACGGTGGGCACCCGCGGGCTCCGCGGATGCATGATCAGGCTGATGCTGCTGGAGACGTAGTCGAGCGAGACGCCGTCGCCCGGCAAGGTCTTGGCCATCTCCGGGGTCAGTCGGCCGTTGGCCGACGAGGTGTGGATCCCGATCTTTTCGAACAGCCGGCCGCCGCACAGAAAGCCGCCGACGCCGCCGCCCTGCCCGGTCTGGCGCTGCCACGGCTTGTAGGTGAAGCGCGCGGGCTCGCCGGGAAACAGCGCCGCCGGCGCCTCGCGCTCCAGCGCCTCGACCTCGGCGCAGATCTTGTCGCGCAAGGATTCGAACCAGGTTTTGGCGCGGCCGCGATGCTGCTCCGCCTCGCTGCGGGCGTCGTAAGGGATCTCGGCGCGGAGATCGGTATCGATGGTCATCGGCAACTCTTCGGCTGGACGGCACCAAGCGCCCATAGGTATCACGGCCGCCAGCCGGCTTCGAGTGTTTTTGCGAATGGATGGCAGGATCGACGCGGGGCTACGGTGCGGAGCACCCCCACCCCCACCCTCCCCCGCAAGCGGGAGAAGGAGTCCGGCCGTGCTTGGGAGTGGCGCAAACTACATTATAGCGTTTTCGAGCGAAGTGGATCCCGGTTCGCGTGAAGAAAACGCGTCAAAATAACAATCTAGAGCTCGGTTCTGATTCTATCAGAACCGGAACAGCTCCTAGGCAGGAGATCGTTCGATGCCTCGCTGCGGCCACAGCGCGCGCCCTCTCCCGCTTGCGGGGGAGGGTTGGGAAGGGGGAATTCGGGCCTAGCGAAGCTTGCCGTGTTAGCGGCAGCAACTACGCCCGGCTGCGCATCAGCTGGTCGCGACGCTCCAGCCGCGAGAACAGCTCGACCAGCCAGGCCACCTTGGCCTCGATCGGCTTCGGCTTCGGCGCCACCGGGGCTTCGCGCAGCGGGGTGGCGATGATGGCGTCGATCAAGAAGCGGGTTTCGGCCATGTCGCCGAACCGTGCCGGCAGATATTTCGCCGGCGCCCATTCGGTCTCGCTGAACGCCAGCATCCGCGCCAGCACCGCGAGCTTGCGGCCGGTGGAGACCACGGCGCGGCTCGACACCGAATCCAGGCCCGAGCGTTCGACCTCGCGGCCGATCTCGGCATATAGCGCGCGGGCGGCGAAAATGCCCGGGCGGCAGGCCCGCGGCAGATTCTCGATGCCGAGCGTGGCGCGATCATACAGCGCGTCGGCGGTGTCGATCAGCCGCTTGACGATCGAGGCGATCTGCGAATTGAACACCGGCTTCTTCAGCCACTGCTCCGGATCGAGCCCGGCCTCGCGCATCCACGCCATCGGCAGATACAGCCGGCCGGCGCGGGCGTCCTCGCCGACGTCGCGGGCGATGTTGGTGAGCTGCATGGCGCAGCCGAGATCGCAGGCCCGCGCCACGATGTCGGGCGAGCGCTGCCCCATCACCAGCGTCATCATCACGCCGACGGTGCCGGCGACGCGCGCCGCGTAGCCATAGAGGTCGGACAGCGTCTCGTAGCGGCGGCCCTCGGCGTCCCACTCCAGGCCCTCGATCAGCGCTTCCGGAATCGCCTCGGGGATGGCGTAGCGCGCCACCACATCGGCAAAGGCACGGTCGGACGGATAGGGCATCGGCAGGCCGCGGCAGATCCGGTCAAGCCGGTCCTTCAGCAGTTCGACGGCGGCGGCGCGGTCGACGCCGAGATCCACCGCATCGTCGGCGACGCGGCAGAACGCGTAGAGCGCCACCGCCGGGTCGCTGATCCGCCGCGGCAGCACCAGCGAGGCGGCGTGGAAGGTGCGCGAGCCTTCCTTGAGCATTTCACGGCAGGCGGCGATATCGGCTTGCGAGGTCATGACTTCACCAGAGTGTGGGCGTCGGGAATCAGCGCATCGAGCACCCGCGCCGACGACAGCACACCGGGTAGCCCGGCGCCAGGGTGGGTCCCGGCGCCGACGAGATACAATCGATCGATGTCTTCGCTCTTGTTGTGCGGCCGGAACCAGGCCGACTGGGTCAGAATCGGCTCGAGGCCAAAGGCGGCGCCGCGGAACGACGACAGCCGGTCCTGGAAATCCTGCGGCGTCAGCATCCGCGAGCTCACCACCTGGTTGTCCAGATCCGGCAGCAGGGTGTCGCTGAGCTCCTTGGCGATCAGCTTGCGATAGCTTTCCGCCTTGGCCGGCCAGTTGATGCCGCTGTCCATATGCGGCACCGGCGACAGCACGTAGAACGTATCGCAGCCCTCCGGCGCCAGCGACGGATCGGTCGCGGTCGGGCGGTGCAGATACAGGCTGAAATCGTCGGCACAGATCTTACGCTTGAAAATGTCGGTGACCAGCTCCTTGTAGCGCGGCCCGAGCATGATGGTGTGGTGCTTGACGTCGGGATACTGCTTCTTGGTGCCGAAGTACCAAAGGAACAGGCTCATCGAGTAACGCGCCTTCTCGATCTTGCGATCGGTCCAGCGCGAGCGCACCGCGGCCGGCAGCAGATAGCGATAGGTCCAGGCGGAATCCGCGTTCGACACTACGATGTCGGCGTCGATGATCTCGCCGGTGGCGAGCCGCACGCCGGTGGCCACGCCGTTCTCCACCATGATCTCGCGGACGTCCTGATTGTAGTGCACCGCGTTGCCCTGGCCGAGGATCAGCTTGACCAGGCCTCTGGCGAGCTGGCCAGTGCCGCCCATCGCGAAATGCACGCCCCAATGCTTTTCAAGGAAGGTGATCAGGCAATACACCGAGGTGGCGCTGAACGGATTGCCGCCGACCAACAACGGATGAAACGAGAACACCACGCGCAGCCGCGGGTCGCGGAAATATTTCGACACCAGGCCGAAGACGCTGCGATAGCTCTCCAGCTTGATCATGTCCGGCGCGATCTTCAGCATGTCGGTGAAATTGCTGAACGGCATGTCGCCGAGCTGCTCGAAGCCGACCTTGAAGATCGCCTCCGAGGCCTTCATGAAGCGGTCATAGGCCTCGACGTCTTCCGGGCAGAATTGCGCGATCTGCCGTAGCACGTCGGCCTTGTCGTCGGAGTAATCGAAGGTGGTGCCATCGTTGAAGCGGATCCGGTAGAACGGCGTGATCGGCTTCAACGTGACGTCGTCGGACAGCTTCTTGCCGCACAGCTTCCACAGTTCTTCGAACAGATAGGGCGCGGTAACGATGGTCGGGCCGGCGTCGAAGGTGAAGCCGTCCTGCTTGAACACGTAGGCCCGGCCGCCGGGAGCATCGAGCTTTTCCAGAACGGTAACACGGTAGCCCTTGGCGCCGAGCCGGACCGCGGCGGCGAGGCCGCCGAATCCTGATCCGATCACCACCGCATGGGGCTGATCATCATTATTGCGCATCGGCGGGATGGGTTTGGAACCGGGGTCAAGCATGGCCGGCAGTGTAACTGTTTCTTGACAGTTTTCCAGCCCGTCAGTGTAAGATTTTCATGACACAGTTAGCGCGTTATCGCCGGGCTGCGCCGCTTGTGCCGCGTATCTCAGGACCAGATCGGCGATCAATTGCGGCCTCTCCTCATGCGCCAAATGCCCGAGGCCGGTGAGATTTTCGATCAGCGCGGCGGGTTGGATCTGCTTCAGCCGCAGCGCCTCGGCCGGCGCGATGGCGCGGTCGCGATCCGCGGTCACCAGCAAAAGCCGGGTGGCGAGCTGCGGCATCGCCTGCAGCAACGGCTCGAGCTGCCAATTGGCCATCATTCGCAACGCCGCGCCGACATGGGCCGGACTACGTATCAGCTTACCATACAACGCGATGCCGGTGGGCTCGATCTGCGACCCGGTGTTGGCGATCAGCCGCTCCACCGAACCCGGCACCATGGCCTGCCAGGCGAAGATCCGCGGCACGAAGGGATTGAGCACCAGGAGTTTCGCCAGCGGCGAAAACAGGTGGGCGGCGTGCCCGCCATAGGGCAGGAAGGCGCCGTTGAGGCTGACCAGCAGATCCGGGGCGATGGCGCCGTCGAGGCACATCCGCGCCAGGATCGCCGCGCCAGCGGAATGCCCGACCACGACCTGCGGCGCGACGCCGAGCCCGCGCAGCAGGCCGCCGAGATCCGCCGCCATCCCCGGCAAGGACAGCCGGTGCGACAGCGGCGACTGGGTGAAGCCGTGGCCGGGCAGGTCCGGCGCGATCACGGTGAAGTGCCGCGCCAGGATCGGCATCAGCCCGCGCCAGGAATGCGACGCCGCGCCGGTGCCGTGCACCAGCAGGATCGCCGGCGCGTCGCCGCTGGGCGGAGCCATCCGCTGCACATGCCAGCGGATGCCGGCGGCGGCGACGAACTGGCTGGCCTCGCGATGCGGCCAGTCGCTGCCGTCCCTGCTCCAGACCAGATCGGACATCGCCCCTCGCGTTACGCCACCGGCGGCGTCGCCACCCCGGCCAGAAACGTATCATAGTCGCGGATGAACGCGTCGGGCAGTTCGAAATGCGGCATCGCGCCGGTCTGGTAGACGGTGATGCTCCAGTTCGGCCGGCCTTCCACGGTGGTCTTGTTGCCGTAATCGACGAAGTCGCCGCGGCTGCCGTGCGACAGCCAGGCCGGCATCGGCAGCGAATGATACAGCGCCAAGGCATCCTGGGCGAACAGATAGCCGGCGACGAAATAATACGGCGCGTGCTGCGCGCCCGGCTGATGCGTGGTCAGATAGTCGTAGTCGAGCAGGCCGCGGTCGTAATTGTTGGAGCCGAAGGTCTTCTTCAAGAACCAGCCGATCACCGGGCGGGCGGTCAGCAGGCGAAACAACCCTTCGCTCCACAGCGGCTGTTCGAACGCCTTGTGGAGCCACGGGATCGCCCGCGAGCCGCGGATCCAGCGCACCGTGCGGGTATCGAAGCCGGTCGGGCTGATTACCGCGACGCTGCGATAGGCCTGCGGCCGTTCGTTGGCCGCACGCGCCAGGAATTCCGACGACAGCGACAGCGCGATGGCGTCGATCGGTCCGTCGTAAGTCTTGGCGATCTCGTCGGTGACGGCGTGAATCGCGTCGGTCATCATCCGAATTGTGTATTGACGGTTTTCCCGCGAGGTATGACCAAAGCCCGGCAGCTCGATCGCATAGACCGGGCGGAGGGTGCGGTAGTGCTCGTAAAGCGGCTTGATCTCGTAAGCCGAGCCCGCGGCGTTGATGCTGTGGATCAACAGCAGCGGCGTCCGGGTGGTGACGGTGTCGGGAGCCGCGGCCCAATAGCTCAGCTTTCCCGCTGAACTATCGATCTCATGGCGCTCTCCGGAGACCGGAGCGGGCAGGCTGGAGGCGTTGCCCGCGACGGGCAAGGCAACGGTGGGTGCGACTGCGTTCATTCTTGGATTCCTGTTTCAGTCTATCTGGCCCGCATCTCGCCGTGGTCAAGACGGTGTCCGCAGTGTATCAGACCCGTCGAGAAAGCTTGGCGATCAACAATGGAACCATCTCTTGACACAGAATCTCGTAACCAAACCGTTCATTGAAGTGCTGTCCGGTCATCGCCAGCCGTCGCCGCCGATGTGGATGATGCGTCAGGCCGGCCGTTATCTACCGGAGTACCGGGAGGTTCGCGCCAAGGCCGGCGGCTTTCTCGACCTCTGCTTCAATGCGGAATTCGCCGCCGAAGTGACGCTGCAGCCGATCCGCCGCTTCGGTTTCGACGCCGCGATCATCTTCTCCGACATTCTGGTGGTGCCTTATGCGCTCGGCCGCGCGGTGCGGTTCGAGGTCGGCGAAGGCCCGCGGCTGGAGCCGCTGGATTCCCCCGACAAGGTCGGCACGCTGTCCAAGGCGATCGATCTGAGCAAGCTGCAGCCGGTGTTCGACGCGCTGAAGATCGTGCGCCGCGAGCTGCCCGCCGAGACCACGCTGATCGGCTTCTGCGGCGCGCCGTTCACGGTCGCCACCTATATGGTCGCGGGCCAAGGCACCCCGGATCAGGCCCCGGCGCGCAACATGGCCTATCAGCATCCCGGCGCGTTCGCCAAAATCATCGACGTGCTGGTCGAAAGCTCGATCAGCTATCTGTTGGCGCAACTCGAGGCCGGCGCCGACGTGCTGCAGATCTTCGACACCTGGGCCGGCGTGCTGCCGCCGCGCGAATTCGAGCGCTGGTCGATCGAGCCGACCCGCCGCATCGTCGAGGGCGTGCGCAAGAAGGCGCCGGGGGCGAAAATCATCGGCTTCCCGCGCGGCGCCGGCGCGATGCTGCCGGCCTTCGTCGAGCGCAGCGGCGTCGACGGCGTATCGATCGACTGGACCGCGGAGCCGTCGCTGGTGCGCGAGCGGGTGCAGAACAAAGTCGTGGTGCAGGGCAATCTCGATCCCTTGGTGCTGATCGCCGGCGGCGCCGCGCTCGACGAAGCGGTCGACGACGTACTGCAGAGCTATTCCGGCGGCCGCCATATCTTCAACCTCGGCCACGGCATCCAGCCGGAAACCCCGATCGCCCATGTCGAGCGGATGATCAAGCGGGTGCGCGACTTCAAGGGGTGAGCCGCAAGCTAGATCGATGAAGTTGCAATGGCCGGGCAATGCCCGGCCATTTTCGTTTTCGGGGCTGGCCACACCGACACCGTCATCCTGAGGAGCCCGGTGTCGCGCGAAGCGCGGAGCCGGGCGTCTCGAAGGATGGCCAAATGCCAAGCGGTGCTCATCCTTCGAGACGCAGCGCGAAGTCGCGCGGCTCCTCAGAGTCTGACTCAAAAAGCGATCAATGAAATCAGGCCTTCAACCCGTCATTGCGAGGAGCTCTTGCGACGAAGCAATCCAGGGCCACGCTTGAAGCCCCTGGATTGCTTCGCATCGAAGTCGGCGCTGCGCGC